>NZ_CP097484.1:3712500-4340000 GCF_023546765.1 Methylobacterium tardum
CCGGCAGGACCGCCTCGGCACGCCCGACTTACCGGTGTCCCGTGAGATCCTAGCCGACATGCTCGGGTGCGCCGCGCCTACCTTACGGAAGTGCTCGGGCGCATACATCGGGAGGGTTTGATCGAGATCGGCCACCGGCGCCTGACGCTGCCGGACCGTGCACGCGCGGAAGCCGCGTCCTGCGAGTGCCATGCCGCCGTCCGACATCACCGCATCACCATCGAGACCGCCAACCGTTGGATCGACGAGGCCGGCGGCCGCCAGCACGACCTCGCGCCCGGCCAGTACCTGGGCGTCTGCGTGACCGACACCGGCACCGGCATGGCCCCGGACCTGATCGGCAAGGTGTTCGAGCCGTTCTTCACGACGAAGCCCACCGGCGAGGGCACGGGCCTCGGCCTGTCCATGGTCTACGGCTTCGCCAAGCAGTCCGGCGGGCAGGTGCGCATCTACTCCGAGGTCGGCGAGGGCTCGACCGTCTGCCTGTACCTGCCGCGGCACTACGGCGAGGCCGACGAGGACGAGGTCGTGCGCAGGCTCGCCGAGGTGGAACAGGCGGGCCAGGGCGAGACGGTGCTCATCGCCGACGACGAGCCCTCGGTGCGGATGCTGGTTACCGAGGTGCTGGAGGATCTCGGCTATACCGCCATCGAGGCGGCCGACAGCGTCGCCGGCCTCAAGGTGCTGCAGTCGGACGTGCGCATCGACCTGCTGGTCACCGACGTCGGTCTGCCAGGGGGTATGAACGGGCGCCAGATGGCCGATGCCGGCTGCGAGCGTCGCCCAGATCTCAAGGTGCTGTTCATCACCGGCTACGCAAAAAAATGCCATGCTCGGGAACGGTTACCTGCGCCCCGGTATGCAGGTCCTGACCAAGCCGTCCGTGCTGGAAACCCTTGCCACCCGCATCAAGGATCTCATCGCCGAGAGTTAGTCTCCCGCGCATGCGCCGACCCCTGATCGCCGCAGCGGGTCAGATTCCCGCGTACCAAGCGTAGCCCTGGTCTTCCCAGTATCCGCCCTTGCCCTCGCCGATGTCGGCGAAGCTCTCCACCACCTCGATGCGCATCACGTACTTGGCTTGCTTGTAGCCGAGGTTGCGTTCGAGGCGCAGCCGCAGGGGAGCGCCGTTCGCCACGGGCAGGGTCTTCCCGTTCAGCTCGTAGGCGAGGATGGTCTGGGGATGGAAGGCGTCCACGAGGTCGATGCTCTCGTAGTAGCGAATGGGCGCGTCGTTGCCAGTGGAGCTTCCCTCGGCGGCCTGCTGGCCTCCGGAATCCCGCTTGTCCTCACCCCCGCCCGATTGCTTCGTCATCGCGGGGTTGGCGTTGCCGCCGGACGAGGCGTCCTCCGTCCCGTCACCCTCGGCGCCATCGTCCTCGCCCTGGTCCATCGTGTCGGCGCAACGGAACACGACGTAGCGCGCCTGCGGTTTCAGCCGTGCCCGGTCCAGGATCTCGGACAGTGGCACGCCGGTCCACTTGCCGATGCAGCTCCATCCCTCAACGCAGTCATGCCGGGTGATCTGCGTCCGGGAAGGGAGCTTGCGCAACTCGGCCAGGGAAAGCTTCAGCGGGGTCTCGACGAGGCCGCACACCTCCAGCCGGTAGTCCGCGAACTTGCGCCGCTCCAGCGCCTTGTAGGCCCGGTCCGGCGGATCCTCGGTGCCGTTCGGCTTGAACCACGGCGAGATGTCGGCCTCGGCGTACTCGGGCGCGAGCGTTCGCTCCGTGAGGAGCAGCCGCTGCACGAACAGGTTCGCGTCCTCGCCGGCCTTGAGCGTGCGCCGGAACCAGTCGGCCTCGCCGAGGCGGTCGCAGCCTCCGAGCATCGCTGCTCCGGCCGCGGCGGTGGCGCCGAGCAGGAGGGAGCGTCGGCTGGGCTTCCGGGTCATGCCCGGTCTCCCGCGCGGTCCGCCGATGCGGGCTCGACCTTGCGCTCAATCACGAACCAGCCGGTGAGCATGCCGCGCATGTTGTTCCAGAACCCCGAGAGCACGACCAAGGCAACGTGGACGACCACGAACAGAACCAGCAGGGCCGCCACGACGAAATGGACCGTGCGGGCCGACTGCCGCCCGTCGAACAGGGTCAGGAGGAACGGGAACGCCGCGTCCATGGCTGGAGACATCGCCAGCCCGGCCAGAACCTGCATCGGCAAGAGCACGAACAGCACGATGGCGTAGGTTAGCTTCTGGATGACGTTGTAGCGCTTGGCCTCGTCGCCTTGCGGGAAACGCAGGGTCACGTGCTCCCACACCGAGGCGGCGAAATGCCGGACCTGGTCGCGCTGCGGGACGACGCGAAAGCGAAGCTGGCCGCTCAGCAGCCCGTACAGGAGGTACAGGGCGCCGTTCAGGACGAAGGCCCAGGCGAAGAAGAGGTGCCAGGAGCGCCCTCCCGTGAGGTCCTGATCGCTGGGAAGCGTCAGCCAGGAGGGGAAGCCGCGGTCGGCCGGCTCGCCGTCAGCGCCGGGCGAGGAGCCTAGCCAGCCGGTGGTGTCGAGGCTGTGGCCTAGCAAGGTCGTGACGCCCTTGGGCGGGTCGTCGTCAGTCGAGGTCATCGACAGCAGCGGGTGATCGAAGGTCGAGACCTTGCCCCAGTACAGGGCCGGGTGGGCGTTGAAGATCTGCAGGCCGCTCATCAGCAAGACGAGCAGGCACAGGGCGTTGACCCAGTGGGTGATCCGGATGACGGCGGGGTGCCTGAACATCCAGCGCCGATGCTCGACCTCTCCGGTGTCGGGGGCGGAGCGCGTCAGGTAGGTGCGGGGCACAAGGGCGGCTCGTCCTGAGGACCGAGGGGCGCGGCGACCGGACCGAGGGTCGGGCCGCCGCGTTCGGGATGGCCGCTTACATGCGGTTCATCATCATCTTCCGCTTCATCATCCGGCGCTTCATCATCTTCTTATGCATCATGCGCTTCTTCATCATCATGCGCTCGCTGTGCGTCATGCGGACCTGCGTGATGCCTGCCGGGCCGGCCTGAAGGCCGTTCGGGCCCATCGGGGCGGCCGAGGCGGCGCCAGTTCCAAGCGCGAGGCTTCCGAGGACCGAGGCGGTGAGCGCGAGGGTGGTGATCTTCATTCGGTATCTCCTTTACAGGGTAGAATTTCCCTTTCGCACAGTGGAGCAAGAAGGGAAATACGTCACAAGTTCCTGATTTATCGAATTAATTTCTTTGATTAGTGGCCTATGGGCGCAACTCTCCGGGCGCCGGGGCGAGGCGCCGCGCCACGCCCCAACCGGGCGTACCCCGACCTGTACGGAGGCTCGCCGCGGAAGGTTTCAGGGGGCGGGAATAATCTGGTCCCGGGCATGAATGGGGTTGTTGGCATTTTACACCCTATTGGCATCACGGACGGGAGCGGACCGGAAGCCGAGCAGCTTGACCTGCGCTGGCCTGTTACTGAATGGAGCGGACTAACCTTCCTTCTGTTGCCTCGCCACCGACAAGGGGACGGCTTCCTCCCCGGCCGGATCTGGGGGATTCGGGCAACCGCGGCACCAAGAAGGCGCGACCGCGAACGTCGCGTGGGCCGGTGCGTTCTCCCAAGGCCAGGCTGCGGACGGGAATAGAGTTGGCACAGGTTCCTCGACGAGCGGACAACACGGCTGCGGCGGGTCCCGCGGCAAGGGCAAGGGCCATGTCCCGGGCGCTCGCCTACTTTGGCATCGCGGTCTCGATCACTGTCGCCTCGGGCTGGGCGTTCCGATTGCCTCTCCTGACGACGATCCTACCGGGCGAGGCGCCGATGGTGGCGCTGACCGCCCTCGCGGTGCTGATCCTGTCGGTCTCGTTGCTGCTCTCGGCCCAGCCCGAGGGGCGAGAGGTCGACAGGTCTGTGGGCCGCTGGCTCGCCGTCGTCGCCGTCGCGGTGGCCGCCGGCGGAGGCATCCAGTACGCCAGTCCGCACGGTTTCCGGCTCGACGACTGGCTGCAGCGGCTCGTGTCAGGCCCGCTCGGGCCGGACAACGGGATGTCGCTCGCGACCGTGGCCTGCGTCCTGGGGGCCGCGGCCGGTATCATCCTCGGCGACGCGCGAGGCCGGACATTCACCCGCCTCGGCGTGGCGACGGCTGCCTTCGCCTTCGTCGCCGCCGCCGTCGGCGGCCTGGGCTACGTCTACGGGGTCGGCGCCCTCCATCAGGGCGGCCCGTTCTCGCGCATGTCGCTGCTCAGCGCCCTGGCCCTGGGCCTGCTGTCGGCCGGGGTGTTGCTCTCCAGGCCGCACGGGCCGTGGGTCGCGACCGTACTCCGCGGCGGCGAGGTCGCGCGTGTCCTCCTGCCGGCCGTCGTGGTCGCACCGCTGCTGCTCGGGGCGCTGGAGATCTACGCCGTCCGTTCGAACCTGCTGGAGCCCGAGACCGGGACCGCTCTCCTCGTCACGGTGCTCGCGATCTGCCTCGCCGCGCTCGCCCTCCGCCTCGCGCGTGACGTCGAGCGGCGCATCGTCGGAGAGAGACGGCTCAGGGATGCTCTCCAGGCCATGAACGAGGCGCTTGAACGGCGGGTGGAGGAGCGGACCCGCGACCTCGCCCAGGCGCAGGACGCCCTGATCCAGGCCCAGAAGATGGAGGCCATCGGGCAGCTTACCGGCGGCGTGGCCCACGACTTCAACAACCTCCTGACCATCATCCGGTCGTCGGTCGAGTTCCTCCGCCGGCCGAACCTGCCGGAGGAACGGCGTGTTCGGTACATGGACGCCGTGTCCGACACCGTGGACCGGGCGGCGAAGCTCACCGGGCAGCTCCTCGCCTTCGCCCGGCGGCAGCCGCTGAGGCCCGAGACCTTCGACGTCGGCTCCCGCCTCGTCGGTCTGGCCACGATGCTGGACACCCTGACGGGGGCCCGCATCCGCGTCGTGACGACCAAGCCCGAGTGCCCCTGCTTCGTGCACGCCGACGCCAGCCAGTTCGACACCGCCATCGTCAACCTCGCAGTGAACGCCCGCGACGCGATGGACGGCGAGGGCACGCTGACCCTCACCCTGTCCTGCGGCAGGGAGAAGCCGGCGATCCGCGGCCACGCTGGCCTGTCGACGCCGTTCGTAACGCTCGGCGTCGGCGATACCGGCGCGGGAATCGCGGCGGAGAACGTGGCCCGCATCTTCGAGCCGTTCTTCACCACCAAGGAGGTCGGCAAGGGCACGGGCCTCGGCCTCTCCCAGGTCATCGGCTTCGCGAAGCAGTCCGGCGGCGACGTCGACGTCGCGAGCGTCGTCGGTCATGGGACCACGTTCACGCTGTACCTGCCGCAGGGCCAAGAGGCGGTCATGGACGTCGCCGAGGACGCCGTCCATGACGACGCACAGGCCGACGACGAGGCCCGGTGTATCCTGGTGGTCGAGGACAACGTGGAGATCGGGCGCTTCTGCACGCAGATCCTGCACGACCTGGGTTACGGCGCGATCCTGACGGAGACCGCGGAGGCGGCGCTCGCGGAGATCGAGGCGGTGCCGTCCCGCTACGACGCGGTGTTCTCGGACGTCGTCATGCCGGGAATGGGCGGCTTCGAGCTGGCGAAGCGGCTGCGGGAGACTCACCCCGGCCTGCCGGTGGTCCTGACGTCCGGCTACAGCCACGTGCTGGCGCAGGACGACGCCCACGGCTTCGACTTGGTGCGGAAGCCCTATTCCGCCGCCCAGGTCGACGGTGCCCTACGTTCGGCGACGCGCCGTCGACGACGCGCGCGCGCACTCGGCATCCATGCGGGAGATGAGCTCATGACCACCTCGAAGCCTCGCCTCGTCGGGCTGAACCACGTCGCGCTTGAGGTCGGAGATATCGGGGAGTCACTCGGGTTCTACCGGGCCGTGTTCTCGTTCGAGCTCCGGGGCACCCATGAGGATGAGGCAGGCCGCACGGTCATGGCCTTCCTCGACATGGGCGACCAGTTCCTCGTCCTGTCGGCCGGGCGGGAACAGCCGGCCGACACGGAGCGGCATTTCGGACTCGTCGCCGATGATCGGACCGGCGTCATGGAACTCGCCGAGAAAGCGGGTGCGAAGGTCCTGGACCGCCCATTCAACTTCCTCGACCCCTGGGGCAACCGCCTGGAGATCGTCGCCTACCCGGATGTCCAGTTTACGAAGGCGGGCGAGATTCTCGGAGGCATGGGCCTGAATCTCGGGAAAGGCGATGAGGCGTTGGGGGAGTTGCGGCGCAAGCTGTCTTCGCCTCCGGCACGCGCCGAAGATTGAAGGCGTGTTTTTCGGGAAAGGCGGGCATCGGATCACCCGCATAAGCGATGGACGGTCGCAGGTCTCCTGGCGCGAACTACAAGAACGATGGCCCCATCCACATACGGAAAATGGCGACCGAGGGGCTGTCAGTCGCCCCTTTCGTTTCCATCCTGACGATTTGGCCTCGAACCTCCGATGACTCCGCAATGCCTCAGTAACCGTAGCCGTAGGCCCGGCAACCGTACCTATAGTTCGGCGCGTAGCCATCACCGGCGTATGAATTTGCGTCATCGACACGCGAAGCCGGTCACCGCCTCCTCGCGAGTATCCGGTCCGCCGTACGCAACGCGACCGCTTGGATCGTGAGCGAGGGATTGACCCCCCCAACCGTCGGGAAGACCGAACCGTCGCAGACGTACAGGTTCGGGATGTCCCAGGACCGGCAATCGGCATCGACCACGGAGGTCCGCGGGCCGGACCCCATCCGGGCGGTGCCGTTCAGGTGGCAGGTGTCATCACCCTGGTCCCAGACCTCGCGCCCGCCCGCGGCCGATAGGGCCTCGCGCATGAACTTGAGCGCGTGCCGGTTCAACGCCTTGTCGTTGTCGCACCAGGAGTAGGTGATGCGCGCCACCGGCAGCCCGTACTGATCCTTCACGTCCGCGAGGGTCACCCGGTTGCGCTCCTGCGGCATGTACTCGGAGACGACCTTGAGCCCGGCGACGTGGTTGTAGCGCTGCATCTCCGAGACGAGCGCCTCCCCCCACAGGCCGTGCGCCGAGGCCTGTGTGTTTGCCCAGAGCTGCGGCAGCGGCCCCTGGCTCATGTAGGAATAGCCACCGAAGAAGTCCTTTACGAAGGGGCCGTGACCCTTGTCGTCGTAGTTCCAGTGCTCGCTGATCGCCAGAGATGGCGGGCCCTTGTAGCTACGGATCTCCTCGCCGAAGACGCCCCAGACCGCTTGGTTGCCCTGGACCATCAGGTTCTTGCCGACGAGGCCCGAGGAGTTGGCGAGGCCGTCCGGGAACTCCTGGTTCGCCGAGTTCAAGAGGAGCCGCGGCGTCTCGATGGCGTAGCCCGCCACCACGACGTTCTTCGCGCGTTGAAACCGCCACTTCCCCTCGCGGAAGTAGTGGACGCCGGTGGCGCGCCCATTCCTCGTCTCGATCCGCCCGACCATGGCGAGGTCGCGGATCTCGGCGCCCGCCTTCAGGGCGCGCGGCAGGTAGCTCACGAGCACGCTCTGCTTGGCGTTGGTCGAGCAGCCCAGCGTGCAGAAACCCCGGTAGACGCAAGGCGGTGCGTCGCCGTGCGGCGCCGAGACCGTAGCGAGCGGCGTCGGCGTCCAGTTGATGCCCATCGCCTCCGCGCCCCGGGCCAGCACCTTGGCGGCGGCGTTGATCTCGTGCGCACGGCGGTGATAGCGGCGACGGTGCGGTCCCCATGGGTAGGAGACCGGGCCGGAGATCTTCAGGTCGTCCTCGACCTGATCGTAGTAGCGCCACATCTCCCGCCAATCGAGCGGCCAGTCGGCGCCGTAGCCCATCAGGGTGCGGGTCTTGAACCATTCCGGTCGGAAACGCAGGGCGACCATGGCGTAGTGTACGGTCGAGCCACCCACCGCCTTGCCGGAATTGTTCGAGCCCATCTGCAGCGGGTTCTCGCCGTCGACGATGCGCTCGTCCGTCCAGTAGAGCTTGGACTGATGGCTCTCGTCCGAGGCGAAATCCTCCAGCGGCCGGAAATACGGTCCGGCGTCGAAGGCCACCACCGACACGCCACCCTCCGCGAGCCGGCAGGCCAGGGTGCCGCCGCCCGCGCCGGTGCCGACGATGGCGAAGTCGACCTCCTCCTCGTCCCGGTGCTGGCGCATCGGCACCCATTCGCCGATCCGCATGACGTTGGGCGCGCGGCCGTCGCGGGCGCGGGGATGGTGCTCCGGGTCGTCGCCGGGCGTGGCGTGCTTGGGGTTGTCGGCGGCGTTGCCGAGGCCGGGGATGCGCATGGACGGAGGTATCCTTATCGACCGACCCGAAGGTTCTCTTGGTAGGCCTCGTCCTCGCGGCCGGGCTTGGCCTCGGCGGCCTCCCAGGGGTCGCGGCGGTCGAAATCCATGCGCACGTAGCCGCGCGGGCTCGCCGGGCCGCCCCAGCCGATCTCGTTCCAGGCCGTGGGGTGGGCGTAGTACGCCTTGACCACATCGGCGAGGACGCGCTGGTGGAAGAACAGCTTCGAGGGCATGCCCTCCCAGACCGCACCGGTCAGGTCACCCTTTTCAGCAAGCTTCAGAAGCTCGTCCTGCGCCCAGGCGCCGAGTTCGTGGAAGCGTGCCCCGAACCGTGCCCGTGCCTCGGCATCGAGGGCGCGCAGTCCCAGGCGCCATGCCTCGCGCTCCCCGGGCATTTCGGCGTTGCGGTAGCCGTCGCGGGTATCGGTCGCGAGCTTGTGGTCCACGAGGGCGGCCACCGGAACCGGATCCCCCGGTCGGCGGGTTGCGGGACGATCCGCTCGGCCAGCGACTTCATCGCCGACCATTCGGCCTCGCCGAAGAAGCGGCGCGTCTCAGGTCCGATGGCGAGCCGTTCCTCCAAAACCTCGCGGGTCTTGGCGTTCCAGGACGGGCCGTCGCGCTTCGCGAGCACGTCGTAGCCCGGATAAAGGTCCAGTCTCGGACGCATGATGATCTTTCGGGTCAGAAGCGGAAGCGGCTGCGTTCGATGAGTTCGAGGGCCGCGAGCCCCCCGAGCGCCACCCCCGAGAAGGAGGGCGGGGCCGGCAGAGGCGGCCCGTCGATGAGGTTCTGGCGCCAGTTGGACCAGCCGCCCATCATCCGGGCGACGCCGTAGCCGTGGAACGCGACGCCACCGACGCCCATCGCCGAGACCGCCCACATCCCCCACTTGGCGCCCGATTGACTCGCTCCCTCCGGTTTGGTCGCGGCGCGGACGAGAAGGGCGGCGGCAAGCGGCGGCAGGGTGACGGGAACGAACATCGCCGGGTTCTGGAAAGCACCCCGGAAGTGAAGCAGCCCGGCCTCCAGGGTCGTGCCGGCGAGCATGCCCGCCGTGGCGACTGCAAGGGAGCGCCCCGCCGGCAAGCCACCGAGCCGCGGCTCGTCGGGGTCGGCGTCGCGCACGCGCTCGGCGATGACCCCGAGGACGCCGGCCAGCGTCAGAGCCATCGGCGCGCCGATGGGGGCGGAATAGAACAGGTTCTGGAAGGAATACCCACCCTCGCGCTTGCCGACGTTGTAGGCGTGGAAGCCGAAGCCGATCAGCCCTGTCAGGCCGGCGAGCGCCTGCACCCCGTGCCGGACGCGGGAGCTGCCGGGGTCGGTGTCGCCGGCCCCGTGCAGGGACGCCGCCAGGATGACGCTGGACACGACGATGGGCGTGTACATCGCCCGGTTGAAGAACTGGCCGCGGTAGTGCTCCAGGCCGGAATCGAACAGTACCGAGGCGGCGAGCATCGCCGAGGCGTGGTTCAGGCGCTGTGCCGCGCTCGCGGTGACCTCGCGCCCCCGCGGGCTGTAGCTGCGGCCGCCGGCGGCGTGACCTAGGGGCTTGGAACGCCCGGCGGCGAACCAGGTCAACAAACCGGCCCCCGCCGCCACCGCGGCGAGGACCACCACCGGGTGGACGGCCGCCTCAACTCTCACAGGTGCGACGCGCCGCTTCATGCCTGGCGCATGTTGACGTTTCGGCGGGGGTGGGCCGCGATCAGACGGCATAGGCATCGGCATCCCGGGTCTTGAGGGTGAGGCCGTGTCCCGGCCGGGTCAGATCGGGGGTGATCACGCTATCGCGCGGTGCGGGCGCCCCGTCGAACAGCATCCGCTCGATGCGGACGTGGTCGTGGAACCATTCGAGGTGTCGGAAGCGGGGAGCCGCAACCGCCACCGGGAGGTGCAAGGCGGGGGCGCAGTGGCCGGACAGATCGATATGCGCCGCCTCGCACAGGGCCGCGATCTTCAGAAACCCGCTGTAGCCGCCGCAGCGGGTCACGTCCGCCTGGGCCACGTCGACTGCCCCTACGTCGAGCAGTCCACGCAAATCGTTCAAGGTGTAGATGTACTCGCCCGCGGCGACTTCGATGCCGGCAGGCGTAGAGGCACGGACGGAAGCCATACCTGCGGGATCGTCACTGGACACGGGTTCCTCGAACCACGCCACGTCGTAGCGGTGTGCTTCGTGCGCAAGGGCGACGGCGCGCTTCGGGGTGAAGGCGCCATTGGCGTCGATGAACAGACGTGCATTGCCGATGGCTGCCTTCGCCACCGCCATGCGCGCCGGGTCGTGCTCGGGAGCGCTGCCGACCTTCATCTTCACCGCCCGGCAGCCGTCTCGCTCGACCCACCCGGCAAGCTGCTCGCGCAACTGCCGGTCGCCGTAGCTCGTGAAGCCGCCGCTGCCGTAGATCTCCGCGTGTTCCCGCGCCTGCCCGAACAGGCTCGCCAGGGATACGTCGAGGAGGCGTGCCTTGAGGTCCCACAAGGCGGTGTCCAATGCCGAGATCGCCGTGGCGGCCAGCCCGGAGCGCCCGAGGTTCCGCACGGCGCCCCACAGCACGGCATTGGCCCGCGGGATGTCGAAGGCGGACAACCCGGTAAGACGCGATGCGAGCGTGCCTACAATCAAGCGCGCGACACTGGCGTCGGTGTAGCTGTAGCCGAGGCCGGTCTCGCCCCCGGCCTCGACATGGACGACAACGAGCGTCGTCCTGTCCCAGCTGAACGTCCCGTCCGCCTCCGGCGCGTCGGTGGGAACGGTGTAGGCTCGCGCCCGCACCGTTCCGATCCTCGGATCGTCATGCATGCCGTAGAAGCCGTCCTACTTGCTGCCCGGTAGGACGGAACTCAGCACCTGTCGGGCGGTGTCGACAAGGAGATGACGCTCCTTCGGGTCGCCCTTGCCGAGCATCGACATGAAGTTCTGCACCTGCTGGAGCGTGAAGAACGGCGGCAGCGGCGGCACCTCGGGGTCGGTCTTTACCTCCAGCACCACCGGCACGGGGCTCGCCAGCGCCTCGTCCCAGGCCGCCCCCATGCGCTGGGGATCATCGACGTAGATGCCCTTCAGGCCGATCAGCTCGGCGAACTTGTGATAGGGCACGTTCGGGATAGTCTGGCTCGCCTCGAACTTCGGGTTGCCCTCCATCACCCGCTGCTCCCAGGTCACCTGGTTCAGGTCCTCGTTGTTGAACACGCAGCAAATCCAGGTCTTGTTCGACCAGCGATGCATGTACTTTGAGACCGTGATCAGTTCGGCCATGTTGTTCATCTGCATGGCGCCGTCGCCGACCAGCGCGATCACCGGCCGGTCGGGATGGGCTACCTTGGCGGCGATGGCGTAGGGGACCGCCGCGCCCATGGAAGCGAGGCCGCCCGACAGCGAGCACATCTGGCCGCGGCGCATCTTCAGGTCGCGGGCGAACCAGTTGGCGCAGGACCCGGAATCCGAAGTGATGATCGCCCGCTCGGGCATGCGCGGCGAGAGTTCCCAGGTGACGCGCTGCGGGTTGACCGGGCTGGCCTTGGCCATCGCCCGGTCCTCGGCCTCCTTCCACCAGGAGACCATCCCCTTCTCGATGCCGGTGCGCCAGGAGCCACCCTCCTTCTTCTGCTCCAGCAGCGGCAGCAGGGCACGCAGGGTCTCGGCGGACTCGCCGCAGAGCGGCACCTCCATCGGGTACCGCAGCGACAGCATCTCCGGTGAGATGTCGATCTGCACACCGCGGGCCTGCCCCTCCTTCGGGAGGAACTCGGCCCAGGGAAAGCCGGAACCGATCATCAGGAGGGTGTCGCAGTCCTCCATCATGTCCGAGGACGGCTTGGACCCGAGCAATCCGATGGTGCCGGTCACGAACGGCAGGTCGTCCGGCAGCGCCGCCTTGCCGAGCAGCGCCTTGGCGACGCCGGCCTGAAGCTTATTGGCGACGGCGATGACCTCGTCGGTGGCGTGCAAGGCGCCCGCACCGACCAGGATCGCGACCTTCTTGCCGGCGTTCAACACGTCGGCGGCGCGGCGCAGATCGGCGTCGAAGGGCACGACCTTCGGGGCGGTGTAGCCCACCCCGGAGAAGGTGTTGCCGTGCTTGCGTACCGGCTCCTCGTAGGGAACGTCCTGCAGGTCGTTCGGTAGAATGATGGCCGAGACCTTCCGTTCGGCCTTAGCGATCCGCATGGCGCGGTCGGCGATGTGGCGGACCTGCGCGGGCGAGGACGCCTGCTGCACGTAGGCCGAGACGTCCTTGAAGACGCTCGTGAGGTCGAATTCCTGCTGGTAGTGGGCGCCATTGACGTTGCGCGCCTGCTGCCCGCAGATGGCGAGAAGCGGCACGTGGTCGAGATGGGCGTCGTACATCCCGGTGAGCAGGTGCGTCGCGCCGGGACCGGAGGTCGCCATGCAGACGCCGACCTCGCCGGTGAACTTGGCGTAGGCCGCGGCCATGAACGCCGCCATCTCCTCGTGGCGGACCTGGATGAACTCGAACGGCAGGTCGTTGCGCTGGAGGGCGCCGAGCAGGCCGTTGATGCCGTCGCCGGGATAGCCGAAGATCTTCTTCACCCCCCACTCGGCCAGGCGCTTCCAGAAAAAGTCGGCGACGGCTTCGGCCATGGCGGATCCTCGGAATAGGTATTGGTGCCGCCCGCTGGGCGAACGTGGTCGGGGGCGGCATGGGATGAAGCCTGCGTGTACCGGCACACGGCTTCCTTAGTCCGAGGCCAACCTCGCGTGGGAACCCAGGTTCCTAGGAGTTTCCGGAGCGTTCTGACGATGCCGTGATTTCACCCCGATCTACTGGGCGGCGAGGTCCAGGGCGTACAGGTGCTGTTTGGACGTGATGAACAGCCGTTGCTGCTCCGGGGAGAAGCAGAGATTGGAGCACACCTGAGGCGTGGGAATCAGTCCGAGCCGGTGCCCCTCCGCGGAGAGGACTTGAACCCCTGCCTCCGAGCTCGTCCAGATCCAGCCGCGATGGTCCACGCGGAACCCGTCCGGCACGCCGGGCTCGACCTCGGCAAAGACCCGCGGTTCGCCCAGGGTTCGGTCATCCACGACCGCGTAGGCGTGGATCGTGTGCCCGTCACCGCCCTCGGTCCGTGAAGTGTCGCTGACGTACAGGGTGTGCCCGTCCGGCGAGAAGGCCAGCCCGTTCGGTTGGCCGAGGTCGGCCATGCGCCTGACGGAGCCGTCCGCCGGGTCAAATCTGTAGACGCTGTGATGGCCCAGGTCGGACGCGGCCAACACCCCCTGCCTGGGTAGCCGTAGCCCATAGGCTGGATCGGTGAACCAGAGGGCGCCGTCGGCGGCGCAGACCACGTCGTTCGGAGCGTTGAACCGGCGGCCCTCGTAGGTCTCGACCAGGGCCTCGTAGTGTCCGTCCGGGGATGTGCGTGACAGGCGGCGGTTGCCGTGCTCGCAGTGGATGAGGTTGCCGTCCCGGTCGACCGTGTTGCCATTGATGAACGGGGTTGCGTCGATGACGACCCGCACGCAGCCGTCGGCGTGCCAGCCAAGCACCCGGCGCCCCTCGACATCGGACCAGACCAATATGTCCCGCGCGGGCCACCAGGTCGGCCCCTCGCTGAAGACGGCCTGATCGTAGAGCGAGACGAGACGGGCGTGGTAGGGCACTACCTCGGTGAAGCGCGGGTCGGACGCCCGGGGTGGATCGACGTGGTGGACGGGCTCGGGCGGACCGGGTCGCCGCAGCAGATTCGACGCGGGTTCAGCGTTCATGATCCCTCCCTGATCGAAGTTTTAGGGCACCTCAGTGGGTGCATGTCTCGAACGGTTAATCCCTCCGGGTTGATGTCGTTCTCCCGCCACCCCCGGCTGACTTGTCGGGTACGACCTAAAGAATGCGGGATCGCCGAAGATCATGAATCAAGAAAAACGCCGATCTTTTCGATGACGACTGCAGCCGGCACCTTGGGGCTAGGTTACTGTCGGCGCACGTCCCGAAGGTCGAACGCAATCGCGAACCTCGTCTTCAGGGCGGCATGGAGACCATTTTAGAAATGGGTGCCCAGCTAAACGCAAGCCCGACCGTGGAATATCGTTCCGTAGCGTCGCCTCATGCGAATGGCCGATCGCAGCTGGTAGCGTCCACTTACGGGATATTGTCAGAACCATCTGAATGACCGGGATGGGCGCGAAGACGAATGTCCGGTGTTGCGCGCTCCAGCGGTACGGCGTGACAAAGTGGGGCCGAAAGCGACTGGTCCGCTTCGGAGAACTCCCGCGGGAAAAGCGGACAGCCTCCTATCGACCCAACTGCGCCGTAGAAGCAGTCCGACGTCGTTCTCGAAAGCAGACATCGAAACTGGGCTCGCGCCGCCAAGGTACTCTTATGAGTGTTCGCCTTCCGAACTAGCGCCCCCACTCGATCAATCCACAGTCTGCATCTGGACGACACTGCCGAGTTCACCGGGCTTGCCCGAGACCACCACGAGGTAGCGCCGGCTAGCGCCGGCATCCGTGCGGGTGACCTGTCGGATCGGGCCGATCGCGTTGACGATGGCCGCGCCGGCCGGGTTGGTCATGAAGGCGGCGAGCGGCTCCAGGCCGGTCGCTCCCTTCGGATTGGCGGCGAGCGCCAGCACGAAGGGCATTTTCGCGGGCAGTCCTGTGACCGCGGCCTGTAGCGTTTGCAGCACGCCTTGGTCGAACAGGGTGACCTGCGTCGCCGGCTTGTCATCGGAACCGGTGAGCGTCAGCGCGCTGGTCTTGCCGGCAGCACCCAGCGGCTGGAGGTTCTGCTTTCCGTCGCCCTCCGGCACGGCGTTCGGGACGTAGGCGACGCCCTGCGGACCCTGCCCGATCGGCACCTCAGCGATCACCGTGTTCGACGCCGTGTCGATCACCGCCGCCATGTCGGCGTTCTCCAGGCCGACATAGACGCGGCTGCCGTCGCCCGAGGGCCAGAGCCCGTGCGGCAGGGCGCCGGTCGCGATGGTGGCGACCTGAGAGAAGTCGTCGGTGCGGAACACCTTGAGCTGGTTCAGGCCGCCGATCGTCACGTAGGCGAACTGGCCGGCCTTGGTCGAGACGATGTTGACGTGGTTGGTGATCGGCCCGGTCTCGATCGTCTTCAGCGGCGCGAAGGGCGGACGCGCCGAAAACACTTGGGTGCGGCCGACATCCTTAAGGGTGAACCACACCTGCTTGCCGTCCGGCGTCGCGGCGATGTCGGGGCAGAACGGGCTCTCTTGCTTCACGCGGCCGACGATGGTGTGGGTCTTGGTGTCGATGACGACGGTCTCGGGGCTGAAGCTGGAGCAGACGTAGCCGTAGGCGCCGTCCGGCGAGAAGATCGTCATGCCGGGCCCGTTCGGTACGGTGATCCGGCGGGTCTCCTTGGCGGTGGCGGCATCGAGCACCGCGATATGGTCCTCGCCGCGCACGCTCACCCAAACCTCTCGGCCGTCCGGCGTGAAGAAGGCTTCGTGCGGCGAGCGGCCGACATAGGCGGTGTGGCGGACCGCGTTGGTCGCCGTGTCTATGAAGCTCACGGAGTTCGAACCGATCGAGACCGCGAGCAGGGTCCTGTGGTCCGGCGAGAAGCCCATGCCGTGAACCAGAAGCTGCCCGCGATAGAGCGGGCTCAGGTTCATCGGCGTCGGGTCGCCGAGCCGGATCACCCCGAGCAGGGTGTTGGCGGCGGGATCGACCACCGAGACCGTGTTGGAGAACTGGTCGGAGGTGTAGAACCGATCCTTGCCGCTAACCGGCACGTCCGGGGCGGAAGCTGCGCCCGGGGCCTGCCCGGCGAGCGCCGGGCCGGAGAGCAGCGCGAGGGCGAGGATAGTCAGGGCGGTCTTCATCGGCGGGTCTCCGAGGGCATGGCGGCGGGGGCTGCACTGTGGTCGTGGGAATGGGCCGCACCAGTCGATGGCTGCGGCGCTTTAGGAAGACTGGCGAGCGCACGGCGCATCACATCGATCTCCTGGCCCTGCTCGACGACGATTCCTTGCGCGAGGCGACGCAGGACCGGATCCTTGCCGTAGAGCAGCTCCGCCTTGGCCATCGCGATCGCGCCCTCGTGGTGGGGGATCATCATCGCGGCGAAATCGCGGTCGGGATCGCCCGAGGGCGGGACCATCATGTCGGCGTGCATCCGCGTCATCGACTGCGCCATCATCGCGTCGAACGACGTTGACGACGCGGCCGGAGGCTCGCTGGCGGCCAGCGTCGGGCGCATCATCATCCGGCCGCCGACGAGGCCGCTCGCCATCAGCGCCGACGTCACGGCAAATCCCAGTGCTCCGCGCATGCGGCCTCCTCGCGATCCGGTATCAATGGAAGGGATGCCAGAGGACCGCCTTTATTCCGCGGCGGGGCCGAAAAAGCGTTCGCGCCGATGGGATCGCCTTTTTTCGTGTGTCAGCGGAATAAAGGCGCCCGTTTCGCATCCCTCCCGATGCGGTCATGCTCGACCGCGGGAGACTTCACCCATGCGCAATCTGCTGATCCGCACCGCCTTCGCGGCTATCGCCTTCTCCGCCGTGGCCGCCCAGGCCGCCGCGCCCGCCATGACGGCCGAGACCGCCAAGGGGCCGGCGCTCGTGGATGCCAAGAGCATGACCCTCTACACCTTTGACAAGGACATGGGCGGCAAGTCGATGTGCAACGGCCCCTGCGCCGCCAACTGGCCGGCCCTGACGGCTGCCTCCGGATCGGCGGCCTCCGGCGATTGGACGACGGTGACCCGGGACGACGGCACGATGCAGTGGGCCTACAAGGGCAAGCCGCTCTACACCTTCGCCAAGGACACCAAGCCGGGCGACACCACCGGTGACGGCTTCCTCAACGGTGCGTGGCACATCGCAAAGCCCTGATCGGTGAATGCCCGGATCGGCTCCCTCTGATTGGGACACGTCGTTGGACGAGATCGCCCCCCTGATCGAACCGCAGATCCCGGCCCTGCGGCGCTACGCGGTCGCGCTTCTTCGGGATCGCGAAGCGGCGGACGACCTCGTCCAGGACACCCTGGAGCGGGCATTGTCCGCCTGGTCCGGGCGTCGCCGCGACGGCGACCTGCGGGCGTGGTTGTTCACGATCGAGCGCAACCTGTTCCTCGCCGCCGTCCGACGCCGGGGCCGGCGCGGCGCCGATCTCGGCGCGGAAGTGTTGGAGCAGGTGCCCGATCCGAGCGCCGACCCGGGGGCAGCTTTGGGAGCCCGTGACGTACTCGCAGGGCTCGACACCCTGCCCGAGGAGCAGCGCTCGGTGTTGCTCCTCGTGGCGGTGGAGGACCTGTCCTATGCCGAAGCGGCACAGGTGCTCGGGGTGCCGCTCGGCACGGTGATGTCACGATTGAGCCGGGCGCGCACGCGGATGCGCGGATTTGTGGAGACGGGCCGGACAGGCCTGCTGAGGAGGGTTAAATGAGCGGGGATCCGCGCCCGGTCGGCGAGGACGATCTGCACGGCCTGATCGACGGCCGCCTTGAACCGGAGCGGCAGGCGCTGGTCGAGGCGTGGCTCGTGGGGAACCCCGCGCGTGCGGCTGAAGTCTCGACGGACCGAGTTCTGCGCGAGCGCCTGCGCGCCCGCCTCGCGCCGATCGCCGAGGAGGCGATCCCGGCGCGACTGCGGGTGGCCAACATCCGCTCGCGACACCTGTACCCTGGCGCACGCTGGTTCCCCATGGCGGCTGCGGCCGTGCTCTGCCTCGCGCTCGGCAGTGCCGGCGGCTGGGTTGGCCATGCCCTGCACGGTGTGCCCGCGGCGGCGGCGGTGGCGGAGGCACCGGCGACGCAGGACGCGGTCGCAGCCTTCCGCACCTTCGTGGTCGAGGCGGTGCATCCGGTGGAGGTGCGCGCCGACGAGAAGCCCCACCTCGTGACGTGGCTCTCGAAGCGTCTCGGTCACGCGGTCGCGGCCCCCGACCTCTCGGCGCAGGGCTTCCGGCTGATGGGCGGGCGCCTGTTGCCGGCCGGCACCGAGCCCGCGGCGATGTTGATGTACGACGACGACCGCGGCACCCGGCTGACGCTCTACAGCCGCGTCGGTGACGGCGACGGCCGCACGCTCTTCCGCTTCGCCCGCGAGGGCGACATCGCTGCCTTCTCCTGGGTCGATGGTGGCATGTCATACGTCGTCACCGGCCGCACCGACGAGGCCCGGCTGCTCTCCGTCGCGCAGGCGGTCGATGCGCACGTCCGCGACCTCGCGCCGGATCGTCGGCAGCCATGACCCTCGATCAGCTTCGCATCTTCGTGGCGGTGGCCGAGCGACAGCACGTGACGCGGGCCGCCGAGGCGCTGAACCTCGTCCAGTCGGCGGTCAGCACGGCGATCGCCAACATCGAGGGGCGGCACGCGACGAAGCTGTTTCACCGGGTTGGCCGCGGGATCGAGCTGACCGAAGCAGGGCGCGTGTTCCTCGCCGAGGCCCGCGCCGTGCTCGCCCGGGCCGAGGCCGCCGAACTTGTGCTCGCCGACCTCAGCGGCCTACGACGCGGGACGCTGGCGCTTTTTGCCAGCCAGACCATCGCCAGCGACTGGCTGCCTCGCCACCTCGTCGCCTTCCGCCGGGCCTACCCTGAGATCGCTATCCGGTTGGCGGTGGGCAACACCACCGACGCCGCCGACGCGGTGCGCGCGGGGCAGGCCGAACTCGGCTTCGCCGAGGGGGCGCTGGACGACCCGACGCTCGCAAGCACGACCATCGCCCAGGACAAACTCGTCCTCGTGGTCGCCCCAAACCATCCCTTCGCCGGGGCGGCTGCACTCGCACCCGAAGACCTCGCCGGGGCCGACTGGGTGCTGCGCGAAGCGGGATCGGGAACCCGCTCGGCCTTCGAGGCGACCCTGGGTGCGGCCGGCCTTGCCGCGGCCCAGCTCCGGGTCATGCTCGAACTGCCCTCGAACGAGGCAGTGCGCGCCGCCGTCGAGGCCGGGGGCGGGGCCGCCGTCCTGTCCGAGACCGTGGTCGCCGCAGCGCTTCGAACCGGGACCCTGGTGCGGGCGGCGTTCGACTTACCGAGCCGGCCGTTCCGGGTGCTGCGCCACAAGGAGCGCTACCGCAGCCGGGCCGCCGACGCGCTTCTCGACCTGATCGCGACGGCGAACATCAAATGAGCGAGCCCGCGAAACCAGTGCCCCCCGACGACCCGCGGGTGAGGCTCGCCGAGGACCGGACGGTGCTGGCAGCCGAGCGTACGTTCGTGGCGTGGCTTCGAACCGGGCTCGCCTTTCTGGGCGTCGGCTTGGCCGCGCAGCGCTTCCTGCGGGAGGTGCTGGCGGTCTGGCCGCTGAAGGTGCTGTCGCTCACGTTGATCGGCTGCGCGCTTGCCTCGTTCGCCGGCGCCGCATGGCGGGACCGGGCGATCCGGGCGCGTCTCGCCCATGCCGAGATCCCGATGATGCCGCGCATCCTCACCATCGGGATCGCGGCCTTGCTGATCGCGATCTCGGGCCTCGCGGCCACCGCCTTGCTCTGGGCGTGATGATCAGGCCACGGTGACCCGCACCCGGTGCCATGCGGCGCTAAGGTAGCCCTTGTAGTTCCAGGTGTCGTCGGGGGCGGCCGGCTGGGTCTGGCCGGCGGAGTCCCAGGCCCGCACCGCAAGTTCGTGCTCGCCGGCCGTCAGCTCGCGCTCGATCTCCCAGAATGTCCACGCGTAGGGCGCGTCGGCATCGCGGTCGATCCGGGCCTGCGCCCAGCTGCGGCCGCCATCCGTCGAGACGTCGACGCGGGCGACCGCGCGGTCGCTGGCGATGGCATAGCCGCGGATCGCGTGCCGGCCGGCCTTCAACGCCGCGCCGCGGGCGGGCTCGCAGATCGCGCTGTTGAGCGGCATCGCCTCGATGGTGATGCCGTGGGCGGGGTCCGCGGTCTCGGCCGTCACGTCGGGCGGAAACAGCTTGTAGTCGTCGGCCTGCATCGGGTTGTCGGAGGGCCGGTCCTGCACCGTGATCCGGGCGAGCCATTTCGGGCTGCGGATGCCGGCAAATCCCGGCACCACCACGCGCAACGGATGGCCGTGCTCGGGGGCGAGAGGCTCGCCGTTCATCGCGAAGGCAAGCAGCGTCTCGGGCGCCAGCGCCTTGGCGAGAGGGATCGAGGCGCCGAAGCGCGTGTCCGTGTCCGCGATCCGGTCGTGGCTCTCGAAGGCGACGTAGCGCTCTTCATCTGCATCGATGCCGGCCGCGCGCAGCACCTCGGCGAGCCGCACGCCGGTCCATTCCGCGTTGCCGATGGCACCGGGCGCCCACGGGTCACCGGAGACCGGCGCCACCGCCAGCATGTCGGCCCGTCTGTTGCCGGCGCATTGCATCACCGCCGTGACGGTGGCGTGCGCAAAGCGCGCCTTGAGTTCCGCGAGGGAGAGTTCGAGCGGCATGGTGACCATGCCATCTACCGTCAGGCGGTAGCTGTCGGCGTCGAGGTCCGGGATGTCGCCGTGGCTGCGGACGTAGAAGTCGGCCTGTTCGGTGAGGAACGCCGCCCGCAGGCGATCGAGCGGCGGCTCGGCGTTGTAGGGCGCCTTTCCGTGGACGATGAGGCGGTCCTTGCGCTGGAACAGGCGGAGCATGGGGTCTTTGTCCTGCGTACTTGACATGTCGACGACGAGAACGCGCCGGGGGCGATAAGGCCCCCGGCGCGCGTCGCCTCAGGGCTTCATTGTCGAGACCACCGCATTCTTCGCGCGATCGACCACGGCGACGCTGAGATCGCGGTTGAGGACGTAGGCGCGGGCGTTGTCGGCCGAGAACGCGATCGCCTGGCGCGGCTCGTTCAGGCCGGTCACCGTGGCGACAACCTTGAGGGTGCCGGTGTCGATCACTGAGAGTGAGTTGTCCTTGAGGTTGCCGGAATAGACGAAGCGACCGTCCGGTGTCAGTGCGGCTCCGTAGGGGTCCTTGCCCACCTCCACCTCGGAGGTGACTTTGCGGGCGGCGATATCGACCACGCCGATGGTATTGCGGCCGCTGTTGGCGGCAAACAGCGTCTTGCCGTCCTTGGTGATCGAGATGGCGCGCAGCTTGTCGAACCCAGCGATCTCGCCGGTGATCTTGTTGGTGGCGGTATCGACCAACGTGATTTTGTCGCCGAGGAAGTTCGTCACGAACACGGTCTTGCCGTCGGGCGACAGCTTCACGCCCTGGCGCGGCTGCGCGAAGCCGGGAATCACGGCATCTGCCAGCATAGTCTTGGTGTCGAACACGGTCAGCGTGCTCGCGGCCTCGTTGTTGACGTAGAGCTTGCCCCCGTCGGCCGAGAGCACGGTGCCGAAGACCCCGGGCCCGGCGGCGAGAACGCCGGCTTCCTTGCCGGTGGCGGTCTCGTAGACCGTGATCCGGCCGGTGCCGCTGTCGGAGACGTAGAAGCGGGCGCCGTCCGGCGCGAACACGATGTTGCGCGGCGTGACGAAGCCGTCGAGGCGGCGCAGCACCGTGCCCTTGGCGACGTCGTAGACGACGACGGCGCTCTCCTCGCTGTTCGATACAGCGGCGACGGTCCCGGCAGCGTTCAGCGCCAAGGCGTTGTTCTTGATCGCGCCGTCGAAACCAGCGGCGGACCCGGGCTGGCCCTGGGCGAGAAGCAAGGCAGCTCCGGCGAGGAAGGCGCGGAGACTGGTGCGGATATGGGTCATGAAGCGGGTCTCTTGGGCATGCGCGCTCGTTCGGCGGCCGGGGCCAGCCGTGCGGGCGGGTTCGAAATCGGATTGCGTCGTGCGGGACCGGTCCGGCCATGCATCGCCTTAAGGAGATGCCAGCGAGGGCGGTCTATTCCCCGAGGCCGGCGAAAAACGCGGCGGCCTCGGGATTCGGGAGTTCAGGGGGTCGGCTTCAACGCCGTGAGGTAGTCGACGATGGTCTGCACGTCGGCCTGATCGACCGGAGCCTTGTAGATGTGGACCATCTTGTTCACGGTCTCGGTCCACTGCGCCTTCGTGAGCTTGGGCTGGGTCAACACCATCCCGGCCGAATGGCAGGCGAGGCAGTTGTTGTTGACCGCCTCGGCCCCGGGCCCGTCGGGGAAGATCCGGTCGGAGGTCGGCATCTCGATCGATTGCGAGGTGAAGCGCATCGGCTCGGGAGCCGGGGCGGCGAGCGCCACCAGGGGAGACAGTATGAGCGCGACGCTGAGGGCTGCAGAGCGGATCGGGGTCATGGCTGTTCTCCTCAAGCGGCCTGGAAGGACACGGTTTCTATACCGTTCTGCATGAAGCCGGCCCCGTTCCAGACCCGGTCCGTGGGCTGCGCGACGCCGTTGGTGTTGGTGCAGCGGACCTTCACCGTGTGGGTGCCGGCGGCCAACGCCGGCAGGCTGCCCTCGAAGCGGCGGAAGCTGTAGGGGCCCTCGTCCGCGCCGAGCTGTGCTGGAAACCACGTCGCGCCGCCGTCGCCGGAGAAGTCGACCGCCTTCACCCCGCAATCGCCGCCGAAAGCGATGCCGCGCAACGCCACCGGCGCGCCGGCCGTCACCTTGGCGCCATCCTGCAGGTTGGTGACGAACGAGCGCGGTACCATCTTGTTGATCGGCACCGTCTTGAAGCCGGTCTGGCCGGGCTTGATGTTGGCGCCCGGCACGTCCGGGATGCGGTAGGCGGTCTTCATCCAGTACTGGTCGTCGGGCTTGTCCAGCACCTCGATCTCCGACAACATCTTGACCCAGTAGGTCGAGTACCAGCCCGGCACCACGAGGCGAAGCGGGAAGCCGTTGAGAAGCGGCAATTGCTCGCCGTTCATCGCGTAGGCGATCATCACCTCACCGTCGTAGGCGTGGTCGAGATCGAGCGACTTCTTGAAGTCCGGCGCGTCGTCCACGACCGGCTCATCGAGGCCGCTGAAGCGCACCTGCACGGCACCGGCCTTCACCCCGGCCTTTTCGAGCACGTCCTTGAGGCGCACCCCGGTCCAGCGGGCGTTTCCCATCGAGCCGTTGGCCCATTGCGCGCCGGGAACCCGCGGCTCGAACAGCCCGCGGGAGTTGCCCGAGCACTGGTTGACCGCGGCGATCTCGAAGCGCGGCAGGCCGGCGATGGCATCGAGGGAGAGCGAGAGCTCCTTCTCGACATGACCGTGGACCTTGAGACGGAAGGTGCCGGCATCAACCTCGGTTGGGATCGAGGCCCAGTGCCAGCGCACGTAGAAGCGGTCGTTGGGGGTGAACACGCCCTCATCGAACACCGCAAACGGCGTCTCCAGCAGCGGCGGATGGGTACGCTGGAGGATCATCTCGCCCTTGCCGGGAAAGGCCGTCGTGAGATCCCGCACATCCGGGCCGCCGGGTAGCGGCAGCTTCACCGAGCCCGCGGCCCAGGCCGGCATCGCGGCGGCAAGGCTGCCGAGCCCGAGCCCGCCCAACAGGAGGCGGCGGTTCGTCGGTCTTTCCAATCCGTGCATGGTCTCTCCCTTCAAAGTTCGTCGGCGTCGATGCGTTCGAGGGCACCGGACCCGTGGCGATTCCTTGCGACTAGGGAGATGCTACGGGATGCGTTTAATTCCCACCAACGGTCTTTCGCGATGCGAACGATCTCCCAATGCGATGATTTGAGAATTTTGGATCTCCGCGCCGGTGGTGCCAGATATCGTCTCGACGTCAGACCGCCGGTGCTTCGACAGGCGCGGTCCTGCGACACCCGAACAAGGCGTGACGCTCGGCGAAACCGCGAAGGGCGACAATGCCGAGCGGTTCGAGGGCATGCGCCAGGCCGTGGAGGAAGGTGTCGGTGGCGATCAGCGGCGTGTCGTAGGTCTTGCACAGGCGCTCGACGCGAGCGAGCACGTTGAGATCGCGGCCGATCGCCGTGAAGTCGACCCGGTCGCCGCCGCCGATATTGCCGTAGGCGACCTCCCCAACATGAAGTGCGACGCCGACCTCAAAGGCAGCCCTGTCACCGTCGCGCAGGGTCGCAAGCGCATCGAGTGCGGCCTCGGCGGCACGCAAGGCGGCACGGCGCGCCTCGGCCTCGTCGCGATCGGCATCGAACACGGCCAGCAGCCCGTCACCAATATACTTTAGCACCTCGCCGCCTTCCGCCTCGACGGCCGGCACGATGGCATCGAACATCCGGTTGAGGGCGGCCACGACATGGTCGGGGCTTTGCCGGTCGGACAGTTCACCGAACCCGCGCAGATCGGTCAGCATCATCGCGGCCCGCATGAGGCGTACGTCGCCGCGCCGCACTGTGCCGGCCAGGATTTGCCGCGCCGGGTCGCGCCCGACATAGGCGCTCAGGACCGCGCCAAGCATGTCGCCGAGCGCCTTGATTTCGAACAGCAGCGAGAACGGCTCGACCAGCGCTAGCAACGTCTCGATCTCGATCGGCGTGAAGCCGCCCGGTCTCGCCGTGGCCCAGGAGGCGGCACCCATGCGTCCACGCGCGGCATGCAGCGGCGCGATGAGGTAGTCGGTCAGACCCTCGTTGCGAAGCTCGCCAAGCACGGGAAACGGCAGCGGCCCATCCCCGTCGAGACGGCATTGGAGTGGGGTCCGCGTCTCGACCACGTGCTCGACGGTGTTGCCGTGGAAGGTCGGCGTGCCCTCGATGCCGTGGCGGCGACGCAGGGCTAGGCTCGACGTTCCTGGATGCCAGACGCGCATCACCCACCGGAACGACGGATGCAGGGTCGGCGCGTGGGTGGTGGCGCGGGCCAGCGGCAGGCCAAGCCCCGAGAGGCACGCACTGAACCCATCGAGAAGGGCTGCCGCGTCCACCGCTTCGCGACCCGGCCCCATCAACCATCCCGTCGCCTGCGCGACTGCCTCGGATGAAGATTGGGACGAACGTGTCACGGCAATTCTTCCATCAAGGGGTCGGATCGTGCCATAGCGTGGATCAGACGAGGCCGAGCACATGGATCAGGCCGAGGCTGACGGCGCCGAGGGCAAGGAGCGAGGCGACCACAGCGAGGGTCACCCGCGCCCCGGCCTTGGCGACGCTGCGCACGTCGACCCCGAGGCCGAGTGCCGCCATCGAGACTACGGTCAGCACGTTGGCGGTCTCCGACATCGGCGCGAGCGCGACTTGCGGGATCAGCCCGGCCGAGCGGAGTCCCGCGAGCGCCAGGAAGGCGAGGATGAACCACGGCACCAGGCGGTGGATCGCGAGGCCGCCGGGGGCCGGGCGGTCGCCGGTTGTGACGCCGGGGGCGGCCTCGTCGGTCTCCTCGCGCAGCCGGCTCGCGCCGAGGGAGAGCATCAGAACGACCGGCCCGAGCATCAGCACCCGGACGAGCTTCACCAGGGTTCCGACCTGGACGCTGAGCGCCGCGACCGGCGCGGTGGCGGCGAGGACCTGCGGCACGGCGTAGACGGTGAGGCCGGCGAGCACGCCGTACTGCATCGGCGACAGGCCGAGCAGCGGCACCAGCAGCGGCAGGCCGAGCACCACCAGCACGCCCAGCACCGCGGTGAAGGCGATGGAGGCGGCGACGTCCTCGCCGTCGGCGCCGATCACCGGGGCGGTGGCGGCGATCGCCGAGTTGCCGCAGATCGAGTTGCCGCAGGCGACGAGGATCGCCATGCGCGAATGCAGTCCGAGCGCCCGGCCGATGCCGTAGCTCGACAGGATCGCGACCACGACGACGCCCGCGATGCCGAAGAGCAGGCCCGGGCCGGCGGCGAGGATCGTCGCGAGGCTGAGCGACGCGCCTAGCATTACGACCGCGATCTCCAGCACGGTCTTGGCCCCGAAGGCGATGCCGGGAAAGAAACGCTGCGACGGGGTCCAGGCGGTGCGGATCGCGCTCCCGAGGAGGATCGCCAGCACCAGGGCTTCGAGCCAAGCGCGACCGAACAGGTGCGTCTCGACGGCTTCGAAGCCGACCGCTGCGGCGGTAACTGCCACGCAGAGGCCCAGTCCTGGAAGGATGGCTCTCGTGCCGGCCAGGGCACGCATCGATCGAGGGTGGGAGACAAGTCTGGGGGCGGACATGGGTGGCTCCGATGTGATGCCGGAGAATCCCACTTCCCTTTCATTCACTCCAACGGAATGATTAGATAATTCCAATCACTTAATTAGATCAAATGGGGATCCCTTCGAAGCGTGAGGCGACCCATTCTTGGGGGCCTACAGGCGGATTCAACCGTCGATCCAGCGGGCCTCGATCGTCGTGTCCGCAGCAAACTCATAGATCCTGACGGAGCCCGTCGCGAGTTCGAGTTGCTCGACCTCCGCCGGGCTGAGGTCGTCGAGCGCCATAACGAGCGCCCGCAGGCAATTACCGTGGGCGACGACGAGCACGTCCCCGCCCATGACCGCCGGTAGGATGGATCGGAGGTAGCATGGCACGATGCGGGCGACGGTATCGCGCAGGCTCTCACCGTTCGGCGGCGCCTCGGCGTAGGAGCGCCGCCAGGTCTCGATCCGCTCCGCCCCCCAGCGCGCATCGGCGGCGGTCTTGTCGAGCCCGCTGAGGTCGCCGTAGTCTCGCTCGTCGAGCGCGGCGAAGCGTTGAGGGATTAATCCGGGTTGCCCGAGCGTATCGAGGATAAGCCGGCCGCTCACGACGGCCCGCGTCAGCGTCGAGGTGAAGGCATCGGAAAAGCGCCAGCTGCGCTCGGCCAAACGCCGCCCGGCTGCCACGGCTTCTATCCGACCCTGCTCGGTCAAGGGCGAGTCCAGCAATCCCGTGAACAGACCGGATCGGTTGGCTACGCTCTGGCCATGCCGGACCAGCACGAGACGTCGCGTGATTGGGGCTTTGCGATCGTGAATCACTCTGTCTCCCAAGGCAACGCACTTTCGCGTCGGTCGCATCGCCTCTGATGAAAACGGCATCCGGCTTTAACGAACTTCGACCCTGAGATGGGTTGGACCGTCCATCCGGAGACGGCGATTCATCCTAGGTCCGCTTTAGAACGTCTTGCGACCGAAAGCAGCCAAGCTGCTTCCCACCCCGAGCGGTCATACGGCGAGCGCCCCGTCCGTGATCACCGGGTCGAGCACGGCTGCAAATCGTTCATGCCCGCGGATAGCTCCCTCATTCGGTTTGGTTCGGCGACGCCCTAGGTGAGTTTGAAAGGGAGGCCGACCACGTGGAGCAGGACAGCGGCGAGGATGACGGGCAGCCTGCCGCCCAGGTGCGAAAGCCCATCTCCAGACCTCTCGATCTCCTGAACTTCCTGCTGATCGACGTGAACGGGGCGATCAAGCCCTACCTCAACGTCTACCTCTACGTGCATCGCGGATGGGACGACGCCTCGGTCGGACTGGTCAGCACGGTGTCAGGCATCGTCGGCATCGTGGCTCAGACACCCATCGGGACGGCCATCGACGCAGTGCGGGACAAGCGAGTCATCCTGCTCGGCGCCCTGGTCGCGCTCTCGCTGGCCACGCTCCTCGTCGCGCTCTTCCCGCAGTTCTGGCCCGTGCTCGCGGCTTCCTGCGTGTTAGCCGCCGTCGGGGGCATGCTGAGCCCGGCCATCGCAACGCTGACCCTCGGCCTTTTCCCGGCCGACAGGCTCGCCCGGCGCTTCGGCCGCAACGCCGCACTGGAGCGGACCGGGAACGTCGCCATCGCCGTGCTAATCGGGCTCGTCGGTTGGCTGTTCCCGGACCGGGCGGTCTTCCTCTTGGTCCCGGCCTGCGCCATCGTCTCGGCCGCGGCGCTCTACTCGATCCCGCGAGGTGCCATCGACGCGCGTCGAGCCCGCGGTGGCGGCGAGGGTGAAGGCGAACAAGCCCCGGCCGGATGGCGAGCCCTGCTGACCTGCCGGCCGCTCATGATCTTCGCCGCCTGCGTGGGTCTTTTCCATCTTGCTAACGCGCCGCTGCTGACCCTTGTCGCTCAGGAGATCGGGCAAGCGCGCCCTGACTGGTCGTCCGTCATCGTGTCCGTCTGCATCGTCGGCGCGCAGGCGGTTATGGTGCCGATGGGGCTCATCGTCGGCCGCCGGGCCGAACATTGGGGCCGTAAGCCTCTTCTCGTGATCTGCTTCGCCGCGCTGCCCATGCGCGCCTTGCTTTATCTCGTCTGGCGCGACCCGTATTGGCTGATCGCGGTCCAGTGCCTCGACGGCGTCGGCGCCGGCCTGCTCAGTGCGGTGAAGCCCTTGGTGATGGCCGACATCACCCGCGGGACCGGCCGCTACAACGCCGCCCACGGCCTGATCGGGACCGTTCAGGGCGCGGGCGCTTCCCTATCGTTCGTGATCGCCGGAACCTTGGTCCAGCAGGCGGGGTTCGATGCCGCCTATCTCGCGTGCGCCGCCGTCGCGGCGGTCGCGCTCGGGGTGCTCGTGGTGATGCTGCCGGAGACCGCCCCCGGGAAAGCCTTGGAGCTGGCCGGCGACGTGACTGCGGGCGGTACGACCTGACACGGCGTGAGGAGGGGCGGTGAAACATCGGAACTTCGTCAGGGGCTGCCAGCGATTCACTGCGACGCTGGCGGTGGTCCTGTCCCTTGCCCTGCCTGCCGCCGCCGCCGGGACGCTGCGCAGCACCTACATCGACCCGGAGGCGATGGCGCTCCAGCGCGTCCTACCGCCCCCGCCCGAGGCCGGTTTGGAAGCAGCCAAGGTGGACTTGCAGACCGTGGAAGCCGCCGTCCGTGCCCGCACGCCCGAGGACGAGCGCCGCATCACCGCGAACCTGCCGTGCACCCTCGACCGCTTCACCGGTGTGCTCGGCCCGGCCTTCACGGCGGAGACGATGCCGGTCACCGCAGCGCTGATCGAGCATGTGTTCCAAGACGGCGAACTCGCCGTGCTGGCGGCCAAGGCCACCATCGCCCGGCCGCGCCCCTATAAGGTGAAGCCGGACCTCGCCACGTTCGGCCATCGCTCCGACAGCACGTCCTATCCGAGTGGGCACGCCACGTTCGGGTATCTCGCGGCCACGGTGTTGTCGCGCCTCGTGCCCGAGAAACGCCAGTCGCTGTTCGCGTTCGCGGCCTCCTACGGGGAGAACCGCATGATTGCCGGAACCCATTTCCCGTCAGACCTCGAAGCCGGGAAGATCGCCGCGGCCGTCATCGCGGAGGTGCTGTTCCGCGATCCTCGCTTCGAACGGGATCTCGACCGGGCGGCCGCGGAGATCGCGGCCCAGGGAGCGTCAGGTCGTTGAGGCGGACGCCGCTTCGGTGAGGATCACGAAGGCGGGAGCCGGGTTGCGACGCCCGCCCGCGTGTCCATCTCCGATTCCAAGCACCCCGGGCGTCCGCGCGCCCTTCGTCGCCGCATGCACTTACCCCGGAGACAGGCCGCTCGACGTCCGAGCCCCGAACGACAGGAGGCCGACCATGCACTACGTCACCAAGGAAAAGGCGGCCGACGGGCACTTCATGGTCAAGGTCGCCGGTCGGCCAGTCATCGAGACCTGCGAGAAGCGTCAGGCCAAGAAGCTCGTCCGCGCGATCAGGAGCCTGCGCCGCCTGAAGAAGGCCAGGAAGCAGGCTGGAGCCTGGCGCCTGTACTGAACGGGCCGGGGGGGGGGCTGGGTCGCTCAGACGAGCCTCATATCGCCCGGCTTGAGGCCTAGACTCCGTGTCAGGTCCCGTGAGAGGGCGCTGGGATATCGACGCGTCAGGACCGAGGTCAATCGACACGCTCAGGGCGCCCCCGCTCACGTGCGAACTCCGAATCGGCCGTGAAGGCGAGCTTGACGCTCCACGGCCCGATGCGTCCGGCCTTGGTCTGGGCGAGGAGCCGGGAAGGTCAGCGAATGGCTTGCATACAGGTCGGAGATAGCCCCAAGCACCGCGTTTGGGGGTAGCTTATTCGAACGGCGCGGCAGGCGATGGCACTGCTTCAACTCGGGTTGCAAGGGCGAAGGGGTAGCCTATTCCGTCAACCGGGGGACGTTAAACCCTATTTGGGGCATGTTAAACGCGCTCCTGACAGACGCCGCCCCTCGGCCACGATTACCCGTTCTACGCGATCATCGAGGTCGAGTGCGTCTCCGAGGAAGCCGACCGGTTCCTCGGGCTGCTCGAAGGCCTGATGGGCGAGGGCACGATCCTCGACGCGGCGGTCGCCTCCTCGGAGGAGCAGCGCCGGGGCATGTGGCGCATCCGCGACCGCGTGGAGCACCTCAACGCCGACGGGATCGAGCGCGCCTTCGACGTCAGCGTGCCCCTGGCGAAGATGGACGGCTACGTCCGCGAGGCGCTCGACCGGCTCGCCGCGATCCCGGGCTGCCGGGCCGTCGTCTACGGGCATATCGGTGACAACAACCTGCACTGGAACACGACCCGCCTCGACGCCGCCGGCAACGCCGCCATCGACGCGGCGATCTACGAGCCCCTGGCGGCGCTGAACGGCTCCGTCTCGGCGGAGCACGGGATCGGCCTCGAGAAGCGGGCCAAGCTGAAGCTGTCGCGCTCCCCCGAGGAAATCGCCGTCATGCGGCTCGTAAAGCGGGCGCTCGACCCGGATAACCGCCTGAACCCCGGCAAGATCTTCTGAGACCTCTGCGGTGGCGATCCGGCTGGCGGTGCGCCTCACGCCGCGCGGTGGCCGCGACGCCGCTGAGGGTTGGGCCCGCGACGAGAAGGGCCAACCCTATCTGAAGGCCCGGGTCACGGCCCCGCCGGTGGACGGGGCCGCGAACGCGGCGCTCGTGGCCCTGATCGCCAAGGCGCTGAAGGTCAGCCGCGGCTCGGTCCGCATCGTCACCGGCGACCAGAGCCGTCTGAAGATCCTGGAGATCGACGGCCTCGCCCAGGCGGATCTGGACCGGGTGTTCGGCCAGCCCTGATCAACTGCCGACGTCTTTGCGAGCGCAGCGAAGCAACCCAGCCGCGCCGCGCACACCATCGTCCCGCCGCCCTGGATCGCTTCGCTGCGCTCGCAAAGACGGAACGGTCACACCGACGCCCTTAGAACGCGACCTTGTCGCCGCCCTTCAGCGCCAGGATCTCGCGCGCCTCGTCAGGCGAGGCGACGGCAAGGCCCAGCCCCTCGATGATCGAGCGGACGCGGCGGACCTGCGCGGCGTTGGTCTCGGCGAGCTTGCCCGGCCCGTCCCAGAGGCTGTCCTCCAGACCGACCCGGACGTTGCCGCCCATCGCGGCCGCCATGGCGGCGATGTTCATCTGGTTGCGGCCCGCCCCTAGCACCGACCACCGATACTGGTCACCGAAGAGCCGGTCTGCGGTGCGCTTCATGTGCATCACGTCGTCCGGATGTGCGCCGATGCCACCCTGGAGGCCGAACACCGTCTGGATGAACAGCGGCGCCTGCACGAGACCGCGGTCGAAGAAGTATTTGAGATTGTAGAGATGCGCCGTGTCGTAGCACTCGAACTCGAACTTGGTGCCGTTCGGTCCGCAGGTCGTCAGGATGTGCTCGATCTGGCCGAAGGTGTTGCGGAAGATGATGTCCTTGTTGCCGAGGTAATCCCGCTCCCACTGGTGCTTCAGGTCCTTGAAGCGGTCGAGCATGCCGAACAGGCCGAAATTCATCGAGCCGAGATTCAGCGAGGCGACTTCCGGCTGGAAGGTCGCGGCCGGGCGCACGCGCTCCTCGATCGACATGGTCGGCGCGCCGCCGGTGGTGATGTTCACCACGCAGGAGGAACGCTGCTTGATCACCGGCAGGAACTTGGCGAAGGCCTCGGGCGTCTGGTCGGGCTGGCCGTTCTCCGGGTTTCGGGCGTGCAGGTGCACGATGGCCGCGCCCGCCTCGGCGGCGCCGATGGCGGCGTCGGCGATCTCCTCGGGCGTCACCGGGAGATGCGGCGACATGCTGGGCGTATGGATCGCGCCCGTCACCGCGCAGGTAATGATGACTTTCCGCTGTGAGGCCATGCTCAGTCCTTCTGTGAAGCCTTGTGGGCCCGCAGGGCCGCGAGCCGCGCATCGCGGCGGTTCATGCGGGCGGGCAGATCCGCGGGCGCCTGCCAGTTCGCCAGGATCGCCTCGGTGGCCGGCGCCTCGTAAACACTCGGCGGTGCCGGATCGGCGGCGAGGTTCTTGTAGAAGCCGGTGTAGCGCGCGCAATAATCGGCGATGCCGCCGGGCGCGTTCAGCTCGATGGTCTCGAACGGCCCCATGAAGCTCCAGCGCAGGCCCAGCCCGTCCGAGACTGTCTTGTCGAGATCCTGCGGGGTGACGTAGCCCTCCGAGGCCAGGCGGAACGCCTCCGCCAGGAGAGCACCCTGGAGGCGATTGAGGATGAAGCCCTCGATCTCCTTTAACACGGTGATCGGCACCTGGCCGATGGCTTCGTACGTGGTCCGGGCCCGGTCCAGCACCCTGGCGTCGGTCCACGGCGCACCGGAAATCTCAACCAGCGGGATCAGGTGCGGCGGGTTCACCGGATGGCCGATCAGGCAGCGCGACCGGCCGGGCAGACTCTCGGTGAACAGCGAGCAGCGGATCGCCGACGACGAGGAGGCGATGATCGCGTCCGGTGGCGCCAGAGCGTCGAGCTCGGCGAACAGGCTCTGCTTCACGTCGAGCCGCTCCGGGCCGTTCTCCTGCACGAACGCGACCCCGTCGAGGGCGTCGGCGAGGTTCCCGGCGGCGCGGATGCGGCGCGCGGCACCTTCCGGGTCGGGGCAGAGGCCGTTCGCCGCCAGGGTCCGCAGGCCCTCGGCGCAGAGCGGCACCGCGGCCTCGGCGACGCTCGCGGCGGCATCGAACAGGCGCACGTCCCACCCGGCGCGGGCGAAGATCATCGCCCAGGCCCGGCCGATCAGGCCGGCGCCGACGATCGCGACGGATTCGGTCATGGCTGGATCCTCCTGTGCTGACCGGACGATCCGACCCTCGTCCTCATCCTGAGGTGGGTCGGTCGAACGTGCCAAGTGCGATGGTAATATCCGGTCACAGCCACAGCACTTTCCGCCGCAACTCCTGATCCTCGCGCAGGAGGCGTGATTCACCGGTCCATTGCACGCTGCCGCGCTCCAGCGCGACCGTGCGGTCGGAGAGCGCGAGGGCGAGGTCGAGGTGATGGTCCACCAGGATGATCGCGATCTCGCGGCGCAGGCGGTCGAAGGCTTCAAACAGCTCCTCGGTCACGGCCGGCGACAGGCCCTCGAAGGGCTCGTCGAGGAGGAGGAGCCGCGTATCGCCCGAGAGCGCGCGGGCCACCGCCACCATCTGCTGCTCGCCCCCGGACAGGCGCGCGGCGTCCACGGTCCAGCGTTCCTTCAGCCGGGGGAAGAACTCCAGCACCCTGTCCTCGTCCCAATGGATGCCGGCGCCGGTGAGCCGCCGAAGCCGGCCAAGCCCGAGATTCTCCGCGACGCTCATCCCGGCGAACAGCGCCCGGCCCTGCGGCACGTAGCCGATGCCGAGCCGGGCGATCCGGTCGGGCGACAGGCCGGCGATGTCCGTGCCGCCGAGCACGATGCGGCCGGCGGCCGGCGGCGCGGTGCCGATCAGCGTCTTGAGCAGCGTCGACTTGCCGGCGCCGTTTCGGCCGAGCAGGGCCACGACCTCGCCCCGGCGCACCGCGAGGTTCACGCCGTTGAGGATGTGCGACTTGCCGTAGAAGGTATCGACGCCCTCCATGGCCAGCAGCGTCTCGGCCTCGGCCGCGCTGGCGCGCGGCTTCGCGGCGATCGCGGCCGTGCCCGAGCCGAGATAGACGGCCTGCACGCGCGCGTCGTCGCGGGCATCCGCCACCGAGCCGTCGACCAGCACGGCGCCGTCGGCCATGACGGTGACGCGGTCGGCAAGGCGGAACACGCGGTCGATGTCATGCTCGACCAGCAGCACCGGGATGTCGGCCGACAACGCCTTGATGAGGTCGCCGACCCGCTCGCGCTCGGCGGCCGCGAGGCCCGCGAGGGGCTCGCCGAGGAGCAGGACGCGGGGCCGCGTGGCCAGTGCCAGACCCATGTCGAGCAGGCGCTGACCGCCGTAGGACAGGCTGCCGGCTTCCGCCCGCTCGATGCCGGACAGGCCGGTCCAGCGCAGCAGCTCGGCCGTGTCGTCGGCGATCTGGCGGATCGCCAGTGCGTCGCGCCAGGGGCTGAAATGCGCCTTGTGCCGTGCCTGGACGGCGAGGCGGACATTCTCCTCCACCGACAGGCCGGGGAACAGGTTGGTGATCTGGAACGAGCGGCCGAGACCGGCCCGGGTGATCGCATGCGGCTCGAGCCCCGCGATCTCGTGGCCGTCGAGGCGGATGCTGCCCGCGCTCGGCCGGAACATGCCGGAGAGCAGGTTGAAGGCCGTGGTCTTGCCGGCCCCGTTCGGGCCGATCAGGGCGTGGAGCGTCCGGTCGGCCACCGCAAAGGACACGCCGCGCACCGCCGCGACGGGGCCGAAGTTCTTCTTGATGTCGTCGGCGACCAGCACCGGCCCGTCGGTGCGGCCCTCCGCGATGAACCTTGCCGGGACGCGGCCCGAGGCGCCGGCGCGGCGGGCCGACATGGCCGCTCCCTCGGTGGGCACGCGCCGGAACGGCTTCAGCAGCCGCGCCGCGATGCCGACGAGACCATCCGGCGAGAACACGATGAAGGCGACGAACAGCAGGCCGAAATACAGCAGCCAGTCGGCCGTGTAGATCGACAGGAACTCGCGGAAGAGGATGTAGAACAGCGCGCCGAGCGCCGGCCCGAGGAACGAGCGCATCCCGCCGATCACCACCATGGCGAGCAGCTCGCCCGAGAAGGCGATGGAGATCGGGTCGGCCGAGGTGAAGCGGTGGCTGTAGGCCGAGAGCGCCCCGGCGAGGCCGGTGATCGTCGCCGAGATCACGAAGGCCGCGAGCTTGTAACGGTTGGTGGCATAGCCGAGGAAGCCGGCGCGCTGCTCGTTCTCGCGGATCGCCACCAGGACGGAGCCCATCGGCGAGCGGCGGAAGCGCCAGAGCGCGACCAGCACCGCGAAGGCGATACCCGACACCGCCGCGTAATAGGCTCCGGGCTCCTGCAGCGCCGCCCAGCGGTGCAGGTTGCCGATGCCGTTCTCGCCGCCGGTGAGATCCGTCCAGCGGAACGCGATGGCGTAGAGCATCGCCGTGAAGGCGAGCGTCAGGAGCGAGAAGTACACCCCGCGCCGCCGCAGGATCAGGCCTCCGGCCACCAGGGCGGCCAGCCCGGTGATCGCCAGCGCACCCAGCAGCGGCAGCGCCATGTCGCCGGGGAACAGCCGCGTCTGGAGGATCGCTACCGCGTAGGCGCCGATTCCGAACCAGGCCCCATGGCCGAAGGAGGTGAGCCCGGTCCAGCCGACCAGGATATTGAGGCCCAGCACCGCGAGCGCGAAGATCACCACGTCGGTGGCGGTGATCAGGGTCAGGCCGATCGCGTCGAGGGCGAAGGGCAGGACGATCAGGGGGGCGAGCGCCGCCCAGAGCTGGCGGCTCTCGCGCAGGATCAGGCCGCGCTGCGGCAGGGCGAGCGGCAGCGGCTCGGCGGTTCCGGACATGGGACGCTCTCCGCTCACTCGAACCGGGCGATGTGCTCGCCGAACAAGCCGCGCGGGCGCAGCAGCAGGACCAGCACCATGAGACCGTAGACGGCAGCTTCGGTGGCCGGCGGGTAGGCGTAGGCGGTGAGGCCCCGGACCACGCCGACGATCAGGGCGGCGAGCACCACCCCCCAGAACGACCCGAGGCCGCCGATCACCACCACCACGAAGGCGAAGGTGAGGATCTCGGCGCCCATGGCTGGATGGACGCCGGTGACCGGGGCCATCATGGTCCCGGCCAGCGCCGCGAGCCCGACCGCGATCGTCACCACCGCGGTCATGTACGGACGGAGTGAGATGCCCAGCGCCGCGACCATGTCGGGGTTCTGCACGCCCGCCCGGACTACGCGCCCGAAGCTGGTCCGCGTGAGGAGAAGCCACAGACCGGCGACGCAGGCGAGCGCCACGACGAGGATCGAGAGCCGGTAGCGCGAGTAGATCAGGTCGCCGATGAAGACCTGCCCGCGCAGCCACAGCGGGATCCCGAACGGCACCGGCGCCGCCCCGAAGGCCATGCGCAGGGCCTGCTCGGCCACCATGGCGAGCCCGAAGGTGAGGAGCAGGCCGAGCGTCGGGTCGCCGCGGTAGAAGCGCCGCAGCAGGAAGCGCTCGATCAGCAGGCCGAGCACGCCGACGACCAACGGCGAGGCGACGAGGGCGCCGCCGAAGCCGATCGTCGGCGTCAGCAACACGGTCAGGTAGGCGCCGATGGCGTAGAAGGCGCCATGGGCGAGGTTCACGATCCCGCCGAGGCTGAAGATCAGCGACAGGCCGAGCGCGATCAGCAGGTATTGCACGCCGATCAGCAGGCCGTTGAGCACCTGCTCCAGGATGAAGACGAGCTGCATGGACGCCTCACGCCGGGAAGGTGCAGGCGTTCTCGTCGCGGGTCGTGGCGAGCACTTCCAGGCTCTCGCCCGGTCCCGGCAGCGGACCGGTCGAGGAGAAGATGTCGTAGGGGTTCTTGACCTGATCCGCCGGCAGGGCGGTGATCGCGAACATCTCCTGCATCAGCTCGTGATCCCAGGGGCGGAAATAACCCTCGCGAACCTTGGCGATGTCGAACTTGGCGCCCGATTCGAGGTGCTCCACGACCTTGATTGATTCGGTCGATTTCAGCTCGTTCATCGACTGGGCGACGATCTTCATCGCCGTGTAGTCGCCCCAGCCCTGGTTCTCCGGCGGCTTCTTGTATTTGGCCTTGAAGGCCGCCACGAATTTCTTGGCCGAGGGCGAGTCGATCTGGTGGTGCCAGATCACCGGCCACGTGCCGAGGAAGTTGCCGGGCCCGGCGCCCCAGGCAAGCGCCGTGTCGAAGCCGAAGCCGGCGACCGGGAACGGCAGGCCGAACTCGCTGAACTGCTTGAGGAAGTTGGTGATCTGCGCGCCCGCGAGGTTGCAGATTACGAGGTCCGGTTTGGCCTGACGGAGCTTCAGCAGGAAGGGCGAGAAGTCGGTCAGCTCGGTGGGGATCAGGTCCTCGCCGACGACGGTCGCGTCGTGGGCCGCAAAGTATTTCTTGGCCTGCTTCAGCAGATCGTGCCCGAAGGCGTAGTCGGCGGTGAGCGCGTAGACCTTCCGGCCCTTGATCAGCCCCCGGTCGAGGAGCGCGCGGCCGCAGGCGCGCACCATCATGGTGTTCTGCGATTCGACGTGGAACATGAAGCGCTTGCAGTCGGAGCCGCGCAGCGCGTCCGAGTTGGCGCCGGTGTTGATGAACAGGATCTTCTCGCGCTGGGCCACCTGGCTGATCGCCAGCGCCGAGGCGGAGTTGATCTCGCCGACGAGGCACGCCACGCGGTCACGCTGGACCATGCGCTCGGCCTTGGCCGAGGCGGTCTGCGGATTGACGCTGTCTTCCGAGAGCAGCTCGACCTTCCGGCCGGCGATGCCGCCCGCGGCGTTGATCTCCTCGACCGCCAGCTGGGCGGCCTGAACGGCGAACTCGCCGAGCGGCCCGAGGAAGCCGGTGCGCGGTGTCAGGTGACCGATGCGGATGACGTCGGATTGGCCCTGGGACAGCGCCGGGCTCGCCAGGGCCGGCGCGAGGAGAGCCGCGCCACCGGCTCTGAGAAGGCTGCGGCGAGAAAAGGAATCCCGAACCGGTCCGTCATCGTTCCGCTCCCGTACGTTTCCTCCAGCCGGGCTTTTTTGATGGGCTCTACCGGCCCTCACCCAAACTGTGATCACAGATCACTAGCGCGATAGTGCCGGTTCCGTCTAGTGTCGGCACATGAGTTCCATTTCGGCACTGGCCGAACTTCCACAGCTCGAGCGGCGGACCCTGTCCGACACGGTCTACGAGGCACTCTCGGACCTGCTCGCCTCCGGCCGGCTGGCGCCGGGAGACCGGCTGTCCCTGCGCCAGAGCGCGGCGGCACTCGGGGTTTCGGTGATGCCGGTGCGCGAGGCGGTGAGCCGTCTGGCGGCCGACGGCGTGCTGGAGGTGGCGCCGAACCGGGTCATCCGGGTGCCGGTCATGAGCGCCGCGGCCTTCCGGGCGCTGGCCGAGACCCGCATCGCCGTCGAGGGCATCGCCGTGGCGCGCGCCGCGGAGCGGCGCTCGGCCGGCGAGCTCGCGGCGATCCGGCAGGCCGAGGCGGCGTTCCGGATGGAGGCCGAGGCCGCGCATCCGGACCGAACCCGCGCTGTCCAGCTCAACCGCGTCCTGCACTTCGCGATCTACGGTGCCTGCGGCCTCGCACCGCTGCAAGAGATCATCGCCCGGCTCTGGCTGAAGGCCGGCCCGGTGATCAACCTCGATCTGCGTGCCCATCCGGAACGGCTGCTCCAGGGCTTCGCGCTCCGGCGGCACGCCGAGGCTCTGGCGGCCATCGAGATTCGCGACGGCGCCGCGGCCTCGGCCGCCATCGCGGCGGATATCCGCGAGGCCGCCGACTTCATCCTGTCACGCGGCGGATTGCGAGACCATCAGGGAGAGGAGTGACCATGGATCTGGGGATTGCCGGCCTGCGCGTCCTGGTGACGGCGGGCGCTGCCGGAATCGGGCGCGGGATCGCCGACGCCTTCCAGGAAGAGGGCGCACGCGTCTTCGCGTGCGACATCGACGCGGAGGCTCTGAACGGCCTGCCGGACGCGGTCGGCCGCACGCGGACCGACGTGGCCGATCGCGACGCGGTGGCCGCGATGATGGATCAGGCCGTCGACTTCCTCGGAGGCCTGGACGTGCTGGTCAACAATGCCGGCATCGCCGGGCCGACCGGACGGGTCGAGGAGATCGCTCCCGAGGAGTGGGACCGGTGCCTGACGGTCTGCCTGACGAGCCAGTTCAACTGCGCGCGCCTCGCGGTGCCGCATCTCCGGCAGAGCGCGAACGCCTCGATCGTCAACCTGTCCTCGGCCGCGGGGAAATTTGGCTTCGCCCTGCGGAGCCCGTACGCGGCGGCCAAGTGGGGGGTCATCGGCTTCACCAAATCGCTCGCGATCGAGCTCGGCAGCGCCGGAATCCGGGTGAACGCGATCCTGCCCGGGCTCGTCGCCGGCGACCGCCAGCGGCGGGTGCTCGAATCGAAGGCGCAGCAGCAGGGCACGAGCTTCGACGAGATGGAAGCGCGCGCTTTCTCGTTCGTGTCCGTCAAGGAATACGTCACCGCGCGGCAGCTCGCCGACCAGATTCTGCTGCTCTGCTCACCTCGCGGCCGGACCATCTCGGGTCAGGCGATCTCGATCGACGGTGACACGCGGATGCTGTCCTGAAATCAACCCAGCCGAGACGGTGCTGCGAAGTTCGTCGCGGCAGAGTAGATATCCTCGAAACTGAGACGGCGAAGGCTGCGGCGCGTTCGGGTGACCGGAGCCTCTCTGCCGGCGACACCCGCCGATGCGAGGGACTGACCATGAGCGACAAACGCCGGATCACGCCCGCCGAACTGCGCTCGAAGGCGTGGTTCGACAATCCGCACAACCCGGGGATGACGGCGCTCTACCTTGAGCGCTACCTGAACTACGGGCTGACGCCGGAAGAGCTCCGCTCCGGCAAGCCGCTGATCGGCATCGCCCAGACCGGCTCGGACCTGTCTCCGTGCAACCGCCACCACATCGAACTCGCCAAGCGAGTGCGGGAGGGCATCACGGCGGCGGGCGGCGTCGCCTTCGAGTTCCCCTGCCACCCGATCCAGGAGACCGGGAAGCGGCCGACCGCATCCCTCGACCGCAACCTCGCCTACCTATCGCTGGTCGAGGTGCTGTACGGCTATCCCCTCGACGGCGTCGTACTGCTCACCGGTTGCGACAAGACCATGCCGGCCTGCCTGATGGCCGCCGCCACCGTGAATATCCCGGCGATCTCGCTCAATGTCGGGCCGATGCTCAACGGCTACTTCCACAAGGAGCTGACCGGCTCGGGCACCATCGTCTGGAAGGCCCGCGAGCGCCACGCCGCCGGCGATATCGACTTCCAGCAGTTCATGGACATCGTCGGCTCGTCGGCGCCCTCCACCGGCCATTGCAACACGATGGGCACGGCCTCGACCATGAATGCGCTGGCCGAGGCGCTCGGTCTCGCCCTGCCGGGCTCCGCGGCGATCCCGGCGCCGTACCGGGAGCGCGGCCAGGCGGCCTACGCCACCGGTCAGAGGATCGCCGAGATGGTCTGGGAGGACCTGAAGCCCTCCGACATCCTGACCCGGGAGGCGTTCGAGAACGCCATCGTGGCCAATGCCGCGATCGGCGGCTCGACCAACGCGCCGATCCACATCAACGCCATCGCCAAGCACATCGGCGTTCCCTTGACCTGCGACGACTGGGAGCGGGTCGGCTTCGAGATCCCGCTGCTCGCCGACATGCAGCCGGCCGGCCGCTGGCTCGGCGAGGAATACTTCCGTGCGGGTGGCCTGCCCGCCGTGTTCGCCGAGCTGATCGAAGCCGGGAAGGTCCACGAGGGCGTCCTGACCTGCAACGGCCGCACCGTCGGCGAGAACTACCGCGGCCGGCACAGCTGGAACCGCGACGTGATCCGCGCCTACGGCGAGCCGCTGATGGAACGCGCCGGCTTCCTCAACCTCAAGGGCAGCCTGTTCGACTCGGCGATCATGAAGACCTGCGTGATCTCCGAGGAATTCGCCGCCCGCTATCTGCGCAATCCCGCCGACCCGATGGCCTTCGAGGGCCGGGTGGTCGTGTTCGACGGGCCTGAGGACTACCACACCCGCATCGACGATCCCGCCCTCGACATCGACGAGAACACCATCCTGATCATGCGGGGCGCCGGCCCGATCGGCTATCCGGGTGCCGCCGAGGTGGTGAACATGCAGCCGCCCGGCTCGCTGATCCGGCGCGGCGTCACCTCCCTGCCCTGCATCGGCGACGGGCGCCAATCCGGCACCTCCGGCACGCCCGCCATCCTCAACGCCTCGCCGGAGGCCGCAGCCGGCGGTGGATTGGCGTTGCTGCAGAGCGGTGACCGCATCCGCGTCGATCTCAACCGGCGCAGCGCCGACATCCTGCTCCCGCCCGAGGAGCTGGAGCGGCGGCGGGCGGACCTCGGCGAGTCGCCGCGGTTTCCCCTACCCGGCCACCCAGACGCCCTGGCAGGAGATCTACCGCGATCAGGTGGATCAGCTCGACCAGGGCATGGTGCTCAAGGGCGCGGTGAAATTCCAGAAGGTCGCACAGGCCTCCGGCGTGCCGCGGGACAACCACTGATCCGGCCCCGTCCCGCGCCGGAAGCGCGCAGCGCGCGCGAGGCGATTTCCGAACCTGTGAATTTTGAATACAATCCCCCTTCGGTGGTCCCGGACCACCGCGGGAGGATTGGGACGTGAACGGATCAGGGGCGCAGATCGCCACGGCGCCGCGGGCAGCGGCGCGCCTGGATGCCGGCTTGGCGCGCAGGCTTGCGGAGCAGCTGCAGGGGGAGGCGCGCTTCGACGCCTTCACGCGCGGTCGCTACAGCACCGACGCGTCGATCTACCAGATCATGCCGGCCGGCGTGGTGCTGCCCCGCTCGGCCGCCGACATTGCCGCCACCCTGCGGATCGCCGCCGAGCACGGCGCACCGGTCATCATGCGCGGTGGCGGCACGTCTCAGAACGGCCAGCCGATCGGCTCGGGGCTGGTGGTCGATTGCTCGCGCCACTTCAACGGCGTCCTGGCCTACGATCCGGAGGCCGGTACCATCACGGTCGAGCCCGGCATGGTGCTGGAGCGGCTCAATGCGCGGGTGAAGGCCGACGGCTGGTTCTTCCCCGTGGAGCCGTCCACGGCAACCCGCTGCACCATCGGCGGCATGGCGGGCAACAATTCCTGCGGTGCCCGCTCCCTGCGCTACGGCAAGATGAGCGACAACGTCCTGAGCCTGGAGGCGCTGTTCCACGACGGCGAGGCCTTCGGCTTCGGGCTGACCGGCAACGCGGTCTCGGGCGTCACCGGCTCCGGCCGGGCCGAGGCGCTGGCCGAGCGCATGCTCGGCCTTGCGCAGACGCATCGCGACGAGATCGCGGCGCGCTACCCGAAGGTGCAGCGCCGCGTGGGCGGCTACAACCTCGACGCGCTGATCGAGGCACGGCCCAACCTCGCGCATCTGCTGGTCGGGTCCGAAGGCACGCTCGCCGCCACCACCGCGGTGACCCTGAAGCTGTCGCGCCTGCCGACGCATCGGGTCATGGGGGTCTGCCATTTCCCGTCCTTCCGCGACGCCATGGAGACCACCCGCCACATCGTGGTGCTGGACCCGGTGGCGGTCGAGCTCGTGGACAACAACGTCCTGGTGCTCGGTGCCGACATCCCCCTGTTCCGGACCACGCTCGCCGACATCACCCGCGGCAAGCCGAACTGCCTGCTGCTCACGGAATTCGCCGGCGACGACCTCGCCGCCCTCAAGCGCGACCTGAAGCGCCTCGAAGCCTGCATGGCCGACCACGGCTTCCCCGACGCCGTCGTGGAGGTCGTGGAGCCCGCCCGCCAGAGATCGGTCTGGGAGGTCCGGGAGGCGTGCCTCAACATCATGATGTCGATGAAGGGCGACGCAAAGCCGGTCTCGTTCATTGAGGATTGCGCGGTGCCGCTTGAGCACCTCGCCGACTACACCGACGCGGTCACCGCGGTGTTCACCAAGCACGGAACCCGCGGCACGTGGTACGCGCACGCCTCGGTGGGCTGCCTCCACGTCCGCCCGATTCTGGACATGAAGCAGGGGGGCGACGTCGCGAAGATGCGGGCGATCGCCGAGGAGACCTCCGAACTCGTGCGCCGCCACAAAGGCTCGTATTCCGGCGAGCACGGCGACGGCATCTCGCGGTCCGAATACATCGCGCCGCTGTTCGGCCCGATCCTGACCCGCGCCTTCGAGACCGTGAAGGACGACTTCGACCCCGAGAACCAGCTCAATCCCGGCAAGATCGTCCGCCCGCTGACGATGGACGACCGGTCGCTGTTCCGGTTCAAGCCGGACTACGCGGTGACGCAGCCGATGAAGACGGCCCTCGACTGGTCGGATTGGGGCGGCTTCGGCGCGGCGGTCGAGATGTGCAACAACAACGGCACCTGCCGGAAGCTCGCCGGCGGCGCCATGTGCCCGTCCTACCGGGCGACCCGCGAAGAGCAGCACCTGACCCGCGGCCGCGCCAATTCCCTGCGGCTCGCCATCTCGGGCCAGCTCGGTGCCGACGCGTTCACCAGTTCGGAGATGAAGCGGACCCTCGACCTCTGCGTTTCCTGCAAGGCCTGCCGCCGGGAATGCCCGACCGGCGTCGACATGGCCAAGATGAAGATCGAGTTCCTGCACCACTACCACGCCCGGCACGGCCTGCCGCTCCGGGAGCGGCTGATCGCCCTGATGCCGGTCTATGCCGGCGTCGCGGCAAAGCTCGCGCCGCTCCTGAACCTGCGGGACAAGCATCCGGCGCTGGCCGCCCTGTCGGAGAAGTTCGCCGGCCTCTCGGCCAAGCGCTCCCTGCCCGCTGGCGCCGGCCCTGGAGCGAGCAGGGTGAGCCGGCCCATCCTGGCGACGTCGCGGGCGATTTCCGCGACGTCATCCTGTTCGGCGACACCTTCAACCGCGCCTTCGAGCGCGAGAACCTGGAGGCCGCCGAGCGCGTGCTGCAGGCGGCCGGCTACCGACTGCACCGCGTCTATCCGGCGCGCGGCCGCCGCCCGCTCTGCTGCGGCCGGACCTCGCTCGCATCCGGCCAGACCGACCGGGCGCGCGCCGAGGCGCGCCGGACCCTCGACACGCTTCTGCCGTTCATCCGGGATGGTGCCCGGGTAGTCGGACTGGAACCGTCCTGCCTGCTTACCTTCCGGGACGAGTTCGGGGCGCTGCTACCGGGCGCGGACGCAGCCCTGCTGGGCCGCCAATCCGTCCTGTTCGAGGAGTTGCTGGCCGCCGATCTCGCCGCCGGACGGATCGAGCTTCCGCTCGCGCATCAGGGCGGCCGCGTCGCCCACCTGCACGGGCATTGTCATCAGAAATCCTTTGGCCTGATGGGTTCCGTGGAGACGGTCCTGCGAACCGTGCCCGGCCTCGACGTGCGGGTGATCGAATCGAGCTGCTGCGGCATGGCGGGCGCCTTCGGCTATCGGCCGGAATCGATCGACACCTCCTTCGCCATGGCGGAGCTGTCGCTGTTCCCGGCCCTGCGCGCCGCGGCGCCCGGCGACCTCGTGGTGGCCGATGGCACGAGCTGCCGACATCAGATCCACGACGGGCTGGGCCTTCAGGCGGAACATGTGGCTCGCGTACTTGATCAAGCGCTCGTGCCTCGACACTGAATTGCCGGACACCTACACATGTCCGACAGGTCGTTTCGACCTGCGTGTGTCGGGGGACCATGAACAAGATCGAGCCCGGGATCGGTATCAGCCGTCGCTATCTTCACGACGAGGTGGCGGAGCGGATGCGCGAGCTTATCCGCTCCGGCGAGATGGAGCCGAAGGCGCGCATCAACGAGGGCGAGCTGACCGAACGCTTCGGGATCTCGCGCACGCCGCTCCGGGAAGCGATCAAGATCCTGGCCACCGAAGGTCTGCTCGAGCTTCTTCCGAACCGCGGCGCGCGTGTCGCAAGCATCTCGGACACCGAACTCGAGGAGATGATGGAGGTCATCGCCGGCCTCGAAGCGACGGCGGGCGACCTGGCTTGCCGGACGATCAGCGAGGCCGAGATCGACGCCATCGCGAAGGATCACGAGGCGATGGTGGCGGCCTGGAAGGCGGCCGACGAGGCCGGCTATTTCAGTCACAACCGCCGGATCCACGAAGCCATCATGGCGGCCAGCCACAACACGATCCTGGCGAACATCTACGAGAGCCTGTCCGGCCGCATCCAGCGATCGCGCTACAGCGCGCACCAAACTCCGGATCAGTGGGCCCGCGCCGTGGCCGAGCATGAGCGGATGATCGAACTGCTGCGCGCCCGCGACGGCGCAGCCCTCGCCACGCTGATGCGCGAGCACATCCGTGGAAAGAAGTCCGTGATCGCAGCCAATTACGGGGCCGTCGAGACCGCCTGACCGGCCGCTCGCGGTCTCAGGCGGCGCTTGGTGCCCGCAGACCGGCGACCAAGTCGGTGAAGCGGTCACCCTGCACAATCACGTGGCTGCGCAGCACCTCCGAGGCGCGCGTCTCGTCGCCCGCGACGATGGCAGCCACGATCGCTTCATGCTCCGCGAGCGATTGCGGCAGGCGCTGCCGCACGCGCAGCTGCAGACGGCGATACGGTGCCAGCCGGCGGTGAAGGGACAGCGCCTGATCCGCCAGGAAGGCGTTATGGCTCGCCCGGTAGACCACGGTGTGGAAGACGTAGTTCTCGGCGTAGTAGGCCTCGGTGTCATCGGTCGCCAGGGCCGCGCGGCACCCGTCCAGGGCGGCGCTCAAGGCGATGGCATCCTCTGGGACGAGGCGCCGGGCGGCCAGCCGGCCGCAGGCGGCCTCGATCTCCGCCATGGTCTCGAACATGGCGAGCAGAAGATGCGGCTCGGGCGCGCTGACGATCGCCCCGCGCCGAGGCTTCGTCTGGATCAGGCCGGTCACCGCCAATTGCAGCAGCGCTTCGCGGATTGGCGTGCGTGAGACGCCGAAGCGGGCCGCCAGCTGGTTCTCGTCGAGCCGTGAGCCGAGCGCGAGTTCGCCGGAGACGATCTCGTCCTCGATCCGCTGCCGCAGCCGCTGAGCGTGGCTCATCCTCCGATCCTCTCCTCCCGGATCCGCTTGGCGACGGCGGACGTCTTGTGCACGAGGATTATGCGCAAGCATTGACAAAATATACAAGGCCGTCCTTCATGCATACAAAGAGGCGCCGCAATATTGCGTCGCACAATTGTTAGCCGCCTTGTTTGCGGTGCGGGAGAGCATAATGACGCCCACTCGCCGATCCCTCGTCGCCGCCACGCTCGCGGCGCCGGTCGTCTTGAAGTTCGGTCTCGGGGCCGCTCAGGCCGCGACGACCCTGAAGCTGTCGCACCAGTTTCCGGGCGGCACCATCGAGGAGGGCGATTTCCGCGACCGTATGTGCCGGAAGTTCGCCAAGATGGTCGGCGAGCGCTCGAAGGGCGCCCTGGACGTGCAGGTCTATCCCGGCTCCTCGCTGATGAAGACCAACGCCCAGTTCGGCGCGATGCGGAAGGGCGCGCTCGACATGTCGCTCTACCCGAGCCCCTATGCCGGCGGCGAGGTACCGGAGCTCAACATCGGGCTCATGCCGGCCCTGGTGACCTCCTACGCTCAGGCGGTGGCCTGGAAGGGCGCCCCCGTCGGCCGGAAGCTCGCCGAGATCCTCGACGCGAAGGGGATCATCCTGGTGTCATGGGTCTGGCAGGCCGGCGGCGTCGCCAGCCGCGAGCGGCCGCTGGTCTCTCCGTCCGACGCCAAGGGCCAGAAGGTCCGCGGCGGCTCCCGTGAGATGGACATGATGATGAAGGAGGCCGGCGCCGCAACACTGTCGATCCCGTCGAACGAATCCTACGCGGCGATGCAGACCGGCGCCTGCGATGCCGTGATCACCTCTTCGACCAGCCTGATCTCGTTCCGCCTGGAAGAGCTGTCCAAGGCCCTGACCTCGGGGCGGGAGCGGTCCTACTGGTTCATGCTCGAGCCGATCATGATGTCGAAGATCGTGTTCTCCGGGCTGCCGAAGGATCAGCAGGACCTGATCATGGCCGTCGGAACCGAGCTTGAATCCTTCGGGCAGACCGGCGCCAAGGAGGATGACACCCGCGTCGAGGAGATCTTCTCCAAGGCCGGCGCCAAAGTCTCGCAGCTCGATGAGAAGTCCCTCGGTCAGTGGCGCGATCTGGCCCGGAACACCGCCTGGAAGGACTATGCCGGCAAGAACGCAAACTGCGCGGAACTGCTGAAGCTCGCGGAGCAGGTCGCGTGAGCCACGGCTTCGACGCCGCCACGGCGGGGCCTGAAGCCGGCGCGGCCGATGAGCCGCGCCTTCCCGGCCTGCTCGGCGCCCTCGACCGGGCGATGCGCCTCCTGAACCGGGTGATCCTAGCCCTGGGCGGCCTCTGCCTCGTGGCGGCCTGCCCGGTTCTGACCCACAGCGTCGTGGTCCGCTACCTCCTGAAGCAGCCGACGGAGTGGCAGGACGAGATGGCGGTGTTCCTGATCGTCGGGGCCACGTTCCTCTCCGCGGCCGGCGTCCAGGCCAAGCGCGGTCACGTCGCCATCGAGGCCGTCACCGGCCTGCTGCCGCCGGCGGCCAACCGGGTGCGGTTGCTGCTGGCGGACGTCGTCAGCCTCGCCTTCTGCCTGTTCTTCTCCTGGAAGAGCTGGTCGCTGGACCATGAGGCCTGGGTCGACGGCCAGATCTCGCAATCGACCTGGGGACCGCCGCTCTGGATCCCCTACACGCTGATGTCCGCCGGCATGAGCCTGCTCTGCCTGCAATTCGCGCTGCAGATCGCCGAGGGGCTGGTCTACGGCCCGCGTGCGGCCGGTTGGGCCAAGCCCAAGATCGGCCTCGGCGCCGACCTGAACACGGATATGCGCGGCGCCCCGGAGATCACGCCAAGGGGTCCGGATCCGCTCGGCCAGACCATGACCGCGAAGGGCAAGCGATGAGCACGGCCGCGATCGGCTTCCTGTACGCGGGTGCCACCCTCGGGGCGATGCTGTCCGGCATCCCCATCGCCTTCGCGCTGGGCTTTGTCGCCCTGGCCTTCATGGTCGCGTTCATGCCGGGCGCGTCGCTCGATACGGTGGCGCAGAACGTCTACGAGGAGATGGCCTCCATCACCCTGCTGTCGATCCCGCTCTTCATCCTGAAGGGCGCGGCGATCGGACGGTCCCGGGCGGGCCAGGATCTCTACTCGGCCATGCACGCCTGGATGCACCGGATCCCCGGTGGGCTCGGCATCGCCAACGTCTTCGCCTGCGCGCTATTCGCAGCCATGGCGGGCTCGAGCCCTGCCACCTGCTCAGCGATCGGGTCGGCCGGCATCCCGGAGATGCGCAAGCGCGGCTACTCGCCGGGCTTCGCGGCGGGCATCATCGCGGCCGGAGGGACCCTCGGAATCCTGCTGCCGCCGTCCATCACCATGATCCTGTACGCGGTTGCCGCCGAGCAGTCGCTGGGGCGCCTGTTCCTGGCGGGCATCGGCCCGGGGCTGCTGCTCGTCGGGTTGTTCGCCGCCTGGTCGATGATCCGCTTCCGGTCGGAATACGCGACCGCGAAGGCGGCCCTGGAGCGCGGCGGCCCGGCCTCGCCGATCCTGACGGACGACCAGTACACGATGGCGCAGCGCTTCTCGACGCTGCCGCGGGTGCTGCCCTTCGTGGTGCTACTCACCGGCGTGATGGTGGCGCTCTACGGCGGCTACGCGACACCATCGGAGACCGCCGGCCTCGGCGGCCTCCTGGCGCTCGCGCTGATCGCCGCGATCTACGGCGTCTGGCGCTTCCGGGACGTCACCCCGATCCTGACCGCGACGCTGCGGGAATCGACCATGCTGATGCTGATCATCGGCATGTCGCTGCTCTACGCCTACGTGATGAGCTACCTGCACATCTCGCAATCGGCGGCGGCCGCGATCGTTGCGATGCAGCTCTCGCCCTGGGTGCTGCTGGTGACGATCCTCGCCCTGGTGATCGTGCTCGGGTTCTTCCTGCCGCCGGTCTCGATCATCCTGATGACGGCGCCGATCATCCTGCCGCCGCTCAAGGCGGCAGGCTTCGATCTGGTCTGGTTTGGGGTGGTCATGACCATCACCATGGAGATGGGTCTGATCCATCCGCCGGTGGGCCTCAACATCTTCGTCATCAAGAACATCGCCCCCGACATCCCGCTGTCGGACATCATCTGGGGTACCCTGCCCTTCGTGCTGCTGATGGCGGTCGCGATCCTGATCCTGTGCCTCGTGCCGGGCATCGCGATGTGGCTGCCGGATCTGCTGCTGGCGACGACGCGGTAGGCGCACCCGTTCATCGGCAACGCCAAGCGGGCCCCCTCTCCTCAGGGAGCGGGGCCTGTCGCATGACGGGCGCAGCGATGACACGAGCATCCCGCCCGGCGCGCGGGCGGCCCGCGCCCACGCGATGGCGGGCTCTGCGGCAGACGCTTATGGCGTGTCGCGGTCGCGGCGCCGGTGGACTCGCCTCACCGGCGCGCCTCCGGACTCGCCATCGTCCAAGCTATGTAGGGATCCATGAGCCTCGAATCCGTGCGCGCCTTCTTCGCCGAGAAGGCACCCGACATCGCGGTCATCGAGCTCGCGACCAGCACGGCGACCGTGGCGGAGGCGGCGGACGGGCACGGGGTCGCGCCCGGCCAGATCGCCAAGACCCTCTCGATCCGCGTCAGCGATCAGGTCGCCCTCGTCGTAACCCGTGGCGATGCGCGGTTGGACAACAAGAAAGCCAAGGCGTTCTTCGGCGGCAAGGTGCGGATGCTCGATCTCGGTGAGGTCGAGGCGCTCACCGGCCACCCGGTCGGCGGCGTCTGCCCCTTCGGCCTGCGGGCACCCCTGCCCGTCTATTGCGATCTCTCGCTGAAGGCCTTCGACGAGGTGGTGCCGGCCGCCGGCAGCACGCACAGCTCGGTGCGTATCGCGCCTGGCCGCATGGCCGAACTGACGGACGCGGCCTGGATCGATGTCTGCGCGGTGCCGGCCTGAGCGCGGCGCTCAGCGCCCGCTCCACTCCGGCGTCCGCTTGCCCAGAAACGCTTCCATACCCTCGCGGAAATCCTGGCTCATGTAGCACATGAGGATCAGATCATCGCCGGGATGCGGCTGGCCCTCGGCCGGAGCCTCGTCCTCGGCCGTGCGCCGCAGGCCCTCCTTGGTCGCCTGCATGGTCAGCGGCGCGTGACCGGCGAGCAGCCGTGCCAGGGTGTCGACCCGCTCGGTCAGGGCCGCACGATCCGCCACGACCTCGCCGACGAGGCCGATGGACAGGGCCTCCTCTGCCCCGACGAGGCGGGCGGTGAAGATGATATCCTTGACCCGCGCCGGCCCGATCAGGCCGGAGAGGCGCTTCAGATTGCCCTGGCTCAGGCAGTTCCCGAGCGTCCGGGCGATCGGGAAGCCGAAGCGCGCGTCCTGCGTCGCAACCCGCAGGTCGCAGGCCGCCGCGATGGCCGCGCCGCCGCCCGTGCAGGCCCCGGCGATTGCCGCGATGGTCGGGACCCGCAGCCGTTCCAGGGATCCGAGCACCCGGTCCATGAAGCGCTCGTAGCCCAGCGCATCCTCGGCCGTGTTGAAGCTGCGGAACTGCGCGATGTCGGTGCCGGCCGCGAAGGCCTTGTCGCCGGCCCCGGTGATGATCAGCGCCTTGACGGCGGGGTTTTCGGTGATCGCCTCGCAGCAGGTGATCAGGCCCTGGTACATCGCGAAGGTCATCGCGTTGCGGGCCTGGGGCCGGTTCAGGACGATGCGGGCGATGCCGGCCTCGTCGGTGGTGAACAGCAGCTCGTCGGTGGCGGGCTGGACACTCATCGCAGCGTCTCCGGATGGCAGGCTCAGGCCAGGGTCTCGCGGACCACGCCTCGCGCGATCAGACCATCGATCTCGGCAGCCGAATAGCCGGCCTCCGCCAGGATCGCGCGGGAATGCTCGCCGAGCAACGGTGCGGGCCCGTGCACGCGGCCGGGCGTGTCCGAGAATTTCACCGGCAGACCGAGCGTCTTCATCGGCCCGACCCGCGGGTGATCCACCTCCACCACCATCTCGCGGGCGAGCGTCTGCGGATCCTGGTGCATCGCGTTGACGTCGAGCACCGGCCCGGCCGGCACGCCGCCGGCCTCCAGACGGGCGAGCCACTCGGCGGAGGTCTGCGCGCAAAAGATCGGCGCCAGGGTGGCGGCGAGTTCGTGCCGGTTCGCCATCCGGTCGCGATTGTGGGCGAAGCGCTGATCCTCGGCGAGGGCCTCTGCGCCGATCGTCTTCAGCAGCCGGAGCCAGTTGGTCTGGTTGGCCGCCCCGATGGTGATCCAGCCGTCGGCGGTCTCGAAGGCCTCGTAGGGCGCGTTCAGCGGATGCGCCGAGCCCATCGGCCCGGGCGCGACGCCGGTCGCCATGGCGATGGCCGATTGCCAGTAGGTGTGGGTGATCCCGGCCTCGAACAGCGAGGTGTCGACGGCCTGCCCCCTGCCGGTCCTGAGCCGGTTGCTGTACGCCGCCAGGACGCCCATCGCCGCAAGGATGCCGGCGGTAATGTCGGTCACGGGCGGTCCGCACTTCATCGGCGGCTGTCCGGGCCCCTCCCCAGTGACCGACATGAGCCCGCTCATGCCCTGCGCGACGAGGTCGAATCCCGCCCGGTCGGCGTAGGGCCCGGTGCGACCGAAACCCGAGAGCGAGCAGTAGACGAGTTCCGGAAACTCCTCGCGCAAGGTTTCGTAGCCGATCCCGAGGCGCTCCATGGTGCCGCCGCGGTAATTCTCGATCAGGGCGTCGGCGCCTTTCAGCAGCCGGCGCAGCACCGCGATGCCGTCCGGGTCCTTCAGGTCGAGGCTGATGCCGCGCTTGCCGCGGTTCATCATCATGTAGGCGGCGCTCTCACCCTCGAGCGCGGGCGGTACCGTGCGACGCGTGTCGTCGCCGTCCATCTTCTCGACCTTGATCACCTCCGCGCCCATGTCGGCGAGCATCAGCCCGCAGACCGGCCCGGCCATGATGTGCGCAAGCTCGATCACCCGCATCCCGGCAAGGGGACCGGACCGTCCTGTGGCTGCCACCATCAACCGCTACTCCCCGGCCGGAACCGTGGCCACCGGACCGACCGATGGCGCGGCGGGCTCCACGAATTCCCGCTCGGGATGCATGGTGAAGGCAAGGCCGGCGCCCAGCAAGCACAGCCCGATCGAGCCGACGAACGGCAGGGTCCAGCTGCCCGTCAGGTCGACGATCAGCCCGAAGACGATCGGCGAGACGATGGCGGCGAGGGCCGAGCCGGTGTTCATCAGCCCGCTGGCCGTGCCCGCATATTTCGGCGCGATGTCCATTGGCACGGACCAGATCGGCCCGATCACCAGCTCGGCGAAGAAGAAGCCGGAGGACAGGAGCAGGGCGACGAGGGTCAGGTCGCGCGTCATGAACACGCCCGCGAGGCTCGCCGCGGCACCCAGGAAGCCGACCACGATGACTGAGAGCCGGGCGAGCTTCACGTTGCCGGTGCGGTGCAGGATCGAGTCGCTCAGCATGCCGCCGACCGTGTCGCCGACGACGCCGGCGAAGAACACGCCCGAGGCGAACAGCGCCGAGTTCTTGAGATCGAGGCTGTAATTCTCCTTGAAGAAGCTCGGCAGCCAGCCGAGGAACAGCCACAGGGTCCAGCCGTAGCAGAAATACGTGATGGACACCGGCAGCATGCGCCGGGTCAGGGCGCCCCACGGCACCGTCTGTTTCGCGCCGACCTTGCGGGGCGCAGGCAGCGTCTCGAGCTCGGCCTTCGTGATCGCCGGATGGTCCGACGGATCGTCACGGAAGTAGAGATACCAGATCGCGACCCAGACGAAGCTGACCGCGCCGAGGATCACGAAGCTGGTGCGCCAGCCGAAATGGTACATCAGGAAGGCGACGATCGGCGGCGCGACCGCATTGCCGAGCCGCGCGAAGGCGTGGGTGATGCCCTGCGCGAAGCCGCGCTTGCCGGGCGCCGTCCAGTTCTGCATCGCCCGCGTCGCGGTCGGGAAGGTCGCGCCCTCACCGAAGCCGAGCAGGACCCGGGCGAGGAACAGGCTGACCAAGCCCCCGATCATCCCGGTCAGGATCGTGGCCATCGCCCAGATCATGCCGCAGGCCAGCAGCGTGCGGCGGGCGCCGAACTTGTCGCCGACCGAGCCGCCGATCACCTGGAAGATCGCGTAAGGATAGGCGAACGCCGAGAGGATCAGGCCGAAATCCGTCTTCGACATGCCGAATTCGCGCATGATCTCGGCGCCGGCGGTCGCGATGTTCACCCGGTCCAGATAGGTGATGAAATACATCACGCAGAGCAGGCCGAGCACGCCGTTCGTGGCGCTCAAGCGCTTCGCCATCGACCATTCCTCCACTCAGGGGCGCCGCCTCTCGCGGTCGCCGGGCGCCTCGATCTTTGGATCGGGCACTCTCTCGTAATGCATTATTCAAACGCTTCGCGCGCCGGAACGCAACCGCGGAAGTACGTCCTACACGCGAATCGCATCCGTGAGCTTCAACGAGAAACGGAGGCCACGAGGGCCTCCGTCTCAAGATACACCGGATCTGCAGCCTTGCGCAGCCGGTCAGGCGGTCACCGGCCGGAGTGCCTGCGCCTCGGCGTCGGCGGCCGTCCCGAGGGCCTTACCGCGCGGGCCCACCCAGCTGCCGACCCATTTGCGCTGCCAGAGGGCGAGGCAGCCCAGCACGATCGCGGTGAAGGCCGCGTAGCCGATGAACCCCATCGAGAACGAGCCGGTATACTGCTTCGACAGGCCCATGACGTTCGGCAGGATCGCGCCGCCGAGAGCGCCGATCTCGCCGATCATCGACCCGGCCACCGCCGTGTTGTTCGGCCAGCGCAGGGGCACGAGCTGGAAGAGCGCGCCGTTGCCGGCCCCGAGCGCCGCGAAGCACAGCATGAACAGGAGCGTGGTCAGCGCAAGGGACGGCGTGGCGGTCAGCGACAGGAAGGTGGCGATCGCAGCCAGAAGGACCACCGACAGGACCGCGATGCCGCCCATCCGGTCGGCGAAATAGCCGCCGACGATCCGGATGCCCGAGCCCATGAAGGCCGCCAGCATGGTCAGCCGGCCGGCCTCGACCTTCGTCACGGCGAACTGCTCGTAGAAGAAGGTCGGCAGGAAGTTGGACAGGCCCACGAACCCGCCGAAGGTGATCACGTAGATCAGCGAGAAGGCCCAGCCGTCCTTCGTGAACAGGCAGGAGATGTGCTCCTTGAACGACTGGTGCTCGCAATCCGGCGGCTCCTTGGCCAGCACGATCATGACCACGAGCGGCAGGAGCATGACCACGCCCGCGAAGGCGTAAGTGGTCTGCCATCCGTAGGCCTGCGCCAGCGGCGGCGCGAACAGCACGGCCAGCACGGTTCCGGAATTGCCGGCGCCGGCGATGCCCATCGCCGTGCCCTTGTGCTCCGGCGGGAACCAGCCCGAGCCCAGCGACAGGGCCACGCCGAAGGACGCGCCGGCGATGCCGAGCAGGACGCCCATGGCGAGCACGTCGTTGTAGGACGAGACGAACAGGTAGCCGTAGGCCATCGCCAGCATGATCACGCTCATCTCGGTGATCGCGGCGTTCTTGCGGCCGATATACTGCGCCAGGACCCCGAGTGGGAAGCGCATCAGCGCGCCAGCGAGGATCGGGAGCGAGATCATGAATCCGGTCTGGGCCGGCGTCAGCTTGTAGGTCTCGGTGATGAACGGGCCCATCGCGCCGTTCAGAACCCAGATCGCGAAACAGAAATCGAAGTAGAGGAACGCCGCGAACAGCGTCGGGGGGTGACCCGACTTCATCACCGTCTTGAAGCTGGCCATAGCTGGTGCTCGTCTATAGTGGGCGAACCGTCACGCGGTCGCTCATGCCGGGGATCCGGACTCACACCGTCCGCTGTCTGGAGCGCCGTTGCTCCAATGCCGCGGCGACCGCGGCCCTCGTATCAAGCAGCAAGCGTGCCACGCCGGCGGCACCGCGGATGGACCGACATAAGCTGAGGTCAAGACAGCGGTACGCGACCGGTTTCGACGGGCCCGCTGCCGTCGATCCGGGCAGGCCTGCCGAGCAAACGGGCGGGCGGGCGCGGCTCTCACGGATCCGTGAAGGGTGGTGTCATGGTCATTGCTGCACGAAGGCAACACAGGACCGCAGAAAGGGGCCCGGACACCCTGTAAGTTGCTCGCACGTGCGGCCAGCAACTTGGCGATAAAGCGCGATCTTTGCTAAGCCCCGGACTGAGCTGAGCCGCGCGCTCGTGCAGGCCTGCTCGAATGCGCACCGCGGCGAGCCCGGGTGTCGCCCCCGAGGAATTTCGAACCATGTCCGCCCCGATCCGTCGCCTCTTCCTGGCCGGCTTCACCGTCCTCGCCCTCGCCTCGACCGCGCACGCCCAGAGCCGCGGGCCGGTCGGCGAGTCCGGCATCGATGGCTTCGGGGACGACGGCCAGCTCTATCAAGACCAGAACGGCGCTTACTACGTGCGCCGCGGCGGCCGCTACCTGCCCTACACCGGCCGCACCGACTTCATCCGCCGTGCTCCGTCGGCGCCCGCAACGGCCGCGCCGGTCCAAGCCGCACCGCCCGCGCCGGCCGCCGCGCTGGACACGGATCCGACCGTCCCCGCTCGTCCGGGCGCCGTGCCGCCGGCCGAAGGGCTCTCGCCTCTGGAGGCCGCCAAGGCCAAGGCCGTGCTCCGGGCCCCCGACAACGAGCCGATCGACTACGCCAAGGCCTACGGGCCGGTCACCGACGACGTGTTCCCGATCCAGGCCTTCAATTACAAGAAGATGAACCCGGCGTTCCTCCGCCAGGAGATCGCTTATAACGGCCCCTACGAGCCCGGAACAATCATCGTCGATCCGCGGGCGCACCAGCTCACCCTGGTCGAGCCCAACGGACGGGCACGCCGCTACGGCGTGGGCGTCGGCAAGCAGGGCTTCTCATGGTCGGGCAGCGCGACGGTCAATTCCAAGCAGGCCTGGCCGGACTGGTACCCGCCCAAGGAGATGATCGCCCGCAGCCCGAAGCTCGCAAGCGAGGTCGATAAGCTCCAGAGCGGCCTCGGCGTGGCGGGCGGCCTGCGCAATCCCCTCGGCGCCCGGGCGATGTACCTCTGGCAGGGCAACAAGGACACGCTGTTCCGCATCCACGGCACGCTGGAGCCGTTCTCGATCGGCAAGAGCGTGTCATCGGGCTGCATCCGGATGATCAACCAGGATGCGATCGACCTGTTCAGCCGCGTCAATGTCGGCACCAAGGTCGTCGTCCTGAACTGACCCGGCCGGGCTGTAGCGGCGCCGCGGCGGCGGATCAGGACAGGCCGCGGCGGTGCTCGCCGAGGATGCGGCGCACCGTGCCCGCCTCGGAGCGATAGACCAGCGTCTCGGTCTGGATCCGATCCGGCTTGAACCGGACGCCGCGCAGGAGCGCGCCGTCGGTCACCCCAGTGGCGGCGACGATCACGTCGCCGCTCACGAGATCGGTGAGATCGTATTTCCGGTCGAGATCTTCGATCCCCATCTCGGCCGCCCGCCGGCGGCGCTCCGGCGTATCGAGGATCAGGCGCCCCTGCATCTGGCCGCCGATGCACCGCATGGCCGCGGCGGCGAGCACGCCCTCGGGGGCCGCGCCGGTCCCGAGATACAGGTCGATGCCCGTCTCCTCCGGGCTGGCGGTGAAGATGATGCCGGCGATGTCGCCATCCGAGATCAGGCGGACGGCCGCACCGGCCGCCCGGACCTCGGCGACCAGCGCCGCGTGGCGGGGACGATCCAGGATCAGCGCGGTAATCTGGTTCGGCTCGACACCCTTGGCCCGCGCCACGGCCGCGATGTTCTCGGTCGGGCTCGCGTCCAGATCGACGAGGCCGGCCGGATAGCCGGGACCGATCGCGATCTTCTGCATGTAGACGTCCGGCGCGGCGAGCAGCGAGCCGCGCTCCGCCATCGCCATCACCGCGATGGCGCCGGGCATGTCCTTCGCGCAGAGCGTCGTGCCCTCCAGCGGATCGACCGCGATGTCGACCTCCGGCCCGTCGCCGCGGCCGAGCTGCTCGCCGATGAACAGCATCGGCGCCTGATCGCGCTCGCCCTCGCCGATCACTACCGTGCCGCGGATTGGAAGGGCGTTGAGCTCGTCCCGCATGGCGTCGACGGCCGCCTGATCGGCCGCCTTCTCGTCGCCCTTGCCGCGCAAGCGCGCGGCCGCGATGGCGGCGCGCTCGGTCACGCGGGCCAGCTCGAGGGCGAGCGTGCGCGGGACACCGCGCGGAGCGGGGTTGGAAGCGTCAGCCATCGTTTCCTGCCTTTATCCGAGCCCGATCTTGAAGTCGGATCTCGGTTGAACGCCGTCGAAGGGCGGTCGTTCAGCCTACGCCGTCAGCAGCGCTGCCCAATATCCTGCATTAAGGCGTCGATGCCCGGTGCCCAAGATGTATTCTTGTGCACAGGCAGTTACTCGCGCTCGATCCGGATGACCTGCGGGGGCTCGGCGAGCAGGCCGTCGTTGCCGATCGCGTCGAGCGCGGCCCGGATGCTCCCCTCGGTCGCCGCGTAGGTGATCAGCACAAGCGGCACCGGCCGGCCCGACCGCCCGCGCGGATCCGTGTCGGCGCTCTCGGTGCGGCGCTGAAGGATGCTCTCGAGGGAGATCTCGCGCTCGGCCATGCGCTGGGCGACGCCCGCCGCGACGCCCGGGCGGTCGTGGACCGTCAGTCGGATGTAGTAGCCGCCCTCATGGCGCTGCATCTCGACCCGCTCGCTCGGCCGCATCGCGCTGGCCGGCACGCCGAAGGTCGGACGGACGATCCCGCGGGCGAGGTCGGCGATGTCGGACAGCACCGCGGAGGCCGTGGCCTCGCCGCCGGCGCCGGGACCGATCAGGGTGAGTTCGCCAACCGCGTCCGCGTCGATGGTGACGGCGTTCGTCACGCCCATCACCTGCGCAATCGCCGAGGATTTCGGCACCATCGTCGGGTGAACCCGCTGCTCGATGCCGGCCTCGGCGGCCTGCGCGACGCCGAGCAGCTTGATCCGGTAGCCCAGCTCGTCGGCCATCCGCAGATCGAGGGGCTGCACCCGCGAGATACCCTCGACCGAGACGCCCTCCGCGTCGATCGCGGTGCCGAAGGCGAGGCTGGTCAGGATGGCGAGCTTGTGGGCCGTGTCGAAGCCCTCGACATCGAAGGTCGGGTCCGCCTCTGCGTAGCCGAGCGCCTGGGCGTCTTTAAGGCAGGCCTCGAAGGTCAGGCCCTCCCGCTCCATGCGGCTGAGGATGTAGTTGCAGGTGCCGTTGAGGATCCCGTAGACGCGGGAGATCGCGTTGCCCGGCAGACCCTCGCGCAGGGTCTTGATCACCGGGATCCCGCCGGCCACCGCCGCCTCGAAGGCGAGCGCCACGCCGTTCTGCTCGGCGAGAGTGGCGAGGGCGGCACCGTGGCGGGCGAGAAGCGCCTTGTTGGCCGTGACGACCGGCTTCCCGCCCCCGAGCGCCGCCTCGGCGACGGCCTTTGCGGCGCCTTCCGCGCCACCGATCAGCTCGACCACGCAATCGACTTCGCCCGAGCGTGCCAGCGCAACGGGATCATCGAACCACGCGATGCCGGAGAGGTCGAGACCGCGGTCGCGGCTCCGGTCGCGCGACGAGACCGCCGTGACACGGATATCGAGACCCGCGGCCGCCAGTGCCGCCCGTCGGCGCTCGACCATCCGGACCACGGACGCACCGACGGTGCCGAGACCGGCGATCCCGAGGCGAAAGCTCACTGTCATGATCCCTTCTGTGCCCGGGCGACCGCAACCGGCCGGGCGCCCGATGCCGCGCACTTCTGCAAGAATTCCGCTTGCGCCGCAAGGAAACCGCCAGACGGCTGCGGGCCCGTCAGCCGGTCGCCTCGCGGTGCCGCACGGCTGTCGCCACAAGGGCGTAGAGCACGGCGGCGTTCAGGACATGCCAGAGCGGATGCGTGCCGAACGGCAGCACCGCGCAGGCCGCTTGGTCAGCGGTGCGCGCCGCGAGGGAGATGAGGAACAGCACGCTGATGCCGGCAAGCCGGCGCCCGGTGCCGATGAACCGTTCCTGGGCCGATCCCATGGTGGCCCAGGCGACGCCGAACAGGGCGAGCAGCGCCGGCAGGTAATCGATGGACCCGTTGGTCAGGCTTAACACCCCCGCGCCGGCCAAGCCGTCCAGCATCGGTGTGAGGGCGAAGTTGAACAGGGCGAACCCGACCGTGGCGGCGGTGACGCGCGTCGGAGCAAGGCGCAGGTAGCGGTGCAGCGCCAGCGCCAGATAGGCGTAGATGAAGACCGCGATCGGGATCACGTCGGCGAGCATTGCCCAGTAGACCGCCAAGGTGTGGAACAGGAACGAGCCGATTCCGACGACGGCGATCAGCGCCGCCAGGCCGAGACCGGCGCGGTCCGGCGGCTCCGCTGTACGGGCGCGGTAGGCTGCGGCTGCGGCCGCGAGCAGAAAGGCGCCGTTGGAGAGAGCGTTGGCGGGCTCGCCCCAGAATCCCGGCCCGCTGCGCTCGCAATAGGCCCTGACCGGCTCGAACCAATCCATCCGTCGATCCTAGATCCCCGACCTTGCGCGAGGATGGCCTTGTCAGCGCGACGCGAAGTGCGGATGACGGGCCGGCGGCGATCGGATGCGAGGCGATGCGGATAACGACCTGGAACGTGAACTCGATCAAGCAGCGGCTGCCGCACCTGCTCGCCTTCCTGGACGAGGCCCGGCCCGACGTCGTCTGCCTGCAGGAGCTGAAATGCCAGGACGAGGCGTTCCCGCGCGCGGAGATCGAGAACGCGGGCTACGCGGTCGAGGCGCTGGGGCAGAAGGCCTATAACGGCGTCGCGCTGCTGGTTCGGAAGCCGCTGGCGATCGCGCCGGACTCGGTACGGCGCGGCCTTCCCGGCGACCCGGCCGATGAGCAGGCCCGCTACATCGAGGCCCTGATCTCGGGTGAGACGGAACAGCCCGTCCGCGTCGCGTCGATCTACCTGCCGAACGGCAACCCGGTGGACAGCCCGAAATACCCCTACAAGCTCGCCTTCATGGAGCGGCTGCGGCTGCACGCCCGCGCCCTGATGGAAGACGAAATCCCCGTCGTGCTCGCCGGCGATTACAACGTCATTCCCGAGCCCGCCGATGCGGCCGATCCGGAGGCTTGGCGCTCCGATGCGCTGTTCCTTCCGGCGAGCCGGGCGGCATTCCGCGCCATCTTGGCCGAAGGCTACACCGACGGCCTGCGGGCCTGCGACCCGCGGGATGGCCTCTACACATTCTGGGATTATCAGGCCGGAAGCTGGCAGCGGAATTTCGGCATCCGCATCGATCACCTGCTGCTCTCGCCGCAGGCCTGCGACCGGCTGGTCTCGGCCTCGGTGCAGAAGCACCTGCGCGGACTCGACAAGCCGTCCGACCATGTCCCGGTGACGGTGGAACTGTCGGCTGGCTGAACGGGAAATCGGGGGCAGGTCATGGTGATCTACGGCAGCAGCATCTCGCCGTTCGTGCGCAAGGTCCTCGTCGCTCTGCACGAGAAGGGAATTGCCTTCGAGCACCGGCCTGTGGGCTTCCATGCGCCGGATCCCGGCTTCCGGGCCGCCAGCCCGATGGGCAAGATCCCCGCGATGGAGGATGCGGATTACCGGCTCGCGGATTCGAGCGCGATCATCGATTATCTCGAGCTGCGCGACCCGCTGCCGGCCCTCGTCCCGAAGGATCCGCGGAACGCGGCGCGGGCGCGCTGGTTCGACAAGTTCGGCGAGTGCGAGCTGACGCGGCAGGTGCTCATTCCGTTCGTCGAGCGCTTCCTTAAGCCCCGCCTGTTCAAGGTCGAGGGCGACGAGGCGCTGGCACAGCGGACCATCGACACGGCGTTGCCGCCGCTGTTCGACTACCTGGAATCGCAGATCGACGGGCCCTACCTCGTCGCCGGCGTATTCGGCATCGCCGACATCGCCGTCGCGGCGCCGTTCCACAATCTCCGGCTCGCCGGGGTGACGGTGGACCCGGCGCGCTGGCCGAAGCTCGCCGGCTGGGTGTCCGAGACCCTGGAGCGCCCGTCGTTCGCCGCAGCGATCGCCGCGGCCAAACGATGAGCGGCCTTCAGCGCCGCTTGCGGATCGAGCCGACGGTCTGGAGCTGCGCCTGCGCCTCGGCCCGGTCGTCCTCGTTGGCGGCCGCCCAGTTCTTGTCGTAGAGCGCGACGATCCAATCGTCCTTGCGGCTCTCCGCACCTTCCCGGGCGAGGGAGAGCCACATCAGGCCCTTGACCCGCTGGATCGGCACGCCGCCGAGGCCGTTGATCAGCATGTCGCCGAGCAGCGCCTGGGCCGGGTGGTGTCCCTTCTCGGCCGCGAGGTTGAACCAGCGCGCCGCCTGCCGTGGATCGGCCTCGACGCCAGTACCGTCGAGGTAGAGCCGGGCGAGATTGTACTGCGCGTTGGGGTCGCCGTGATACGACGCCGCGTAGTTGAACATGTCGTAGGCGCGCTCGGGGTTCGGGCGCACGTAGGTGCCCTTGATCCCCTCCAGGAAGTAGGTGCCGAGCGCCGTGAAGGCGCTCCCCAGAACAGCCGAGTTCTGCGGGTCGGGCCCGTCGTCGGTGCTGGCATCGGCGATCCGGGAGAAGAACTCGAACGCCTTCAGGTCGTCGTGCGGCACGCCGTCCCCGTCGGCGTACATGCGGCCGAGCTTCCAAAGGGCCAGGGCATGACCCTGGCCGGCCGCGTATTCCAGCGCCCGGGCGGCGCCCTGCTTGTCGCCGGCATTGTACTCGCGCATGCCGGCGCGCAGCGCATCCTTGGCCGACCGGTAGCTTCGGTCGGCGACCGGCACCTGAACGGGCGTGCGCACATTGGCATCGAGGGCGCGCGGCGCGTCCGTCGGCACGGCCAGCAGGACGAGAGCCCAGGCCGCGACGGCGACCCTGCCGGCGGACCGGAACCGACCGGGATCGGCCCCGGCCGGCGCCCTGCGCCGGCTGAGGTCAGTCCTAGACGTCCGCATAGCTCTGCGTCTCCTTGGCACCCCCCGGGTGCGTGACCGCGCCGTAGAGCGCCGGGCCGACGCCCTGCGCGTATTTCCAGAGGTAGCCGGAGGTCGCGGTGTTGGCCCGCGGCGCCCAGGACTTGCGGCGCTCGGCCAACTCGTCGTCCGACAGGGCGACGCTCAGCGTGCCCTGGATCGCGTCGAGGGTGATCATGTCGCCGTCGCGGATCAGGCCGATCGGGCCCCCCACCGCCGCCTCGGGGCCGACATGGCCGACGCAGAAGCCGCGGGTCGCGCCCGAGAAGCGCCCGTCCGTGATCAGCGCGACCTTGTCGCCCATGCCCTGGCCGTAGAGGGCTGCGGTGGTGGACAGCATCTCGCGCATCCCGGGGCCGCCGCGCGGGCCCTCGTAGCGGATGACCAGAACCTCGCCCTCCTTGTAGGTGCGCGATTGCACGGCCTCGAAGCAGGCCTCCTCGCCGTCGAACACGCGGGCCGGGCCGGTGAAGACCTGCTTGTCCGCGGGCATGCCGGCGACCTTCACGATCGCGCCCTCGGGGGCGAGATTGCCCTTGAGGCCGACGACGCCGCCGGTGGGGGTGATCGGCTTGTTGGCCGGGTAGACCACGTCCTGATCCGGGTTCCAGGTCACCCGGTCCATGTTCTCCGCGATGGTGCGGCCGGTGACCGTCATGCAGTCGCCGTGCATGAAGCCGTGGTCGAGGAGGGTCTTCATGAGGAGCGGGATGCCGCCGACCTCGAACATGTCCTTGGCGACGTAGCGCCCGCCCGGCTTCAGGTCGGCGATGTAGGGCGTGCGCCGGAAGATCTCGGCGACGTCGAACAGCGTGAACTCGATGCCGCATTCATGCGCGATCGCCGGCAGGTGTAGGGCCGCATTGGTCGAGCCACCGGAGGCGGCGACCACGGTCGCGGCATTCTCCAGCGCCTTGCGGGTGACGATGTCGCGCGGGCGGATCCGCTTCGCCAGCAGCTCCATGACCTTCTCGCCCGCCGTGGCGCAGAACTTGTCGCGGATCTCGTAAGGAGCCGGGGCGCCGGCCGAGTACGGCAGCGCGAGGCCGATCGCCTCGGAAACGGTCGCCATCGTGTTGGCGGTGAATTGCGCACCACAGGCGCCGGCCGACGGGCAGGCGACCTGCTCCAGCTCGTCGAGATCCTCGAGGCTCATGTCGCCGACCGCGACCTTGCCGACCGCCTCGAACAGGTCCTGCACGGTCACGGGCTTGCCGCGGAACGAGCCCGGCAGGATCGAGCCGCCGTAGATGAAGATCGACGGAACGTTGAGGCGGACCATCGCCATCATCATGCCGGGCAGCGACTTGTCGCAGCCGGCCGGCCCACCAGGGCGTCGTAGGCGTGGCCGCGCATGGTCAGCTCGACCGAATCGGCGATGACCTCACGCGACGGCAGCGAAGCGCGCATGCCGCCATGGCCCATGGCGATGCCGTCGGTGACCGTGATGGTGCAGAACTCGCGCGGCGTGCCGCTCGCGGCGGCGACACCCTTCTTCACCGCCTGGGCCTGACGCATCAGCGAGATGTTGCAGGGCGCGGCCTCGTTCCAGCAGGACGCGACGCCGACCAGCGGCTGATGGATCTGCTCGCGGGTCAAGCCCATGGCGTAGAGGTAGGAGCGATGGGGGGCGCGGTCGGGCCCCTCCGTGACGTGGCGGCTCGGCAGCTTCGACTTGTCGTTCAACACCGTCACCATGACTTCAGACCAAGCCTTCGCACAGCCGTTCCCGAGGGTGCGAGCCACCGCGGCGCATCGCCGTTCGCGATGTGCCGGAAGGGCCGTCCGCGTGCTCGGGAAGTCCTCGTTTCTGAACGGTAAATCGTTGTCGAAATTGCCGTTTACCGCCGATCCTGAGGTGGGCCCGGACTATGGCGGGATCGCGGCGTTTACAGGCAGGTCTCGGGGCGGAGCCGGGATCGTTTTACGGTGTTGCGACCTCGCCACAGCTACGCTTGCCCGCCGCGCGCAAATCGACGCAGAATTAAGGATAATCCTTCCTGGATCGCGATAACTGACGTCGTCCGAAGACTTACCGTCCCTGGCGTCCGCGCAGCGGTCCGGTGGCGTCGGCAAACGGCCTGTGTTGTCGTATGGGAGATCTTGAGCACAGCGTCGGAACGCCGGCTGCAGGCACGTTGAAGACTAGCGCGGAACCCGCCACGCATTCTCGTGTGCGGCACAGATGCGGGCCGCTGCTTGACGGCTGGTCGGCGTTATCGGGTCTGTCGGACGCACCGCCGACTGAGTGATCTCTCTTTCCCATCCTCCTTGTCAGGTGCGGGCACTCAGCGGTCACTGCGAGGGCGGCGTCCCGTCCCTCCCCCTCATCCTGAGGTGACCGCGCCAGCGGGCCTCGAAGGAGGCCTCCAGGAACGGCGCGGCGGACTGGAGCCCTCCTTCGAGGCGGTCGCTACGCGCCCGCACCTCAGGATGAGGTCGCGGAGTGGATGATCCAAGCCGAGGCAACGACCCTTGATCTGCCTCGGCCCTCCGAACGTGTTTGGGGCTGACCCTGGACCTCAAGAGTCAGGCTGGCTTGGCAGGGCAGCGGCTTGTGCCGCACCGACCAGACTCTGATCGCTCTCGTCTTTCAGCGCCACGCCGGTGAGACCCAGCTTGAGCGCCCGCGTCAGCAGCCAGTCGAGCTTGAACGCGGCGAGGTCATGGGTAAGGCCCGCTGACCGCACGTTGGAGATGCAGTTCCGCTCGGCATCCGAGCGGCCGAGCCGGGGGCCGAAGGTCAGGTAGATCCCGAGGCTGTCGGGGGATGAGAGGCCGTGCCGCTCGCCGATCAGCACGGCGACGGCGCGGGCCGCCAGGGCACCGCCGATCTCGTCGCCCAGTGCCACGCGGGCCTGCCGGGCGAGGACGATCGGTGCGAGAGTCCATCCCGCCTTCTCAGCATGAGGCTTGAACGCCGCGAGGAACGGGACGGCATTCTCGTGCACCGCCCGGGCCGACAGTCCGTCGGCGATGACGAGCGCGAGGTCGGCCTGCATAGCCTCGGCCTGAAGCGCGGTGCGGTCCTCCGGTGCGAGCCGGCGGCCGAGATCCGGCCGGCGCAGGTACGTCGCCCGGTCGGGCGCCCGGGAGCTGACCGCGCGCGTGGCGAAGCCGAGATCTTCAATGCCGCGCGCCACCGTCTCCGCGTCCAGCGGCGCGTGAACGGCATCGCGGGCCTGGGCGTGATCGAGGCCGAAGCGCAGCACTTCCCGGGTGGGCAAGCCGCTGCCCGCACGGCCGAGTCCAATCCGGGCCGGGGTCAGGCCGGCGAGGCGCCTCCAGATCTCGGCCGGATCGCTCATGCGGCGAGATCCGGTGCCGCGGTCAGAAGCGGCGTCTCCGCACCCGGGATCAGGAGACCCGCCGCGTCGGTCATCCCGATCTCGTGCAGCCAAGCCTCGAATTCCGGAGCGCGCTTGAGGCCCAGAACCTCGCGCAGGTAGAGGGAATCGTGGAACGACGTGGATTGGTAGTTCAGCATCACGTCGTCGGCTCCCGGCACGCCCATGATGTAGGTGCAGCCGGCCGCCCCGAGGAGCGTCAGGAGCGTGTCCATGTCGTCCTGATCGGCCTCGGCGTGATTGGTGTAGCAGACGTCGACGCCGAGCGGCACGCCCATCAGCTTGCCGCAGAAATGGTCCTCCAGACCGGCCCGGATGATCTCCTTGCCGTCATACAGATATTCGGGGCCGATGAAGCCGACCACCGTGTTGACTAGGAGCGGCCGAAACACCCGCGCCACGGCGTAAGCGCGCGCCTCCAGGGTCTGCTGGTCGATCCCGTGATGCGCGTCCGCCGAGAGCGCCGAGCCCTGGCCGGTCTCGAAGTACATGCAATTGTCGCCGACGGTGCCGCGCTTCAGCGCCAATGCGGCCTCGTGGGCCTCCGTGAGGAGCGACAGCGTCACGCCGAAGCTGGCATTGGCCCTCTCGGTGCCGGCGATCGACTGGAAGACGAGATCCACCGGAAGGCCGCGTTCCATGGCGGCGAGCGTCGTGGTCACGTGCGTGAGCACGCAGGCCTGCGTGGGGATGCCATGGCGGCGGATCAGGGCGTCGAGGAGCTGGAGCAGGTCGCCGAGCGCCTGGACGGAATCGGAGGCGGGGTTGATGCCGATCACCGCGTCGCCGCAGCCGAGGGCCAGCCCGTCGAGGATCGCGGCCGTGATGCCCTTCGGGTCGTCCGTCGGATGGTTCGGCTGGAGGCGGACGGCCAGAGTGCCCGGCAGGCCGATCGTGTTGCGAAAGCGCGTGACGACCCGCGCCTTCCGGGCCACCGAGATCAGATCCTGGTTGCGCATGATCTTCGAGACCGCGGCGGCGATCTCGGGCGTGACTGCGGGGGCGATGCGAGTCAGCGTCTCCGGCGGGGCGGTGAGCAGAAACTCCCGGAAGTCGCCGACCGTCAGGTGGCCGATCTCGGCGAAGGCCGCCGTATCGTGCGTGTCGAGGATCAGCCGGGTGACGTCGTCCCGCTCATAGGGGATCAGCGGCCGCGCCAGGATGTCGGCGAGCGGCACCTCGGCGAGGCACCATCGGGCGGCGGCATTCTCCTCCGCGGATTCGGCGGCGATGCCGGCGAGCCGGTCGCCCGAGCGGACCGGCGTCGCCTTCGCCATCAGGGTCGCGAGGTCGGGGAAGACGTGGGTGCGTGGGCCGACGACGTGACGGTAGGCCATGCGGACTCCCCGGGCACAATTACCGGATCACACGATAGGGCGATCCGGCGCAGATGTCCGCTCAGGCCGCACCGGCATGGGGCGCGGGGATCTCGGTCGAGATCGCGTCGATCGTGCGCGGCATCGGGCTGCCCTGCCCGTCCGAGCGCTGGATCCGCACCTGCTGGTTGACGGGCTGCATGTTGCCGAAGGGCGTCGAGAAGGCGATCTCGGCGGCGTCCCGGCCGACACCGATGCGCACCAGCCCGTCGAGGTCGGCTTGCCGGGTGGCGTCGAACAGCCACCAGCGTCCGTCGAGATAGGCCTCGAACACCGCGTGGAAGTCGCTCGGCACGAGGCCGTGGGCGTAGCAGCTCACGAACCGGGCCGGAATGCCGAGCGCCCGGCAGAAGGCGGCGCCGATATGCGCGAAGTCGCGGCATACCCCGGCTCGCTTGAGCAGAGATTCATCGGCGGTCGTCTCGCCGTCGCTCGTGCCGGGCTGATAGGCGATGTGGTCGTGGATCCAGTTGCAGATCTGATTCACGCGGGCGTGGCCCTTGGGCAGCGCACCGAACTCGGCCAGCGCGAAGGGCGTCAGGCGGTCCGAGGACACGAACCGGCTGGGCAGCAGAAACGGCAGGATGTCGAGGGGCAATTGCCCGATCGGCGTCTCGTTGATGGTGGCGGGATCGGCGCGATGCACCGTCAGGTCGACCTCGGCATTGTATTCCAGCGCAAACTGGCCGGTCGGCACGTTGACCGCGAGGTAGCGGTTCAGGAGGTCGGGCGTGGTGTAGAGGTCGCGCTTCAGGTTCGGCGTCAGAACCAGGCTCTCGCTGAGGATCTCGACGCTCTTCAGCTTCGCCACCTCCAAGTTGAAGATGAAGGTGGTGTCCGAGAGGATGTTGTAGGATAGGCTGCAACCAAGCGTGTAGCGCATCGGATCTCCTTGCCGGACGACGGCCTCTCTGACGCCGAAGCAAGGGTCGCGCCCGACCGTCGGTTCCAGATCAATCGTCGTTTGACTGGGCAGACGCAGACGACACGTGGGTGCCGGGTAGAGCGGGCGGATCCGCCGTCATCGCGAGCGCAGCGAAGCGACTCAGGGCAGCGCGACATTGCACATCGTGGCGCTCCTGGATTGCTTCGCTGCGCTCGCACGGACGGCGGTCGAGGCGATGGGCGGGTCTCAGCCGCGCTCTGCTGCGCCTCTTGGGAGCATCACCACCGTCAGCGAGCGCACGCCCTGCGCGCCGTGGATCAGGACGCCCTCGATGTCGGCGGTGGCGGACGGGCCGGTGTGAAGCACCGCGTAGGCCGAGCGGCCGAATTCCGGGCGCCGATAAGCCGCCTGAACGTTGGGCAGGATGTCGGCCGGGTCGAGCAGCACGACGAGGTGCTGCGCGAGATAGGCAACCGCGTTGACGATCAGCTGGTCCTGCGTGAACAGCACCGAGCCGGTCTCGGCGATGCCGAACACTGCGCGGACCACCGCCACGTCGACATCCTCGACCTCTTGCGGATAGCGCACGCTCCGCAGGTCGCGGTTGCCGGTGAGTTCCGGAACCGCCGAGGCGATCACCTTCGCCGCGTCCAGACGCTCGCGCACGCCCGCGAAGACGTCGGCCGGGCCGGGTTCGGCGACCCGGCCGCCCATGCGCTTCAGCCGCTCGCCGAACTCCGCGACGAGGTCGTCGCCGATGAGCGGCGTGAACAGCGGCACGTCCGGCAGCGGGAAGTCGCCGGCCGGCCGGTTCCGGCGGATGTCGGCCAGGATGCTGTCGCGCGCGCTCACCGCTGCGTGTCCTTCATCCGGTTCTGCTTATACCAGGCATGGAAGGTCTGGCGCGGCGCGTCCGGCATCTCGCGCTTCTTCCCCCAGGTGTTGAGCGGGTTGTAGACCGCGAAGCGCGGCAAGACCTTCAGGGCGGAATCCGCCGCGCCGATCGCCGCCCGATAGGCCGCCGGGCGCGACAGGACCGCGCCGGCGGCCTTCATCATGCCCTGCTTGAGCGCCGGGATCTGGTGTTCCTCGACCAGCACCTTGCGCCACGCGAAGATCTGTTCGTGGATGTTGATCTTCACCGGGCAGACGTTGGTGCAGGATCCGTTCATCGTCGAGGAGAACGGCAGCGTCGAGTATTTCCGCTTGTTGAAGGTCGGATCGATGATCAGCCCGATCGGCCCGGAATAGGTCGCCCCGTAGGAAAGTCCGCCCGAGCGCCGGTAGACCGGGCAGGTGTTCATGCAGGCGCCGCAGCGAATGCATTTCAGGGAGGTCCAGAACTCCTCCATGCCGAGGCGCTCCGAGCGGCCGTTATCGACCAGCACCATGTGCATCTCGGTGCCCTTGCGAGGCGCGCGGAAATGCGAGGTGTACTGGGTGATCGGCGAGCCCAGAGCCGAGCGCGAGAGCAGGCGGATGAAGACGCCGAGATGCTCGACCTTCGGGATGATCTTCTCGATGCCGATGGAATGGATCTGCAGCGGCGGGACGTTGCCGGAGAGATCGGCGTTGCCCTCATTGGTGCATGTGACGACCGAGCCCGTCTCCGCAATGGCGAAGTTGCAGCCGGTCATGCCGGCATCGGCCTTCAGGATGTAGGGCCGGGTCGTCTCGCGCTGGCTCTCGGCGAGGTAATGCGCGTCGTCATTGTCCGGGTCGGTGCCGAGCGTCTTGGCGAAGACCTCGGCCACGTCCATGCGGGTCTTGTGGACCGCCGGCGCCACGACGTGGCTCGGCTCCTCGTTGTCGAGCTGCTGGATCCGCTCGCCGAGATCGGTCTCGATGATCTCGATGCCGTTCGCCGCCATGTGATGGCGGAAGCCGCATTCCTCGGTGAGCATCGACTTCGATTTCACCAGGGTCTTGGCGCCGTGGCTGCGCAGGATCTCCAGCACGATCCGGTTGTGGTCGGCCCCGTCCTTCGCCCAGTGAACGTGGACGCCGTTGGCCTTGGCGGCCGCCTCGAACTGCTCGAGGTAGCGGTCGAGGTGGCTCAGCGTATGAGTCTTGATCTGCGAGGCGAGCTCGCGCAGCTCCTCCCATTCCGGGATGCCGTGCGCGGAGGCGTCGCGCTTCTTGCGCAGGTCCCAGAGGCGCTCGTCGTGGGCCGCCTGGTGCAGCGGCGCGGAGAGGAAGCGCTCGGCGGCCTCGGCCTGATCGATCGGCCGGTCGCCGCGGATCTTCGCGCCGCGGGGCTGCGGCTCGCGGACCTGCGGGGCGCGGATCGGCTTCGAGGCGGCCTCGGCGTGCTGAAGACGGCCGCCATCCTGGCTGCGCTCGCTCTCGTCGCTCCGGGCGCGGACCTCCGGATGGATGACGCCCTCGCGATCGCGGGGATTGAGATCCTCGACGCTCATGCGGCAGCTCCGTTCAGCACCTGCGCGATGTGGATGTACTTGAGCGTCAGGCCCAGACGCTCGGCGCAGCCCTTCTGGTGCATCAGGCAGGAGGAATCCGCCGAGACGACGTAGGCGGCGCCGGCCCGGTTCTGATCGGCGACCTTGTCGTAGCCCATCTTGGCCGAGACGGCCGGCTCGAACACCGAGAAGGTCCCGCCGAAGCCGCAGCATTCGTCCGGCCGGGCGAGATCAACCAGCTCGACCCCGTTGACGAGGCGCAGCAGGTCGAGGGGCTTCGAGAAGTACGGCTTCACCAGCTCCGAGGGCCGCGCGTGGTGGATGCCGCGCAGCGCGTTGCAATTGCCGTGATAGGCGACCTTGTGGGGAAAGTTCGCCCAGGGCAGCGCCTCGACCTTGAGCACATCGTGCAGGAACTCCACCAGCTCGTAGGTGCTGGCGCGGACGTGGCGGACCTCGTCGGTCTGCGGGATCGCGGTCAGGTGCTCGCGGACCTGATGCACGCAGGAGCCAGACGGAGCGACCACGTAGTCGAACCCGGAGAAGTTCTTGACGAACAAAGCCTCGGTCGCGGCGGCCTCAGCATGGCAGCCGGTGTTGGTCATCGGCTGGCCGCAGCAGGTCTGATCGAACGGGTACTCCACCGTACAGCCGAACCGCTCCAGCAGCTCGAGGGTGGCGATCCCGACCTCGGGCTCGAAGGCATCGACGTAGCACGGCACGAACAGGCCGACCCGCATGGTCCGGCAACTCCTGGATCGCCGCTCCGCTGGTCTGGAACGGTTCGAGATTGATAGAGAGGATCTACCGGATGAGGTTGGTCTTGGCGAGGTCGAGAACCGCGTCACCGCGTCCATCCATCACCGCGCGCAGGACATAGAGGCTGAAGCCTTTCATCTGCTGGCCATCGATCTTGGGCGGCATTGAGAGCTCATTGCGGGCGGTGCGCACGTCGAGGAGCGCGGGACCATCGAAAGCCAGGACCTCGCGGATGGCGCCGGGCAACTCGGCGGGATCCTCGACCCGTATGGCGAAGATGCCGGCCGCCCGCGACATGGCGGCGAAGTCCGGATTGTCGAGAGCGACACCGGTCTCGAGATAGCCGGCGGCCTTCATCTCCAGCTCGGCGAAGCCGAGCGTCCCGTTGTTGAAGACCACGACCTTCAGCGGCAGGCGGTGCTGCCGCAGGGTCAGGAAGTCGCCCATCAGCATGGCGAACCCGCCGTCGCCGCAGAGCGCGATCACCTGCCGATCCGGCTGGCTCGCCTGGGCGCCGATGCCCTGCGACAGGGCGTTGGCCATGGAGCCGTGGACCCAGGACCCGAGGAGCCGCCGCCGGCCGTTCATCTGAAGGTAGCGTGCCGCCCAGATCGTCGGCGTGCCGACATCGGCCGTGAAGATGGCGTCATCGGAGGCCGCTTCACTGAGCGAGCGGGCGAGGTACTGCGGATGCAGGGGACCACCGGCCTTGCCGGTGGCGAGGTCGTCGAGGCCTGCACGCGCCTTGGCGTAGTGCTTCAGGCTGGCATCGAGAAAGGACCGATCGGCCTTCGGCTTCAGCCGCGGCAAGAGTGCCCGGATTGTGGCGCCGACATCGCCGACCAGGCCCAGCTCGATGCGGCAGCGCCGGCCAAGCTCGGACGGGCGCAGGTCGACCTGCGCCACCTTGGCGTCCTGCGGGTAGAATTGCTTGTACGGGAAGCCGGTGCCGAGCATCAGCAGCGTGTCGCACGCCATCATGGCCGCGTAGCCCGACGAGAAGCCGATCAGGCCGGTCATGCCGACGTCGTAGGGATTGTCGAACTCGGCGAACTCCTTGCCGCCCAGCGCGTGCACGATCGGGCTCTTCAGCGCCTCGGCGAGCTGCAGCAGATCGGCGTGGGCCCCGGCGCAGCCGCGGCCGCAGAGGAGCGTCACCCGCTTGCCGGCGTTGAGCATGGCCGCCAGCGCATCGAGCTCGGCATCGGCCGGCCGCACCACCGGCTTGGCGGGGATCAGCCCGGCCCGTGGCGCCAGCGGGCGCTTGGGGGCCTCGCGGAGCGCGACGTCACCCGGAAGGACGATCACCGCGACGCCCCGCTCCCCCACGGCGGCGCGGATCGCGTTCTCCAGGACGAAGGGCATCTGGGCCGGGTCGGAGATCAGCTCGCAATAGTGGCTGCAGTCGCGGAACAACTCCGTGGGTTTCGTCTCCTGGAAGTAGCCCGAGCCGATCTCCGGAGACGGGATATGGGCGGCGATCGCGAGGACCGGCGTCCGGCTCCGGTGTGCGTCGTACAGGCCGTTGATCAGGTGGAGGTTTCCCGGCCCGCAGGAGCCGGCGCAGACCGCGAGCTGGTTCGTGACCTGCGCCTCGCCAGCGGCCGCGAAGGCCGCAGCCTCCTCGTGGCGCGTATGGATCCATGCGATCCGGCCCCGCGCCCGGAGGGCTTCTGTGATGCCGTTCAGGCTGTCGCCGACCACCCCGTAAACGCGGGCGACACCAGCCTCCTGAAGGGTCTCGGCGACGACATCGGCAACGTTGTTGATACGCATGGTCCGGCTCCGCAATCGGGCACGATGCAGGGACGCGGAATCCAGCGTCCCGAGATCATCATGCGCCACCGAGAACGGGGCAGGCCGCCTGGATGAGCGGCGCGGCAGCACGCCCCGCGAGCCGAACCGCTTAGTTCAGGCCGATGTTCCACCGGCCGGCGGGCTTCGCGCCGATCGGCAGTGAAACCGGCCGGACCTAGCGCTTGGTCAGGCCGCCGAGAACGTTGCGCAGGATCGCGTTGCCGACCTCGCGTCCGACGCTGCGCGCCATGGAGCGGGCGGCGTTCGACACAACCTGTTCGGCGAGGCTCTGCGGCGGGCGCCGTCCACCCTTCCCTTTGGCGGGCGTGCCGAAGACGGTGCCGAAGATCCCGCCGAGCATGCCCCCGAGCCCGCCCTCGGAGGCGGCCGCCTCCGGCGCCGCATCGAGATTCTTGCGTTTGGCCAGCATCTCGTAGGCGCTCTCGTTGTCGACGCTCGACTCGTATCTGCCCCGCAGCGGGCTCTGCGCGATCAGCGCCGCCCGCTCCTGAGGAGTGAGCGGGCCGACGCGCCCCTGAGGCGGCGCGATCAGCGCCCGCTCCACCAGCGATGGCGTGCCCTCTGGCTCCAGAAAGCTCACAAGCGCCTCGCCGACGCCGAGTTCGGTGATCGCCGTCGCCACGTCGAAGGCGGGATTCTGCCGGAACGTCTCGGCGGCGGCCCGCACGGCCCGCTGATCGCGCGGCGTGAAGGCCCGTAGCGCGTGCTGAACGCGGTTGCCGAGCTGCCCGAGCACGGTCTCGGGCACGTCGAGCGGGTTCTGCGTCACGAAGTAGACGCCGACGCCCTTGGAGCGGATCAGGCGCACCACCTGCTCCACCGCGTCCAGGAGCGACTTGGGCGCATCGTTGAACAGCAGATGCGCCTCGTCGAAGAAGAACACCAGCTTCGGCTTGTCGAGGTCGCCGACCTCAGGAAGCTGCTCGAACAGCTCGGACAGCATCCAGAGCAGGAACGAGGCGTAGAGCTTCGGCCGCTGCATCAGCTTGTCGGCGGCCAGGATGTTGACGAAGCCGCGCCCGTCGCGATCCGTGCGCATGAAATCGGTCAGGTCCAGCGCGGGCTCACCGAAGAACTTGTCCGCGCCCTGGTTTTCCAGCACCAGCAGCTGGCGCTGGATCGCGTCCACCGAGGCCGAAGAGACGTTCCCGTACTGGCCGGAGATCGCCTTCAAATTCTCCGAGCAGAAGGTCAGGAGGGCGCGCAGGTCCTTCAGGTCGATGACCGGCCACTGGTTCTCGTCCGCGACGCGGAAGGCGATGTTGAGCACGCCCTCCTGCGTATCGTTGAGTTCGAGGAGGCGACCGAGCAGCAGAGGTCCCATCTCGGTGACGGTGCAGCGGATCGGATGCCCCTGATCGCCGAACAGGTCCCAGAACACCGTTGGACACCGGTCCGGCTCGTAGGTCACGCCGAGTTCCTCGGCACGCTTCACGAAAGCCGGCTTGGCCTGTCCGGCGGACGCGATGCCGGAAAGATCCCCCTTGATGTCGGCGGCGAAGACCGGGACGCCGGCGTTGGAGAACCCTTCGGCCAGCACCTGTAGGGTTACGGTCTTGCCGGTACCCGTGGCGCCGGCGACCAGGCCGTGCCGGTTGGCGAGCCGAAGGGCCAGAACTTCCGGCTTGCCCGGCCCGTCCGCCCGGACGCTCTTGCCGACCAGGATCGTGCCGTCGCCCATCGCCCCTGCCCCCGGACCGCCTCCGTGTGGTTATGGACAAGGCGCCGGGAGTTTTCCAGTGAGGCTCCGTCCCGCGCTTGATTTCCGGCGCCTCAGAGTCGAAGGACGTCTGGAAACGTTCCGAAGAGATCGAAGAGATCATCGCCATGGAAGAATTGCTCGCCCGCGTCACCGCCCGCACCGGGCTCGACGCCGCGACGGCACAGACGGCCATCGGTCACATCCTCGCCTTTCTGCAGAAGGAGGGGCCGGAGACGGAGGTCGGCCAGCTGATGGCAGCCCTTCCGGGCTCCGAGGCGCTGGTCGCGGAATCGAATGCCGGAGAGGGCGGCGGTGGCGGCCTGATGGGCATGCTCGGCGGCATGATGGGCGGCGGCGGCGTGATGGCGCTCGGCCAGAAGCTGATGGCGGCCGGCGTGCCGATGGGTCAGATGCAGCCGCTCGGCCAGGAGCTGTTCGCCTTCGGTCGCGAGAAAGTCGGCGAGGACGCGATGGGCCCGATCATCGGCTCGATCCCGGGACTCAATCAGTTTGTCTGACACCGCGACCGGCGTGCGGCGCCGCACCGCGTTGGCGCCGCACATCGAGGAACGTGAAAAACAGGTTACGGAGCGAAAGCTTGACGGAACCTGTCCACGCGATCCTCGTTGTTAGAGGTGCGCTCCGGAAGACTGCCCTCGGCAGTATCCGCGACAGCATCCAAGCAGGCCGGCGATGCCCGTCTTCGAAGCCAAACATCTGGACAGCGCATTCGAGGGGCAGGCGCTCCTCGCTGCCATTCTGCATCCGACCCGGGCGGCTCAGACCCGCGCATTGCGGCACGGTCGACGCCGGGCCGAGCGCGCTGCGGCCCTCGCCGATCCGATGACGCTCGAGCCGCGCTTTCCGATCGTGAGCGGCGATCTGGCGCCTTCCGACTGCTCGACGCGCTGAACCGGTCAGACTCCCACCACAGCCTCTACCAGGGTTGCGGCGTAACGAGCCCCTGACGGGTCACCACCACCCATTCGCGGCCGTGGCGCTCGACACCTTCGACGCGGCCGACGCCCGGCAGCATGTCGCCCGGCGCGACCTCGACAAGGCGCCGGCGGCGGTTCTCCAGAATCGCGGTTCCGTCGTAGACGTCGCGCAGCGCCCAGCCGTCGATCACCGGCGGCTTCTCCGGTGCAGCGGTCTTCATTTTCGGCTCGACCGGCTTGGCGTCGGCGAGCTTCGCTTCGGTCACTTTGGGCTCCGCGGGCTTGGCATCCGCGTTGCGCGGCGCTTCCGCGATGCTGCCCGTCTGGGTCGGCTCGGCCTTCGCCGCGGCTGCCGCGGGCGCGGCTGCGCGGCGGTCCAGCTGTGCGGTGAGGCTGGCGATCCGCGCGTTCTGCTCGCGCTCGATCTGCTCGAAGCGTTCGCCGAGCGCGGCCGTCTTCGCGTTGAGGCTCTTATCGAGCTGCGCCAGGCGCTCGCCGAGGACGCCGCTGCGGTTGGCCGCTTCCTTGCGGGACGTGTCGGTTGAGGCGCGCAGATCGGCCAGGACAGCGTGGAGCTGCGCGATGTCGCTGGCGAGGCGCGCCGTCTCGGTCCGGCCGGCATCCAGCGTGGTGCTGAGCGCCATCACGGTGTCGTTGGGCACGCCGGGAGACCGGGTCATGGCGATGACGCCACCGCCCAGCAGAGCACCGACCGCCAGCGCAGCGCCCGGCACGGCCAGCCGGCGCGGATCGAGCGGCGGCAGCGGTGGAAGCGTCAGGCGCTTCGCCAGAGCCACCTTCGGCGCTGTGGCCTCGTCCTTCGGGGGCGAGACCGGCTGCGACTCCGACTTGCCGGTCACCGCGGCCTTGAGCAGGTCGGCCGGCGACACGGCCCGCTTGGCTTCGATCTTCGTCATCGCCCCGAACTCCGCGTGCAGAACATCGCTGCAAGCGTTCGTTAAGGACGTTTGTTTACGAAACCCTTACCGCCGCCGCGCGGCTCAGGCGGCGAGCCCCCGCTTCTTCAGCAGCGGCTCGATGCTCGGCATCCGCCCGCGGAAGGCCGTGTAGGCTTCGCGCGGGTCCCGAAGATTACCGGCGCCGTACACGAAGGTGCGCAGACGCTTCGCCGTCTCCGGGTCGAAGATGTCACCCGCCTCGCGGAAGGCGTCGAACGCGTCGGCGTCGAGCACCTCGGACCAGAGATAGCTGTAGTAGCCGGCCGCGTAGCCGTCGCCCGAGAAGATATGGGCGAAATGCGGAGTCCGATGCCGCATGCTGATCTCGTCCGGCATGCTGATCCGGCGCAGCGCCTCGGCCTCGAACGCCGGCACGTCCAGACCGGCCTCGCCCTCGGCCGAGAGATGCAGCGTCATGTCGGCGATCGCCGAGGCCGTATACTCCACGGTGGCGAAGCCCTGGTTGAAGGTCCGCGCGGCGAGCAGCTTCTGCAACAGGGCGTCCGGCATCGGCTCGCCTGTCTGGTGGTGGCGCGCATGGGCCTGCAGAACCTGCGGCTGCTCCAGCCAGTGCTCGTAGAGCTGCGAGGGCAGTTCTACGAAGTCGCGCGAGACGGCGGTGCCGGAGAGCAACGGGTAGGTCACGTCCGACAGGAGACCGTGCAGGGCATGGCCGAATTCGTGGAACAGCGTCCGCGCATCGTCGAAGGACAGGAGCGTGCTTTCGCCCTCAGGCGCCTTCGCGAAGTTCATCACGTTGACGATGATCGGGGTGACCGTGCCGTTCAGGCGCTCCTGCGAGCGGAAGGCGCTCATCCAGGCGCCGGACCGCTTCGAGGCGCGGGCGAAGTAGTCGCCCAGGAACAGGCCCACCTCGGAGCCGTCCGGATTGCCGACCCGCCAGACCCGCACATCGGGGTGGTAGCGCGGAACGTCGGACAGCTCCGCGAAGGTCAGGCCGAACAGTCGTGAGGCCGTGTCGAAGGCGGCCTGGATCATCCGCTCCAGCGGCAAGTACGCTTTGATCTCGCTCTCGTCGAGGTCGTGCTCGGCACGCCGCACCTTCTCGGCGTAGTGACGCCAATCGTGCGCCTGGAGGGCGAAGTTGTGGCCCTCCTCTTGGATCGTCGCCTGGAGGCGGTCGCGCTCGGCGGTCGCCCGGGTCCGAGCCGGCGTCCAGACGTCGCGGAGCAGGCCCGTGGCGGCGTCGGGGCTCGCCGCCATCGTGTCGTCGAGGGCGAAATGCGCGAAGCTCTCGAAGCCGAGGAGCCGCGCCCGCTCGGCGCGCAGGCGGATGATTTCCGCGATGATCGCGCGGTTGTCGGTCGTGCCGCCATTCTCGCCGCGGTGCGTCCAGGCTGCGTAGGCGCGCTCGCGTAGGTCGCGGCGGGTCGAGAAGACCAGGAACGGCTCGATCAGCGAGCGGGACAGGGTGATGACATGCCCGTCGAGTCCCCGCTCCTTGGCGGCGCTCTCGGCCGCCGCGCGCAGGAACGGCGGCAGGCCGGCCAGATCGTCCTCACCGTTCAGCGGCAGGGTGAAGCTGCTCTCGTCGGCGAGCAGGTTCTGGCTGAACTGCGTCCCCAGCTCCGACATGCGCGCAGCGATCTCCGCGATGCGGGCCTTGTCGTCCGGTCCGAGATCCGCACCGGCGCGCCGGAAGCGGATACGGTAGCGATCGAGGACACGGCGCTCCTCCGGCCCCAGACCCTCGGCCTCGACCGCCGAAATGCGCGCCCAGAGCTGGGCGTTGAGGTAGATCGCGCTCCCGTGCCGGGCGAGCTTCGGACCGATCACCCGCTCGATCGCCTGCAACTCCGGATTCGTGTGACTGCCGGTCAGATTGTAGAAGACGCCGGCGACCCGCTCGAGGGCCTGCCCTGCCCGCTCCATGGCGCCGACCGTGTTGTCGAAGGTCGCCGCCGCCGGATCGGCCGCGATCGCCTCAATCTCGGCAGCGTGAGCAGCGAGCGAGGCCTCGAACGCCGGCATGTAGTGCTCCGGCCGGATCCGCTCGAACGGCGGCAGGCCGTGCGGCGTCGTCCACTGCGCCTCCCGGAACGGGTTGTCCTGCGGCAGGCTGGAGAGCCCGGCATCAGCTGCATGCGGCATGCATTCCTCAAGGTGCGTCCTGGCGACCGACGGCTCAGCCGCGTCAATCCGACGAGGTGGGGTCCGCTGCCGCGATCCGGAAGACAGTGGCCGGTTCGGCGCGCGCGTCAACAGGCCGAGCGATCCGAATGGCGTCTCGCTCGTTACCACCGGGCCACGCCTAAGCTTCGAGGCCTCATGCCAGGACGTCCGCCGCCGATCCGCCACGCCGCGAGCCCACTCGCCTGCGGCCTCCTCGCTCTCGGGCTCGTCGCGATGCCGATCTCAGCGGGGCACGCTGCCGAGACTCCGACAGCCGCCGTGCCGGTGCCGCCCGAGCGGCCAGATACGCTGAAGCCGTCCGCGCCAGCGCCCGCAGAGGCGGGGCCTCCCGTGCCGCCAACCCGTCCCGCGGAGCTGACGCCCCCTGCCTCGACCGCGCCCAAGGACGTGCCCAAGGACGCAGCCAAGCCCGTGAGTGGCGCGGACAGCGCCAAGCCCGAGATCCCGACGCCACCGCCCACACCGCCCGGCCGGCCGCCGGAGCTGTCCGGCCAGGCGGCCCTGGCGCTCAAGGTCTCACCGCCTGACGACACCGCCTGCCGGACCCGCCTCAAGCGTCTCGGCGTCGATTTCGAGCCGCTGCCGCCGATCGCCGAGGGCCAGTGCACCGCCCCGCTGCCGCTGAAGGTCACCCGCTTCGCTGACGGCGTAGCCTTGCCACAGGGCGCGACGCTGACCTGCCGGACGGCCGAGGCGCTGGCGCGCTGGGTCACGGAGGTTCAGGCGGAGGCCGACCGGATTCTCAAGCATCCGCTGACCGGTCTCGAACTCGGCGGATCGTATGTGTGCCGGGGCCAGAACCACGATCTGGACGCCAAGCTCAGCGAGCACGCCTTCGCGAACGCGGCCGACATCATGGGCTTCACCTTCGCGGGGCGCGCCAGCATCCCGGTCAAGACGATGGCGGAGGGTTCGGACGACGCGCAGTTCCTCGCCGCCGTTCGCGGCAAGGCGTGCGGGTTCTTCCGGACGGTCCTGGGACCCGGCACCAACGCGGCCCACGCCAACCACTTCCACCTCGGCGAGCGCGAGCGGAACGGGGGCCACCGGCTCTGTGAATAAGGATTCGTGGAACGTTCCCGCCGGCTCAGCGCTTTTGCGACCGGAGCGCACCCGCTCCCGGAGAATGCGACGTCGATGATCCCGACACCTTGGCGGCCGGTCTGCGCGGCTCTCCTGGCGAGCTGCCTCGTCGTGCAGGTGGCGGATGCCCGGCCGGGCAAGAAAGCCCCCAAGGAGGATCAGGCCCCTGCCCTTACCGCGGATGCGATCAACACCGCGACCCTGGCGCCGCAGGGCGGCAGCCAGGCCGACGGGGGCAAAGCCGCGAAGAAGTCCGGCACGGCACGCAAGTCCAAGGCGACCGACGACAAGGCCGATCCCCTGATCGTGAAGGCCCAGGTGCTGCTGGACCGGGCCCGTTTCTATCCCGGCGCGATCGACGGCCGGAAGGGCGAGAATTACCAGCACGCGCTCTCGGCCTTCGCCGTGGCGCAGGGTCTGCCCGCCACTCAGGATCTGACGCCGGAGGTCTGGGACAAGCTCCAGGCCACGAGCGACAAGCCGGCGGTAACCGATTACACGCTGACCGATGCCGACGCCGCGGGACCCTACGTCGACAAGATCCCGCCGAAGATGGAAGAGCAGGCCGATCTCAAGGAACTCGGCTACACCAATCCGCGCGAGATGCTGGCGGAGCGCTTCCACATGAGCCGCGACCTCGTCAGCGCGCTCAACCCCGGCAAGCCCCTCGACAAGGCCGGAACGAGCATCGTGGTTGCAGCGGTCGACCCGATGAACCTGGATAAGCCCAAGGGCAAGGACCTTCCGCAGGAGCCCAAGGTCGAGCGGATCGAGGTGGACAAGACCAATCGGGATGTCCGCGCGCTCGGGGCGGACGGTAAGCTGCTCGCCTACTATCCCGCCTCGATCGGCAGCACGGAAAAGCCTGCCCCGAGCGGCGACACCAAGGTGAAGGGCGTGGCGTTCGATCCCGACTATACCTACAACCCGAAATACGCGTTCAAGGGTGTGAAAGCGCAGCACAAATTCACGATCCAATCGGGGCCGAACAACCCGGTCGGGGTCGTGTGGATCGATCTCGCGATTCCGAGCTACGGCATTCATGGGACGCCCGAGCCCGAGAAGGTCGGCAAAACCGAATCCCATGGCTGCATCCGGCTCACGAACTGGAACGCCCGCGACCTCGCAACGCACGTCGCACGGGGCGCGAAGGTGACATTCAAGGACGATTGAGCGTCGGTCTTCATCCGTGGAATGGGATCGTTTCAGGGCGATGCGGTCAAAAATGTATCATCGGTTAACATAGGTTCCCCGAAAGGCTTCGATAGGGCCCACGGGCGCTTGACACATTACGCATTACGGGCGACGCCACAGGCTACCTCGTGGATCGTCTCGTCGAAGCTGCCTCGGTCTTATCCGGCGCAGCGCAGGCGGTGCGCCGGCGAGTTCAACCGCACGGCAAGACTCCCGGCGACGGGGGCGTTCGAAGGGAAGACGGCCCGGCGTGACTGCTGACTCCAACGATGACGTTCTGAACGGCATTCGCGTCCTCGTCGCCGAGGATGAAGCGGCGATCTCGATGCTGCTCGAGGACATGCTCCTCGATTTCGGCTGCGCCGTCGTCGGCCCTGCGGCACGCCTGTCCTCCGCATTGGAGATGGCGTCCCAGGAGACTTTCGAGGTCGCCATCCTCGACGTGAACGTGGCGGGTGAGCCGATCTACCCGGTGGCCGAGGCGATCGCGAAGCGCGATCTGCCGCTCGTCTTCTCCACGGGCTATGGCGGCGCCGGTATCCGCGAGCCCTTCCGCGATCGGCCGGTCGTGCAGAAGCCCTTCAGCCAGGCCGACCTGAAGCGCACGCTGATCGGCGCGATCCGGGCCGCCCGCGCCTGACGGGTCGGCCATCATCAGGTTGGGTTCGTCATTCCCAGGCCGCCGCAGCGGAATCGGGAAGCCAATCCGCTTACGCGACAAGACCCAGCACCGGTTGTGACCCTAGACTTCAAGATCGGCTTCGACGTCGCGGAATGACGGATCGCGGGCGCCCGAGGACATCGGCCGCCGCCTGCTGAAGCGCGCTCCGGAGCCGTTGCGTCATAGACCCTCGATCGTGAACGCGTCGGCGATATGCGCCGGCCATTCCCGAGTGCCGACGAACACGGCATCGGCCCGGAAGGTCATCCCCGCACACCACGTGTTCCGGCCGATCCAGGCGCGGACAGCGCGCGAGAAGCGGCGCCGCTTGGCCGCGTCGATCGCTTCTCGGGCGTCGTCGCGCCGAGACCGCGCCTTCACCTCCACGAACGCGATGGTGTTCCAGCGTTGGACGATCAGATCGATCTCGCCCCCTGCGAAGCTGACGCGCCGGCCGATCGGCCGGTACCCTTGAGCATCAGGGCCGCCAGCGCGATCCATTCGGCGCGATGGCCGCGCCGGTACGCGGCGCGGCGCCGGTCAGCGTGGTCGGGCAGAACCCCGTTCATCCCTCGCCTCGTGCGAGCGCGAGCGCCCGGTTATAGACCTGCCGCCGCGGCTGCCCGGTTTCGTCGGCCACCAAGCTCGCCGCATCCTTGATCGAGTGGCGCTCGAGCGCCGTCCTCAGCAGCGCGTCGAGCGCGGCATCGCCCTCGACCGTCCGCTCCGGCGTGGTCGCGGCGCCGATGATGACGACGATCTCACCCTTCGGAGGACCATCCTGGGCGAAGCGATCGCTCAGCGAGCCGAGCGTATCGCGCCGGACGGTCTCGTAGAGCTTCGTCAACTCGCGGGTGACCGCCGCCGGGCGGTCCGGCCCGAGGACCGCAGCGGCATCAGCCAGCATCTCGGGCAGGCGGTGTGGCGACTCGAACAGGACCAGCGTCCCCGGCACCTGGACCAGCGCCTCCAACCGGTTGCGACGTGCCCCGGCCTTCTGGGGCAGGAAACCCTCGAAGAAGAAGCGGTCGGTCGGCAGGCCCGCCGCCACGAGGGCCGTCATCACCGCCGACGGCCCCGGCACGGGCGTGATCGGAATGCCGGCCTCGATCGCGGCCTGAACCAGCTTGTAGCCGGGATCCGAGACCAGGGGCGTGCCCGCATCGGACACGAGGGCGAGCGCCTCCCCTGCCTTGAGGCGGGTGACCATCCGCTCGCGCACCGCGTCGTTCGAATGCTCGTGGTAGGCCAGAAGCGGCGTGGTGATGCCGTAATGGGCGAGCAGCGTGCGGGTCACGCGCGTATCCTCGGCGAGCACGGCATCCGCGGCCGCGAGGGTGGCCAGGGCGCGGATCGTGATGTCGCGCAGGTTGCCGATCGGAGTCGCCACGATGTGCAGGCCCGGCGACAGCTGTTCGGCCTCGCTCGCCAGCCCGAAGGCCGTGAAGGTGTTGGTGCGTGGACGATCGGTCCCGGGCTTCTGCAAAGGGGTTCTCGTCGGGGCGGCGGGCCCCGGGGCATCGAATCGGCGGGTCATCATCGGCGATCTTGTCACACTGCCCGCTTCTCGTCGCGGCAGGACGACGGGATCGGGGGCAAGTCTTCGTCCGCGCGTTTACATTTTCAGGGCCGGCCTTCAGATTCCCGACGCCTGCCCTGAGGAGTCCGCGCCATGGCGCGTCCGACACGCGCGCGGGACCGTCTCGTGCGTGTCACCGCTCTGACCGCTGCGCTGTGCGCCGCCCTGCTGCCGCTCGGCGGTTGTCTCGGGACCGACGCTGTCCGTCGCCGGCCGATCCCGCAGGCCGACTTGTCGCCGCCCGCCGATCTGCCTCAGGCGCCTGCTGCGGCCGTCCCGGCAACGCTGGCCACGCCGGCTGCCTTCGCGGGGCAGCGGATCGGAACCGGCACCGTCAAGGTCGCGCTGGTCCTGCCGCTCAACGGTCAGGGCGCTTCTGTGGGAAACGCCCTGCGCAATGCGGCGCAGCTCGCCTACGACGAGGCCCAGCAGCCGGACCTGACCATCCTGGTCGAGGACGACCGGGGCACCCCGGACGGCGCCCGCGACGCGACGCAGGACGCGCTGCGGCAGGGCGCCGAGATCGTGCTGGGCCCGCTCTTCGCCGGCAACGTGCAGACCGCCGCCAACGTGGCAAAGACGGCCGGCAAGCCGGTGATCGGCTTCTCGACGGACGCGACGGTGGCGACCCGGGGGTCTACCTCCTGAGCTTCCTTCCGCAGCCGGAGGTCGATCGCGTCGCCGAGGACTCGGTCGCGGGCGGGAAACGCTCCTTCGCGGCCCTGATCCCCGAAACCGCCTACGGCAACGCCGTCGAGGCGGAGTTCCGGGAGGTCGTCGCCCGCCGGGGCGCCCGCGTCGCCGCGGTCGAACGCTATCCGGCCGGAGCGCCCGGCCCCGCAGTCGAGCGGCTGGCGCGGGTGATCACGGGCCCGGCCGCCACCGCGGACGCGCTGTTCATACCCGAAACCGCCGAGGCCATGCCGGCCGTCGCGGCCGCCCTCACGAAGGCGGGCTTCTCGCCGGGTCGGGTCCGTCCGATCGGAACGGCCCTCTGGAACGAGCCGGGCCTGTTCGCCCTGCCGGCTCTCCAGGGCGGGCGCTTCGCCTCGCCGGACCGCAGCGGGTTCTCGAGTTTCAGCGGCCGCTATCAGGCGCGCTTCGGCAGCGTTCCGCCGCGCGTTGCCTCGCTCGCCTACGACGCGGTAACGCTCGCCGCCGCCCTGGCGCGCCAGTACGGCTCGCAGCGCTTTGCCGAGACGACGCTCACCAGCGGATCCGGCTTCGCCGGGGTCGACGGCACATTCCGCTTCCGCCCGGACGGTCAGAGCGAGCGCGCGCTGGCGGTCTACGAGATCCGCAACAACGCCGCGCCTGTCGTGAGCCCGGCGCCGCGCGTGCTCGCCAAGCCGGGGATCTGATCAGGTCGCGAGTTCCGCCACCAGGGCGTTGAGCACGGGCGCACCGCGGGCGGTCGCGGCGATACGGCCACCGGGCCGCCATTCCAGCAACCCGTCGCCCACCAGCATCCCGATCCGGTTGCCGTTGAGCGGGCGGCCCTTCAGCGCGGCGTAGCGGGCGGGGTCGATCCCCTCGGCGAGCCGCAGGCCCATCACCAGGAACTCGTCAGCCTGATCCTCAGACGACAGCGTCTCTGTTTCGGCGACACCGTGGCCGTCGCGCTCGACCTTCTCGCGCCACGCCTCCGGCGACCGCTCGGTGACGGTGCCGATCCGCCCGTGCTCCGTGACCAGCCGCCCGTGGGCGCCTGGGCCGATGCCGGCATATTCGCCGTAGCGCCAGTAGAGCAGGTTGTGGCGCGATTCCGCGCCCGGTCGGGCATGGTTCGAGATCTCGTAGGCCGGCAGGCCGGCTTTGGCGCAGAGGTCCTGCGTCACGTCGTAAAGGGCGCGGCCGGTCTCGTCGTCCGGGGTCACCAGCTTGCCGGTGGCCGCGAGGCCGTGAAACGGCGTGCCCGGCTCGATGGTCAGCTGATAGAGGCTCAGATGCTCGGCCGCCCGCGCCAGAGCTTCGCCCAACTCGGACCGCCACGCGGCCGGCGTCTGGCCGGGGCGGGCGTAGATCAGGTCGAAGGACGTGCGCGCGAAGACCGCCTGGGCGACCTCGATCGCGGCCAGTGCCTGCGCCACGTCGTGGAGACGGCCGAGCGTCCGCAGGGACGCGTCGTCCAGCGCCTGCACGCCGAGCGAGACGCGGTTGATGCCGGCCGCGCGGTAGCCGCGGAAGCGGCCGGCCTCGACGCTCGACGGGTTCGCCTCCAGGGTAATCTCGGCGTCGGGCGCTACGCTCCAGTGGGCTGCCACGGCCTCAAGCAGGCCGGCGACCGTCGCGGGCTGCATCAGCGAGGGCGTCCCGCCGCCGAGGAAGATGCTGGTGACTTTGCGCCCCGGCGTGCGGGCGGCGTTGTGGGCGATCTCGGCCCGGAACGCGTCGAGGAAGCGCGGCTCGTCCACGCCCGCGTGGCGGACATGGCTGTTGAAGTCGCAATACGGGCACTTCGCCGCGCAGAAGGGCCAGTGCAGGTAGATCCCGAAACCCGCGTCGCGGGTCGGGTGGTCCGGGCCGATTGGTGTCATGATTGCCGGGATGTGAGCGCGCGCGGCCCGTTTGGCAATCAGGACGCAGGCGCGAGGCACGCCCGGCTGAGATCGATGAAGGCCCGCGCCCGGTGCGAGAGACCCGCGCCCTTCTGCCAATCGACGCCGTGCTTCTCGTCCGCGGTCATCTCGCCGAACGTGCGCTCATGCCCGTCGGGCCGGAAGATCGGGTCGTAGCCGAACCCGGCCGAGCCCCGCGCCGCGACGAGTTCGCCGAACACACGGCCCTCGAACAGCTCCGTGTGGCCGTCCGGCCAGGCGAGCACCAGAGCCGAGACGAAATGCGCCCGGCGCTCCGCCGCGCCGCGCCGGTCCAGCTCGGCGAAGATCCGCGCCATGGCGCCGGTGAAGTCCTTGGTCGGTCCGGCCCAGCGGGCCGAGAAGATGCCCGGCGCCCCGTCGAGGGCGTCCACACACAGGCCGGAATCGTCCGCGAAGGCCGGCAGTCCGGTGGCGTCGGCGGCGGCCTTCGCTTTGATGGCGGCGTTCTCGGCGAACATCGTGCCGGTCTCCTCCGGCTCCGGCAGGCCGAGCTCACCGGCCGAAACGGCCTCGATTCCGAACGGCGCCAGCAGCTCGCGCATCTCGGCGAGCTTGCCGGCATTGTGGGTGGCGATGGCCACCTTTCCGGTCAGCCGCCGGCTCACGCGATCGCCTCCTTCTGAAGCGCGACCAGCCGGTCGGTGCCGGCGCGGGCGAGCCGCAGCAGCTCGAGGAGCTGATCCTGCGAGAACGGCTCCATCTCGGCGGTGCCCTGCACCTCGGCGATGCCGCCCCGGCCGGTGAGCACGAAGTTGGCGTCGGTCTCGGCCACCGAATCCTCGGCGTAGTCGAGGTCGAGGACCGGCGTGCCCTTGTACAGGCCGCACGACACGGCTGCGACGTGGTCGCGCAGCGGATCGACCGAGATGATCGAGCGCGCCCGCATCCAGGCGAAGCAATCGTGCAGCGCCACCCAGGCGCCGGTGATGGCGGCGGTCCGGGTGCCGCCATCGGCCTGGATCACGTCGCAATCGACCGTGACCTGCCGCTCGCCGAGCGCCGGCAGGTTGGTCACGGCGCGCAGCGACCGGCCGATCAGGCGCTGGATCTCCTGCGTCCGGCCCGACGGTTTGCCGGAACCGACCTCGCGGCGGGTGCGTTCGTGCGTCGCACGCGGGAGCATGGCGTATTCGGCCGTGACCCAGCCCTTGCCCGAGCCGCGCAGCCACGGGGGCCCACGCTCCTCCAGAGAGGCGGTGCAGAGCACCCGGGTGTTGCCGAAGCTGACGAGGCAGGAGCCCTCGGCGTAGCGCGACACAGCGCGCTCCAGGCTCACGGGCCGCAACTCGTCGGCGGCACGCTTGGAAGGCCGCATCGCGGGCCCCTTCTATGGTGAGAAGTCGAGGGCCGGGCTCTTAGGCCGCCGCGCCACCGCGAGCAAGCATCGCCGTATGGATTGATCCGCGCGTGTTGGACGGACATGATCGGATTACAGGATGACCGCGTGACAGACCCCCACCCTCGATTTCCGAACAGCCAGCCCATGCAGGCGCTTGCCGCACTCAACGAGCGAGCGCGCGAGATCTTCCGGCAGATCGTCGAGAGCTACCTCACGACGGGCGAGCCGGTGGGATCGCGCAACCTCGCCCGTATCCTGCCGATGGCCCTGTCGCCGGCTTCGATCCGCAACGTGATGGCGGATCTGGAGCATTCCGGCCTGATCTTCGCGCCGCACACCTCGGCCGGGCGCCTGCCGACCGAGTTGGGCTTGCGGTTCTTCGTCGACGCGATGCTCGAACTCGGCGATGTCAGCCAGGACGAGCAGCGGCGCATCGAGGCGCAGATGCGGGCCGCCGCTTCGGGCCACACCTTCGAGTCGGCGCTGGCCGAAGCCTCGACCATGCTGTCGGGCGTCTCGCGCGGGGCCGGCGTGGTGCTGACCACAAAGGCCAACGTCAACCTGAAGCATATCGAGTTCGTCCGCCTCGATCCGGCCCGCGCCCTCGTCATCCTGGTCTCGGATGACGGCTCAGTGGAGAACCGGCTGGTGGATCTGCCCCCCGGGCTGCCGGCGGGCGCGCTCCAGGAGGCCACCAACTACCTCAACGCGCGGCTCCAGGGCCGGACCCTCGGATCGCTGCGCGCCGAGATCGAGGCCGGCCGGAAGGCGATGAAGCGGGAGCTCGACGCGCTGACGGAGCGCCTGGTCGATGCCGGGCTCGCCACGCCGGTCGGCCCGACGGAGGCGCGTCAGCTCATCGTGCGCGGACAGGCCAACCTGCTGGACGACCTGCGCGCGGTTGAGGATCTCGAGCGTATCCGCCTGCTGTTCAACGATCTGGAGACCCAGAAGGACGTCATCGATCTTCTGGCCCGGGCCGAGGGCGGCGAGGGCGTGCGCATCTTCATCGGCTCCGAGAACAAGCTGTTCTCGCTCTCCGGCTCGTCGCTGATCGCGGCGCCGTTCCGCGACGGGTCGCAGCAGATCGTCGGCGTCGTCGGTGTCATCGGCCCGACGCGGCTGAACTACGCGCGCATCGTGCCGATGGTCGACTACACCGCGCGGGTCGTTTCCAAGCTGCTCGACGGGGGGCGGTGAGACGCGCCGGGCAGGCTGAGACCCGCCCGGCGCCGATCACGCGAACGGTGCCGACGTTCAGGCCGGGATCACGTCCACGATCTCGTAGGTATCGGGATCGATGATCACGATGTCGTCGCGCACGAGGATGAACTCGTAGCCTTCGTATTCCGGCACGAGCGAGATGATCGCCGGCGGGAGTCGGTGCAGGGTGACCGAACGCGGGATCGCGGTACCCACGGATAATCCGAACGCGACGTCGCGCAGCGGCGACACGCCGAGGCGTGTGATCGAGCTGCGGAACTCGGTGCGCTGCCGCGTGTCGAGACGGTTCACCGCCCCGCGGGCCGACCCGCCGCCGCGGACCCCCTCACGGGCGCCCTCGCGGCCGCCGCGCTCGCCGGCCGCGCCCCGCCCGCCCTGGTTCGGACCGGCCGCATCGCGATTGCCGCGTTCACCCGCGGGACCTGTGTCGCGACCGCCGCGCTCCGCGGCGCCCGGGGCACCGCCGGGCCCGGTGCGGTCGCCGGCGCCGTTACGCTCGCCCGCACCGCCTTGACGCCCCGGCCCCTCGGCACCGCGGCCAGCTGGGCCACCCGGCTCAGCACCGCGCGCCCCGCCTTCGGCTCCGCCGCGCGGGCCGCTCTCGGCTCCGCCGGCGCCGCCGCGAACGCCCCCGCCGCCCGCACCGCCGCTTGGTCCGGCGCCGCCCGCACCGCCACCGCCCGCCGCAGGGCCACCAGCCGCGCCACCGGCTCCGCCACCGCCGGGACCGCCGCCCGCGCCGCCACCCCCGGGACCACCCTGTGCAAACGCGGTGGCCGCTCCGGCGACGACGATCACGGCCGCTACCGTGTCTCTCAGAATCCGCTTCATGGCCTCTCCTCCTGGCGATGACGGAGCGCCCTCGACGCCCGCGCCGGCCCGCAACGAGCCCCCGGGCCAAACCGTTCCGCGGCGTCCTCGACGCGGGGACCACCGTTGGCGGCGATGTCATCCGCCCTGTCATCCCGGAGCCGAGCAGCGGAGCCTGAAATCCTGCCCGTCGGGCGCGGCACGAGATTCTCGGACGATGCAGGCGCCGTGCTCTGGGACACCCGCAAGATGATGACACTGACTGCGACGGGTCGTGGCTAAGTCCCATCACGGACTTGCGATCACGGTCATCACCTGTAACGTCGCGTCCTACGAAGAAGAGCGCGGCTTGTCGCCGGCTGAAAAATTGATCGACGGAGACGCCATGTCCGCCTCGAGAGACGATACGATCGGTATCGCACCAGGCGCCCACGACGACGCAGCCGACCGGAAGCGCCGCATCTGGGCGATCGTGGGCTCGTCGTCGGGCAACCTCGCCGAGTGGTACGACTTCTACTGCTACGCGTTCTTCGCCCTCTACTTCGCGCCAGCCTTCTTCCCGAAGGGCGACTCCACCAGCCAGCTGCTCCAGACCGCCGGCATCTTCGCGGTCGGCTTCTTCATGCGGCCGATCGGCGGCTGGCTGTTCGGCCGCATCGCCGACCGGGTCGGGCGCCGGACCTCGATGGTCATCTCGGTGCTGATGATGTGCTTCGGCTCGCTCCTGATCGGCATCCTGCCGACCTACGAGCATGTCGGCACGCTGGCGCCGGTTCTGCTGCTGCTCGCGCGCATGCTTCAGGGCCTGTCGGTCGGCGGCGAGTACGGGACCTCGGCGACCTACATGAGCGAGGTGGCGATCAAGGGGAAACGCGGCTTCTTCGCCTCCTTCCAGTACGTGACGCTGATCGGCGGCCAGCTCCTGGCCTCGCTGGTCCTGGTGCTGCTGCAGACGGTCATGACCGGTCCCGAGCTGACGGCCTGGGGCTGGCGCATCCCGTTCTTCATCGGCGCGGGCCTCGCGGTCGTCGCGCTCTATCTGCGGCGCTCGCTGGCGGAGACCAAGGACAGCAGCGACAAGGAGACAGCCGGCACCTTCGCCGAGCTGTTCAAGCACTGGCGGGCGTTCCTGGTCGTCGTGGCCTACACGGCCGGCGGCTCCCTGAGCTTCTACACCTTCACGACCTACATGCAGAAGTACCTGGTCAACACCGCCGGCATGCCGAAGACTTCGGCTTCGCAGGTGATGACCGTGGTCCTGTTCGTCTACATGGCGATCCAGCCACTCTTCGGTGCGCTGTCCGACAGGATCGGACGCAAGGCGAACATGCTGCTGTACAGCGGCCTCGGCACGCTTATGGTCGTGCCGCTGATGACGGCCCTCGGGACCAACAAGGATCCCTACCTCGCCTTCGCGCTCATCACCCTCGGGCTCGCGGTGGTGTCGTTCTACACGGGCATCAGCGGCATCGTGAAAGCGGAGCTGTTCCCGACCAACGTGCGCGCGCTCGGCGTCGGCCTGTCCTACGCGGTGGCCAACGCCACCTTCGGCGGCACCGCCGAGTTCGTGGCGCTGTGGTTCAAGGACAACGGCATGGAGAGCACGTTCTTCTGGTACGTGACCGTGCTGATGGCGATCGCCTTCGTGGCCTCGGTGATCATGCCGAACCCGAAGGTGCACGGCTATCTCGACGGCGCCGGCACCGTCGAGGAGGCCCTCGGCAAGAAGCCGCGCTTCGCCCACGCCTGAGAGCGTGCAAGATCCGGCTGGACCAGCCGGATCTTTCCCGCTGATATGCCACCCGCCGGGCGCACCAGACGCCCGCGGGAGGAAACCATGCGCAAGACCGCCTTTGCCGGCGCCCTAATCCTCATGTGCCTCGCTTCAGGCGCGCCGGCTCGCGCAGCCGAGCCGTTCAAGCCTGCGCCGGGCGCGGGCTACTTCTTCGTCGGCGGCCATTATGAGACCGCCAAGGACAAGACCACCGCCTCCGGCCAGATGTTCGTGACCTACCGCGTGCCGGAGCGGGTCACGCAGCCCTATCCGATCGTGATGGTGCACGGCACCGCCCAGACCGGGACCAACTTTCTCGGCACGCCCGACGGCCGGCCGGGCTGGGCCGACCACTTCGCCGCCAAGGGCTTTGCCGTCTACGTGGTCGATCAGGTCGGGCGCGGACGCTCGGGCGGCGACCCGGAGACCTACGGCCCTTATGCCCGCCTGCCGGTCGAGGACCTGGAGACGGTGTTCACCGGGCAGGAGCGGTTCGCGCTCTACCCGCAGGCCAAGCTGCACACGCAATGGCCGGGCGGTCCGGGCGTGCGCGGCAACGCCGCCTTCGATCAATTCTACCTGTCGCAGGTGCCCTACATCGCCAGCGCCCTCAAGAGCGAGGAGCTGGTCGATCCGGCGCTGATCGCGCTGCTGGAGAAGATCGGACCCGCGATCCTCCTGACGCATTCGCAGGCCGGCGTGTTCGGCTGGGCGGTCTCCGATCAGCGGCCCGACCTCGTGAAGGCCCACGTCGCCGTGGAGCCGAACGGGCCGACCTTCTACGATATCCGCTTCAAGGGCGGCGACAGCTGGTACGAGCGCGTCGGCGACTCGCGGGCCCGGCCCTACGGCATCACCCGGGTGCCGCTCCATTTCGAGCCGCCGGTGAGCGGGCCGGCCGACCTCACCGTGGTCCAGGCCGAGACCGCCGCCGCGCCCGACAAGATCCGGTGCTGGCTCCAGGCCGAGCCGGCGCGGACCCTGCCGAACCTCGCCAAGGTGCCGGCCGTGATCGTGACCTCGGAAGCCTCGTTCCGCGCCACCATGGACGATTGCACCGGCGCCTTCCTGGAACAGGCCGGCGCGAAACCCGACCGGCTGCGGCTCGCCGAACAGGGGATCCACGGCAACGGCCACATGATGATGCTGGAATCGAACAGCGACGCGGTGGCCGACGCGATCATCGGCTGGGTCACGTCCCGGACCGCCGCCCCGGACGGAAAGCCCCGCCCTTAACCCGCCGCTTACCCTGTGGCGGCGAGGGTGTCCCGGTCATCCGATGAGGGAACGCATGACCGACATGACCGACACCGTGGGCGTCGCGGGCGACCGCATCCGCTCGATCATCGAGCGCGTGGAACGGCTGGAGGAAGAGATCAAGGACCTGATGGAGGCCAAGAAGGAGGTCTTCGCCGAGGCCAAGGGCGAGGGCCTAGACGTGAAGGTGCTCAAGGAGATCCTGAAGATCCGCAAGCAGGACAAGGACGAGCGCGACGAGCAGGAGACCCTGCTCGACGTGTACCTGCGCGCCATGGACGCGCCCTCCCCGGCGCCGATCGCGCAGGCCGCCTGAGCCCTGCGGCAGGGAGCGGCGCCCGGGGCGCCGCTCCCCCTCGCAGCTACGCGGCCGTGCCGAGATAGGCGGCGAGATTGCCGCGGATGCGCGCCAGCGGCTCCTCGGCCGGGTCGGGCAGCACGAAGCGCGCGCCCGTAATCGTCTCGTAGGCCCGGATGTAGACCGCGGCGGTCTCCAGCACGACTTCGGCGGGGATCTCGGGGATCGGGTCCTTGTACGGGTCGCAGCGGGCCACGACCCAGTTGCGGACAAAATCCTTGTCGAAGCTCTCGGGCGCCGTACCCGCGGCGAAGCGCTCCGTGTAGCTGGCGGCGAACCAGTAGCGGCTGCTGTCCGGCGTGTGGATCTCGTCGGCCAGGACGATGCGGCCCTGCGGATCGGTGCCGAACTCGTACTTCGTGTCCGCCAGGATCAGGCCGCGCTCGGCCGCCAGAGCCTGCCCCGCGCGAACAGCGCCAGCGCCGCCCCCGATACCGTCCGCCACTGCTCCGGCGTCAGGAGCTTCCGCTCCAGGATCTCACCTTCGGTCAGGGGCTCGTCGTGTCCGCCGTCGAAGGCCTTCGTGGTCGGCGTGATGATCGCTTCCGGCAAACGCTCGTTCGGCCGCATACCGTCGTGGAAGGTGTGGCCGTACATGTCGCGCTCGCCCGCCCGGTAGCGCGTCAGGATCGAGGTCGAGGTCGTGCCGGCGAGATAGCCGCGCACGACGACCTCGACAGGCAGGATCTCCAGCCGGCGGCCGACCACGACGTTCGGATCGGGATAGGCCAGCACGTGGTTCGGGCAGATGTCGGCCGTGTGCTCGAACCAGTAGCGGGCGGTCTGCGTCAGAACCTGTCCCTTGAACGGGATCGCCGCGAGAGCCCGATCGAACGCGCTGATCCGGTCGGAGGTGATCAGGATGCGCCGACCGTCGGGGAGGTCGTAATTGTCCCGGACCTTGCCGCGGTAATGGTTCGGCAGCTCCGGCAAGGTCGCGTCGCGCAGGACTTGATGCGCGTGCGGGGCGAGGTCTGCCGTGTTCATCGGGATGGTCCGTGAGGCTGCACGGCGATCGCGCCGCCGTGCCTGTGTGCGCGGACGGGCCGAAGAATTCCAGCCCCGAACACCGGGCGGCGCCGACGGTGCGCAGGAAGTGGCCAACCGCGTCACCGCGCCAGCCGCACGCCCTGATTCATTCGCGGCATCGCCCGACGCGTCATTCTCTCAGCCGCGATGCGGAACAGCCATCCATTTCGGACGGATGATACTGACGTGCCGTTCGCCCTCCGAAACTTCGTGCTCTGGTCCGGGTCCCGGCGGAGCCCTATCCTATCCGAGGGCGGCATTGGATGCGGCTGCTCGTGGTCGACGGCCGAGTGCCGACGCTTTAACGCCGCGGAGCGATGACAGCACAGATGCAGCAGGCGAACAGGCATCCGTTCCTGCGCAAGATCGACAGCATCGCCCTGTTCAAGCCGAGCGAGGCCGAGATGGCTGCACTGTCGGCCATGCCGATGCAGGTGGCGCAGATCGACGCCTACCAGGACATCGTGCGCGAGGGCGACCGGCCGGCCCGGAGCTTCGCCGTGCTGGAAGGCATCGCTTGCACCTACAAGTCGACACGCGCCGGCAAGCGGCAGGTCATGGGATACCATGTGCCGGGCGACATGCCGGATTTTCAGAGTCTCTACCTCGAGGTCCTCGATATCAGCATCGCCACGGTCAGCCCGTGCCGGGTCGGTTTCGTGCAGCACGAGGCCGTGCGCGCGCTGCTGCGCCAGCATCCGCGGCTCAACGAGGTCTTCTGGCGCGCGACCCTGATCGACGCCGCCCTGGTTCGGGAATGGATGCTCAACACGGGACGGCGCGACGCCTACGCGCGCATGGCGCATCTGTTCTGCGAGTTGATCACGCGCCTCGGTGCCGTCGGGCTGGCGCCGGATCGGACCTTCGAGATGCCGATGACCCAGCCGGAACTCGCCGATGCCCTCGGCATCACACCCGTTCACGTGAACCGCACGATCCGGGATCTGAAGATGGCCGGCCTGATCACGCTGCGGAGCCGCCGTTTGACCGTGCATGATTGGGACGGGTTGATGTCGGCCGCCGAATTCGACCCGACCTACCTGCACCTTCGCGACCAGGATGCCTCCTGATCCGACGCGCGCAGTTCCGCGCCGGGTGGATTCGGTCAGTTCAATTCCTTGCGCTGCACCGCGCGTTCCTGGGCGGCGAGCTTGCGACCGATGTCGAACAGGAGCGCCTCGGCGCGCGCCTTGAGACCCGGATCGGGCACGGCATCGATGGCACGGTAGGCCATCATCGCCGCGGCAGCGGCACGTTCGAGCGGCGGCTCTCCGGTCAGGAACACGGTCTCGGGTTGGGCGAAGGCGAGGTCGCCGTCGTTCGTCCGCAGGTCGGTGATGTCCACCACGATCCCGCACCCGCCCACCGGCCGGCCCATGTGATTGCGAGAGAATCGGCCGCGCGCGAGGACCCAGCGCAGCACACCGTCCGAAAAGCAGACGCGGAACTCGGTGACATACGGCCAGCCGTTGCGCGCTGCCTCGCGGAAGGTCGTCAGGAGGCGGGACCGATCCGCAGCATGGACCCAGGCAGCGTAGGCGGACAGCGGCAGACCCGCCTCGGCTTCCTCCGGATCGACATCGAAAAGACGTGCCGCGAACCTGTCCGACCGTGCTCGGTCCGACGCCGCATCCCAGGACCAGTTGCCGATCACGTCCAGAGCATCAGTCACGCCCTGGATCGCAGGCGCGGAAATCCACCCGTCGAGAGACTTCCACTTCGGCATCGTATCGCGCCGCCCCCATTGAAAGCTGATCCATGTTAGACTGCTTTCACTCGACATCAAGAAGTTTCGTCAGAATTGAAACCGTCCGACGCACTCGACCAACTGTATAGTTCTTGACAGTTCGCGCGCCCGCTATCGCAGCGTGGCACAAAAGCGGCTGCTCGGCGGCCATCTGGGGCGGATATACCTGCACGACGGAGCAGCAGCCCCACACAGAAGTGCTGGATGTTGGCTTCCTTTATTAACGTATAACTACCGCGGGATGCTGTCGTGCTATCGAATCTTCGGCCTTGATGGTCAGTCATCCACGATCCAGCAATACTCGTGAACCCGACTACATCGGCGCGATCACGCTGGAGCCGTTCTTTCGCCACACCGATCGCGGCGACGTCGCCGCCTATTGAAGACGGTCCGGCCGCGCAGTTCGTCGACGATCAGGATTGGATGGCGAGTTCAGCGACTCAGGCCCCGCATACGTCCTCAAGATCCCTGGGCGGGAAACCGGAACGCTCGAGGCAGCAGAGCTGGCGATCATGGTCGCGCGCTCGAATGCGCGGATCCCGCCGAGTCTCTCAGGATGTTCAGAAAGCTGATGGTGCCCAGGGGCGGAATCGAACCACCGACACTGCGATTTTCAGTCGCATGCTCTACCAACTGAGCTACCTGGGCGTCGTCCGCGCCGGTCTCGGTCTCGGACGCCGCGGGGTATAGTCAGTGCCGGACGGCGTGTCCAGCCTTGCCGTGACACCGGCGTGACGGAAAGGCGGAAAAAAGTTTCAGCGCTCCGGATCCGGCTCCGGCGGCGGCTCGTCCGAGTCGAGCTCCTCCGGAATCGCGTATCGTTCGTTGAGCCACCGCCCGAGGTCGACATCGGCGCAGCGCTGGGAGCAGAACGGCCTAAAGTCCGGTGCCGCCGGCCGTCGGCAGATCGGGCAAGCCTCCCGCGGCTCCCGGCTCACGCGAGGCTGCCCCAGCCGGCACGGACAGGATAGCCTTCGCCTTCGAGCAGGCTCATCGTTTCGTAGAGCGGCAATCCGACCACGGCGCTGTAGGAGCCCACGAGCTTCACCACGAAAGCGCCGGCGAGACCCTGAATCGCGTAGCCGCCGGCCTTTCCGCGCCATTCGCCCGAGGCGACGTAGCCCTGAATGTCCCGACCGGACAGGCGCTTGAATCGTACGCGGCTCTCGACGATCCGCTCGCGTCGTCCGCGCGGCGAGAGCACGCAGATCGCCGTGAAGACCCGGTGCTGGCGGCCGGAGAGAAGGCGCAGGCAGTCGGCCGCCTCGTCCGGCACCTCGGCCTTCGGCAGAACCCGTCGCCCGACCGCAACGACGGTGTCGGCGGACAGAAGCCATGTCGGCGTCTTCGTGTCCTCGAGATGGAGCGCAGCCTCGGCGGTGGCCAGCTTGGTGCGGGCGAGGCGGCGCGCGAGCTCACGGGGCGGCTCGGCCTTGCGCGGGGTCTCATCGATCTCGGCAGGCAACAGCGCATCCGGCTCGATGCCGATCTGCTGCAGGAGCGCGAGGCGGCGCGGCGACGCGGAGGCCAGCACGAGCCGGGCCGTCGGCCCCTGCGTCGCACCGATCGCTTCTGGTGTGGCGTCCATGGTGTTCCGTTCGCACAATCGGCCGGGAGCGACAGCGGCGTCGGCCAGGTGGCGTCCTCATAGCGCGGGATCGCCTCAGTCGCCTGCGTGATAAGGGATGGGGTCGGGCTTGTGAACCGAGATGCCTGCTCAGCGCGGACGGCCATCCCCGCCGGAACACGCGCCGCCGGAATTCGGCAAGACGAATTCGCCAGTATCAAACGAAGACAGTCACGCTGTCGTCCTGGATGGCTAATTCGCTGCACTAATCGAGAATTCAATCATTAGTGCGGGAATTTTAAGTCAAACCCAAATGCTCACGGCCGGCTGTAACTGCCTATTAACCATGAGCGCTGGAGAATGCCGGCGTCGGAAAGAGGCCGGACCCGATGTTGAACGCTGATCCGCTCCTGCAGCGCCCGAAGCTCGTGAACCTCGCCACGCTGGCGCGCGCCCTCGACGGCTTGCGGCCGAACGCGAACTCGCCCGTCGAGATGTGGCAGTTGCTCACCGACCAGTACGTCGCCGATCTCGACGCCGTCGCCACCCTCCTGCCGGCGGGCGAGCCGGAAACGCACTGGCTCCCCGCACGCGACTGACCCGGGATCAGGGTCGGCGACTGGCACATCCCGTGCTTGAGGGGATCGACAAGCGGAGGAAGCACCCAGGCAACGACAACGCGGCGGCTCGCACGCCAGAGCACCCCGCGGACCTTTCGATCGCTCGAAGCCGAGGTCCGTCATGTCGGAATTGCTCTCCGTTGCCCTGGTCTGTGCCGGCACGCTGCTCGCACAGGATTGCTCCCGCGACACCGCACTCGACGTCATCGTGGCTCCGGCGCACACGCCGATGGAGTGCCTGATGCACGCGCAGACCATGGCGGCGCAGGCCGGGCTGCCCGGCGGCAGCGACCGCTACCTCAAGATCGCCTGCGAGCACCGTCACACCGACAACGGGCCCGGGCCTGTGATCCGCCGGGCGTCGTAGGGCGGTCGCCGCGCACGGTTCCTGGCCCGCCCGCTCTCCGTCGCGACCCGGCTACGCGCGACCGGTTGCACGATCCTGCCTCCGCGGCTCCGGCCGCTGGAGAACGGATTGGTGCATCAAAGCCACGTCAGTATGATTCTTATCTCCCTCCCCCTTTCGGGCGGTTGCCGGGCTCGACCGTGAGAACCATCCTGCAGGGCCATGCTGATGCAGATTAATCCCGGCATCAACCACGTTGCCGCCCAGATCGCCCGCGTGCCGGGCGGGGCTCCTGCGAGTGCCCGCCCGATGCTGTACGACGCGTTCGACCTGCAGACCGACCTCGCCGCGCAAACCCGCGCTTGGGGTCAGGTGCTGGACACGATGTGGTCGCCCTGGGCCGGTCTCGGCGAGCCGGTCTCCTGGATGTCCGCGGGCGCCCGGATGATGATGCGTGCCGGCCTGACCTTTGCCCGGCCGGCCTACGGGATCGACAGCGTGATGGTCGGCAACCGCAGCGTCCCGGTCGCCGAGGAGCCGGTCGCCGTGACGCCGTTCGGGACCCTGCTGCATTTCAGGAAGGACATCCACACCGATCAGCCCAAGGTGCTGATGGTGGCGCCGATGTCCGGGCATTTCGCGACGTTGCTGCGCGCCACTGTGCGCACAATGCTGCCGGATCACGACGTCTACATCACGGATTGGCACAATGCCCGCGACGTGCCGCTCTCGGAGGGCCGGTTCGGGTTCGGCGATTATGTCGGGCACTTGATCCAATTCCTGCAGACAATGGGCGAGGGCTCGCACATGGTCGCCGTGTGCCAGCCGGCGGTCCAGGCCCTGGTCGCGGCGGCCGCGATGGCGCAGGCGAAGGACCCGGCCGCGCCGCGCAGCATGACCCTGATGGCCGGGCCGGTGGATTGCCGGATCAACCCGACCGGCGTGAACGAGCTCGCGACCTCGAAGCCGATCGCGTGGTTCGAGCAGAACCTGATCGCGACGGTGCCCAGGCGGCACAAGGGCGCCGGCCGCAAGGTCTATCCGGGCTTCGTCCAGGTCTCCGCCTTCATGGCGATGAACGCCAAGCGCCACGTCCAGGGCCATACCGACCTGTTCTGGCACATGGCCAAGGGCGAGGCCGACAAGGCCGAGGCGATCGAGACCTTCTACGACGAGTATTTCGCCGTGCTGGACCTCGCGGCCGAGTTCTACCTGGAGACGGTCAAGACGGTCTTCCAGGATTACACCCTCGCCAAGAACGAGGCGACCTATCGCGGCGCGCCGATCGACCTGCGGGCGATCCGCCGGACGGCCCTCATGACCGTAGAGGGCGAGCGGGACGACATCTGTGCCGTCGGTCAGACCATGGCGGCGCACGATCTCTGCACCGACCTGCCGCCCTATATGCGCGCCCACCATCTCCAGGCCGGCGTCGGCCATTACGGCGTGTTCGCGGGCCGGCGCTGGGACACGCAGATCTACCCGCAGGTGCGCAACTTCATCCAGGCGCACAACTGAGGGCCCGGCGCGCCCTGTCGCGCGGATTTGACCCGCCGACCGCCGCAGCCCACCATGATAGCCTCAAGCGATCGGGGTCCGGATCCGTCCGGCAGCCCCCGGCCCATCCTTTGGCGTGAGGCGGAACGGTCGGCGTGATCGACAGGGACGGCTTCGGCAGCAAGACCGGCAGGAATGGACCCGAGCCGGGTCGCACGACCGCGAATGCGCGGCTCGACAGGCTCGTCGCGCAGGCACGGGCGGCCGCCGTGTGGGAGCAGGCTTGGCCGGTGCTCTGGCGCGGGCTGGGCGTCGGGCTCCTCTTCCTGATCCTGTCGTGGTCGGGCCTGTGGCTCGACGTGACGCCGCTCTGGCGCCAGATCGGCCTCGGGATCCTGGCCGTGCTGTTGGTCGTCGCGCTCCTGCCCCTCGCCCATCTGGGCCGGCCGGGCCGGCGCGCGGCCCTCGCCCGCCTGGACCGCGAAGCGGCCGCCCGCGATCCGGCCCTGCGGCACGGCCCGGCTTCGGCGGCCCAGGACACCCTGGCGGTGGGCGCCGCGGATGCGGGCAGTCAGGCCCTCTGGGCCCTGCACCAGCGCCGCGCCGCGCAGGCCGTGGCGGCCCTGCGCGTCGGCCTGCCGCGCCCCGGCATGACCCGGCGCGATCCCTTCGCGCTCCGGGCCGGCCTGACGGTTGCGGCCATCGCCAGCCTGTTCGCCGCCGGGCCCGAGTGGCGCGAGCGCATCGGGGCCGCCTTCGACTGGCACGAACCGGCCGGACCGGGACCGAGCTTCCGCGTCGATGGCTGGATCGATCCGCCGATCTACACCCGCCTGCCGCCGCTCCTGATCGCCATGGACGGCACGGACCAGCACCTGCGGGCGCCGGTCAACGCGCAGCTGATCGTGCGGATTGCCGGCCAAGGCAAGGCGGCCGCGGACACGACGCTGACGCCCAATTCGGGCCTCGTCCCCGTACCGGGCCAGGAGGCGCGCCCCGACCTGCGGGAGGAGCGCTACCGCATCGTCGGCGGCGCGGAGCTGGTGATCGCCACGCCGGCCGGCCGCCAGCGCCTGACCGTGGACGCGATCCCCGACCGGCCGCCGGAGGTGACCGCGATCGGCGGCCCCGAGGTCAACGGGCGCGGTACCTTCAACCTCACCTACAAGGCCAAGGACGATTACGGGATCAGCTCCGCCGAGGCGGTGATTGCGCCGCTGAAAACCGGCCGGGCGCTGGTCCCGCTGCCGCATATCGGTCTCGCCCTGCCGGCCGACGCCAGCGGCGATTCCGAGACCAAGACCCTCGCCGACCTGACCGACAGCCCGTGGTCGGGAGCCCGGGTGCGCTATCACATCGTGGTGAAGGATGAGGCGGGCCAGGAAGGCACGACGCCCGACACCGAGATCACCCTGCCGGCGCGGCCGTTCCGCGACCCGCTCGCCCGGGCACTGGCCGAGGAGCGGCGTCGCCTGATCACGGCCCCGGATACGGACCGCCGCTGGGTACAGGGCGCCCTGGACGCTCTCCTCGTCGCCCCCGACACGTTCACGCCGCAGCCCGCGATCTTCCTCGGCCTGCGAACGGCCACCGAGCGCCTGCGCCGGGCGCGCTCGGATGCCGATCTGGTCGATGTCGCCGACCTGCTCTGGGAGATGGCGCTCAAGATCGAGGACGGCGACCTGTCCGACGCCGAGAAGCAGCTGCGGCAGGCCCAGGACCGCCTCAAGGAGGCGATCGAGCGCAATGCGCCCGACGACGAGATCAAGCGCCTGACCCAGGACCTGAAGCAGGCGCTCGACAAGTTCCTGTCCGAGATGGCTCAGAAGCAGGGCCGCGAGAACCGTGACCAGAGCGACCGGGGGCAGAGCAATCCGCAATCCAAGACCGTCACGCCCCAGGATCTCGACAAGATGATCCAGGACATGGCCGAGGCCATGAAGCGCGGGGACACCGCCGAGGCCCAGCGGCTCATGGAGCAGCTGCGCAACATCCTGGAGAACCTCCAGACCGCCGAGCGCGGCAGCCGCTCGGATCAGGCCTCGCGCGAGATGCAGAAGCAGATGCGCGACCTCGACGACATGGCCAAGGAGCAGCAGGGCCTGCGCGACGAGACCTTCAAGGATGGTCAGCAGCCGCGCAGCGGCCAGCGGCAGCAGGATCGCGGGCAGCAGCAGGGCCAGCGCGGGCAACAGGGCAGCCAGGGTCAGCAAGGCCAGCGGCAGCAGGGACAACAAGGCCAGCAGGGGCAGAGCCAGCAAGGACAGCAGGGACAGGGCCAGCAGGGCAATGTCGGCGAGCGTCAGCAGGCCCTCCGCCAGCGCCTCGAGGAGCTGGAGAAGCGCATGAAGGAGAACGGCATGCGCGGCGAGCAGGGGCTCTCCGATGCCGAGGATGCCATGCGCGAGGCCGAGAACGCCCTGAAGCAGGGTGATTCCGGCGAGGCGGTCGATGCCCAGGGCCGCGCCCTCGACGGCCTGAAGCGCGGTGCCGAGGGCATGGCGCAACAGATGCAGGAGATGGCCGAGGGCCAGGGCGAGGGTCAGCAGGACGGCGGCCAGCAGCCCGGGCAGCAGGGTCAGGCCGGCGCCCGCGACGACGATCCGCTCGGCCGCCCCACCCGCGGACGCGACATGAGCGACGGCCGGGTGCGCGTGCCGACAGCCGATGAATCGGCCGTCCAGCGGGCGCGACGCATCATGGAAGAGCTGCGGCGCAAGCTCGGCGACCCGACCCGGCCGCGCGAAGAACTCGACTATTTCGAGCGCCTGCTCCGCCGCAACTGAATCTCCCACATCTCACGCAGCGTCGCGGGGCCGATAGGGGCCCTGCGTCCGGCACGGATCCCCGTCAGCATGTCGTCGAACACCCTCGTCCTTCTCGCGTGCCTTGCCGTTGCGGTGGTGCTGTTCCTCGGCCTCGCCAACATGATGCGGGGCGGCAGCGCCAATGTCTCGCAGAAGCTGATGCGCCTGCGCGTGCTGCTGCAGTTCGTGGCCATCCTGGTCATCATGGGCGTTGTCTGGTGGCGCTCGGCCTGAGGAGCTCGGATCGCTTCATCGCGCCCGTCCGGCCCGCACCGTCGCTCCGGACGTCGCAGGTGAGCCCGGACCCGCAGGGTGCGCGTGAGCCCGGCAACGCAGGGGTGTGACCACGCCGCCGCACATCGCGGGTTTCGCGCAGGCGGCGGATGAATTCGGCGCCTGAGCGCGCAGGCCTCTGCTAGGTTCGGCCGAGCCACCCGCCAAGCCTACTCGGCCGAGACCGCATGACCGCCCCTTCCCGTCTCTGTTTGATCGGCCTCATGACCGGCGCGGCGATCCTGCCCGTCTCGGCCGCCGACCTGCCACCGGCGCTGCCGGCGGCCTACGCGGCGCCGGCCCAGCCGCTGAGCATCGTATCAGAGGTCCGGATCGGCGGCTCGGTGCAGGATCCGGGCAGCGCCGAGGGCAAGCTCCCGGGATTCAGCAAGGCGAACGTCAACGGCGAGATCCTGTTCGCCAAGCCGCAGATCAGCGCCGATCCGTTCTGGCAGGCCTTCGTGCCGCGGCCGACGGTGGGCGGCAGCTACAACACCGGCGGACGGACCAGCTACGCCTATCTCGGCGCCACCTGGACGCTCGAGATCTTCCCCGAGACGTTCAACCGCCGCATCTTCCTCGACGGCTTCTTCGGCGGCGTCGCCCATAACGGCTACACCGGTCCGAAGGCGCAGACGCCCTACGGCTTCAACACGCTTGGCTGCTCGCCCATGTTCCGGGAGGCCGCGGCTCTGGGCTATCGCCTGACCGAGCACTGGAGCATCATGGCCACCGTCGAGCACATGTCGAACGCCGGCCTCTGCGCGAACAACCGCGGGCTGACCAATTTCGGCGGCAAGATCGGCTACACGTTCTGAGGCGCCCTACTCCTTGGTCAAGCTCAACCGCATCTACACGCGTACCGGCGACAAGGGCACCACGGCCCTGGCGGATGGGCAGCGCCGCTCGAAGGCGGACCTGCGGATCGAGACTTACGGCACGGTCGACGAGACCAACGCCTGCATCGGGATGGCGCGCCTGCACAGCCAGGGGTCCCTCGATGCCATGCTGGGGGCGATCCAGAACGACCTGTTCGACCTCGGCGCCGACCTCGCGACGCCGCCGACCCCGGAGCCCCTCCCCTACGAGCCGCTGCGGATCGTCGCGAGCGAGGTCGAGCGCCTGGAGCGCGACATCGACGCGCTCAACGCGGCGATCCCGCCGCTGAAATCCTTCGTCCTGCCGGGCGGCACGCCGGCCGCCGCCGCGCTGCACCTCGCCCGCACCGTGTGCCGGCGCGCCGAGCGCCTCGCCGTGAGCCTCGCGGCCCGCGAGGACGAGACCGTCTCGCCCGAGGCTTTGCGCTACCTGAACCGGCTCTCGGACTTCCTGTTTGTGGCGAGCCGCGCGGCCAATTCGGACGGCGCGGACGACGTCCTGTGGGTGCCCGGCGCCAACCGCTGATCGCGGGTTCGCTCTAAGGATCCGACCTCGGGCAGACCTCGATCCGCGCCCGATCGCATCGCGGCACAGGACACGACGGTGTCCCGGACCAGGGGGATCCCATTCATTCCCCGCATCCTGAGGTGCCGGAGCGCAGCGAAGGCCTCGAAGGAGGCCTCCAGAGATCGCGGCGCTTTCTGGAGCCCTCCTTCGGGGCCCGCTTCGCGGTCACCTCAGGATGAGGGGAAGGATTGGACGGCCGTTCTCTGAGGAGGCCTGCTGCTTGGCGCAACGCGCTCTGGCACGGCTCTAGGCAGAGCACCTGATCTCTGATCGGCTGTGGAGCCGACCCGCCATCCTTCCAAGGCGTCGAAAGCGGGACCGCAATCCAGAGCCGCCGTGGCCCTCCGCCGGCCCTCGGGTCCTGATCGAATTCGCGGCCTCCTCCTCACAGCTGGAACGAGGCGGTCACTGACTCCGGGCGACCCACGCTTCCGTTTGGTCAGGCCCGGCACCCGAGGGCCGCCGCCGCGCCGCGTTGACAAGGCGGAAATGTGGCCGTTACGGTCCGCGCGCTTTGCGTGCCCTCGCCACGCCGCGCCTTCGGCGCCGGTCGGAGAGTCTTGCACGACGAAAAGAATCCTCCGGGGAAGGATCGTGACCGCCATGAAGGTGCTGGTGCCCGTCAAGCGGGTGGTGGACTACAACGTCAAGATCCGCGTGAAAGCCGACGGCTCCGGGGTCGAACTCGCCAACGTCAAGATGTCGATGAACCCCTTCGACGAGATCGCCGTCGAGGAGGCGATCCGCCTGAAGGAGAAGGGCAAGGTCACCGAGATCGTGGCCGTCTCGATCGGTCCGCAGCAGGCCCAGGAGACGCTCCGCACCGCGCTGGCCATGGGCGCCGACCGCGCCATCCTGGTGAAGACCGACGTCAACTGCGAGCCGCTCGCGGTCGCCAAGCTCCTGAAGGCCGTGGTCGAGAAGGAGAGCCCGGAACTGGTGATCCTGGGCAAGCAGGCGATCGACGACGACTCGAACCAGACCGGCCAGATGCTCGGCGCGCTGCTCGGCTGGCCGCAGGGCACCTTCGCCTACAAGATCGAGGCCGGCGACGGCAGCCTGGACGTGACCCGCGAGGTCGATGGCGGCCTGCAGACGGTGAGCCTGAAGCTGCCGGCGATCGTCACCACGGACCTGCGGCTCAACGAGCCGCGCTACGCGTCGCTGCCGAACATCATGAAGGCCAAGAAGAAGCCCCTCGAGGAGCTGGCGCCCGACGCGCTGGGCGTCGACGTGACCCCGAAGCTCAAGGTGCTGAAGACCGCCGAACCGCCGGGCCGCTCCGCGGGCGTCAAGGTCGGCTCGGCGGCCGAGCTCGTTCAGAAGCTCAAGGTCGAAGCCGGCGTCATCTGATTCGCATCGCGGGGCTCCCGGCCGCCGGTCGAGCCTCGCGTCACCCCACTCGAAGGCTCTCGGACGATCATGACGACACTCCTCTTCGTCGAGCACGGCAACGGACAGATCAAGGACGGCACGCTCAAGGCCCTCACCGCCGCCAAGCAGATCGGCGCACCGATCCACGCCCTCGTGCTCGGCAGCGGCGCCAAGGCCGTGGCCGAGGCGGCGGCCAAGCTCGACGGCGTCGAGAAGGTGCTGGTCGCCGAGGATGGCGCCTACGACCACGACCTCGCCGAGCCCGTCGGGGCGCTGATCGCGTCGATCGCCGGCCCCTATGACGTCATCATCGCGTCGGCCTCCACGACCGGCAAGAACGTGCTGCCGCGCGTGGCCGCCCTGCTCGACGTCGCGCAGGTCTCCGACATCATCAAGGTGGTCTCGCCCGACACGTTCGAGCGTCCGATCTACGCCGGCAACGCCATCCAGACCGTGCAGACGCCCGGCGGCAAGACCGTGATCACCGTGCGCACGGCGGCGTTCAAGGCCGCGGAAGAGGGCGGCGCCGCCGCTTCCATCGAGGCCGTCTCGGCGGCCGCGCCCGAGGCCGGCGGCTCGACCTTCAAGGGCGAGGAGATCGCCAAGTCGGACCGTCCGGAGCTGGCCTCGGCGCGGATCATCGTGTCGGGCGGACGCTCGCTCGGTTCGTCGGAGAAGTTCCACGAGCTGATCGAGCCGCTGGCGGACACGCTCGGGGCGGCAGTGGGCGCCTCGCGCGCCGCGGTCGACGCGGGCTACGCGCCGAACGACTGGCAGGTGGGCCAGACCGGCAAGGTGGTGGCGCCGGACCTCTACGTGGCGGTCGGCATCTCCGGGGCGATCCAGCATCTCGCCGGGATGAAGGATTCCAAGGTCATCGTCGCGATCAACAAGGACGAGGACGCGCCGATCTTTCAGGTGGCGGATTACGGCCTCGTCGGCGACCTTTTCCAGGTTGTTCCGGAGCTGCAATCCGAGATCGGCAAGGCCAAGGGCCAGTAGCGGCGGGGTTTTCGCGTCGCCGACGCGGCATGGGCATTGTTGCCGCGTGCGACGTCGCGGGTTTCTTCCGCGCCGGTGATTGGTCTAGAAGACGGCGAGCGCGGGACCTCGCCGTCGCGTCGGCGCAGTTCGTTGAACCGGCGGCCGTGCATCGGCATCCGCATTAGGGGCACAGGTCGGCAGATGGACATGGAGATCAAGCGGGTCGGCATCATCGGCGCGGGCCAGATGGGCAGTGGCATCGCGCAGGTCTGCGCCGCGGCCGGTCTCGACGTCCTGCTGAACGACCGCGATCCGAACCGCCTTGAGAACGGCCTCGGCGTGATCGAGGGCAGCCTCGCCCGCCTCGTCTCCAAGGGCAGCCTCACGGAAGGCGACAGCCGCGAGGCCCGCGCCCGCATCCAACCGGCGCGGGATTTCGATGCGCTGGGCCCCTGCGATCTGGTGATCGAGGCCGCGACCGAGAACGAGGCGACGAAGCGCGAGATCTTCAGCACGCTGTGTTCGTCGCTGCGGCCGGAGACGCTGGTCGCGACCAACACCTCGTCCATCTCGATCACCCGGCTGGCCGCAGCCACCGACCGGCCCGAGAAGTTCATCGGCATCCACTTCATGAACCCGGTGCCGGTGATGCAGCTCGCCGAGCTGATCCGCGGCATCGCCACCGAGGACACGACCTACGAGGCGGCCAAGGTCTTCATCGCCAAGCTCGGCAAGACCTCGACCATGTCGGAGGATTTCCCGGCCTTCATCGTCAACCGCATCCTGCTGCCGATGATCAACGAGGCGATCTACACGCTCTACGAGGGCGTCGGGTCGGTCGAGTCGATCGACACGGCCATGAAGCTCGGTGCGAACCACCCGATGGGTCCGCTGCAGCTCGCGGATTTCATTGGCCTCGATACCTGCCTGTCGGTGATGCAGGTGCTCTACGAGGGCCTGGCGGATTCGAAGTACCGCCCCTGCCCGCTCCTCGTGAAGTACGTCGAGGCCGGCTGGCTCGGACGCAAGGCCAAGCGCGGCTTCTACGATTACCGCGGCCCGACGCCGATCCCGACCCGCTGAAACCCGCGATGAGGCGGCGCGCGCGCCGCCTCGGCTTCCGGTCTTACTTCGCCGCGCCGCCATTCGCGCCCGGCTGAGCCGGCTGCGGGTACGACGGGTTTCCGCCCGGAACCCCGGTGCTGTTCGACGGCGACGCGCCGTTCGACTGGCCGTTGACCGAGCCGGTCACCTCGCGCCGCGACGCATCCTGGCTCTGGCTGGCGTAGTCCTTGGGCGAATTCGACCCGTTCCATGTCAGCAGCCCGACCGTGGCGATCGCCAGGAGGACGAGGCTCGCCACCAGCACCCAAAGCACGGGCTTGCCGCGCTCACCCTGCCGGCTCTCCTGCTGGTTCAATTTCTCGACCATCTGCACAATCCTCGTCGGCAGGACGCAACACGCCGGACGGCGGTCTGCGACACGTTTCCGTTACCGGCCGCCAACGCGGTGCCGACGAGGCGGGTTCCTGTGCTCGGGCCGTCAGCGGCCCGTCGTCAGCAGGATCTTGCCGAGATGGGCGCTCGATTCCATCAGCTCGTGCGCCTGTTGGGCCTGTTCCAGCGGGAAGGTCGCGTGCGTGACGGTGCGGATCCGGCCTGCATCGAGCTCCGGCCAGACGTCCTTGCGCAGGCCTTCGGCGATGGCGGCCTTGTCGGCCTTGGGGCGCGGGCGCAGCGTCGAGCCGGTGAAGGTCAGGCGGTTGCGCATGATCGGCGTGATGTTCAGGCCATCGACCTTGTAGCCGCCCATCAGGGCGATCATCACCAAGCGACCGTCCGGTGCCAGGGATTTCAGGTTTCGCGGCAGATAGCTCGCCCCGATCATGTCGAGGATGACGTCGACACCGCGTCCGTCGGTCAGGCGCTTCACCTCCTCGGCGAAGTCCGCCTGCTTGTAGTCGATGGCGGCATCCGCGCCGAGTTCCTCGCAGAACCGGCACTTCTCCGCCGAGCCCGCGGTGGCGAAAACCCGGGCGCCGACATGCTTGGCGATCTGAATCGCGGTGGCACCGATGCCGCTCGAGCCGCCATGGACCAGGAAGCTCTCGCCCCGGGCGAGGCGACCGCGCTGCACGACGTTTGAGTACACCGTGAAGAAGGTCTCCGGCAGGCCGCCGGCGTCGACCAGCGAGACCGCCTTCGGCCGCGGCAGGCAGTGGCCGGCTTCCGCCACCGCGAATTCCGCGTAGCCGCCGCTGATGACGAGGGCGCAGACTTCGTCGCCCGGTGCCAGGCCGGTGACGCCCTCCCCGAGTGCGATCACGCGGCCGGCGACTTCCAGGCCGGGGGTCTCGGTTGCGCCCGGAGGCGGTGGGTAGACGCCGGCCCGCTGGGCAACGTCCGGCCGGTTCACCCCGGCGGCGACGACCTCGATCAGCACCTGGCCCGCGCCCGGGCGCGGCACCGGGGCGGTCTCGACGGCGATCACCTCCGGCCCGCCGGAACCCGTGAAGCGGATCTGGCGCATGGTCTCGGGCAGGTCGGGGCTGGCCATCGATGAATCCTCTCCGGCGCGGGGTCTCGGGCCGGGTCCACGGCACCGCGCTCGGGCTCTAGTTGCGGCATCGACCGCGCTTGGCAAGCGGCGGCGCCAACCGGCTCCGCCGCGGGGCCGGGTTCCTACCGCGCGGCAGCCTTCACGGCGGCGGGGATCTCGATCTGTCCCTGCGCGAGGCTCTTCGGCCAGATCGCCACCTGCTTGCCGTTCTGCCATTGCGCCATCAGACCGGTGATGAAGCCCTGGCCGTATCGGATCGAGTGGGTGAACGGGTCGTCCTTGCCGTAAAACTGCGTCCGCCCGACGGTGCCGACCCAGTCGGTTGTCTCCAGGGCCTCCACGAGCTTGTCGGCCTCCGTGGTGCCCGCGCGCTTCACGGCATCGGCCGCGTAATAGACCTGATCGTAGGCCATGTAGCCGGCGTAGGACGGATCGCTTCCGAAACGCTTCTTGAACGCGTCGCTGAACGCCATCGACTTGTCGGTGATCGCCGCCCCCGGCACCGCGATGCTCTGGAAGATCACGCCCTGGGTGGCGCCGTTGGTGTTGGCCCAGAAGGTCGAGGAGGTCGCCTGCGAGTTCATGCCGGTCATGGCCAGCGGCACCTGCTGGTTCTGCCATTGCACGGTCGGCTGCACGCCGACATGCGAGATGCCGGTGACGATCAGGTCGGGCTTGGCCGCCTCGATCTTGTTGTAGATCGGCGTGAAGTCGCCCGTGTCGGGCGAGAAGCGAATGTGGTCGGCGACCTTCACGCCGATCTCGGGCAGGCATTTCTCGTAGCCGACATCGAGCGGCCGGGTCCAAGCCGCATCCTCGCTCATGATCGCGGCCGTCTTCACCTTCATCAGGTCGATCAGCATGTCCTTGGTCGAGTCGCAGATCGACTGCGCCAGGGCTGCCGACGTCAGGTAGCCGTGGAAGGTGTACTTGTTGCGCGCGTAGTCCTTGTGGACCGCAAGGCTGATCTCGTTCGAGGCCGCGCCGGGCGTGATCATCGGCGTCTTGAGCCGGGCCGCCCAGGGCATCAGGGCCAGCACCACCTCCGAGATGTAGCTGGCGATGACGAGGTTGACCTTGTCCTCAGAGACCGCCCGCTGGAAGGCGCGGACCGCGTCGGACGCGGAGGACTTGTCGTCGTAGGTGACGACCTGGATCTGGCGGCCGTCGATCCCGCCCTTGGCGTTGATCTCGTCGGCGGCGAGCTGCACCGCCTGCGGGATCGAGGCCCCGACCACGGATTGCGCCTCGGCGATCACCCCGATCTTGATCGGGTCGGCGGCCCGCGCCGGCTCCGTGGTCACCAGCCCGGCCACTGCAAGCAGGGCCAGCGCCCGGCGGGATACGCTCCGATCGATCGCCATGGATTTCCTCCTGCGCACCGTGCAGCTTTTGCCGCCGCATCGGCTTGACGGTCGGAGTGTGCAACACCTCGCCGGATGAATACAATGTGCAGCTGTGATCAATGGACGGCGAATGTTGGTCAATCGCCGGGCTCGGCGGGGTAGAGCCGCGGACGAGCCCGGAATTCAGAAGCGGCGCCGGCGCCCAGACCTGGCATGTCGACGGACCTGCAGCCCCGCCTTCCGCTGCGCGGGCCCAGGACGACGTGGGTCGCACCCTCAGCCGATCGCGCCGGCACGAGTCACTAGGGTCTCCGGCCGAGATCGAAGCGGTGGGATCGTAGCGGCCGCGTATTGCGCTTGGGATCCCGTTGCCATACCGCATCCGGGGTGATCTCGGCCCCTCTTGCCAGCTCTCCGAGCCGCTCCGCCGCGGATTGTAACCTGCCGCCCGGGGGGACGGCGCCGCAGGGCCCTTTCGAGCCTCTGCCTTCGACAGAGACGTTCGGGACACCGATCATCGTGACTGACCAGATAGCTGCCCCGAAGATGCTGACGGCCCTCGCCAAGTCGCCCACCGGCATCGCGGGCTTCGACGATCTGACCTTTGGCGGCCTTCCGGCGGGGCGCCCATCCCTGATCTGCGGCGCCGCGGGCTGCGGCAAGACGCTGTTCGCCACCACGTTCCTGGTCAACGGCGCGACCCAGTTCGACGAGCCGGGCGTGTTCATGAGCTTCGAGGAGCGGGCTGAGGATCTGGCCGCCAATGTCGCCTCCCTCGGCTACGATCTCGACGGGCTCGTCGCCGCAGGCAAGCTCGCCATCGACCACGTGCGCGTCGAGCGCAGCGAGATCGAGGAGACCGGCGAGTACGACCTGGAGGGCCTGTTCATCCGCCTCGGCTTCGCGGTGGACAGCATCGGCGCCAAGCGCGTCGTGCTCGACACGATCGAGACCCTGTTTGCGGGTTTCACCGACCCATCGCTGCTGCGCGCGGAGCTGCGGCGCCTGTTCGGCTGGATCAAGGATCGCGGCCTGACGGCGATCATCACCGGCGAGCGCGGCGAAGGGCAGCTCACCCGGCAGGGGCTGGAAGAATACGTCTCGGATTGTGTGGTGCTGCTCGACAACCGCGTCGAGGACCAGATCACCACACGCCGTCTCCGGGTGGTCAAATATCGCGGTTCGGCTCACGGCACCAACGAATACCCGTTCCTCATCGACCACGCGGGCATCAGCGTCCTGCCGGTCACGTCAGCGGATCTCGACTACGAGGTGCCGGGCGGGATCATCTCGTCAGGCATCGCCGGTCTGGATGCCATGCTCGGCCCGGGCGGCTTCTATCGCGGCTCCAGCATCCTGATCTCGGGTGAGGCCGGCACGGGCAAGACCATGCTGACCGCCTCGGTCATCGATGCCGCGTGCCGGCGTGGCGAGCGCTGCATGGCCTTCGCGTTTGAGGAGAGCAGCGCGCAGATCGTGCGCAACGCGCGCTCGATCGGGCTCGATCTCGCCGGGCACGTCGCGGGCGGGCTGCTGCGCTTCGAGGCCGCCCGCCCGAGCCTGTTCGGGCTGGAGACGCACCTCGCCCGCATGCACCGCGACCTCGACCAGTTCCGCCCGGACGTGGTCGTGATCGATCCGATCTCCGCCCTGCGCGGCTCGACGAGCGAATTACAGGCGACGCTCCTCCGGATGATCGACCTGATCAAGACCCGGGGCATCACGGCGGTGTTCACCACCCTGCGTGGCGACGGTTCACTCGTGCAGGAGAACGATCTCGGCGTGTCCTCGCTGATGGATGCGTGGGTCAAGCTCCAGAACATGGAGGCCAACGGCGAACGGACACGCACGCTCTATGTCATAAAAGCGCGCGGCATGAGCCACTCGAACCAAGTTCGGGAGTTTCTCATGTCATCGAACGGGATCCGGCTGGTCGATGCCTATATCGGTCCGGCGGGCGTCCTGACCGGTACGGCCCGGATGGTGCAAGAGGCGCGTGAGATGGCGGAGACGCAGCGGCGCCTGCATGAGACCGAGCGAAGAATCCGCGAGGTCGCGCGTCGACGATCGGCGATCGAGCGGCAGATGGAGGAACTCCGCGCCAGCCTGGAGGCCACCGAGGACGAGGAGGAACATCTTCGTGTGGAGGACGGGCTGCGCGAGGCTGACCGCGCGAAGGAACGGCAGGAGCTGACCGCACGACGGAGTGCTGCGGAATGAACGACACGACCTCGGAAGATCCGGTTCCGGAGACTGATCCCGACCGCGATCCGAACCATTATCACCTGCGCCTCTACGTCGCCGGTCAGACCACGAAGTCGCTTGCCGCGATGACCAATCTCAAACGCTTCTGCGAGGAGCATCTGGCGGGCCGCTACGACATCGAGGTCGCCGACCTCATGAAGAATCCGCAGCTCGCCGCGGGCGATCAGATTCTCGCGATCCCGACCCTGGTGCGCCGGCTGCCCTCTCCGCTGAAGCGGATCATCGGCGACCTGTCGAACACCGAGAAGGTTCTGGTCGGTCTGGACATCCGTCCGAGGGCGGACCAGCCTTGAGCGGCGGCATCGCGCCTTCAGGCGCCCAGGATCGCTACAGCCTGAGGCTGTTCGTGGCTGGGACAGCGCCGCGATCCCTGCGCGCCGTCGAATTCCTGCGCCGGGTCTGCGAGACCCACATCCCGAACCGGTATGAGCTGGAGATCGCCGACATTTACCAGCAGCCCGATCTGGCCGAACGCGACGGGATTCTCGCTGCCCCGACGCTGCTGAAGGTCGCTCCGTTGCCCGAGCGCCGCATCTCGGGGGATCTCCTGGACGAGGACCGCCTTCTGCGCGTGCTCGAGATCGATCCCGCTATGGAGGCGCGGTGATGGGTGTCGACGCGCTGCTGCCCGAGGACGAGCCGGGCCCGGAAGCTTATCGAACCCATATCCGTGAGCTCGAAGCGCGGCTCGAGGAGAGCGAGGAGACGCTCGCGGCGATCCGCCGGGGCGATTTCGACGCGGTGGTGGTCGAGGGACCGAACCACGAGCGTCTGGTCTACACCCTGGAGAATGCCGACCGCCCGTACCGCGTGCTGATCGAGCAGATCCAGGAGGGTGCCTTCACCCTCGGGCTGGACGGCACCGTGCTCTATTGCAACCGCCGATTGGCCGACATGCTTGCCGAGCCGCAGGAGCGGCTGATCGGCCGGTCGTTGCGCGATTTCGTGCGCCCCGATACCGACCTCGATCAACTGGTCCAGCGGGCCGTTGCGAGCCCGGTTCGCGAGGAGATCGCGCTCAAGGCGTCGGCGGGCGCGGAGAGCGCGACGTTCCTGTCGTTGAGCCGCTTCGAGCGCCAGGGCGATAAGCCCCTCCTATGCGGGATCCTGACCGACCTGACCGAGCAGCGGCGGCACATGCGTGCCCTGGCGGAGGCGCATGACCGCCTGCAATCCGAGAGCGTGGAGCGCGAGCGCGTCGAGGAAGCCCTGCGGCAGTCGCAGAAGCTGGAGGCGGTGGGCCAGCTCACCGGCGGCGTCGCCCACGATTTCAACAACCTGCTGACCGTCATCAAGTCGTCCACCGACCTGCTCAAGCGGCCGGACCTGCCGGAGGAGCGGCGGCGGCGCTACGTCGAGGCGATCTCCGACACGGTGGACCGGGCCGCCAAGCTCACCGGTCAGCTCCTCGCTTTCGCCCGCCGGCAGGCCCTCCGCCCCGAGGTCTTCGAGGTCGGCGCCTCGCTGCGCGCCGTCGCCGAGATGCTCGATTCCGTCACGGGCGCGCGGATCACCGTCGAGGCCCGAATCCCCGACGAGCCCTGCTACATCCGGGCGGACCTCAGTCAGTTCGAGACCGCCCTGATCAACATGGCGGTCAATGCCCGCGATGCGATGAGCGGCGAAGGCACGCTGACCCTTCGGCTGATCGGCGGGCGCCCGATGCCGGCGATCCGCGGCCACGCCGGATCGCGGAGCACCTTCGCGGCCGTATCGCTCTCCGATACCGGTCTCGGGATCGCCCCCGACGTGCTGCCGCGGATCTTCGAGCCGTTCTTCACCACCAAGGACATCGGCAAGGGCACCGGCCTCGGGCTCTCCCAGGTCTTCGGCTTCGCGAAGCAGTCCGGGGGCGACGTCGACGTCGCGAGCCGGACCGGGGAAGGCACGACCTTCACCCTGTACCTGCCGCAGGTCGAAGGGGCGCCCGAGAAGGCCGATGAGGGCCCGCTCGACGAGCGCAGCATCGAGGGCGCGAGCCTGTGCATCCTCGTAGTCGAGGACAACGTCGAGGTCGGCCGCTTCGCCACGCAGATCCTTGAAGATCTCGGCCACCGGACGGTCTGGGCGACGAACGCCGAGGAGGCGCTTCAGGAAATCGAGCGGATCCCGTTCCGCTTCGACGCCGTGTTCTCGGACGTGGTGATGCCCGGAATGGGCGGGATCGCCCTCGCCCGGGAGCTGGAACGGCGTCTGCCCGACCTGCCTGTCGTCCTCACCTCCGGCTACAGCCACGTGCTCGCGCAGGAAGGGGTTCACGGCTTCGACCTGATCCAGAAGCCCTATTCGGTGGAAGAACTCTCCCGCGTGCTTCGGAAGGTCGTCGGCAAGGGCCGCGCCCGCCCCTTCAGTTCGCGGCCGTAGCGGCTCAAAGCCAACGCTCGATGCTTCGGCGCGGGGCCGCGGGCGTTCAGCGCGTGCCGTACATCCGGTCGCCGGCGTCGCCGAGGCCCGGCACGATGTAGCCGTGATCGTTCAGGTGACTGTCGATGGCGGCGGTCCAGACCGGCACGTCGGGATGCGCGGCCTGGAACTTGGCGAGACCCTCCGGCGCTGCCAGCAGGCAGACGAATCGCAGGTCCGACGCGCCCCGGGCCTTCAACCGGTCCAGGGCCGCGATGGCCGAGTTCGCGGTGGCCAGCATCGGGTCGAGGACCAAGACGGTCCGGTCGGCGAGATCGGAGGGCGCCTTGAAGTAATACTCTACCGCCTCCAGCGTGTCCGGATCCCGGTAGAGCCCGACATGGGCAACCCGCGCCGATGGGACGAGCGACAGCATGCCGTCGAGGAAGCCGACCCCTGCCCGCAGGATCGGCGCCAGGACCAGCTTCTTGCCCTGGATCTGTCGACCCTCCATCGGCTGAAGCGGCGTCTCGATGGTCACCGGCTCGAGCGGAAGATCGCGCGTGACCTCGTAGGCGAGGAGCATGCCGATCTCGTTGAGAAGCTGGCGGAACCCCTTGGTCGAGCGGTTCTTGTCCCGCAGGTATGTCAGCTTGTGCTGCACGAGCGGGTGATCAACCACCGTGACCCGAGCTGTCGGCATCGCCTGAACCCCTCCGCTTCGGCTGCCGGAGCAATGCCGGACCCTCGGCCGGGGCGCAACTTCCGGAGCGGGGACACGGGCCGGCGGCAACCCGCTCGGCGATCGCGGGCGCCCCTCGAAACGAGGAGCCCGCCTCTCGTGGCCCTCTAACGAAATCCGACCTCGAGCGTCGATGTGCGGGCCCGCGCCGGGCGCGGCCGGAGCGGCGTATCAAGGCTGGCGCGCCCATGGCCGCTGGAACTTGGCACGGGCGGGCACGAGGCCGTCGGACAGCCCGCCCTGGATCCGTGCCGTTCGTCGCTCCGCCTGTGACCGAGACGAGCAAATGGTCAACCCAATGGAAGAATATTAACGATCATTAAGTCAAAACATACATCTGAAAATCAATATACTCGACAAGTTACATATATACACACCTATAATACTGGCGTTTCTAGGAACAGATAGTGCTCGGCCAATGACTCGACGACTTATTGCGGTGTCTTGCCGACGTTGATTTTCGATCTACATTAGAGAGAGTCAAACCTCTTGCCTGAGGCGAAACTCAGGTCCAACGACATGCGAAATGTTTCATGCGCTTGAACTTATCCCTCAAATCATTACTCGCCATCCTCTTCGGATTTTTAGCCCTCATTTCGGCCATCCAGGGTGGTCTTTCAGTCCGAGAACTGGCCGCTATTCGCGAGTCCGCGACGGCTCTCGCCACCAATTTGCTGCCCTCCCTCGAAACGATCAGCGCCGTGGAGGTCGCCGCCTCGGAAGTGCGAATCAAGCAGTACCGGCTCCTCATGCTGTCGGTCACCGCGGAGCGTCGCGCAGTCAACGAAAACAATCTCGCGGCGACCTTCGCTAAATTGCGCGAAGCCAGGAACAGCTACGAGCCGCTGATCAGCAGCTCGGAAGAACGTAGCCTCTACGAGAGCTTCGCGGCGTCCTGGGCCAAGTTCGAGCGGGCGGACAGCGAGGTGCGCCGCCTCGTTGCAGGCGGTCAACAAGCTGAAGCCATTGCTCTTCTGACGCATCCCGATGTCGTCGCCCTGTACGACGGGGCGCGTGCGGCTCTCGCGCAACTCGTCTCCTTCAACGAGCGTGAGGCCGCCCGCGATGCCGACCTCGCGATGACGCGGGCCAATACCGCCACCGCCGCAGCCTATGTGGGAATCGGGCTCGCTGTGGCCTCCGCCCTGGCTGCGGCGATCTTCGGTTTGGTGCGGATTTCCCGACCGATCCAAGTGATGACCCGCATCATGTCGGTCCTGGCAGCCGGCGATACCGACGCGGAGGTGCCCTACCAATCCCGCCGCAACGAGATCGGCGCGATGGCTGCAGCCGTTCAGGTGTTCAAGGACAACTTGATCCGTAACCGGCAATTGGAGGAGCAGGCGGCCGAGGCCCGGCTCGCCGCCGAGGCGCAACGCAAGGCCGGGATCCGTCAGATGGCCGACCAATTCGCAAGGGCAGTCGGCGGCATCATCGGTCAGGTCTCCGCCTCAGCGAACGAGTTGCAGGCGACGGCACAGGTCATGACGGCGACGGCGCGCCGGACTGCCGACCAATCCACGACCGTTGCAGCGGCGGCCGAACAGGCGGCGAGCAACGTCAGCACGGTCGCAGCCGCCGCCGAGGAGTTGGGCTCGTCCGTGCAGGAGATCGGCCGGCAGGTCGATGGCTCCGCCAAGCTCGCGCAAGTCGCGGTCCGGGAGGCCGACCAGACCGGCACCCTGGTTCAGGAACTCAGCGCAGCCGTCGCGCGCATCGGCGACGTCGCGGGTTTGATCGCCTCGATTGCCAGCCAGACCAACCTGCTGGCCCTGAACGCGACGATCGAGGCGGCCCGCGCCGGGGCGGCGGGCCGGGGCTTCGCGGTGGTGGCCTCGGAGGTGAAGGCGCTGGCCGAACAGACCGCGCGGGCCACGGACGAGATCTCGGCCCAGATCGCGCAGGTTCAGACTTCGACCGGACAGGCGGTCACGGCGATCGGTGCGACCACGGCTCGGATTCGGGAGATCAACGGCGTTGCCAGCTCCATCGCGGCGGCGGTTGAGGAGCAGGGTGCGGCCACGCAGGAGATCGTCCGGAATGTCGGCCAAGCGGCAGCGGGAACGGGTGAGGTCACGAACAACATCGTGAGCGTCGCGGGCGCAGCCGAAGAGACCGGACTCGCAGCCACCCAGGTGCTGGCCGAAGCGTCCAGGCTCTCGGAGCAATCCGAGCACCTGACAGCCGAAGTCGACCGGTTTCTCGAAACGGTCCGCGCTGCCTGACCGGCCCGCCGCCGGACGATGCGGTGTCGCGCGAGAGGCACCGCGTGGCGAGGCTTCCGCGACCGGAGTCGCCCTCTTCGCCGATGTGCTCCGGCGCTTCTGAGGCTGTCGTCGCACCGGGCCTGAGCCGATCGGCCCGTGCCCGGTGCACCGTCTTGATCAGACTGAGCGCGGCTCGCCGCCCTCGCTGCGGCGCTTGGCCATGAAGGCGTCGAACTGCTCGCGATCCTTGGCCCGCTTCAGCTCCTCGACGAACTCAGCGAAGGCCCGGCTCTCCTCGGCGAGGGCGCGGCGCTGCGCTTCCAGCCGGTCGAGCTCGGCGCGGCGGTAAGCGTCGAAAGCCGCATTGCCGGTGCTCTCGCGCCGGCTCGCGGCCTCGAATGCACGGGCGAACCGGGACGCGGGGCGCGCACCCTCGAAATCCGAGAACGTCCGGCGCGCGCTGTCGCGGAGTTCAGTAATGGCCGGATAGCCGGCCAGCTTCCAGGCGACCAACGCGAGACCCACAGGCCACCAGTAGATGAAGCCGACGACGATGGCACCGATCTCCAGGGAACGGCGCGGGAACGGGCCTGACCGGCAGAGCCGGCCGGTCGCCCAGGGAGAGGAAGATTGAGAGGTCACGGCTGTGCTCCGCTGTTCATGTGAACGCGGTTAACATGCGGGTGCCGAGAACGCCTTTCAAGGGCGTCAGCCGCGGTGTTCGGGTCCGCTGCTCCGTGCGGCCCCATGGACGAGAGCAAGGACCCCGGCCCGCAGCAGCTCGTATTTGTCCGGAAATCCGGGGCCGCGCGGCAGGTGCCCGGCAGCCGAGAGGGTCGCCAGTCCGTGGGCCAGCGCCCAGACCTCAAGGGCGATGAAGCGCGGCGCGACGCCTCCGAATCCGTCCGCGAATGTCGCCTGAAGCGCTTCGACCAGCAGATCGAACGGACTCGGACGCACGGCGGCGTCGCTCGGGCTCGGCCCAGCGTCGGGATCCGTCGCGCCGGCCGGAAACCCCCGGGTCTCGAAGATCGCCGCGTAGTAGGCCGGCTCCTCCTCGGCGAAGGTCAGGTAGGTCTCGCCCATACGGGTGAACCGCTCCAGCGGCGTACCGCGCGAGGTCAGCGCTCGTGCCAGGCGCTCGGCGAGTTCCGCAAAGCCGCGTCCTGCGAGTTCCTCCAGCAGAGCCTCACGACCGCGGAAATGGCGATACAGCGCAGCCGGCGTCACGCCGACGAGGCGCGCTGCGTCCACCAGAGTGAAGCCGCCGATCCCCCGCTCCGCGATGAACCGACGCGCGGCCTCGATAAGCGCCTCCTTCAGATTACCGTGATGGTAACTCCGCCGGTCGCTCGGTCCGTCCCGCCAGGGTCGCAAGATCTCACATCCTCTGCGCACGCCAGGACACCTCACAGAAGGTCCACCGCGCTGTCGAGTCGAGACACAAGCGGAGATCGGAGATTCGTGAAGCGTCCGTTGGCATTACGGCCGAGGGCCGGGTTTGTTTCGCGCCGCGTCACCGCAGCCGCGCTTGACCGGCCGGTACGGCCGCAACACTATTACATTCTCGCGCGAGCCCGACCGCCGCGCGGAGGTCGATGAGGCATGATGGCCTCCCCGAGGAAAGTGCATCCGGCATGGCGTTCGTGAGCCTCAAGGCGTGGCGAGCCCGCTCGGCGGAGCGTGCCGAGATCGCCGCGCGGTTGAAGCAGGACCTGATCGCCGCGCTGGGGCTCGGCGAAGGCGACGCGCTCGCGGTCAACGAGATCGCCTGCGCCGATCCCGGCTGCCCCGACCTGGAGACGATCGTGCTGGTGATGCGTGCGGGCGCCCCGACCCGCGCCTTGCGCATCCGGCGCACCATGGATGCCGTGGACGGAGACGACATCGCCGCGCTCGTCGCCGAGGACCGACACGGTGAGCCATCTCGATGATGTGACGCACCCGGCATCACCTTTGACGCGCGGCGGCATCAAACGCTGCATCCTTCGCGTGGGCGTCGTGTACCCTGTGGGCAGAGCCGGCACTCTGGGGCAGATGCTGGTCGGGGGAAACGCACCATGCAGAGCCGTCGCGCCGTCCTCACACTGGCCGGTCTCATAGTGGCCGCCAGTCTCGCGCCCGCCGCGGCCGGGGAGACGAGGCCGTTCTCGGATCCCGCATTCGAGGCCGCGCAGAAGAGCGGCAGGCCGATCCTGGTCGAAGTCAGCGCCCCCTGGTGCCCGATCTGCAAGACGCAGAAGCCGATCCTCGCGAAGCTCGCGTCCGAGCCACGCTTCAAGGATCTGCAGATCTTCGACATCGACTTCGACAGCCAGAAGGATCTGCTCAAGCGGCTGAACGTGCGCATGCAGAGCACGCTGATCGCCTACAAGGGCGCCACGGAGGTCGGCCGATCCGTCGGCGAGACCCAGCCGGAATGGATCGAGGGCCTTCTAGAGAAGGCGCTCTGATCGGCAGGGGCGCCCTTCCGGTTCCGTTCATTCACCGCCCGGCATATCCCTCCCAGCCCCGCGATCTGACGGGGCCGATGGAGAGATTCGGTGACGCGCGCCCGACCCCCTGCGGACCAGAGCCCCGACGCGATCGTGGCCGTGCCCGTGCGCAACGAGGAGGAGCGCATCGCGGCCTGCCTGCGCGCCATCGACGCTCAGGCCGGTCTCGCCCCGGGCAGTCTCGGCTTGGTGTTGTTCCTGAACAACTGCACGGATCGGACGGAAGCCATCGTCGCCGATCTGGTGCCGGACTTGTCGATCCCGGTTCGGGTTCTGGTCGAGACGTTCCCAGGGGCGCATGCTGGCTGGGCCCGGCGCCGGGCGATGGACGCCGCCGCGGCGTGGCTCGGGGAATCGGGGAATGCGGGGATCATCCTGTCCACCGACGCGGACAGCCGGGTGCCGCCGAACTGGGTCGCCGGCAATGTCGCGGCGATCCGGGCGGGCGCCGATGCCGTCGCCGGCCGGGTCGAGCTCGATCCCGCGGAAGCGGCATTGCTGCCGCCGTCACTGCCCGCCCGCGGCAAGCTGGAGGATCGCTACGACGCCCTGATCACCGAAGCGGAGGCGCGTCTCGACCCCGATCCGCACGATCCGTGGCCGTGCCACCGCACGGCGATCGGTGCCACTCTGGCGGTGACGCGCGCGGCCTATCTCCAGGTCGGCGGCATGCCGGAGATACCGCTCGGGGAGGATGGCGCCTTCATCGCCAAACTCCTGGAGCACGGCCTGCGGGTTCGGCACGCCACCGACGTATGCGTGACCATCTCGGCCCGGCTCGCCGGCCGCGCCCCCGGCGGCGTCGCCGATACGATCCGCTCCCGCTGCGAGGAGCCGGACGCGCTGTGCGACGCCCGGATGGAGGCCTTCCCGCGAGCGGTCCTTCGGTATGTCTGGCGGCGGCGGTTCCGGCGGCTGCACGATCGCGGCCTGCTCGGCCGCAACCTGGCCTGGGCGCAGGCCATCGGGATCGGTCCGGCCGAGGCGGAACGGATCGCCGCCCTCCCCCTCGGCCAGGCCATCGCCGAGGCCGAGCGCGCGAGCCCGCGCCTCGTCTACCGTCCGATCGGTCCGCGCCAATTACCCGGTCAGATCCGGCTCGCGCGGGTCGGCGTGGCGGCAATCCGTCTTGGCTTGGCGGTTTCGGGCCTCGTCCAGAGAACGTGGCGGGCCGTGGCTCCCGGACGCGGGATCACCGACGCGCGCGGCAGCCGGATCTGACCCGGTCAGACACAGCGCGGCGGGACGCGTCAGGCCGACGGCCGGACTGATCGAAGAGGCCGGCGCCGGTCAATCGTGCGGCCACCCGGATCGTCCGCCGGCAGGTCTCAATCGGCACGATCGGGCATGAGGCCGCTCGCTTGCGGCAGTCCGCGATCGTCTAAACCCTTCGAGACGACAGACGCGCGGCCCTGACCTACGATCCGCGCCGACTGGAACGCCTCAGTGATCGGCCGCCGCGACCCGCGGCTCGGTGCCCACGGCGCGGGAGTCGGCGAAGCGCAGCACGACCGCTCGCCCTTCCGACGGCGGCATCGGGAGGCTCGCGCGGAACCGCGCCGTCTCGGCCGAGCCGAGGACCGTCCGGGGTGCCGGGACCGAGAAGGTACGGATCGGCCGCCCGCCGGCATCCCGAATCTCGACGGCAAGCGGCGCGACCGGCGAGTCGGACCGCGCGACGCCCACGAGGTCGCCCTCGACCACCAGTTCCGGCGGCCGGCCTTCCTCGCCAGGGTTGCTGAACGCCACGACGTCGCGGATCTCGATGCCGCGCAGGTTCACCGGAAGCCCGACCCGCGCAAACAGCGCGGCGGTCTGCGGGACCACCCGGACGACGCTCGTGCGAGCAAGACAGACCAGGGGAAGCGCCGCCAGAAGAGTCAGGCCGAAGGCGAGGGAGAACGACATCCCGGACATGCCGCGACGGGCCCTCCCGCCCCACGACGCAGGCCGGGCGGCCGGTTTCACCACCGGGGTCGGGATGTTGGTGGCCGCCCGGACCGAGGCGGTCGCCTCATCCCAGGCCGCAGCCGCGATCGGATCATCGCTTGCCTCGGCACTGTCGGCGAGCTCGGCCTCGTGGCCCGCGAGGACATCGGCCGGGGTGAGGAACCAGGTCTCGCGGCAGGCCGCGCAGCGGACGGAACGGCCCTCCATGCCGACCTTGTCGGCATCGATCCGGTACTCGCTCGCGCAGCTCGGGCAGGCGATCAACATACGTGTCGGACTCGCAACGCGCGGCCGCAGCAGGCCGGATTACAGATTCGCTGAGAAAGAGTGGCTGAACAGGGTTAAGCGCGCGTGAAATTACGCAGGCCTTGAAAACGCCCGCCCATAAGGCGATTCCCAGGCGATGCGTGGACGGAATACGGCACGGCCTTGAACCTACAGGCGAACATGAAGAGCCTGCTGCCCGGTGCGGAGCGTCCGGTGGTGCAGTTCGAGAACGTCGGTATGCGCTACGGCCTCGGGCCGGAGGTGCTGTCGGACGTGAGCTTTCGCATCGCGCCGCGCTCCTTCCAGTTCCTGACCGGACCTTCGGGCGCCGGCAAGACGACGCTGCTGCGCCTGATCCTGCTGTCGGTGCGCCCGACCCGCGGCCTGGTGTCGATCTTCGGCGACGAGGTCAGCGGCATCTCCGCCAAGGCGCTCACCGGGCTGCGGCGCCGCATGGGCGTGGTGTTCCAGGATTTCCGCCTCCTCGACCATCTCACCACCTACGAGAACGTTGCGTTGCCGCTTCGCGTCCAGGGGCGGGCCGAGACGAGCTACCGGGCCGAGGTGGTGGAGCTGCTGCGCTGGGTGGGCCTCGGCGAGCGCATGCACGCCCTGCCGCCGCTTCTGTCGGGCGGGGAGAAGCAGCGCGCCGCTATCGCCCGCGCCTTGATCGCCCGACCGGACCTGCTGCTGGCCGACGAACCCACCGGCAACGTCGATCCGGGGCTCGGCCGCCGGCTGCTGCGCCTCTTCCTCGAGCTCAACAAGCTGGGGACTTCGGTCATCATCGCCACCCACGATTTCGGCATCATGGACGCCGTCGACGCCCGCCGGATGGTTCTCGGCGAAGGCCGGCTTCGGATCGAGGAATGAGCACACAGGCCATCTCGCGGACGCGGCCCGACGCGTCCGGTTCCGCGGACCCGGCGGTTCCGGCCAACCTGCGCCGCAACGCGCCGCTGGTTCCCACCGATACGGCGGCCGGGCGCTCGCTGGCGGCGGTGATCGCGATTCTGACCTTCCTGGCGGGACTCTGCGCGGGCGCGGCCGAGATGGTCGCGGCGAACGCGTCCCAGTGGCAGGGCGACGTGGCCCAGGAGGTCACGATCCAGATACGTCCCGGGCACGGCCGCGACGTCGATGCCGACGTCGCCCGCGCCGCCGGCATCGCCAAGGCGGAGCCCGGCATCGCCGAGACGCGGGTCTTCTCCAAGGCCGAGGCCGAGCGCCTGTTGGAGCCGTGGCTCGGCAGCGGCCTCGATCTCTCGGACCTTCCGGTGCCGCGGCTGATCGCCTTGAGGCTCGCCGGTGGCCAGGGCGCCGACCTGAAACGCCTCCGGTCGCGGCTCCTCGAAGCGCTCCCGGGCGTGGCCAGCCTCGACGACCACGCCCTCTGGCTGCAGCGGCTTTCGACGGCCGCCAACGCCTTCGTGGGGATCGGGATCGGGATGGTCCTGCTCGTCCTGATCGCAACCGGTCTCGCCGTGACCTTCGCCACGCGCGGCGCCATGGCGGGCAACCGCGAGGTCGCCGAGGTGCTGCACTTCGTCGGGGCGGACGACGATTACATCGCCAAGGCCTTCCAGCGGCGCTTCTTCGGTCTGGGCCTGCGCGGCGGCGCGATCGGCGCCGGGCTGGCGATCCTCGCCTTCGTCATCACCGGGCTCCTTGCCCGGGCCGCCCGTTCCGGTCCGGCCGGCCAGGAGGTCGAGGCCCTCTTCGGTGCCTTCCACGTGGGTCTGCGGGGCTACGCGAGCGTCATCCTGATCGGCGTGATCGCCTCGCTGGTGACGGGGATCGTCTCGCGCATCACGGTGCGTCGCTTCCTCGCCTGAACCGGGATCGCGCTGCGGAGCAGGTGAGAAGGCGGAGCCCGGTCATACGTTAACGAATGGGAAACCTTATCGACGCGGTGTGGACGGGGCCAATAGTGGTGCCTCCGGGCCGCCGCAATCGGCGCAGATCCTCCGGAGGATGACCACGCGTATGCTGCGCGCATCGGATCCGCCCTCGACTGACGTCGTCGGCTGGGCATGGCACGAGTGGGCTCGCCCGCGTCGTTCGGTGATGCCCGCCAAGCCGCACAATCGGCGCGCGGTCGCGCTCTGGAGCTGCGGCGTCGGCGCCGGGCTGTCCGCGCTGGCCCTGCTGGCCGGCTTCCTGGTCTTCGTGAACGCGCTGGCGCGGCATGAGCGGATTCCCGCGGACCGGGCGGACGGAATCGTGGCGCTGACCGGCGGCGCACAGCGGATCGGCGATGCGATCGACCTGCTCGCCGGCGGCTACGGTCGTCGCCTGCTGATCACCGGCGTCAACGAACGCACCAGCCGCGACGAGATCGCCCGGCTGAATCCGACCCAGCGCGCGCTGATCGCCTGCTGCGTCGATCTCGACTACCGGGCGCGGAACACGATCGGCAATGCCATCGAGACCCGGCGCTGGATGCGGGCGCACCGATTCAGCACCGTCGCGGTGGTGACCTCCAACTACCACATGCCGCGGACCCTGATCGAACTCGACCACGCCCTGCAGGACAGCGATCGCGTCCTGCCGCATCCGGTGGTCACCGAAGGCTTCGATGCCGACCGCTGGTGGCAGAGCCCGCCAGCCGCCAAGCTCGTCGCCTCCGAATACGTGAAGTTCCTGGCGAGCTGGGTGCGCACCCGGTTCGAAGCGGATCCCGAGCGCTCCCGGGCGGCGATCCTGATCGGTCGCGGCAAGCCGGTGAAGATGGTGGCGGAGCCGCTGATGCTGCGCGGAGTGGATTAGGGGCGATTGGCGCACGCCCATCCCGAGAGGGTGAACGTGCGGCCTTTCTGGACATTCCGCGCGGGTCGTGCGGAGCGGACCACGCTGCCCTGATCGGCTACGGCGTATCGAACCCTCAAAGCTGGAGCGGCAGCGTCTCCGGTGCGATCAACGCCCGTTGCACCGTGCCTTGATGGCTTCCGAGAACTCGCGGTCCGAGCCTTGGACCTGGGCGAGACGCTCGGACCGGTCCGAACCGGAGAGGCAACGCCCGTAGACGCTGGCAACCCGACGCATGGTCTCGACGTGGCGACGCCAGATCCGGCAGTTCTTGGTGTCTTCGCCATCCGCCTGCTCCAGCTGATCGATGGCCTGCCGCTGCATCGATTGCGCGACCAGGAGATCGCGCGCGCAGGTGGTCTCACTCTGGGCCGGCGCGGGTCCGGTCCAGCCGGCGGCCAGGACGAACAGAGCGGCAGCTCGGATCCGCGTCATCAGGCGGCCTGCGGTGCCGTGGAGCGTGTCAGGAGCGCGTAGAGGGCCCCGGCATCGCGGGCGGCGCGGATATGCGCGAGCATGCCGGGCTCGCGCAGGACGCGGGCAACCTGGGCCAAGGCTTTCAGGTGATCGGCCCCCGCGCCTTCGGGGGCGAGCAGCAGGAAGGCGATATCCACCGGTTGGCCGTCGAGCGCCTCGAAATCCACCGGCCTGTCGAACCGGGCGAACAGACCGAACAGCCGATCGAGGCCTGGAAGCTTTCCATGCGGGATCGCAACGCCCTCCCCGATTCCGGTCGACCCGAGCCGCTCCCGCTGAAGAAGCGTATCGAAGACGGGGCGCTCACCCAAGGCCGGCAGGCGCCGCGCAGCCTGGGCGGCGAGGTCCTGAAGCACCTGCTTCTTGGCCCGCGCGCGCAGGGACGGGACGACCGACTCGGGGTCGAGAAATTCCAGAACTGGCATCGAACGACCGTTGCCCCGTCACCAGTCCGCATCGGACCGGGCCTCGTCGCAGGAGCGCCCCGTCCAACCCGGTCGCGCCCCTGCCAGTCAATCGGCCGGGGAACGAGCCGGTTCCGGCTCCGTTCCTCTCGACCCGCGGCGTCAGTCGACGGTGTTCGGCGGGTCCACCCAACCGATCGCGCCGTCGCTGCGCCGATATACGACGTTGACGCGGCCGGTACCAGCATGGACGAAGACAACGACTGGGGACCCTGTCATGTCGAGGGCGGTGACCGCCTCGCCGATGGTGCGGCGCTGCAAGGTCCGGGTGCTCTCGGCGACGATGGGCGGGTGGGCGTCGCCCTCCCCCGCATCGTCATCCTCATCATCCGGAGCGGCGAGCACCGCGTAAGCGGCCTCGACCGCCACGTCGTCGCCCCGCCCTGCAGCATGCTGCTTCAGCCGGTGCTTGTAGCGGCGCAGCCGCGTTTCCAGACGCTCGGCGGTCTGCTCGAAGCTCGATCGCGCATCGTGGGCAAAGCCGTTCGCCTCGATGGTCAGTCCGGATACGAGATGCAGCACGCAGTCCGTCCGGAACGCCGTCCCGTCCCGACGAAGCGTGACGTGACCGGAGCAGGAGCCGTTCATGTGCGAGTCGAGATATTTGGCCTGGATCGCGGACATCCGTTCCTCGACGCGGCCGCGCAGACTCTCGCCGAGATCCACGCCGTGGCCCGTGACTCGCAACGACCCCATGCTGCCTCCCCCGTTTCGAACCGTTCCCTCGAATTAGAGAGCCGGCTCGCGTGAAGTCAACGCAGCCGCATCGGTTCGGCCCTCCGTTTAAGCCTGGGTTCAGCCGGGCAGCCTGTATAGAGACACAAGCAGACACATGAGACCGAACTCCGCATGACACTCGCCGACGGACCGCCCGCCGCACCGTCCCGCCGCTCCGTGCTGGCCGGGGCGCTGGCCGCTGCCGCGGGCTCGCTGCCGGCTGTCGCGCACGCGGCGGACCCGGACAAGGCACCGGCTCTTCCGGGGGCCGGAGAAGCCTTCGAGGCGAATACACTCGCCGATCTGGCGCGCGCCCGGGCCGCTGCGCCTTACGTCGGTCCGAAGAGCGGCGATGTGCCGGCCGTCCTGAAAAGCTTGTCGCGGGAAGCCTATGCGGCGATCCATCCCGCCGAGGGACGCACGGTCTGGGCCGATCGAGACCTCGGCTACACGCTGGAGCCGCTCCTGCGCGGCGCGATCTTCGAGACGCCGGTCTCGCTGTATGTCGTGCAGAATGGGCTCGTGCAGCCGATCGCCTACGACAAAACGGCGTACGTGGCTCCGGGCCTGACCCTGCCGGACCTCACAGCTGAAACCGCCTTCTCGGGCTTCCGCCTGCGGGCACGCTTCGGCGGCAGCGATCCACTTTCGGATTTCGCGTTGTTCCAGGGGGCCTCCTTCTTCCGTCTGGTCGCGCAGGGACAGGATTTTGGCATCAATGCGAGGGCGCTCGCCCTGCGGCCCGCCGATGCCCGCGGCGAAGAATTCCCGCTGTTCCGCGCCCTGTTCATCGAGACACCGACGCCTGGGCAACCGGTCGTGGTTCACGCCCTGGCGGAGTCGGAATCGGCGACAGCGGCGTTCAAACTGACCCTCACGCCCGGCCGCGAGGTCTCGACGGCCGCGATCGACGGCACCGTCTTCGCCCGCGCCGAACTCGATCATATCGGGCTCGGGGGCATGCAGGGCAGCTACCTGTTCGGCCCGCTCGACCGGAACCGCGTCGATGACCTGCGCGCGGCGGCCTTCTCGGTGGAGGGCCTGGCGATCCACAACGGCTACGGCGAGCCGATCTGGCGGCCGGTGCACAACCCCGAAGCGCTCCAGGTCTCAGCCTTCCTCGACCGGGGGCCGAAGGGTTTCGGGCTGATGCAGCGCGCCCGCGCCTACGATGATTTCCAGGACGATGCGCGACACTGGGAGCAGCGCCCCTCCCTGTGGCTGGAGCCGCAGGACAACTGGAGCGAGGGCGCCGTGACGCTGCTCGAGATCCCGAGTGATTCCGAGCTGAACGAGAATGTCTTCGCCTACTGGCGGCCGAAGGCGAAGCTGGCCAAGGGCGCCGAGATGCGCTTCCTGTGCCGCCAGCACTGGTCGAAGGGCTGGCCTGACCCGCTGCCGCCGGAGATCGCGCGGGTCCGCGACAGCCGCTGCGGCCACGGCGCCTCCGGAACCCGTCGCCTGTTCGCCGTGGATTTCGAGGGCGCCGCGCTGTTCGAGCCCGGGGACATCGACGTCGATCTCGGGGCCTCGGCCGGTGCGATCACCCGGCAGGAGCGGTTCCGCTACCCAGACCGCAAGACCCTGCGGATCCTGTTCGAGCTCGATCCCGGCAGCGAACGGGCCAGCGAGCTGCGCCTGGCGCTCCGCCGGGGACAGAATCGGATCAGCGAAACGTGGCTCTACCGCTGGACCCCGTAACCGTCCGTCTTCTCCAACTCGAGGATCAGCCTCCACCGTGCCACTGGACGAGACACTCATTCCAATCGAGCGCCCGGTTGCCGCGGCAGAGCCCGGCTCGGCCGCAGCCTCAGCCGGGTTCGGCCTGGCGCCGGAAGCGCCGCTGGCCATGCCGATCCAGGATCTGGCGCGTTGGCATCCCGGATCCGTCCGGAGGGCGTCGCGCCCCGTGCGGGCGCCGTGGCTGGCGCGCCTCGCGGTCTTCGGCGGCGCGCTGGCCCTGACGGCCTACGGTGGCTGGCAGATGCTGGAGACAGTGTCGGTCTCGGGCAGCCCGACCGGCCTGCAGCTCGTCCTCGTGGTCCTGTTCTGCCTGACCTTCTCGTGGATTGCGCTCGCCTTCACCAGCGGGCTGCTCGGATTTGCGATGCTGATGCGGCGCGAGCGAACCCTCGATCGTCCGACCGCGCTGCGGACCCGGACCGCCGTCCTGATGCCGGTCTACAACGAGGCGACCGCCCGGACCTTCGCGGGCATCGAGGCGATGTGGGAGGCCGTCGAGGCGACGGGGCTCGGCCAGCATTTCGACTGGTTTGTGCTCTCCGATTCGACGCAGGCCGACGCCTGGATCGCTGAGGAACGCGCCTTCCTCGACCTGCGCGACCGCCTCGGGCCGGAGGCCCGCCTCTACTACCGGCATCGCCCGAAGAACCATCACCGCAAGGCCGGCAACATCGGCGACTTCGTTACCCGCTGGGGCGGGCATTACGACCACATGCTCGTTCTCGACGCCGACAGCCTGATGAGCGGCTCCGCGGTCGTGGCGCTCGCCGCCGCGATGGAGGCCGATCCCGATGCCGGCATCATCCAGACGCTGCCGCTGATCATCAACCGCAACACGCTGTTCGCCCGGCTTCAGCAGTTCGCCGCCCGTATCTACGGGCCGGTGATCGCGGCCGGGCTCAGTGCCTGGTCGGGCCGCGACGGGAATTACTGGGGCCACAACGCCATCATCCGCACCCGCGCCTTCGCGGAATCCTGCGGCCTGCCGGACCTGCCCGGTACCCCCTTCGGCGGCCATATCCTGTCCCACGACTTCGCCGAGGCGGCGCTGATCCGCCGGGCCGGCTGGGCAGTCTACATGCTTCACCGGCTGCCCGGCTCCTACGAGGAGAGCCCGCCCTCGCTGATCGACGTCGCGATCCGCGACCGTCGCTGGGCACAGGGCAATCTCCAACACGCGCGGGTGATCGGCGCCGCCGGGCTGCATCCGGCGACGCGGCAGCATTTCGCCACCGGGATCGCCGGGTACCTCGCCTCGCCTCTGTGGCTCCTGCAACTGCTCGTCGGTATCCTGCTGGTCCTCCAGACCGCCACGGAGCGGCCCGACTATTTCGCTGGCGCCGGATTTTCGCCGGTCTTCCCGCGGTTCGACCCCGTCCGCGCGCTCCAGCTGTTCGTGCTGACCATGGCGGTCCTGCTCGCCCCGAAATTCCTGGGCCTGATCCTGGCGCTCCTCGATGGGCCGGTGCGGCGCGCCTGCGGGGGCGCCGGTCGGCTGGTGCTGTCCAGCCTCGTAGAAATCCTGCTCTCGGCGCTCGTCGCGCCCGTGGCGATGGTGATCCAGTCCGGCTCGGTCGTGAGCATCCTGCTCGGGCGCGACACGGGCTGGAACCCGCAGCGCCGCGACGACGGCTCGATCCCGCTGCGCGACATCATCGCTCGGCACCGCTGGCACATGGCGCTCGGCCTGGTGGCGGGGATCGCGGCGTTCGCGATCGCCACCTCGCTGTTCCTCTGGATGAGCCCCACGATCCTCGGCCTCGTCCTGGCGATTCCGATCTCCTGGGCGAGCGGCCAGGTGGGCCTCGGCCTCGCACTCAAGGACCGACGCCTTCTCGCGACCCCTGAAGAGGCGACGCCTCCGGAGATCGCCGTGCGTGCCGGCGCGCTGACCGCGCGCAACGCCGCACGGGGGTACGACGAAGCCGACGCGTTGGCGGCGATTCACGCCGATCCCGATCTCGCGACCGCGCATGCCCGGATGCTGCCGGTCGGCCGACCGCGACCGCGCGGCGCGATCGACCCGGACCAGACGCTGGCCACCGCGAAGATCTGCGAGGCGGAGACGGTGGGCGAGGCGCAGGCTTGGTTGTCGCCGAAGGAGCGCATGGCGCTGCTGCACGACCGCGCGCTCGCCGACCGGCTGATCCGCCTGACGTAGCGGGCAGTCCTCGTTCGCTCCTATCGGCCGGCATCGGGCGAAAGGCTCGGCGGTCGCCCACGGGCTCGAGACCGGCGGCTTAACGTCCGCCACGCGCCGGTTCCCGACGGTCGGCTTCTGCTGCCGCCAACCCTTTCCTATAGATCCGGCTGGACTGACGTCCGGATCAAGGCGGCACGCGCGGAAGCCCTCGGACGAGCCGCCTTGAAGGCCGTCAGAAGCGATTAACCATTCGCATCCTAGGCTCGGCCTGCCTAACCGGCTCCCGCCGATCGGACCCCCGCCATGACCCTGCTGCTCGCATTCCTGCTCGTGCCGCTCGCGGCCGCGATCGTCCTCGCCCGCGGCGAGCCGATCCGCACCATCAGCTGCCTCGGCGCGATGGGAGTCGGCTGCGTGATCGCCTGCTGGAGCGTGATGAGCCTGATCCGCCAGCGAGCCTGAACGGCACTGTCCGCAGGTTGCGCCTGCGGTCAGAGGAATCCGACTTGGCGCGTTCCGCCCGCCAGCGTGCGCCCGGCCCGGGCCACGAGTTGGGAGAAGGCCAGCGCGGCTGCCGTGGCCTGCGCACGCGATGGGAAGCTCCGCCGCGAGACGAGTACGGTTTCCGCGGTCTCGTTAACGAGAACCCAGGACCATACCGACCGGCCGCTCTCGCGAATCTCAAACTGCACGGGACGCCTGCCTTGACGCGACATGCAAGATGCGAACTTTGCGTCAGTTGGTGACATCACGATGACATGATCGAATGACGGTCAAGGCTTAGCCTGATCACCGAAGATCTGAAGCCAAAGACCGGCATTTTCTCCGAAAACACGCAGTCATCTCATTGACGATTGCGGTGACGGATCCGAACCGCGTTTCGTAGGACCTGCCGCTGCGAAAACGCGGGCAGGAGCGGCGGCGGCATGGGCTGACTGTCCACAAGATCCCGGGGCGTGCGAGACGATCGTGAAGGCTCCCGGGGTTCTGCGCGGAGGTCGGGCGTCAGCTTGACGCGACCGCCTTGTTTCCGGCGGCTTGCCGGGACAGGCAGAGCCTCGATCCAGCCGCCGCAGCCTATTCCGGAGACCGCATGAAGCCCGTGAACGCGCGCATCGCCGAGGAACTCGGCGTCCGGGAAGCGCAGGTCGCCGCCGCAGTGGCGCTGCTCGATGGCGGAGCCACCGTCCCGTTCATCGCGCGCTATCGCAAGGAGAATACGGGCGGCCTCGACGACACGCAGCTGCGCGGCCTTGAGGAGCGGCTGTCCTATCTGCGCGACCTTACCGACCGGCGTCGGGTGATCGCCGAGAGCATCACGGCGCAGGGCAAGATGACCCCGGCGCTTGCCGCAGCCCTCGAGGCTGCCGACACGAAGGCGCGGCTGGAAGATCTCTATCTGCCCTTCCGCCCGAAACGCCGATCGAAGGCTCAGACGGCCCGGGAGGCCGGGCTGGAGCCGCTGGCGCAGACCCTCCTGACACGGTCCGACAGGGCACCCGAGCAAGAGGCTCGGCCGTACGTCTCGCTCGAGCGCGGCGTACCGGATGTCGAAGCGGCGCTGGAGGGCGCCCGCGCGATTCTCGTGGAACGCTTCGCCGAGGATGCCGACCTGATCGGCCGTCTGCGGACGGATTACTGGCGCGGCGGCCAGCTCGTCTCGAAGGTGCGTAAGGGCAAGGCGACGGAGGGCGCGAAATTCGCGGATTACTTCGACTGGAGCGAGCGGATCGAGCGGATGCCCTCGCACCGGATCCTGGCGCTCTTTCGCGGCGAGCGCGAGGAGGTGCTCGATATCGCATTCGCGGCCGAGGGTGAGGATTCGCCGCCGGCCGCGCCCGGCCCCTTCGAGAGGGCGATCTGCCACCGCTTCGGCATCGCCGCACGCGGCCGTCCCGGTGACGCCTGGCTCCTCGAAACGGTGCGCACCGCGTGGCGAACCAAGATCCGGGCAGGGATCAAGCAGGACCTGCGCACCCGCCTGTTCGAACGTGCCGAGGACGAGGCCGTGACGGTGTTCGCCAGCAATCTGCGGGATCTGCTCCTGGCTGCGCCGGCGGGCGGTCGCGCCACGCTGGGGCTGGATCCGGGCTATCGGAACGGCGTGAAGGTCGCGGTGGCGGACCCGACGGGCCGGATCGTCGCCGTCGAGACCACCTACCCGCACGAGCCGCAGCGCCGCTGGCGCGAAGCCGTCACGACGCTCGGGCGGCTGTGCCGCCTCCACAAGGTCGAGCTGCTCGCCATCGGGAACGGCACGGCCTCGCGCGAGACCGAGCGGCTCGCCGCGGAGATCATCGCCGAGAATCCCGATCTCAAGCTGGCCAAGGTCTCGGTGTCCGAGGCCGGCGCTTCCGTCTACTCGGCCTCCGAGATCGCCGCCCGCGAATTGCCGGATCTCGACGTGTCCCATCGTGGCGCCGCATCGATCGCCCGACGCCTTCAGGATCCCCTCGCCGAGTTGGTGAAGATCGATCCGAAATCGATCGGCGTCGGCCAGTATCAGCACGATGTGAGCGAGACGAAGCTGTCGCGCTCCCTCTCGGCGGTCGTGGAAGATGCGGTGAACGCGGTCGGCGTCGACGTGAACACGGCCTCCCCTGCCCTGCTGACCCAGGTGTCGGGCCTCGGCTCGACTCTGGCCACGCGGATCATCACGCACCGCGACGCCAACGGCCCGTTCCGGACCCGAGCGGCGCTGAAATCCGTACCGGGCCTGGGCCCGAAGACTTTCGAGCTGGCGGCGGGCTTCCTGCGGATCCAGGGCGGCGACGACCCGCTCGACGCGTCCGGCGTCCACCCCGAGGCCTATCCGATCGTGCGCCGCATCCTGCAGGCGACGAAGAGCGACATCCGTGTCCTGCTCGGCAACACGGCGGCGCTCGGCGGCCTCAACCCCGAGACCTTCGTGGACGCGCGCTTCGGCCTTCCCACCGTGCGCGACATCTTCGCCGAGTTGGAGAAACCCGGGCGCGATCCGCGCCCCGCGTTCCGCACGGCCAGTTTCCAGGAGGGCGTCGAGACGATCGGCGATCTCAAGCCGGCATGCAGCTCGAAGGCGTGGTCACCAACGTGGCGGCGTTCGGCGCCTTCGTGGATGTCGGAGTCCACCAGGACGGTCTGGTCCACATCTCGGCCATGGCGCGCCGCCGGATCGCATCGCCATCCGAGGTCGTGCGGGTCGGTGATGTCATCCGGGTCCTCGTGCTCGGCGTCGATGTCCCGCGCAAACGCATCGCTCTGTCGATGCGGCTCGACGATCCCATCGAGCCGGCTGCGGGAGCCCCGCGCCCGAGGGAGGACCGCCCCGATCCGCAGCGGGATCGGCCGGACGGGCGTGCGAACGCGGCGCCGAATGGACCGCTCGCCGACGCGCTGCGGCGGGCCGCCGCCGCGCCGTCGCGGCGCCGGTGAAGGCTGGAAGACAGAGCGCAAAAGGAAACGGCCGGGGCGATGCCCCGGCCGGTCCCGTTGTCGACGATGCCGCTCTTAGCGGAGCAGCTGCAGGATGCCCTGCTGCGCCTGGTTGGCCAGCGACAGGGCCGAGATGCCCAGCGACTGCCGGGTCGTCAGCGCCTGCGAGTTGGCCGCCTCCTGGTTGAGATCGGCCGCGGTGAGGTTGGACGATCCGGTATCCAGGATGTTGATCAGGTTCTTGCTGAAGTCCTGACGGTTCTGCACCACCGAGAGGTTCGAACCGAAGGTCGACGCATCGGTACGCAGCTGGCTGGAGGCAGTGGTCAACTTGCTAAGTGTCGTGTTGATGTCGTCGTTCAGCAGGAAGTTGCCCTGTCCTGCCTTGGTCGTGCCATCCGACTTGTTGGTGATCGCACTGAGATTAAGGCCGGCCGAGGTCTCGTCAGTCGCGGAAACCGTCAGGTTCGAGTTGCCCTTCGGGTTGAAGTTGATCGTCAGGTCCTTGTTGGGGCCCTTGCCAGAGATGAGGTTCGTGCCGTTGAAGCTCGAGTCACTGGCCAGCTGATCGATCTGGGTCAACAGGCTGTTGTACTGCGACGCAAGCGTCTTTCGTGCTGAGACGCCCGACACCGTCAGATCCGTGCTCTGGCTGGCGGCGGTCGTGGTGTCATAGGTCACGCCCGACGCGTTCGTTCCGCCCGTGAAGCCGAGCGCCGTTTGATCGGCCGAGGTCTTGAACTCGACGTCGGCCGACGCGTTCATGACGATCTTGGTACCATCCGTGCTCTTCGAGAAGCTGCCGGCGCCGACGGCGGTATTGAGAGAGGCGATCGCGTCGCCGATCGTTCCGGTCGAGGTGAGCGCGGCAGTCGTCGCGACACCGTTGACGAACAGGTTCAGGGTGGTGTCGGCCGCCGGGGCCGAATACTTCGTCGATGCGGTGCCGGTGGTGGTGATCTGGGTGGACAGCGCCTGGTTGGCGACCGACTTGGCCTGATCGACCAGCTTCTGGATCGACGTGATGCCCTGGTTGGCCGCCTGGATCGCCTGGACGCCGTTGGAGATGCCGTCGAGCAGGTTCCCCAGGTCGCCGGAGCGCTGGCTCAGAGACTGGGAGGTGAAGAAGCTGACCGGGTTGTCGAGGGCCGAGGAGACCTTCAGGCCGGTGGAGAGCCGGTTCTGGGTGGTCGCGGTCAGCGACGCCGTATCCTGCAGGGAGAGCAGGTTCTGACGGGTGGCAGCAGTGAGGGTAACACCAGACATGGAAGCGATCCTTTTGATCGGGGAGCCGTCTTATTGGCGGCCCATGTGGTTTATCCAGCTCGGCTTGCCGAGATCTTAATGCGATGCTCGAACATCCAGTTGCCGAAGAACAAAATTAACAAACCCCTTCAGGAAATACTCAGATGCTGCTCAGGCGTTGACGAGGTCCGGCTGGAAACGGATCGTCGCGCTCATGTGACTGCCTCGCGCGGCCTCCGCGCGCGCACCGTGTGGGCTGGCGCTTCCGGCCAAGCCCGCACGGAGCCGGAGGCAACGCCGAGACCGACAGTTTCCAACGCACCGGATCCACGTCGCGCGACGCCGCGGTCTCCGCGCGAGCCCGCGGCTCCGCTTCTCAGACGCCGCTCTCCGAGAGCCAAGTCCGCCACATCCCCCGGAAAGCGTCGCCGACGTCCCGGGCAAGGCCGCAATGATCCATCAGCGGGCTCGAGCGCATGCGCTCGCGCAGACCGTGCCGGATCGATCTCAGGCGGTCGAGGTCACGGCACAGATCCTGGGCGATCGCCACATAGGAATCGGCATCGTCGGCGATGAGGTCCGGAAGACCGATCGCCGTCAGAACCAGCACTCCGTGGCGCGCGACGGCGTGCCGACCGCGCAAGGCCACGATGGGCACACCCATCGACAGCGTGTCGAAGCTCGTGGTGCCTCCGTTGTACGGGTATGGATCCAGCGCGACGTCCACGTGGTGGTAGAGATCGTAATAGCCGCTGTTCACGCGCCCTTGATAGATGATCCGATCCAGCGGCATACCGGCCGCCGCAAGGCGGTCATCGACGGCTCGGCGGACATCGGGATTGTCGATATCGCCGACAACCATGAACAGCCGCGCATCGGGCACGGCCGACATGATGCGTGCCCAGGTCTGCAGCGCCTCATCGCTGATCTTGGTCAGCCGATTGAAGCAGCCGAACGTCACGTATCCGGCGTCCTCAAACGGTGCCCGGCCGCGCACCGGCGGAAGATCATCGGGACCCTCGTAGGTCACCCAAACCTTCGGCAACCGCCAAAGGCGCTCCGAATGCAGCGCCTCGGTGAGACCCGGCGGATCGGTGATGGGATCGGAAAAGCGATAGTCGATGGCGGTGAGACCGGTCGTGGCCGGGTGCCCGATCCAGGACACTTGGATCGGTGCCGGCTTCCTCGCGAAGACAAAAAGGCGGTTGCCCGCGCTGTGACCCGACAGATCGACGAGGATGTCGATTCGGTCACGCTCGATCAGGTCGGCGGCCTCATCATCATCGAGCCCGGAGATGTTGTGCCAAGCGTGGAACAACGGACGCAGTCGGTCCGACACGGAATCCTCGCTCGCATGCGTCATGTAGGCGAAGGCCGTGAAGTGTTCCCGGTCGACCGCACGCAGGTAGGGCTCGAAGAATCGGACCAGCGCGTGATTGCAGAGATCCCCCGAGACGAAGCCGACGCGCAGGGGACGATCCGGGTCGCGATCGTTGGCGAAGGGCCGACGGCGCAGGAGCGGGTCCGCGAAGCGGCGGCCATAGGCCAGCGCGTCCGCGGTATAATCCTCTGGCGGGATGTCAGCGGAGTAGAGCTTGGCGAACAAGCGATTCGAGGCAACGAACAGCTTCGACGGGTCGAGGGCGAGCGCCCGGTCGAAGGCATCCACGGCCTCACCCAGGCGGCCGAGTGCCAGAAGTGCGCTGCCACGGTTACTGTACGCCCCGGCATTGTTCGCATCGAGGGCAATGGCCCGCTCGGCGTGCCGCAGCGCTTCGCCGAAGCGGAAACGGCGCTGGTAGACCCCCGAGATGTTGGCATGAGCCATCGCCAGATCGCCGTCGATCTCCAGCGCTTTCTCCAGTGCGGAGATGGCGCCGTCGTGATCCCCGCGATGGGTCAACACCGTGCTGAGGCCGGTGAAGAACAGCGCGTTCTGCGGCTCGCGCAGGAGCGCGATGCTGATCAGATCGAAGGCGAGTTCGAGCCTGTTCGTCCGGGCGGCGACGGCACCCGCGAGGTAGGTGGCGTGGCTATGCTGATCATCGAGGAGGATGATGAGATCGAGCAGCGCCTCCGCATCCTTCCATTTCCCTAGATCGTAGCGGCCCTGCGCCGCCGTGAGGGTGCGATCGATGAAGGCCTTGGTCAGCGCCCGCGCCTCGGGGCCGAAATTCTGCGCCTTATAGCGCTCCAGGATCGCGCGCGCGTCAGGCAGCCGGTCAGCGGCGAGCAAAGCCGAAGCCAGCGCAATCCAGTGAGCCGGCTTCTCGGGCGCCCCGCGAAGAGCCGTGACAAAGTGCGTGATGGCCTTCTCGGGCGCGGTGGCCGCGAGGAGCTGGCCCAACTCGTAATGCGCTTCGGGGTGATTCGGCTCTTCGCCCAGCACGCGGCTCAGGCTGGCGCGGGCCCGTTCGGAGCGACCGGCCGCGCGGTGATCGCGGGCTTTCGCGAGACAACGCTGGGCCAGACCGGATGAGGCCGACCGGACCGCCCGCCCATTGTGATGATCGAGCATGACCTGAGCCCTCCAGTGCTCAGGACCGTCGCAAAACCAGGGTTAAAGCCGCGTAAAGTTGGCCGTAACTCTCATTTCAACAGAGCGGTTTGGATCCCGCCATCGTGCATTCGAAGCGCTTGTGATTGCCGCGATGGGGTCGATCCGTGACGTGGGACGGTCAAGACGCAGTCCATCGTCCGCGTGGGTGCGCGCAGATGCTGCCCGGCATTGAAGGCGGCGATCGACCGTCCGCATGACCCGAGCCTCGCCATTTTCCCGGCCAGAAGCGCGGACACATCCGTTGCCAGACCCGGCTCTATGTCACTCCACGGTCTCAACGCGGGCGGCGCCGCGCGCCTCCAGCCGCGCGCTGGCCAGGATACGCTGCCGGGCCTGCGGCTCGGTGATGGCGTTCCACAGGCGAAGCAGCTCACACGTCATGCCGGCTTCGTGCGCTTCGCTGTCGGGCAAGTAGAACACCTCGACGCGGCAGCCCATCACGGCCGCGATCTCGCTCAGGCGTCTGACAGCGCGATCATCGACAGCCATAGGCAGATCAAATCCTGTTCGACGGCGGGCGCCGGCACTAACATCCTGCGGCCACCACAAACAAGTGATCGTTTTATACCAAAGCTGATCATTTTATATCATAATTCTAACGCGTCACAGCTATCGCAAGCTGAAATTGAAGCATTTCCCAGCTTGGTTCGGTCCGCTCACGGTATCTCGTCGAGCGACAGAAGATCGCCTGATCCGCAACGCGGCAGGCGTGGCTCATCACACCAGCCCGCCGCGCAAGCCGATCAGCATCGCGGCACACGGAAACGTCACCCGGACTGGCCGCTGGCGCACGTGATGCGTGAACGAAGGTAACGACCTACAGCGGAGTCTTGTTTCAGCCCGGGTCTTAACACCGAAGCTGGCGCCAGATTTGGCTGTTAACCGCTCGTTAACGCCTGCGCCCTAGCGAGAGTCAGGCAGCCATCGATCACATGGGCTGCACAGGTCGGGTGCACCTCCGATGTTCGTTCTGATAGCGGTTGGGATCAGCACCGGCCTCCTTGCGGCGGTCGTGCTGGCGCCCGTCAGTTTCCTGGCTGCGCTGATCATCGCCCCGCTTGTCTCGAGTGCCGCTGCAATCCTCGCCTGTTTCGTGATCGCATGGCGCAACACCGCCGAGACCGGGACACGTTTACAGCTCGATGCGCAGACCGACGCGATGGTTTTCGCGCTCCGCGACGTCGCCCAGAAAGCGACGGCCGTGTCACCCGCACCGCGGGTCGGATCGAGCCGCCGCAGCGCCGTCAAGGCGGGGTGAAACTGGTGGTGTGCCGGATCGCGTCGGACAACGCGATCCCCTGAGAGACCGGGACGGTGCGCACGCTCGAAATCCGCCTCCTCACGGACACGGCAGGACCGATCGGCTAACGCCATCGCTCCTTCGTGCAGGCCAGCAGATAAACAGTGCGCATGCAGCGCTCCTGATCGCCCTGCGAGCGCGCGCTCTTCATGCAGACATCCATCCCGGAGGTCAGCAACAGGCGGTCGATGTCCCTCTTCGACTCGCAGGTGAAGATCGGCTGGAAACCTTCGAACTGGCTCACCTGCCAGAAGATGGCGACGAAGGCCAAGAGACAGAACGCGCAGACCAAGACCTTGCTGTCGTAAAACCAGTGCCGGCGCTCGGCCGCTAGGGTGGCGCGGGCGCTCACGGCGTACCCTGTCTCGCGATGGAGAACGGGACGCTGAGGCTTGCACCGCATCTCCAGCCCCCCCGAGGTGCTGGAGAGAGCTTGCCGGCGTCAAGGCGCGCCCCAGGCCAAGACCGGAGGTGACAGGCTGTGCGGGCGGCGACCATCGATTCCTGCTCGCTCATGGCCGGTGAAGGGCCCATCGTCGGACATCCTCGCTCTTGATCCGGGCGCATTTGCGGAACACGCCGGATCGACCGTCCGCCGGCCCGAGGCAGCGCGCGGGAACGCTCTGCACGCCGAAGCCCCGTTCGGTTGCGGCACCACGATGTAGCACCGAATCCCGGTTCCGTTCAGTCATCCTCCGAGGGTTGCGGGTGAGGCTTCGGACCGGCACAGACGGCCGGCGGAGGGATGGCCCCTTCCAGGCCTCGCGCCGTCGACTGACGATGGCGCGCATAACGCACCCGAGACCGCGAGCCGAGAAGGCGCACCGTGAAGCTCAAACCCGTCGTTGCACTCGGCACCGCCCTTGCGCTCGCAGGTCCCCTCTCGGCGCGCGCCGCCTGGACGGCGTCCGAGGGCCGCCCGCTCTTCACCAACGAGGCGAATCCGCGCGGCTACAACTATGCCCCGAGCCTGATCACGGAGAACGGGACCACCGACATCTGGTGGTGCGGCCAGGGCAAGACCGACGTGATCTACCACCGGTCCTACAATGCGCAGACAGGCTTCTCGCCGGCTCAGGTCGTGTTCCAGCCGACACCGGGCTCATGGAACCGCCAGTACGTCTGCGACCCCAGCGTGATCAAGGGGAGCTTCACCAACCCGGCCGACGGGCAGCATTACGCCTACGCGATGTACTATTCGGGCGCCGACAATCTGCCGGGCAACAACAACCAGACCGGCCTGGCGTTCTCCAACGACAAGGTGACCTGGATCGGCCACCCGTCGCCGGTGATCGCGCCTCTCAACCCGGTCGTTGCCCAGACAAATTACGGGGCCGGGCAGCCGGCGAGCTTCGCCGTCGGCGGCCAGCCAGGCCATTACGTCTTCGTCACCGACCTGACCGGGCCGCAGGGCGTGCCGGGGTTCGGCGACCTCTATGTGCGGCACACGGCCGACGGCGTGCATTTCGATGCGCCCGCCCGGGTGCCGAATCTCGCCACCGACGGCACGACGATCAATCCGAATTCCGATTTCGGATACGACGCGTCGTCGGGCGAGGTCTACGTGATCACCGGCCTGCCGGGGCGGGTGTGCGCGCAGGTGGCCTGCAAGGATCCGGCGCGCAATCCCGACCGCGAGACCTATCAGCTCGGCCTCTTCAAGATGCCGCTCAAGGCGCTGCTGAGCGGGAAGCCCGTGCGCTGGACGCCGTCCGGCTACCTGAACTCGGACGTCACCGGTTTCTACCTCAATCACAGCCCCGGTTTTCAGCGTGATCCGCACGGCAGCCTCACGCCGTTCTTGCCGGCGATCACGGTCTTCTATGCGGGCGGTGATCCCTATCCAGGCACGTGGCGGATCGCGACGGCGACTCAATCGGTCGCGAACGATCGCGCGCCGCTCAAGCGGTACCTCGGGCCGGGCGGGCACTGGGTCACCACTGGCTACGCGGCACCGGATTTCGCGCCGGAAGCCACCCTGGGATCGCTGTTCCTCCTCCCGAGGCCCAGCACGGCCAAGCTCATGAGCTGCGTCGCCGGGACCGATCATTTCCTCAGCCGGGACGAACAATGCGAGGGGCAGACGCCCCTCGGCCAGACCGGCTACATCTCCGAGGCGCCGCAGCCGGGCAGTCACGCGCTGTTCCGCTGCAGGGCGGGAGCACACGATCACTTCGTGTCGCGCGACAAGAGCTGCGAGGGCCAAACGAATGAGGGCCTGCTGGGCTACGCCCTCGACTGAGCCGTCGACCGCCTCACGGCATCACCGGCGGGTGATAGGTCAGTGTGAAGGCGAGCGCCCAGAGCAGGAACAGCACCAGCGGCAGGTGCACGAGAAGCTGCAGGAAGCTGAAGCCGACGATGTCGCGTGCCTTCAGGCCGAGGATGCCGACCAGCGGCAGCATCCAGAACGGGTTGATCAGGTTCGGAAGCGCCTCGGCGGCGTTGTAGATCATCACCGCCCAGCCGAGATGGACCTTCAGCTCGTTGGCCGCCTGCAGGACGTAGGGTGCCTCCAGGAGCCACTTGCCGCCGCCCGACGGCACGAAGAAGCCGAGGATCGCCGAGTAGACGCCCATGGTCAGCGGGAAGCTGCCGGTGGTGTTGAGGCTGACGAAGGCGTGGGTGATGGCATCCGAGGCAGAGGTTCCGGCGGCGTTCTTCGGCCCGGTGAGCATGCCGCTGATCGCCGCGTAGAGCGGGTACTGGATCAGGATGCCGGCCGTGGCGGGCACCGACTTCGCGACCGCCAGAAGGAAGCGCTTCGGCCGCCAATGGAGCAGCAGGCCGAGCGTGATGAACAGAAGGTTGTACGTGTTGAGGTTCGAGATCGCGACGATCCAGGACTGGCGCGCGAATTCCTGCACGATCCAGCCGCCGGCGATCAGCACGAGCAGGAGGGTCAGGATCGGCGAATGTTCGAGCCACTCGCCGGGCTGGCGGGCCGGGGGAAGGTCGTTCGTCTCGCGGGCCACGTCGACGCCGAGGCTCTCGGCGGTGACCGCCGTCTCGCGGAGGGGCGCCGAGGCGTAGGCGATCAGCACCGAGACGACGAACAGCACCGCGGCGACCAGCATCGACTGCCACAGGAAGATCGTCTCGCTGAACGGGATGACGCCCGAGATGGCGAGCAGGTTCTTGGTCAGGCTCGCCGGGTTAGCCTGGAGCTGCGCCGCCGAGGAGCTGAGACCCAGCGCCCAGGTCGCGCCGAGGCCGAGATAGGCCGCCGCGCCCGCGGCCCGGTAATCCATGCGCAGATCGGTGCGGCGCGCCAGTGCCCGAACCAGCAATCCGCCGAAGATCAGGCTGAGACCCCAGCTGAGGAACGACGAGATCATGGTCGCGCCGGCCACGAAGCCGACCGCGCCGCGCCCGGTCCGCGGGATTTGGGCCATGCGCTCGATCAGCGCCTGCACGGGCGGCGACACGGCCACGACGTAGCCGCCGATCGTGACGAAGGCCATCTGCATCGTGAACGGAATCAGGCTCCAGAAGCCGTCCCCGAAGCTCTTGGCGACGGCCGGCGCGGAGGCGCCGTTCGCCAACGCCCCGAGCGCCACGATCACCACGGCAATCGCCACGAAGATGAACGCGTCCGGGAACCACCGTTCCGCCCAGTTGGTGAACCGGACGCCGAGCCGTTCCAGGGCACCGGTCTCCGGGGCGGTGCCCGGGCCGGCCGGCCGCGCGGCTCGTGTTCGATCGATCGGCGCGACGGCCATGGGCATCCTCCGGGTTCGGCTCTCTCGGCCGCAGACCCGTCCGGTTAGCACACGGCTCCGTCGTAACACCGCGGCGGATCATCCGGAGCATGACAGAGGACGTGAAGCGTGGCGGCAGGAGCACATGCGGGGCGCGAGCCGCTTCGCGGGATGCATGCAGCGAACGCCACCGCACCATCGTCATCCCGGGGCCGCGCAGCGGCGCCCCGGGATGAGGATGACAGCATCACGCCTCGAACAGCGCGTCCGCAGGCTCTCCTCAGCCTCTGGGGGCGGCCCGGCTGCGCCCGCATCTAGCGCACGAGGCAGGGACGCTTGTTGTCGAAGGTCCAGCCCGGGATCAGGGCCTGCATGGCCTGCGCGTCGTCGCGGGCGCCGAGGCCGTGCTTCTGGTAGAGCGCGTGGGCGGCCTCGACCTGCGGCCAGTCGATCTCGATGCCGAGCCCCGGACGCTCGGGCACCCGGACGAGCCCGCCCCGGATCGCGAGCGGCTCCTTGGTCAGGCGCTGGCCGTCCTGCCAGATCCAGTGCGTGTCGATCGCCGTCACGCGGCCGGGCGCGGCGGCGGCGGCGTGGGTGAACATCGCGAGCGATACGTCGAAGTGGTTGTTCGAGTGCGAGCCCCAGGTCAGGTCGTGGTCGCGGCACAGCTGCGCCACGCGGACCGCACCCGCCAGGGTCCAGAAATGCGGGTCGGCCAGCGGGATGTCGACCGATCCCAGCTGGATCGCGTGCCGCATCTGCCGCCAGTCGGTGGCGATCATGTTGGTGGCGGTCGGCAGACCCGTGGCCCGCCGGAACTCGGCCATGATCTCGCGGCCGGAGAAGCCTTCCTCGGCCCCGCACGGATCCTCGGCATAGGCGAGCACGTCGCCCTTGCCCTTGCACAGCCGGATCGCCTCGGCCAAGCGCCAAGCGCCGTTCGGGTCGAGGGTCACGCGGGCCTGCGGGAAGCGCTTGGCGATCGCCGTGACGGCCTCGATTTCCTGCTCGCCGGCCAGCACGCCGCCCTTCAGCTTGAAGTCGTTGAAGCCGTAGCGGTCATGAGCCGCCTCGGCCAGCCGGACCACCGCCTCCGGGGTCAGGGCCTCCTCGTCGCGCAGGCGCAGCCAGCCGTCGCCGGCCTCCGGTGCGCGGTACGGCAGATCGGTGCGGCGGCGGTCGCCGACGTAGAACAGGTAGCCGAGCATCTCGACTGCATCCCGCTGCTGACCCTCGCCGAGCAGCGCCGCCACCGGCACGTCGAGGAACTGCCCGAGCAGGTCGAGCAGCGCCGATTCGACGGCCGTCACTGCGTGGATCGTGATGCGCAGGTCGAAGGTCTGGAGGCCGCGGCCGGCGGCGTCGCGGTCGGAGAAGGTCGCGCGCATCGTGTTCAGGACCGCGTTCCAGGCGCCGAGCGGCTGGCCGACCACGAGGGCGCGCGCCTCCTCGAGCACCCCGCGGATGCCCTCGCCGCCGGGCACTTCGCCGAGACCGGTGGCGCCGGTCGAGTCGGTCAGGATGACGAGGTTGCGGGTGAAGAACGGCCCGTGCGCGCCGCTGAGGTTCAACAGCATGCTGTCGCGCCCGGCGACCGGGACCACCTTCATCTCGGTGACCACGGGGGTCTGCCGCTTGGCGTGTTGGGTCGCGGCGTGATCCGTCTGCATGGTTCCTCCTGCGTGTCTGAGGCGGGCCCGTCTTCGCGCGCGGGCCGCGCCGGATAGGTGGTTCCCGGCCGCGGCCGGCCCGTCGGACGTCAGTGCGGGTCCAGATGGACCCGGCGGATCTCGCCGACCACGACGAGGTAGCAGAGCACCGCGATCAACGCGTTCGCGCCGACGAACACCAGGGCGCCCGAGAATGAACCGGTCTGCTGGACGATGTAGCCGATGGCGATCGGCGTGGTGATGCCGGCGGTGTTGCCGAAGGTGTTGAACAGGCCGCCCGACAGACCGCCGCTCTCCCGCGGCGAGGTGTCGGCCACCACCGCCCAGCCGAGGGCGCCGATGCCCTTCCCGAAGAAGGCGAGCGCCATCAGCCCGACCACCACGGCGTCGGCCTGGACGTAGTTGCAGCCGATGATCGACATGGACAGCAGCATCCCGCCGACGATCGGGATCTTCCGGGCGGCGGTCAGGGAGAAGCCGCGCTTGAGGAGCATGTCGGAGATGAAGCCGCCGAGGAGACCGCCGGCGAAGCCGCAGAGCGCCGGCAGCACCGCCGCGAAGCCGGCCTGGAGGATCGACAGGCCGCGCTCCTTCACGAGGTAGACCGGGAACCACGTGAGGAAGAAGTACGTCAGTACGGTGATGCAGTACTGCGCGATGTAGATGCCGATCAGCATGCGGTTCGACAGGAGCTGCCTGATCGTGCGGCCCGCGTGGGACGTCGCGTTCAGGCTGCCGCCGTCCATGTCGACGAGCGCACCCCCGGCCTCGATGTAATCGCGCTCGGCCCGGTTCACGGACGGGTGGTCCTTCGGGCCGTAGATGGTCTTGACCCAGACGAACGCGAAGGCGATCCCGAGGGCGCCCATCACGGTGAACACGTGGTGCCAGCCGAAGGTGTGTACGATCCACGCCATCAGCGGCGTGAACAGCACGGTGGCGAAGTACTGCGCCGAGTTGAAGAACGCGGAGGCGAGCCCGCGCTCCGCGGCCGGGAACCACGCCGCGACGATGCGGGCATTGGCCGGGAAGATCGGGGCCTCGGTGAGGCCGACCGCGAGGCGCAGGGCGAACAGCAGGATCACCGCGGTGAGGCCGGTGAAGAAGCCGATGCCGCCCTGAACCAGCGTGAAGGCCGACCAGAGGAAGATCGCCGCGGCATAGACCCACTTCACGCTGAAGCGGTCGAGAAGCCAGCCGCCCGGGATCTGCGCCAGCACGTAGGACCAGGACAGCGCCGAGAAGACATAGCCCATCTGGACCGGCGTCAGGCCGAGATCCTTGGCCATGTCCGGACCGGCGATCGAGATGGTCGCGCGGTCGGCGTAATTGATGGTCGTCGCGATGAACAGCATCAGGACGATGAGGAGGCGGACGCGGCTGCGTCTCTCGGCGATGACGCCGAGCGCAGGGCTCGTAGCACCGGTCATGAACGTTCTCCCTGAGAGGCGCCGCCCGGTCCGCCCGGACGGCTGCTGGTCCCGCCGTTGGTTCGGCTTGTTTTTTGGGACCTTCGGCGCGGCGCTTAGCGCCGGTCGCCGATGAGCGCCGTCAGCTCGGCCAGCTCGGCGGCGTCGAGATCGGTGAGCGGCGGCCGGACCGGACCGGCCGGCCGCCCGACCGCATTCATGCCGGCCTTGACGATCGAGACCGCGTAACCGCGCTTGCGGTTGCGGAGGGCAATGTAGGGCAGGACGAAGGCGCGCAGCTCGGCATAGATCGCGTCGCGGTCGCGCCGGCGCACGGCCTCGTAGAACGACAGCGCCCAGTCCGGCAGGAAGTTGAAGATCGCCGAGGAGTAGGTGGTGACGCCCATCTCCAGGTAGGGCAGCGCGAAGGTTTCGGCGGTGGGCAGGCCGCCGATATAGGTGAGGCGGTCGCCGAGGCCGGCATAGACCCGCGTCATCAGCTCGACGTCGCCGACCCCGTCCTTGAAGCCGACGAGGTTCGGGCAGCGCTCGCACAGACGTGCCAGGGTCTGCTCGTTCAGCTGCGCGTTGGCGCGGTTGTAGACGATGATTCCGAGCTTCGTGGCGCGGCAGACCGCCTCGACATGGGCGGCCAGGCCGTCCTGCTCCGATCCCACGAGATAGGGCGGCAGCAGCAGCAGGCCGTCGGCTCCGGCGCTCTCGGCGGCCTTGGCGAGCTCGACCGCGATGGCCGTGCCGTGGCCGGCCGGCGCGATGACCGGCACCCGGCCGGCGGTCTCCTCCACCGCCGCGCGGAGCACGCTGTCGACCTCGGCGGGCGTGAGCGAGAAGAACTCGCCGGTGCCGCCAGCGGCGAACAGGCCGGCGACCTTGTGTTCGGCGAGCCGCGCGAGATTCCGGCGATAGGCCCCCTCGTCGAAGGCGAGATCGTCGCGGAAATGCGTGACGGGAAAGGACAGAAGGCCGGAACCCAGGGCCTGCGCCATCTCGGCGGGCGTCATCTTGGACATTGCGCGGTCCTCCCGACCAGGCGTGCGCCTTGCTGATGCTGGCCGCGTCTCTATGGCGCTCCGATTTGTGCGTCCAATGTTGATTTTGGCTGATTTATCCCGGATCCTGCATCAATGTTTGACCTGGGCCACGTCCGCAGCTTCGTCGCCGTCGCCGAAGAGATGCATTTCGGCCGTGCCGCCGCGCGGCTGAACCTCTCGCAATCGCCTCTGTCCCGGCAGATCCAGGCCCTGGAGCAATCTCTCGGGGTCACCCTTCTGGAGCGCACGACGCGCGCCGTTCGCCTCACGCCCGTCGGGCGCACCTTCCTGGCCGAGGCCTATCGGGTCCTGGCGGCGGCCGAGGGAGCCGCCCAGATCACCCGTCGGGCCGCCCAGGGCGAGAGCGGGCTGGTCCGCCTCGGCTTCACCGCGGCCTCGGCCTTCCGCGCCCTGCCCCGCCTGGTGGCGCAGGTTCGCGCGACCCTGCCGGACATCGACCTCGTCCTGGAGGAGATGGTCTCGGAGGAGCAGATGCAGGCGCTCAACGGCAAGCGGATCGACTTCGCATTGCTGCGCCCCTCCCCCGCACTGCTGAGCGAGGACGGCCCGATCGCGACGGCCCTCCTGCTGCGCGAACGCCTCGTCCTGGCGGTGCCGAGCGGCCGTCCGCTGGCATCGGCCCGGCAGCTTGGCATCCAGGCCCTCGACGGTCAGGCGCTGGTCACGTGGTCGCCGCGCGGCGGCCGCTACTTCGTCGAGCTGCTCGACCGCCTGTTCGAGGCAGCGAAGGTGCGGCCGCGGATCGTGCAGCGGGTCAACCAAGCACATACCATGCTGGCGCTGGTCGGCGCCGGGCTTGGCGTCGCGCTGCTGCCGGAGAGCGTCCGCAGCATCCGCATGACCGGCGTGGTCCTGCGCCCGATCCGGCTGCCGGCCTCCGCGCAGCCGGAGCTGATGCTCGCATGGCACCGCGACAACGAGAATCCCTGCCTGCCGACGGTTCGCGACGCGGCTCTCGGCCATGCTCGATCATCCGTTGCGGTTCCGTGATCGGCTGCGCCTCTCGGGCAGGATCGAACCGACGTCGATCAGCCAAGCGACGCTTGCGTCCGCGGTCAGAGACAGGCAGGCCTACACCAGGAGTTGCATCGGCCCGGCATCCGGTCCGACGGCTCGCCCGTGCGCAGCTCCGCACCCTCCCAACCGTATCAAGCCAAGCTCACGCGCAGCGCGGGCAACCCCTCTCGGTCCCGCAAGACACGATTTCAGTCCGGACACCACCAATGCCGGGTGCTGCACCGTGGATACAGCAGCATCCGAGAAGCGCACGACCGGACCTTCCGGCGCGATCGATTTTCCTTCATCACCGAACCGGGTCTCTGGAAACCAACACGTTATGAATCAAACAGAAAAGCAAACTAAATTCAGGTTCGTCATCTTCTCATCGATCGTCGTGATCGCGATGATCAACTACATCGACCGCGGTGCGATCTCCTACGCGGCGGCCGACATCACGGCCGAGTACAACCTGGATCGTGCGGCCTGGGGGGCCGTGCTCGGCTATTTCGGATACGGCTACATGTTCGGCGCCCTGATCGGCGGCGCCCTGGGCGATCGCTTCGGCGCCAAGCTGGTCTGGCTGATCGCGGGCATCGCCTGGTCGGTGTTCGAGATCGCGACGGCCTACGCGGGCGATTTCGGGATGGCCGCTCTGGGCGGCTCGGCCCTCGCGGGCTTCGCGGTCGTACGCGTCCTGTTCGGGTTCTCGGAAGGACCCGCCTACTCCATCATCAACAAGACGGTCGGGAACTGGGCCACGCCGCGCGAGCGCGGCTTCGCGGTCTCGATCGGGCTGCTCAGCACGCCCCTCGGCGCCTTGCTGACGGCACCGATGTCGGTCGGCCTGCTCCTGCTGACCGGCAGCTGGCGCGCCATGTTCTGGATCCTCGGCATCACCGGGCTGGTCGCGCTGCTCGCGTTCATGCGGATCTTCACCAATCGGCCGGAGGACAACCCGCGGGTCAACGCGGCGGAACTGGCCGAGATACGGAGCGGCACTTCAGTCTCGGACGCTCCATCGACGTCCATTGGCCGGCAAGACGCTGATGTCCCGTGGTGGATGTTCTTCACCAGCCGCACGATGGTCTTCAACACGATCGGCTATTTCGCGTTCATCTACGTCAACTTCATGCTTCTGACCTGGACGCCGAAGTACCTTCAGGATCAGTTCCACTTCAACCTGGCTTCGCTCTGGTATCTCGGCATGATCCCCTGGACCGGCCCTTGCCTGACGGTCCTGTTGGGCGGCCGCTTCTCCGATTGGCTCCTCAAACGGACCGGAAATCTGCGCATCGCGCGCAGCTGGTTCGCCGCGCTCACGCTGCTTCTGACGACGCTCGTCTTCCTCGGAGTCTCACAAGCCACGAGCCCGGCGGCGGTGATCGCCCTGATGACCCTGGGCAACAGCCTCAACGCGCTCGTCAACACCGTGTACTGGACGGTGGTCATCGACACCGCCCCCCGCGAGCACCTCGGGGCCTGGAGCGGCTTCATGCACTTCTTCGCCAATATCGGCTCGGTGCTCGCGCCGACGCTGGCGGGGATCCTGGCGAGCACCTACGGCTATCAGGCGATGTTCATCGCGACGGCGGTTGCGACCGGAATCGGCATGGCCGCGATGCTGCTGGTCAGTCCCGGCGTATTGCCGGTTCGCCGCGGCGCGGTCCCGCGCTGAGGACGAGCGCGGGCGCGAGCAGAGGCGGTGCTCCACGGATGAGAGAACCGTGGGGCACCGCGGCACGTCCGATTGAGGCCTGCCGGCTATCGGGCGCCGGCTTCGAGGCCTCAGCCATGCTCCGCACGATCGTGCGCCGCTTCTATCGGACGCCGCCCAGCCCCGGCGCGGCAGCGTCCGTCGGCCGGTCCGCTTCACTCTGCAGACGATGCGCGGCCACGAACGAGAAGCGACGCCGCAAGCCGAGGATCGGCCGTTCGATCAGGTGCCAGGACACCATCGCGAACAGGACGATGCAGGGCAGCGCCAGCAAGACTTGCTGTCGTATTCCGCACCGGCACCAGCGCAACCAGGGCCTGCTGGATCGGCCAGCCGTACAGGTAGATCCCGTAGGAATAGTCGCCGCGCTTGAGCAGGGCCGGAACCCAGAGATCCGTCACGCCCAAGCAGACGGTGAGATAGATCAGCGACGGCAGGACCACGAGGTTCAGGAACGGGTGGACCGGCACCGCCGTGACGGCCGTCAAATCGAAGGCGCCGGCGGCGAACACGATGGCTGCCGCAAGCCCGATCAAGCGCAGGTCGTAAGGGAGCCTGTAGCGATACAGGTAGGCTGCAATGCCCAGCAGGAACGCCACGTAGAGGCGCGACGCCTTATCGACGAACAACTTGTCGGCCAGTCGCGCCGTGAGGGTGACGGGGTCACCCAGGGCGCCAGAACCGAAGACGAAGCCGAGCCCGATCACCACGGCGGCCGCGCCGAGGACGAGAGCCGGACGCCGCAGCAGTCCGGTCAGAACGCAGGCCGACATCAGCCCGTAGCAGACGATCTCGTGCGGGATGGTCCAGAGCGAGCCGTTGACGACATCGGTGGGGTTGTGCGCGAACACGCCCGGCAGGGTGTAGATGATCAGGCCAAGGATATTGGCGAGATAGCGGTAGGTCTGCGGGTCGGTGGCGTAGTTCGACAGGGGCAGGTCGGTGAACAGCGGCCCGAGAACCACCGCGCTGAGCACGATCTCGACGGCAAGGGCGGGAATGATCCTGAGCGCTCTGTTGAGCAGAAAGTCGCGCAGCCGGAGGCGCAAGGCGCTTCCGGTAATCAGGAAGCCCGAGAGCCCGAAGAAGGCTGCGATGATGCCGTAGCTGCCGAGTTCGAAGAAGCCGTCGACGCGGGTGATCTCGTTGTTCACGATCGCGCGCCCGTGCCAGACCACGACGGACACAGCCAAGACGATCCGCAACAGGTCGAAGCCGGGGGCAAGGCCGCCGCGGCGGTCGAGAACAGATCCGACGGTTTGCATCCGCGCGTCCGGCCCCTGTGCTGTTGCCGCGCAGCCCTAGCACGCGAGACCTTGCCAAAATGCGCTGTCGACCCCGAAGGGTCGTTGGACACGAGGATGAATGCGGGACTGGCCGCCGACGCGGCGATGCCTCCGCGATCGAGGACCGGCAGCCTGCGCTAGATCATCTGAAATGCGCCCGTCGCTTTCCAGCGCAGAAAAGCGTCGATCGTGAGCGCCACATTGGGCAAGACGTCCGGCAGCGCGTCGGGCCTGAACCAAGCGACCCTCAGGTTCTCACCACCGTCGCTTGCCGGGGCGCCCGAGAACGTCTGCGTCGTGAACATCATGCTGAAGTAGTGGCAGACATGTCCGTTCGGATACGTCCACACCTCGGTTTCGGGCCTGGACGCGAATCCGAACGGGACGAGATCTGAAATCCGGAGCCCGGTTTCCTCGAAGGTCTCGCGCACTGCGCAGGCGACGATATCCTCGCGCTCGTCCGGCACGCCGCCCGGCAGCCCCCAGAGATTGAAATCGGCGCGCAGTTCCAAGAGCACACGGCCTTGTGCGTCGGCGACAACGACGCGCGCGCCCGGCACGAGCAGCAGCCGCGAACCGACGGATGCGCGCAGGCGGCCGAGGTAGGAGCTGGCAAAGTCGCTCACGTGGCGTTCAGCCCATTACCTTGTGCATCGGACGGTCGCGATCCCGATCTCGTTGCGGATCCAGGCCATTGCGCCGGTCCTCCCGGCCCAAAGCCACGCGTTCGGGCACAACGATGGTCGCGGCGAGATCGAGGATCGCCCCTTCGCGAGCCCGCACGATCCGGCCGCGCGGTCGGTGCACACCGTCTCCCGCGCCGCGAATAAGACCGAAGGCGATCCCTTTGATCGCCCGCGACACCCGCGGATGGCAACGAGGATGGTGGGGCAGGTCGCCGATCGACGGGACTGGTTCGTTTGCATGCGATGCCCGCTGGCGGAAGGGGTGGCTGCCCTCATCGATTGTCCAGGGAGATGCGGAAAGCCCCGGCGATATCCGAAAATTGCAGCATTGGCAGTGATATACGGTGCCAGAGCCAGCAGTAAGTTCGTCCAATACGATCCAGCACAATCCGCTTGCACCCCACATTTGTTGTGGGTCAAAATGTGGGGCAAGCGAGTTAGGCGGACCCGGCAATGGGCGGCAAGGGGCGGCACCCCGAAAAGGCGCTGACGACCGTGCAGATGCGCGCGCTCAAGACCCCTGGGCGCTACGCCGACGGCCACGGTCTCTACCTCGTCGTTGATCCCTCGGGGTCGAAGCGATGGCTGCTGCGCATCGTCGTGCAGGGGAAGCGCCGCGATATCGGGTTGGGCGGGGCGAGCCTCGTCACCCTCGCCGAGGCGCGCGAGAAGGCCCTCGCCTACCGCAAGACCGCTCGCGACGGTGGCGACCCGCTGGCCGAGCGACGCCGGGCGCAGTTGACGGTTCCGACCTTTGCCGAAGCGGCCGAGACGGTGCACTCCGAACATAAGGCGACGTGGCGTAACCCCAAGCATGCGGCGCAGTGGATCAACACTCTTCGCACCTACGCTATTCCGCATTTCGGCGCGAAGCGAGTCGACCAGATCGAGACTCCTGATGTGCTGCGGGCGCTCGCGCCGATCTGGCTGACGAAGGGTGAAACAGCCAGCCGCGTGCGCCAGAGGATCGGCACAGTCTTGGATTGGGCGAAAGCAGCCGGCCACCGCAGCGGCGACAACCCGGTCGAGGGAGTCACCCGAGGCTTGCCAAGGCAGGGTGAGCGCGAGGAGCATCACGCGGCGCTGCCCTACGCCGAGGTGCCCGCGTTCGTCGCGCGTCTGCGGGCGATGTCCGGGCAGGGTGAGATCGGGCGGCTTGCGTTCGAGTTCCTTATCCTGACCGCCGCGCGCACCAGTGAGGTGCTTGACGCTCGGTGGGGCGAGATCGGCGAAGCGCAGGCGCTGTGGACAGTGCCGGCGGCTCGGATGAAAGCCGGCCGCGAACATCGGGTACCGCTCAGCGCGCGGGCGGCCGAGGTGCTGGCCCGAGCGAAGGTTTTAGGGGGCAACAGTGCGCTCGTTTTCCCTGGGCGAAACGGTGCGAGGCCGCTGTCCAACATGGTGTTTCTGATGGCGTTGCGCCGTATGAAGTTGCCGATCACGGCCCACGGCTTCCGCTCGTCGTTCCGCGACTGGGCAGCCGAGGCGACGACCTTGCCGCGCGAGGTAGCCGAGATGGCGCTGGCCCATGTTGTCGAGAACAGGGTCGAGGCGGCTTATCGCCGTGGCGACCTGCTGGCCAAGCGACGCGAGATGATGGAGCAGTGGGCCACGTTCGTCGCCACCAACTCGAAGGGCGACAAGCCTGCCAGTGTCTAGGGAGAGGAGGTTTTGTGCGTGCTCACCGCCGTCGCTCATCACGCATTCGCTCGGTCCGGCATTCTTCTACCGAGCAGGTTGCGCTCCTCGCCCAGTTTGAGGAGGAGAGGGGCAAAGGCCGCTCAGCGGCCGAAGCTGCCAAAACTGTCGGCGCATCGCTTCCTTCGATTTACCGATGGCGGCGTTCTCATCACCCGTATGAGGGGCTACCAGCAGCAACTCCCGCTCAGAAGCTCAACATCGACGCTGCAATTGCTCGGCTTGCGGACGACGGCAATCACGACCGCCTTTCCTTTCTAGAAGCTTTGTTCAAATTTGCCGCTTGGCTGCGCTGGCCAACTAGGCCCGGAGATCATCCCGCTGCGACTACCGCATACGTGGTTTCTTACTTAGCGAAGGGCCATTCGACCGAAACTCTTGATCAATTGAGCGATGCCAACCGAGACTTGATTTTGCGCAATGTGCAGGTTGATACTCTCAAACGCATGTTTTCGAGTGAAGCTCTCGTTGGTCCAAGCTTCGATCTTTGGCCGATACGCGGTCAGAAATACAACGAACTGGATTTTCTTGCTCAGGTAGCGTGGTTTATGATTGCATATGAACCTCTATCTAATCACCCGCGAGATATTGCGAGCCTGAACAAAGCTTACCTCGCAACGCAAGAGGGCATCTTCGGCTTCCGGTGGCCTATGGTGCGAAGCACCTTCAGGAACTTTTGGCTATCGTACGGCCCGGCGGCACCCTTCCATTATGTCGAGCGGTACCATCCATCCTTCGATTTTACCTTAAGTCCTCTGGACGCGACCTTTGCGGATAGCGTTGACGAGATCATTGAGCGGCCAGATGTACTGCGCCGTCATCTCGGTAGATGCCGTTCAGCTGTCGAGTTGATCCGTACGAAGCTTGACCAACGCGCGTTGCAGCGGCTCAATTTTCCCAATTTCCCTCCCTTCTTGCCAGTCGAACCTATTCTGCCACCCCCACTACCAGATGCGATAAAACCAGTGATGCAAATGGCGGTAAGGGGCGATAAACGCAAGCGTCACAGGTAGTTACGGTCGTCTGACACTTCGGGCGCTCACAATGCGGGCGGTCATCCAGCAAAGTCTTCCTCGTTCCGACCGCGTGATGTGCGCTCGGAAGTGAGGAGCACAAACAATGACATCTTCGACATCAACTGCGCGGATTGAGAGGGCCCCTGATGGCCTACCTCTCAGTGGATTTGTACGATTATCTCGGCTTCTCGCACCCAATGGACCGCTACCGATAAGCAAAAGTAGCTGGTGGGAGGGGGTGCGGAAGGGCGTGTATCCGCAACCGATCCGGCTCGGAAAGCGCATCACTGCGTGGCGCGCGAGCGATATTCGCGCCCTTATCGAGCGGGGGGTGCAGCCGTGAAGCTCCCCGCCCAAACGGCAGCCGAGGAAGTCCCAGAACGCCGACGGCTGGTGAAGCGGTCGCGGCGGCTCGACAGGTCGGGCGTTCGGGCTCGGTTTGTGAGTAGGCGGACGCCCAGCTCCGGATGCGCCACACGGCACGCGATCCCCCCAGAGCCGCCACGGCTATCGCTGCGTGCGATGCTAGCCGTAACTGATCGCCTTTAGGTCACCTGCGAATCCCGAAACGGTCGTTATCCACGCGGCCAGTATTCTATCCAGCGGACACTACATAAAAGGAGAAGGAAATGCGCATCGAAATGCAATTCAAGGGTGGCGCGTTCAAGATGGAGCGCTCGGGAGACATCAAGGATCTCTCGATCCTTGCTAGTCTCGGCTATCGTGAAGCCCTCAGCTGGGCAATTTCTCACGAAAATACTGAAATCGTGCTCGGCGGCTTGACCGTTCAGGGCAACCCGCACGAGAATGAATATATCGAGATCGCCTTGCTCGGCCGATATTGCACGGAGGTCTGGGGTCAGGGACTTCCCAACGACCCCGAGTTCTGCCTGGGCTTCTATGTGGGTCTCGGCGAGGCGGTGAAGCGGCTAAGCATCCAGAGCGGCACCTAGCAATGTCCTTGGCGGGCGGCTCTACCCAGTCGCCCGCCTACCGCCGTTGAACCACACCGGCACTTACGGCCCTCCCAGTCCAAAGAGCTAGCGAACTGGCACTCGCTAGTACACGCCCGAACGGCCAAGGCAGACCATGACCGACCACCGGATTGAAGCGCTTGACCGCCGCAGCCAGCGCAGCTCGAAAATGTGCGAAACGCACCTTTCAGACCGACTCAATGACCATTCGGCCACGATTAGCATCACCGATCCGGCCGCTCTTTTAGTCTTGGCGCGCGAAGCTCCGGTCTCGGCCGCACGCGAGGCGCAGATCGCGATGAGGACGCTACGAACCGGCTTCAAGGAGCATCGAGTCGGTATCATCGGAGCGGCTTATGCTTCGGCCTACCACATGATGCGCACAGACAGAGCATGGGAGCTATTCATCAAAGATCCGGGGTGGGACGACCTATCGAACCGACCCAAGAACACGAAGCGGGCGCGCCATCACATGCTCCTGCATGTCTTGCGCTATGTTTTTCGAGCGGAGGGAGGGAACGCCCGTCGGCGGGTGCGCGTGTATGCGGGGATGCTCCAGGATCGCTTCCACAAGGGGTTCAAGCCCGAGGGCGTGATCCCGCTGATCAAAAGCCGGGGCATTGAGGCGCTGCGGGACGAAGGAGTTGCCCTGCGCAAAGGGATCCAGAAAGGATCGAAGGACAAATACTTCGCCGACCTCAACAGCGTCGGCGACGAGGACCGCACCCCGACTGCACCCTTGCCGAAGCCGCGATGGAGGAAGCTGAAGCCGGCGCAGATCGGCGAGGCAATCGCCCTTATGAATACCTTCAACGGTGCGATGCTGCGCTATCTCTCAGAGCAGACTGAACAGGTTAAGGCGGTGCGCTCGCCCGATCCGACAGGGACGTCGCGCGAGCAGTCCTGCGGTCAACCGGCAGCACCCGCGTGGCGTCGGCGCTGATGAGCCCGCGACCGATGTTCTTGCGTACGTAACCGACGACATAGCCGGTGCGATGAGTGATCGGTTCGACGTCAATCCGCATGAGCGGGTGCTCGCGCCGCACGTAGAGGTCGTCGTGGTGGTGTTCAAAGTGCTCGACAACGCCCTCGCGCAGGCGCGACCGCGGCGCGTAGAAGCCGACGGCGTGTGCATGCAGGCCGTCGTTGATCAGCACGTCGAGCCGGCTCTGCTTCGCGTGCTTGAACACGGGTAGGTCGAGGCTGCAGAGCCAAATCGGCCGCTCATCCAGGTGTGCGGGTGCGTTCGGCTTGCGAACGACGCGGGTGACATGGATGCGATAAACCCGCTCAATGTCGCCGAGCATCCGCTCGCCCATGCTTGAGAGCGAACCGCCGAGCGGTTGGAACATGAAGGTAAGAAGGTAGGGGACGTAGCTCTCCGCTAGGAGCCGTTCGGCCCAATCCTCATAGGCGGCTTCGATCTCGGGCTGACGGGGCATCGGGCCTTCTCCATGGTCGCTGGGGTTGGCGTCTGCATCAGGGCGAGCGGTTCAGGCTCAGGGGTGATCTCAGCCTTCGCTGAGCGGGTTGTCGATGGTCTCCCTTGTGTGTGCTCCTCAGGGGTTGGTTGGGGTAGGGTCTGGGTTGGGGGCGGTTTCGTACTTATCGGCCTATGCCCAAGTAGGCGTCTCTGCGGTGGGCCGTTCAACGTTGTCAGCACGTCCACACGACCGAGCAGGCAAGGTTCTTCATGTACGAGCGCCAGATCCGGCATTCGCATCCAAGTTCGATTGAGTAGGTTTGGTGATCGGTGGCTATCCAGCCGAAAGCCATTGCCTACATTTGCAATTGGCTTTTACGAGGCTGAAGCGGCGATTCTGGATGTCTTTGCTGATCGGCTTGACGAAGCGAATCGTAGCAGTCCCGCCAATCCGATGATAGCCGTTACTGCTGTAATCTCGGCCGCAATCTTGTTCTTCATAGGCGTCTGGGAGCCATAACCTCTTCCGCGCCGCGTTTTAGAAAACCCGAGTCACAGCTCAAGCTACAGATTGATGCGCAAAAGTTCTGGATACGCCGCGGGACACACCCACCAAGCCCGAGCTCGTCAAGCTCGGCGCCGAAAGGCTGATGCGGCCTCCACCGCGCTTATAGCTGGCTGATAAGGCGGTCCCATTGGTCCCGGTGCGCGGCCATGCGCTCTAGCACGGCCGACCCAGGATTGGTCACAGCATACAGCCCGTTTTCTGTCCAGGATTTCGATGCGCTAAAAGTAGCTCCAAGGGCTTCGTCAATCCTTGATAACGAATCGAACACGTAAAACTCTGGCACCGTTTCCAGGCGCCAAGCCAGCACAAGATTAGCCGATTTTTCCAGCCACCGCTTATCAAAAGAGAACCTAACGCCAGATGCGGCTTTAACTTGGATCGGCACAATGCGAACCGGCACCGTCGAGCCGGGCTCAAGCCTGTAGGCAAGCAGGTCCACGCCTACGTCGGAATGGGGTTGGGCAACCTCGACGCCGCGGCGCATCAGTTCGGCCGCTACCATCATCTCGCCGGCCTTGCCAATCAGCGCTGGGTGGATCGCCATCTTGAAGCTCCTTGCCAGCCTCTATGCTACGATGCCGACGTGAGCGCCACGAGGTTCGATATGTTGGCTGGGACGGCGTTGAAACCCGCGCCAAAGGCAACCACCGAGCGCGGCGCCGAGCAGCTGAGGCCCGAGAAACAATGCCCCAAGCCCCTGGGCAATATGGGCGAGCCATTGTCTCCGGCCGAGCAGCGTCGTCGCTTCGGGGAACTATCCCGCGAGCTTGGTACGGAGAACGACGAGACGCTTGACTGGGTGTTCGGAAAGATCGTGCCGGCAGAAGCACCCACTGAGGAGGCACAGGATGACTAAGCCCTTCAAGGCTCCGGAGCCGGATTTTGATCGGCTGGCGCAACAAACCCACACGGCGTTTGCCGCTGGGGAGCGCAGGGTCGATGCATTCTACAAACACACCTATCCCGTCATTTTGCGCGAATGCTCTAAGTTGGCGTTTGATGGAATGGAGCTGGACTATCAGCAGACGCAGGTTTGCCTTTTGCTTGTTTACAGCTGGATGAGTCCATCTCGTTTAGACAAGAAAGTAACATGGGCTCAGTACCGATCTGCCTGTGCCCCACTTGATCGCATGAAACATCACGGCTCATGTACGTTGGCTGACGTCAACAGCGCGGTGGAGCTAGTCAATGACTCGGTCGTCGGCGCATCTAAGTTCTTACACTTCGTCGCACCCCAACAATTCTCGATTTGGGATCAGCATGTGGCCCGGTATTGCGGCTTCGACCATCGCTATCAGTACGACAGCCCCGACTTGTACGCGGCCTACGTCGATTGGTTGCGCAGTCGGCCAATCTCGGAACAGGCAGTGACACTGACCGCCGGTCTGCTCGGTGTAACCCCGGAAGGACAGCAGCTACGGTGCAAGGAGTTTTTGCTGTTCCAAGCCGGACTCAAACTGAAGACGGCTCGCTAGTCGCCCTAAAGCTGTGTACGTGATGTGCAATATCGCCTTAGCTTTAGCCCGATGAATTTTTCGCTATTCGCCGTGATCGCGCTTGCAATCTGGACATTCGATGTTGACGTTTGCCATTGCATTTCTAACTGCATGCAATATTTCTTCTAGCGACCCATCGATCTCGCCGCGTTTAAATTCTCTTGTCACTTGCGCATATGTTGCCTTTACACCTTCGTTGTATAAGCCGTTGACTTCGTGTTCTCCGCAATCGGTGCACTTGGCGATTGCCCCATGCGTCTTGAGAACTTCAATCGCGTGTTCGTCCAAACCTTCCAGACGTCCAATCTCATGATCTATGCTCGGCATGGCTGGCTCCTACTCGACGCCAACCATACGCCATCAAGAAGGTTCGCGCGAGGGTACGCGACTTGACGTCAAAGGGCTCCGACAAGTCTCACATTACAAGCCGCCATACTATCGGCAGGGATAGCTTGAGCATTCCTTCAGCGGGCCTCAAAAGCACGACACTTACTGCGGATTTGTGCCATCGGCCGGCGCGACGGTCGGAATCTCCATAGCCCAAACTTGACATTAGGAATAAAATCTGTATTATGGGCACGGTTAAACATCATTCGCGATTTCCCCGGGTCCTGCAATGATACGGCCTGAACCGAGGCTAGCCCCGCCCATCAACCGAGCACTGCGAAAGCGGCCAATGCCACTTCGGCACCCAGCATCCACCCTCACGCAAGGCGGCCTCCGGGCCGCCTTCGCCGTTTCTGGAGCCCTCTCATGACCCTCGATACCGCCCCGCTCGCGCCTGCCGCCGTGCCGTCCATTGCCATTAAGCGCGGCATAGTTGCCCCACCGGCCGCGTCGACCGACGATGTGCCGGAGCCGAGGCCTGACAGGACCGCGCCCGGCCTAATCCTGTTCGGCCGTGACGAGCGGGGGCGCCCGCACGCCTCGCGCTTCGTCGCCGCCGAGGCCGAGTCCGCCGCCCACGCTGCTGCGCTGATGGGCCTGCACACCCTTGTCGGCACCGAGGCACACCAGTCGCTCGCTACCAGCCTACCGCAGGGGCGCCTCTTCAAAAGCGGCAAGGCCTTCGTGCCCTTCTGCTCGGCCCGGATGTTCGCAGATCTGCTCGCTGCGGCGGGACTGCGCGATGCGCCGCCCGTCAAGGCCGCAAACAAGGCCGTTGAGGCACCTTCCGCCCCAACAGGCGGTTTGGGCAGCGGCGGGGCGGCCGGAGGCGCTGGCGGGGCTTCCAAACCGCCCGGCGACGCCGCACTCACGGACTCTTGGGCCGGCGTCACGCTCGGTAGTGTCGTACTGGCGAAGGGCGATGACGAGGACGGGTACTACGCCGCCAAGGTCATCGCCACGAAGGCGAATCAGAACTTCGTCTTGACCTGGGTGGACTACCCCGACCTGCTGGAGTTCACCCGCTACCGCGACGACCTCGGCCTGCTCCACCCCGGCCCGGCGCCGCAGGTCAAGTAAGCCGCCGCCGTGGCCGCTCAGACCTCAAACGACCACCACGTCGCGGCTTCGGCCGCGGCGACCCGCACGGAGCGCATCGCAGTCCTCAACAACAAGATAGTGCTACAATCTTATGTCGGCCAATTAATTTCAAGATCAATTCACCGATCAGACAACCCTTATGGTCTAACAGATTCTCGGTTTTCGAAAGTCTCCGTATTCAGAGATCAAACTGACGGCGCCTGCGGTTTTTCCCCTTGTATCCTATTTAACACACTTCGCACTGCGGCGTCCGCATCCACACACCCATAACCAAAATAATGAGAATGACCTGACGAACTATAGTCGCCTTCTTCACCAATCTTCCTTGCCGTGTCAGTTAATATCGACTTTATCTCGCTACTTCGAAGAAGAGGATTGATCGACAATAAGAGAGCGCATATACCTGCAACCAAGGGGCAAGCGCTCGATGTGCCACCAAACTCATCGGTATACGATCCAGCAGAGTAGCCAGCTTCGCTAATCTGACCATTCCTTACGTACGTTCCGATGACATCCGCAGTGGTGATGCGCCAGCCACCCGCTCCGCTTGACGGAGCCGAGACTGCTATGTGATCGCCAAAATTGGAATACGTTGCCCGTACGTCCTGACTAGTACTGGCAGAAACAGTAATGACATTCGGGTGACACGCAAATCCGTTGATTGAATTCTTTTCCGGGTCAAAAACGTTTCTATTGTCGTTTCCGGCAGCAAATACGATCACGCATCCGAGGCCACCTCTTCCATTCTCCGACGCCCGAGCGATTGCTTCTTGCTTTCTCGTTGAGAGTGGATAGTTGCGAGCACGTGGGGACCAGCTGCAACTGATCACAGCAGCGCCATTATCAACCGCCCAATCAAACCACTTTTCTATCTGGTCGTCTGAGAGAGACGCTCCCCACCTAATTGGCATCAGACGGCAAGCTGGCGCCGCTCCTACAATACCCACCGTGTCCGCGTTTCCGACAGCCACACCAGCGCAGGCGGTACCATGCCAGTCGCCAGCAAGATAGTCTGGAAGTGGTTCCGATGAAGACCGTTTGAAGTCCCATGGTGCAACGACCTTGTCTGCACCCGATATATCCGGATGAGTAAGGTCGAAGCCGTCATCGATGATCGCTACAACAACCGACGGGTCCCCGAGACACTGCGAAGTTTGCCAAGCCTTCGTGATACGGGCGTCCGCTCCCTTCTTGAATCCCAGCGCGGTTCCGTGATGAAAACCAGTATTATCAAGATGCCACTGTCTGCACATCAGCTGATCGCTTGGAAACACGAAGGAAGTACTTTCAGCTTCGGAGTAAAAATCGGGTTCAGCAACCTCAACTAGTTTACTGCCCTGCAGCATAGATGAAACTTCCACGGCATCCGGGCCGTCAGCAAGCGAGCGTAAGATCAACGTCCGCTCGCCGCGCGCTTCCACAACTTCAGCCTTCAAGGATCCGATAAGTTGTTGAACATCAGCAGGAGATCCCTCGGCTGCAAATCGCACAAAAATAGTTCCCGTGGGCACGAATGGCACGCCGTCTGAGCTGGTATGATAAACATGCGCAATGTCGCCTACTACCGGACTTGCTTTTAGAATTTCTCTTCCCTCACCGGCTGTTGAAGCTACACTACTGATATCGGCGACGGAGTAGGGGCCCAGAGCCGACATATTTGACGTAGCTGTATTCAAGGTGGTCGCAAGTTCGCCGTCAAACTCGTGGCCGGCTCCGGGCTTTGGCGCGACGGCAAGTAGCTTATCGCTTACGGTTAGAGACGTTGGAACCCCGCCTAGATCTAGCTGAACAGTGCTCATTGGGTTCTCCCTTAACTCGAAACGGCAGCGCGCCCCGAGCGTAAAGTACGCCGAGAACAGCCGCCGAGAGACTTGGTTTTTGAGAGGAACTGATCCCAAACTATTTGTCCGATGAGAGGATCGTTGCGGCTCAATTTTCGCAACAAAACAACCAGCATATCATCCCAAAGTTCGAGACAAGCGTTGTTTGGCCGTCGACTATAAAGTGCTCTCTTCAGGAGCAACGAACTGTCTTCTGGCGGGCCAGCGGCATGCGCGAGCCATTCTGCCGCGACAATAGAAAATGCGTAAAGATTCTTTCTAACTTTTCTTGAAAAGACCGTTTCATTAAGGCCGGAAAAACTGAAGTGATCGCGAATTGCAGGAAACTCAGAGATAATTTGGGAGCGGACGGTCGTTAAGAACCCATTATCAATGCCTCGTAGCTGATGTGCAGCCCAGATTCCTGGGACGCCATCGATTGAAATTGATTGATTTGTAAAAAGCACTTTCATAGCCAACTTCATGAGGTGATGAGCATTCGCCGCGTCCCCAGCCATGCGAGAAAGTCGGATGAGATTGTGCAAACACTGGTATCGGTGTACGTGCATGACATCTAATGAAAGCTGTGTAGCTATCAGGTAGTCTATATTAATTGAACAGATTAGCCTGTGTTGAGCTTGCGGCCACTCAGCATGTCTCGCGTTAACGTAGGCGGCCGCGGACTCGAGGAAACTTCTGCCGATGAAGTATGCTGGTTCAGAATGAGATCGCAAAATTTGATTCGAATAGAATGCACTTCTCAATGTATCTCTTGCCCCCTTAGCTTCTCCTTTGGCTGCTTGCGCGATCCCCAGAGTGCATGCCGCCCGTGCTGTGCGCACGCCATTTCGCGCCCTGTCGTCCATGTGATGATCGAGAACGTCGGCAAATCTAGACTCGAATGCAGCTCCCGTAGCGTAGCTGTCAGGGGCCTGAGCATCGGTCAAGCCGACTAAGGGCCATCCGGCCATCTCTATCGAAGAGGCGCGCATAGGCTATGTGACCGCTTTATGAGCCCCAACAATCTTAGTTGCCCTGTTACTAATCAGATCTTTGATTATAAGGCGCTGTGGTAAGTTAAACTTTTCCGGAGGGCAAGGAATGTTTCCCTCCTGCCAGCTTTTCGGGCACTTGCCTCCACATACAGGAAAAATTTGGCATTTAGAGCATTGGTATGCTCCGGAAGAGACTTCATCGTAGAAATTCGTGAAAGGTAAATCGTCCGAACGAATGTGATTGTCGACGGCGCCAATGGCATATTTATTTGTTGTGGTGCTAGAGTCGCCGTTACGAATATTATAGGCTTCGACGTGGCTAACTTCAGTGCAGTTGTAGACGTTGCCGAATGCGTCGTACAACTCAGAATCCGGTTTGAAGACCATGCATGCAATTGTTGTACGCTTAGGAATTAAGTCGACTTTATACCCGAGCGCCAGCATCTTAAGAAACCACTCGACCTGCAAAGCGGCAAATGCCGATGCGGTCAGTGCCTGATCGGCGCCGGCGGTTCCCCAAATATGGACGGGGGCGAAATACAAGGAAGCTATGCGGTTGTGTAAGCCGCGCCTGTGCAGTTCTAAAATTAATTCATGTACCCCATGCACATTGGAGCTATCCACGTTGCATCGGATGCTAACACTGATTTTATCTCTATGATTATCGAGCACCGAGATGATGTTATCGAGTATACGATGGAACGTGCCCTTCCCAGACTTAGTACCACGGCGATTGTCATGGATTTCGTCGGGACCATCCAGAGTGATCTCGGCGCGTATGACGCCAATCTGCAACAGGTCTGCCGCAGCCGCTGACGTGAATGCTAGTCCGTTTGTAATAATTCGCCCTAAAAATGCGACATCATAATAACCACATAATGATCGAAGTTCCGCGCCGACTTTCCGTATCTGAGGCAGAGCATTAAGCGGTTCAGCACCGAACCAGCCGATTTCTAACTGAGTATAACGCTTTGTCTTTAGCTTTTCATCGGCGCGAGCGACGATGCTTTTTATCGTTTCATCGGTAAGTCGACGCTTTGAATGGGTTTGCCCACAGTAGGAGCAACTTAGCTGACATGAAGCCGTGGGTTGAACGACGAGGAACAGTGTACTGTAAGTCATAGAAGCATTAGCATTTTCATTGAGTACGCTGCGAAATTCATCTTCGATTGATGGTACTATGATCCCGCTTTCTTTTAATCTCTGGAAGTCGTTCAAAGTAAGTCGATCAAACTGATTTGTTGCCAGCTGATCCCATAATGAGGTCGATAGCCGCATGGTCTGCCCGGTCCTGGCACTGTAGGCCAAGACCGGATCAGAACCAGACGATGCTGCAGTGCGAGATGTTGTGACGTAGCGGGAAAGTTTGTACATCGATGATGCTCGCGCTGCAGTAAAGATTACGGCTTATGCGGCGAACTGAGATACAGCTTAAGCTCCGCCGCACCCACAGCCATTCCAGGCTAGATTCCCCTGGTCATCTTCTGTTATAGGCTGAGCTTCTTTTTCATTCTGAACAACGGCCGCATCGTCATCAACTTCTACAAATTCGATCTCTAGATCATAGCCTTCAGGAATTTTGAGCTTCAACTTCTTGCCCATTGAGCCCTCCATGGCGACGCTTAGGATCGCCGGGTACTATATTGTGCTGCGAATTTCATCCTCGTCAATAGTCTTGCTCGTCGGATGATCAGTACGCGCGATTGGGCTTTGCTCTCGGGCCGAGCATGGGAGGGGCTGCTTACGATGGTGCTCGGTGAGGTCGCAAATGCGTAGACCGCGGGCGCGGCGTCGTGCAGCAAGCGTGACCGGGGTCGTTTCCATCACTCAAGACCATGTTTGACGAGGTTGCGTATGGACTGACCGTCCTAACTGGGATGCATCGTATTGCGGTCGTGGCGGTGTGGGCTCCAACGAGCATCCAGCATGTTCGGTGTCCTGGCTTTGCCTACGAGTTGCCTGTCTGGGCACCACGACGAGAAGCCGGGCTCGTCATGCCCGGCTGCACCAACGAGGCGATGAGCCTGCACCTCGAAGAAATCGCGAGCGCCGTTGCCCCCGGCGCGCACACCGTGCTGCTGCTCGATCAGGCCGGCGGGCACACGACCTGGAATCTCGTGGTGCCCGCCAACATCACCCTACTGCCGCTGCCGGCGCGCTCTCCCGAACTCAACCCGGTCGAGAACCTCTGGCGGTTCATGCGTGACAACTGGCTCGGCAACCGCGTCTTCACAACCTACGCCGACATCCTCGAGCATTGCTGCGACGCTTGGCGCAGCTTCATCGACCAGCCCTGGCGCATCATGTTCATCGGCCTGCGCACGTGGGCGCATCGGTCCTGATCAATGAGGGGGGGTATTAGGCGCCAAGGGGGTAACGACACGCGCCTACTTACCTAAGCTCGACTTTGGCCATATGCGGCGCGTCGATTGGGCGGAGGTGACGAAGCGGGCGTGCCGGGTAGGCTGGTGGCGTCCCCGCCAAGAGACACGGCCATGCCGCCCCTGCCTGCCCGCTTCGCCGGGATCATCCTGGCGTTCGCGCCGCTGTTCGTCCACCGCTCCTGGCGCCATGCCCAGCTGTTGCTGACCGGCGCGATCCTGACGCCGGGCCGCCGCACGGTGGCGAGCGTCCTGCGCATCACGGGCCGCGTGCAGGAGCGGCGGTTCGTGAACGTCCACCGCATCCTCAACAGGGCAGCGTAGTGCCCGCACTCCGGCAGCCGCGTCCTACTCGGGATGCTCATCTCAGCCTTCGCATCGCGCGGTCCGGTCATCCTCGCGCTCGCTGAGTTGCGACGTTCTGAACGAAAATTCGGGTCGCGTGCGACTGCATCCTTTACGGCTTGCAACCCAGTTGCTTGTGACGCAACGGTCAACCGTAGTGCTAATATTAGGTGCCGGCATCATCCGCGCTCGCGCAGGACGCGGTAGATCTGCATGCGCGAACAGCAGAGCGCCTTCGCAATCACCGTCGGCCCATGCCCCTCGTCCGCCATTCGCCAGATCCCGGCGTAGTCGAGCCGTGCCTTGCCGCCAGTGTAGGCGCCTGCCGCCTTCGCTCGTGAGATTCCTTCGCGCTGCCGCTCCTTGATGAAGCGGCGCTCCATCTGCGCGACCATTCCAAGCACGGTCAGCACGACATGGCCCATCTCCCCACGTGTCGAAACATGAGGGTCGAGCACGGTGACGCTTGCGCCACGCTGTTCGGCTTCGTGGATCAGGTTGAGAACGTCACGGGTGTCACGCCCGAGCCGGTCAAGGCGAGTGACGACGATCTCGTCGCCAGGGCGTAGGAAGGCGAGGATGGTCGCGAGTTCGCCGCGTCCCTCGCGTGAAGCGCCCGAGGCTTCCTCGGCGCGAATGACGCCACAGTCTTCGGCCTTGAGGCGGGCGAGTTGAGCGTCGAGGTTCTGGTCGAGGGTGCTGACGCGGGCGTAGCCGATGCGAGCCATAGGGTGTCACCTCAGGGTGGTTGGCTCACCCCACACACCACACCGGCAATAGTCGGCGTCAATGCCCTCCAGGCGTGTTCGCTATCGCTCGTTCGGGACGGCGCAGGACGATGTCGTGTGGCTCGGCCGCGAGCACGAGCGCAATGCCGCCATCCCGAAGCGCGTCAGCATGGCTCTGCCATGAGGAGCCCGGAGCCACCTGCGCGGCCTGATGTCCAAACACGACGAGGCGTGGCGCAGGATCGAGAGCGAGCGGGGCGCCATCGGCGACAGCACGGACGAGAGGTGCGGGCTCGCTCCCACGCATTACCGCAATCTCGGCGAGCACCTTGCGCGCGTTCCCGTAGGCCGCGATCACCTCGGAGCGGCGATCCGGTGCCGTGACGTAGTCGCGGTAGCGCTGGAGTTGACCCATCACGCGTGGTTTGAGGTCATCAGCGCGCAGTTCCGGATTCGTGAACAGCTTCGCCTCATAGAAGGCGAGCCGCGCACCCTCGTGCTCTTCTTCAAGCGCGACGATGTCCATGCGGTTGGCTACCTTCGCCTCACCTCCCGTGGGTTCGTTTGCGGGCAGCGCCATCTCGACGTCGATGACCTCGGGATGTCTGGCCGCAATAACCGCGACACCCTGCTTTTCCTCGCCGGCATAGCTCCGTGCCGCCTCCACCCACCTGCGCAGAGTGCCCGGCCCGTCGTAGGTCGCGATCACCATCGGCGTGTTGCTCCCGGTGACCTGTAAGCCATCGAAAAGATCGTAGCCGTCGCTGGCCTGCGCACCGCGCACGTACTTGCGGTGGATCCGGCAGAGCACGAGGGTGCGCCCGGTCTTCTTGCAGGCTCGGTAGAGTGAGACGACCCGGTCAATATTTTGGGCCGAGGCGCACACCGCCACGAAGCCCGGCGCGCGCAGCCGCTCCACGAACGTCGCCTCGATCTCGCCCTCGGTCGGGAAACGGCCGTCGGGGGCAAGGCGGCCGAGCGTCGAGCCCTCCATCAGCATCGTGTCCACCCCACGCGGCAGGTCGCGCAGCAGGCGCTCGAACAGCACGCCCTTGCGTCCTTGGGCGCGCAAATCCCCCGAGTAGAACAGCCGCCGGCGGCCGGCCTCCACGAGCAGGGCGTAGGCGTCATAGGCAGAGTGGTCCACCAACGTCGGCGTAACCCTGAACGGGCCGAGGGTGAGGGGTAGATCGTGCTCCACACGGTCGTGCTTGCGACCGTCACTTCAGGGCCTAGTTCCAAGCAAACGACCGTCACATCTTGCGATTAGAACCCACATGTGACAGGTGGCGATTAAGCGGAAGTGACGTCGCCTCAGGGTATACCCTCACGTGACGTGCGGGCCGACAAGATGCTTTTAAGTTGCGCGCAAAGGTTGAAGTACACGCCCTCCAAATTCAATGACATTGGCCCCCAATCCTCGCAACTCTTCAATGAACGGCCTAGCCTTCTCGGTTGTCACCGCCGTTATAATCTGCCTTTCACGAAAATTAATGCTAGAGAATTTAAGAAATTCACGGAGACTTTCTTGTTCCATAGCCTGCTGCCCAGGCTCATCGAACACGCAAAGACCAGGGTGGTTGCCGAGCGGAAACTTAGACACCAGCATTAAGGACAGATAGTAAGCCCACTTCAGGCGGATCCCATCGCTCGCAGAAACTTCGAAGCCAAGTTCTTGCTGCTGCCGTCCTTCATCCGTTTCAATCTCAACGACAGGACGGAAGTTGTCTTCCGCAAGTCCTAGTTCCTCAATCCCGTAGGTAGCAAAATGGTAAGCTCTACACTGTCTTTTAAGTTCGATTAGTAGATTGGAAAGTTTAGCTCGGTCGCTGCTGCCTAGCTCATTTAAACGAAGGCTTCGTATTTCACTCTGGGCATCGAAGTATTCGCGGCTGATACCGCCCAAGTTGTCGCTGAGGCTGTCCATACCCTCTCTTGCGCTCGTAATTCGCTCAATCTGAGCGTTCAGCCGGACAATTTGCTCAATCTGCGCTCGCGAGGCTGAGGATGCCGGTCTGGTAAGCGCTTGGCGGAGTTCGCGTATCCGCTGCATAACCGAGTAAAGTTCGGCATTGAATGCGTTGTATTTTCTCGCCAGCTCATCTCGTGAGCTAACCGCGGATCTTTGACTGGCTTCGTACAACTCGATCTGTGATTTGATAAATTTAATGTTTTGCTCTAGCGCCATAGTGCGAGAAGTAAGTTCTGGGAGAAGCTCCGTCTCTAGCGACTGATGGCAAGTTGGGCATCGATGTTCAAAAGCTGCTTTCCCTAGCCTAGAGCCTAATGTTTTGAGCTTCTGGGCATCCTGGTTGCGGACAAGATCGAATTTCAAGACTGATAATCGTTCAGCGACTGCATTGACCTCGTCCTGAATAGTTGACCATTCACGACGAATCACCTCGATAAGCGACGTCAATTCGTCTTGCCGCGAGCGCCGAGAGATAAGTTCTTCTTCCAATTCCGGCGAGGCGTCTTCTGTTTCGGATAATTCGATTTGCTCGAGTCGAGCGACTTCACTCTTCAGGTCCGCAAGCAATTCATTGGCTTCACGCCACTCGCCTTTGTAGAAAAAATCAAGCTTGACAACTTCGTCATGCAAGAACCTTTCCGACGGTTCGGGAGTGAGGTTGTGCACCCGCCCCGTTGAGCCGATTATTTCGCGTGCGAGTACAACTACCTCTCGCCATCTTTGAACGGCCGTAGACATTACAGCACGCAGTTCAGCATACCTGAGGCGCGACTTCCCCGCATCGAGAGAAAGTATAAACTCCATTACCCTCCGATTTAAATCCTGAATCCGAAACATTGTCGGGAAAGGACCTTGTATGGCGGACCATCCTCTTTTCTGTTCAACGAAGAACATTGGAAATATCGTTTCGATATATAAAGGAGCCTCGCCGCCATCGAATTGCGGAACTGATGGAATGTCCCAGCCGATAAATTTTGCAAGGAAGTAGTGGAACCCGTCTTCATGGCGAGCAGAGCCGCGATCATGAAGAAAGAAATCCTTTCGGATTCCTCCCCCATACTCGCCCTTTGCACTGGTAAGGATGGTTCTCACCAACTTCCGATCTCGGCCGCCCACAATATCGCGACGGAGCACCAGCCTTTGTCCGTCGCGATTTCGAACAACCATCGAAACGAATGATCGCGTCACAGGTTTGTATGGCGCGTCAGCATTTGCATGGATTCGTTGGCGCATTGCATACGGTAGCGGGACCTCTAATCTGGCACCAAGCATTCGTTCTAGGCCGAGAGCATAAATTATAGCCTGTAAGCACGTTGATTTGCCCGAGCCGTTTGGCGCAAGGATTATGTTGAGCCCTTCGTGAAACGAAAGATCACAGCCATATGCTTCACGGCCAGCGAGCGAGCGGAGGCGGAGGCGCTCTATGAATAGCAAGGGTGCACCTATCCACGTGAAATAATCTGGCTAACAAGGGTTTCAGTGATCGCCTGTCCAAAGTGCCTGAGCGCTACTTTTTCCATTTTCAAAGAGTCGCTCAGCTCGCTGATGGCGTCACCTGCCGCAATGCCCTGCTGCGTTAGCTGAACTCCGGTTCGATTTGCAACCGTGAGCCAAGAGGCCAGCTTGTCTCCCACCATAAGGTCGACGGCTCTTCCTAATGCAGGCTCGACTCTGACCCGCCATTCGTTCGGTTGTACTTCACGCGAGACAATGGAATTGAGTAAATTCTGAGAAAGCGGAGATTGAATAGCTTGGCTTAGCACATAAAGCTTCGCAAGGGAGGCTTTCCTTCCTCTGGATGTATATAACGAAAAGATCAGCACAGGTATACGCCAGCCGATCCTTAGGTCCCCAGAAACAGGAACAGGTCGGTCTCTAAAAGAAAAATACTCTGCTTCCGCCGGGTGAGACATGGATGCGCCCTAGCTGAAGTCCAGCGGGCACCGCACAAGCCAACTAGCCAGTACTCCTTGCGCCATATGCGTTTTTGTCGACTGTGGAAGCGTAGGAAGGTCTTTCCTCAATCCATCCTCAATGCGGTCTAAACTATGCTTGAGCTGTGCGATGGGTGTGCTGCCATCTGCTCCTACCATCCGTAACCGTGATTCTTCAGAATCAATGGTCTGATAAGCTTGTTCCCACACATTCGGGTAATCACGCTTCAAGCGCTCCATCGTGTTCTCGTGGTACACGAGCCCACGAACAAATTCACGCGCACGATCATTTAAAGCTGCTGGACCGAGTTGAGGGAAGGCGCGTGAAAGTTTGGCGTTCAGAGCCTCGCCAGCGTCCCCCGCGGCCCTCAATGCAACGTCGGCAGCATCCGGAATTGGAATTTGTATTTGTGGGCCCAGAACGCTTCGTCGTAGATTTTCAATTTCAGAAGCAAAATCGTCTTGACTGTGAACTAGTGCCTCAAAGTTCTTATGGATGAAAGGCAAAGATTTGCCCGCAAGCTCCTTACCTTTATTGCGGACATGAGTAACAACAGATTTATCGTCAAGGAAAGGGCATAAAAGGAACCATCGTCTGATATCAATACCTTTCACTAAAATTTCTATTGCGCTCGCATTCTTAGCAACTTTACCGAGATCGCGAGTCGCTTTATTTTTCATCGCGCTAGATGCTTTTGCGGTATTAACCGTCTCTTCTGGTGCGTAACATTGGAACAAACAGCCGTCCGTCGTAAAAAATTCTAGTCCATGGTCGCCTTGAACCCGATCTGGCACCCGTTGGACATTCTCCGAGCCATGGCGCATTTGGACAAGACGGTGAGCATAGGTTTGCCACGCTGTGCCCTCCCAAACCCGCTCGTAGCTCGGCTGCATCGCTTTTACCTCTCATGCAACCTTGAGCTGTCCGCGGCAAATGGGCAACTGAGCCTAACGCTTTAGTGAGAGACATCCACGGGTTTGAGGCTTTGGAGCTGCCCGAACGCTAGTTCACGTTCGATGCTTGCAGCGCTGGTAGGCGGCGTGGCCTTCCGCGTATCGGCCTTGAACCGTGGGCCATGCTCACCTTCGGTGATGCACAGACTGGTGGCGACCGCCTCGAAACTGAGACAATACCAACCGTCAGTCTGCCGGATCCGCGGCCATGTCGGGTCCTCAGGATCGGCATGGCCGCGGCTGCGAACACGAATAAGGTGCGGCGTCACCGTGACGACGTCCTCTGCCGCGCTGTGCCTCTGGGGCGGTCGCGCCCCTAACGCTTCTTGCCCAGCTCAGCGGCAATGTCCTTGGTCATTCGACCGACCTTCCGATGCGCCGCCGTAAGCTGGTCTTGCGTGACGCCCCATCGTTTCATCCAGAACTCGACAGCTTTGCGTTCCGGCAGATCGGGGCGGTCCTTGTCGATGAAGCCACGCTTGTCCTTGAGGCCGGCCATGGGAAATCCTGTTGGGTTGGTAACATGCGGTGTGGGAAGAAACTCGCGACGGACCCAAAATGTCTGGTCATCGTGAACCATGAACATCCATGACGAGATCTTGGCGGCCTACGACCGCGACGCGGCCGCCCTCGCGGTGCGCTACGAAAGCCTGTCCGCCGAGGTGCTGTGGGCGCGCGTGCGCGATCTGATCCCAGTCGGCCCCGGACGCCTCGCCCTCGACGTTGGCGCGGGCTCAGGCCGCGACGCAGCGTGGTTGGCCGGTCAGGGCTATGAGGTCGTGGCTGCAGAACCCGCAGATGGAATGCGAGCCGAAGGCGCCCGGCGCCATCCTGACCTGCGCTGGATCGATGACCGCCTGCCCGCGCTCGCTGCGGTCCATCGCCTGAACTTGAGTTACGACCTCGTACTTCTCTCGGCCGTGTGGATGCACCTGCAGCCGCCCGAACGCCCGCGCGCCTTCCGTAAGCTGGCCATGCTGCTCAAGCCGGGTGGCGTCCTCGTTCTGACCCTGCGCCATGGCGCAAGCGAGCCGGTACGCGCGATGTACCCGACCAGCCTCGGGGAAATCGAGGCTCTCGCACGTGAGCACGGCCTCGCTGTCCTGCGGGTCCTCGACGAAGCCGACGGCCTCGGCCGGTCCGACGTAGCCTGGACCACCGTGGTACTCCGCGTACCCGACGACGGCAGCCTCGGCCTGCCGCTGGTCCGTGGAATCGTGCTCAACGACGACAAGTCCTCGACCTATAAGCTCGGGCTGCTGCGCGCGGTCGCGAAGATCGCCGACACCGCATCCTCGCTCGCGGCGCCAGCGTCGGACGGAACTGACCGAGTCCTTGTTCCGATGGGCGCAGTCGCCCTGAACTGGCTGCGCGCCTACCTACCGCTCGTTGCCTCAGGTCTCCCACAAGTGCCCGGCAACGCTGGGCCGGACGGTCTTGGCTTCGCCAAGGCTGGCTTCCGTTCGCTATTGTCTTTCGGGGTGATGGCGGGTGACCTGCGCATCGGGATGCGATTCGCAGGCCCACGCGCTGAGGCGCTGATTGCCGCGCTCGGTGAGACGCGACGGACCATCCTCGCAATGCCCGCCCGCTACACGACCTACCCGAACGCAGGTGTGCCTGTCTTCGAGGGAGTAGGCCGACCAGTGCGGGTGTCCGGCCCCGTGACGCTCACGCCGGATGTCCTATCGGCCTGGGGCTACCTATCGGTGCCAGGGCCGCTGTGGCGCAGTCTGTTGCGGCTCGGCGCCTGGGTCGAGCCCGTGCTCGTCGCAGAGTGGGCGAGGCTGATTCGAGGCTATGCTGTGCGCATGGGCCGGGCTTGTTCGCCGGGACAGGTCGAGGCGCACCTCATTTGGCAGGAGCCGACGCGCGACACTGCTCTGGCGCGCCTTGCCGCGGCAAGGCTCGCGGCAGCCGGCACACCGCCGGTTTGTGTTTGGTCAGGCGCACCGCTGCGCCTCGACACGCTCGACATCGACCATGGGCTGCCGTGGTCAACGTGGCCCTGCGGTGACCTGTGGAACCTGTTTCCGGCCTCGCGCCGGGTCAACCAGCATGAGAAACGCGACCGGCTTCCCTCCGCGGCGGCACTAGCTCGGGCGCGCGAGCCGATCTTGACGTGGTGGCGTGCGGCTTGGGACGGTGACGCGGCACTAGCCGACCGATTCTGGGCGGAGGCTCGGGCGGCGCTGCCGATTGCGGCAGACACCTCATATGAAGCCGCGTTCGCCGGACTGGAATGGCGCCGCCTGCGCGTCAGCCAGGATCAGCAGCCGCCGGAATGGTCAGGTCGAACAACCTCTGGCCCATAACCTACTGCGACTCAGAAGCGCTTATCCAATCCGCAGGGGGCACAGTTCCATATGCCTCAGCCTGTTCAGCGCTCGCGCGCGCGCGAGGCCGCAGTGTCAATCATAGTCCGGTAGCGACCGGTAAAAGCCATTTGAAAATGTGGGCTGCAAAGTGGGCTACGCCACCGGACCATACCTAAAATATTAATTCCTACAACGACTTATCGCAAAGAACTGGCGGAAGGGGTGGGATTCGAACCCACGGTGGAGTTGCCCCCACGGCGGTTTTCAAGACCGCTGCCTTAAACCACTCGGCCACCCTTCCAAGCCGTTGCCGCGCTTGGCTAATTTGCCTCGGCGAAGGGGCCTGAAAAGCGGCATTTGCTACCGCTTTGCTACCCAATCATCCGGCGGACCTGTCTATGGCCGCGCGGAGGGCAGCGTCAACCTTCGCGGCCGCGTCCTCCTGCATTCCCGGCAGCACGTGGCTGTACAGGTCGAGGGTGATCGCGATCGAGGAGTGGCCGAGGCGCTCCTGGGCGATCTTCGGATGCACGCCGTTCGCCAGCATCTGCGTCGCGTGGCTGTGTCGGAGGTCGTGAAATCGGACCCGCGGCAGCGTCTTCGAGAGGGCCAGGATGCGCGTGAACTCGTGCGTCAGGCTGTTCGGCTGGACTGGCCGACCGTCGGCCTGGGCGAACACGTGGTCGTCATCGGTCAGACGCACGCCCAGTTTCAGCAACTCTTCGGCCTGCCGAGCCCGATGCCGGCGCAGCTCCTCGACGGCCAGGGAGGGCAGCGCCACTCGGCGCGACCGCCCGCTCTTGGTGTCCTTGGTCCTGATGCCAGCCTTGGTCTGCTCGGTGCTCTCAACTATTGCGAGATGGCCGGTGGCGAAGTCGACCGCCCGCCACCGCATCGCCGTGACCTCGCCTCGACGCAGGCCACAGAGGACGCCGAGCAGGACCGGCACGAACATGCGGGTCTGCCGGAAATGGGCCAAGAGCGTCGCGGTCTCGTTCGCGTCCAGCGCTCGCATCTTGATCCGCTCAACCTTCGGCGGGTCGACGGCATCTGCGGGATTTCGAGCCAGGACGCGCCACTTCACGGCTTGCCCGAGCGCCTGGCGGAGGATCCGGTGCATGTGATGGACGCTGCGCGGCGCCAAGCCGCCGGTGCCGTCGCGACGCCCGCTGACGAGCGCCTTAGCGTAGGCCGCGGAGATTTGCTCCGGCCGGAGGCTGGTCAGCACCGCATTGCCGAGCAGCGGCACGATGTTCTTGCGGGCAAGCTCGGCATAGCGCTCGTGGCTGCGCGGCGAGATCAACGTGCGTACGTGCTCAAGCCACCGGTCAAGGAACGCCGCCACCGTCTCCTTGGCTGGCTCAACGTAGTCCCCTCCCCCGATTGCGGTGATGAGACGGGCACACTCCTTCTGCGCCTCGCGCTTAGTCCCGGCGAAAGTGTGCCACTTCCGCTTGCGCTTACCAGTCTCCGGATCCCGCAGGTCAAGGATGATCGCCCACTTGCCGGGCGAGCGCTCGCGGATGTGGCCTTTCATGAGTTACCGCCTTCCGTGAAGTCTTTGGTTGGCTTCAGGCGAGGTAGAACACGCATATCGCGTGCGGCAAATATCTTTGCGGCCTCTTCACGAGACGCGCCTTTGAGGTCGGCTGCAGCTTTTTTGCCAATTGCTGCCCATTCGTCGAGTTCGTTCCTGATGCCGACCTTGAAATTCTCGACCGTCTGAGCGGCGGTCAATTTAAGAACTTCGACAGCCTCATCACTCTCGTACCATGCAGATCCATAAGCATGCTCGATTTGTGCGACACTAGAGGCAAGTGATCGCGCAATCATGAAAACGTCATTACCCCAATCTTGCTTGAGGTAGTTCTGGACCGAGAGAGACGCCTCTAGACGAGCTTCTATCTCTTCGGAGACAGATCTGCCGTGTCTTGACGCAGAGATTTCAAGATCGGCTCGGAGTTCGTCGCGGAGCCGAACGGCTACAGGGCGACGCAGCCGTACTGCGTCAGGTTTAGCGGGGCGTCCACGACGTACCGCCTCGGCTTTCTTCGTCACCGCCACACTCTCCAATTTGATTTTCGTATCGTAGATCGTCGGTACGCTTATTGACAAGCCCTCACGTGCTGTCCATTTTCATAACGCCAATCGTCGTTTCGAAATTGGAGGCTTATATGACATCGGCATGTTTGGAGCGGACAGGCGCGAAAACGATCAGCATCGACGAGGCAGCTGCTTGGCTTGGGATCAGTCGTAACGGCGCCTACGAGGCCGCCAAGCGCGGCGAGATCCCGACGATCAAGATCGGACGGCTGCTGAAGGTACCGGTCGTACCGTTCGAACGGATGCTGGGGCTCTCCGTCAGCACGAGCGCGGAGGCCGCATAAGCCATGAAGCAAGAAACCCGCGCATCGCGCGGGGCGATGGCGGGTCTCGAATTGTCTGCTGTGGCGGCTGACAAGTTCGTAGATACCGCGAAGCCCCTCGCTCTTCAAGCATCCACGCTCGCTAAGCGCTTCGGATTGTCGCCGTCTATGGCGGCCGTCGTCGCTGATCTGGCTTTCTCAACCACTGACCGTTGGGGGCGCGCATGAGCGCCCCCCCTCAATCCCGACGACTTCGAATTTGGCGATCCGGACAAGTACCGGGCGCACATCGCCGAGCTGATGGCGCTCGTCAGCATGCGCGCCAACTTGGTCGGCGACTATGCCGTCCTGCGCGACGATGCCGGCCTCCGGTACTCTATGAAGTGCGCGGCCGCGGAATTCCGTGCCGCCTTGAACCTGCTCGGCGACCTGACCGAGCAGACCGAACGCGAGCGCCAGCGGCGGCAGCCCGCATCCCGCACCCATTCCAATCCGGAGGCGCGCCAATGAGAGCGCCACACTTTTCGGCTGAACTGGATCGGCTTGGCGAGCCCGATCCCGTGCCGTTCAGGCGCGATCCGCCGCGCATCGTCAGTTCGTCACCCATTACGCTTCGATGGCACGGCGAGGCGGACCCAGATGCTGATCGCGCCTGGCTAGTCCAGGACCTGATCAGCGAGACCGGCAAGGGGCTGATGCCTGGCCAGTGGGGCTGCGGGAAGACCTTCACGGCTATCGATCTGTCCGCGTCTGTGATGACGGGGCAGCCCTTCGCGGGGCGGCGTGTAGTCCGGCAGGGAGGAGTCCTGTTCGTGGCCTCTGAGGGGGCGTTCGAGATCCCGATCCGCCTGCGCGGCCTCGTGCAGGGTAAGCTCGGCTCCGATCCCGACGAGCACTTGCCCTTCGCCTGGATCGACGACTGCCCCCGCCTTCTCAGCACCGAGGCAGTTACCCAGCTTGTCGCTGTGGCGAAGGCCGCTGCCGAGCATCTACGCCAAGTGTTCGATCTGCCTCTTGCGCTGATCATCGCCGACACCGTCGCAGCAGCGGCCGGCTTCGGAGATGAGAACTCGGCCGCGGAAGCGCAGCGGGTGATGAACGCCATGGAGGCCCTAAGCCGTCAAACCGGCGCGTTCGTGCTCGGGGTCGATCACTTCGGGAAGACTACCGAGACCGGCACCAGGGGCTCCTCAGCCAAGGAGGCAGCTGCGGACGCGGTGCTTGCCGTCCTCGCAAACCGGGACGAGGGTGGCGCCATCAGCAACACGCGCATGGCGATCCGGAAGGTGCGCGGCGCCCGCTGCGGATACGAGATCCCCTTTGACCTGGAAGTGGTCACCGTCGGCGAGAACTACGACCGCGAGCCGATCACCACCTGCGTGGTGAACTGGCAGACGGATCGTACCTCTGCGGCGGCTGTCACGGCAGGCAAGGAGCGCTGGCCGACCTCCTCGAAGGTGTTCCGGCAAGCCGTGCTGACAAGCCTTGCCGACCATGGCATCCGCGCGTGGCCGTTCGGCAATGAAGCTGCCGAGGTCCGCGCCGTCCCGCTGCATGCCGTCAGGACGGCCTTCTTCGCCATCTACCCGGCCGATGGTGACGACGAAGCTAAGCGGGCTGAAGCCAAGCGCAAGGCGTTCAAGCGAGCCGTCGAGACCTGCCTCGGCCGCAGCTTGATCGGCTCGGTAGCCCTCAACGGCGTCGACCATCTCTGGCTGATTGAGGCGGCGGAATGAACGGCGCGACCGGACGGACAGGACAGATCCCTAGGGTTTTGTCCTGTCCGTCCGGTGCCGGACGCCGGACAAACGGGACATCTGTCCGAAGTGTCCGGTCTGTCCGATTAGGGCAGCCCAGATCCACGAGCGAGTCTTGCAACCGTCTAGGAGGGCCGAGCGTATAGAGCGCTACACCGTTCTTGGCCGACTTCCTCGGCAGTCTGCCTCGTGGATCTACCCGCAGCCTGCGTAGTGTGGCTGACATTCGGATGCCAACTCAAAGGTACGAAAGAGGGCATCTCAATCGTGATACCGGCAATGTGGCGCGCCTTTGATCCCATCTGCAAACTACTCGACTTTCGCTTTCCAATCCGGAACGGCGAAAAGCATGAACGCCTCCGAAATGTGCTTATGCCGACGCGCAAACTGATCCTATTAGGCGCACTTGGCGTTTTTTGGGCCGTGATCGTTAGCGCAATTGCTTACTATGTTGCGGCAAGCCTAAAGTAATCTATGAAAGATCTTCGGCAGTCTAAAGTGCATACAAAATAAGGGAAGTTAATCCCAGCTACGAAAGGTCGCTTTTGTCGCAACTAACATAGCATCGTTTTGCGCAGCTTCTCGTTGTACTCGTATAGCTCTTCCTCGCTCGTGAGCAGGTGGCGAGAGGCGGTGCGTTGAATGGCATATGTGCTGATTGCACTCCTTGGGGCCGCCTGTGGCGTGCTGCTCACTTGGTACCTTCTGATCCCAATCGTCACGCTGGTTGCGGTCGCGGCCGGTGTTGCCGGCGCGATTAAGGGTCACCCGATCGGAAGTGTACTGGCGGACACCGCCATTTTTGTCTGCATCTTGGAGGCAAGCTGGATCGCCTCGGTCTTTGTCGTCGCTCGCTTGCCGCACAGGCAAAGAAGGTCAGCTGAGTCTACCGATCAGGCGAGACGCTCGACGCATGGGCCTTCGGAGCACGAAGGGTGAGGCTTGGCTCAGGGTTTAAGCTCATGGTCCACGTCTTGATGAGCCGCTGATGTTCGTCCCACCCGAGGATCGCTCCATCCCACCTCAATGGGAGCCGCCACGGCGCCCGGATCCGAACGCCAGACGGCAGGAGAACGCCGCCATCACGCTCATCATCCTCGTGTCGATCTTGGCGCTGTTTGCGCCGATCGCGGGCGGAACGCTGGTCGGCGTAGCCGTCGCGCTGTTCGGGCACTGATTGGGCGGACTGGTCCCGGACTGGTCCGGGGCTGTCCCACTGTCCCACGCACTAGAGGCTGTTATGAACCTGTGGCCAGTTGAGCGGCCTGTCTGAGCATGAGGCAGACGAAAGCGACGAGGTGCAGGTCTGCCAGGGTGCTGGCATAGCGCTCGTAATCTTTGACGAGCCTGCGGAAGCGGGTCGCCCAGGCAAAGGAGCGCTCCACGACCCAACGGCGTGGGAGCAGCACGAAGCCGCGCTTGGCCTCTGGCAGCTTCACCACCTCCAGTTCGATGCCGTGCTCGCGGGCTGCCGTGGCCGGCTTCTCACCGGTATAGCCCTGATCGGCGAAGGCGACCTCGACGCTCTCACCGGTGGCTGCCTGCACGGCCTTGGCGAGCCGGCCCACCTGGGCCCGATCATCGGCATCGGCGGGCGTGACGTGCAGCGCCAGGAGATGGCCGAGGGTGTCCACCGCCATGTGCAGCTTCGAGCCCTTCTTGCGCTTGGCCCCATCGTAGCCGGCCCGCTCGCCGCTCTCGGGCGAGGAGCGCAAAGTCCGGCTGTCGAGCACGGCCGCGCTCGGCTCCGGGGCCCGGCCTGCAGCCATGCGCAGCACCGCGCGCAGATCCTCGGCCAGTTGCTCGAAGCAGCCAGCTGATAGCCAGCGCTGGGCCTGCTGATACACGACAAACCAAGGCGGCAGATCATGCGGCATCAGCCGCCACGGGCAGCCGCTCCTGACGACGTAGCGCAGCCCGTTGAACACCTCGCGCAACGCGTGCTCGCGCTGACCGGCATCCTCGCGCAGCAGCGTCAGGTAGGGCGCGACCAGCGCCCACTCCTCATCGGAAACGTCGGACGGATACGGCTTGCGGGCAGGGCTCATCCCAGCCCATCTGAGCATCAGACCCACCCAGGTCCATAACAGCCTCTAGGGATGGGACGAGTGGGACACTTTCCGTGCTCGAATTTCAGGATAGGTGAAACACGCCGGACAAACGGGACATCTGTTCAGAACGTCCGGTTTGTCCGCTGCTCCTCATTGGTGCAGCGCTCAGCCGATCACAAGATAGACCAGCAGGAGTGCCGCGACTGCGCCGGCAACAGCGATGCCGAGCAGAACTGGGCTGGCGAGCTGGTCGCCGGAGTCCACGTCCTCACCCACGCGGTGCACGGGCCTGTTGGCCGCTCCGCTGCTCGCCGAGCTGGTGTTCACGTCCGGGTAGATCCGCGGGGCCATGGAGTCCTCCTGCTAGTAGGAGGTTCAACCCGCGTTAGCCTGGATTGGTGCGGCCGCAGTTACCAGACGTGCTCAGCCACGAGCTGCCCGCTCTGATCGAACGTGCCCTGCCACCCGCCGTCGTACAGATGAACGGTGATGCGTGAACTACCCACGTCCGCCAAACTTCCAGGGACGATCAGAACCCTGGCATTCCCCTCGATGACGCAGCGCTCCAGGGCTGTCGTGCTCACACCGAGCCGGTGCGCCACATCTTCTGGATCAACAATCCAGCTTCTGGGGAGATCGGGATCAAGCCTCATCGGAAAAGGCCTCCGTCGGAACACTGAACGCGATCTAACGCTAGGGACCGTCGCCCTCTTCCTCCAAATTGAGGAGAGCTACCGTTCGACCGATGCGTCAGACGTCAGACTTGCCGGGCCGGCATCCAGCGCGACATGAACCGCGGTGGCCGGACGACATTGGCGCCGTCCTGTGTCGATTGCTCATCTTCGGGCAGCAGTGACGCAATCAGCTCCAGCAAGTCGTCCCTTTCCGGGCCTCGGAACAGGACGAGGAACGAGCCGAGGTCTATCTGAACCTCAGGATCAGTCTCGCAGGAGCGGTGCAGCACATAAGGCTGTCCAGTCGTCAGATCGCGGGTCAACGCATACCGGTCACCGCGCGGGCCGACGTGAAACTCTCTCGCCACACGTGGCGCCTGCCCAATCATGGCTCCCTCTTCGCAAAACTGGACAACCAAGCTGCGACATATTGGCATGAAATCTTGGGATCAAACATAACATACGACAACAATGGATAACTAGGGACGACGGCAGGTTCTATCTGCGAGTTCGAGGCAAGACATCAGCATCTTGTCGAAGCAGCATAGATGAAGCAGGTATCTGGGTACGCAGTGATTGAGGCGTAGCCACATCATGACCAATCCTCTCCGACGAGATGCTTTGCTCCGGCTGAAGGTCGAAACCGATCTCGCCCAAGCGGTAGAAGCCACCGCCCGCCAGCGCGGTCAGACTATGTCCGAGTTCACGCGCCAGAGCCTACGCGCTCATCTTGCCCGTCATGGTGTTCGGCTCAGTCCGGACGACGGCCCGCGCACCCCGCCGGCCGCGCCCGCCCTCGCTCGTGCGGCTTGAGGGAGATCGGCATGAACATGATCCCCACCGTCTCCGTCCGTCACAATCGCCACGACGGCAACGTTGCGCCGCACGTCACACTCGGTCCTAGCTACATTGACCGTCAGCCGGCGCCGCTCGCGCCGCGTACGGTCGCCCAGATCCTCCTGGACCGCGATGCCGCTCTGGCAGAGCGCGAGGCTCTGGAAGCCAGCCGCGCGGATCTGGTGTTGAACGGTTCGGCGGAAGACCTGCTCGCCCTCGATACCCGGATCGCCTTGGCCAAGATCAAGCAGGATCAGGCCGAGACCCAGCACGCTGTTGCGATAAGCGCCGAGGCCGAGGCCAGAGCTGAGGCGGAGGCCGAGCAGGTCCGCCGCAGGGCCCTCCGCAAAGCTGGCATGAAGGCTTCCGCCGAGGTTGCCAAGCTCGCTGACCAGTACCTCGCGATGGCTACGGCGTTGGCCGACCTTTTGGGCCGGCTCCGCGAACACGAGCGGGTGATCGCCGAAGCCAACCAGAACCTGCCGGAAGGCGCTGAGCCAGTGCCGCCGGGCGAGCCCCACAACGGCAATCCCGGTACGCCCAGCTACTACGAGACGCAGTACGATGTCGTGCGCTTGAACCCGGACGGCTCCCGGGCTGGTGTCACGAGCACTCCCGGCAAGCTGGTCGAGAAGCGGATCCCCAAAGAGGTCTGCATCCCTGCCACGCCGAGCATTCCGCACACCCCCTCAGCGGCCGCCCTTACTTGCCCGGCCTTGGTGCCGACGCGTCGCCGATCTGGGGCGCCCGTCACTACATCAACGGAGAAACCCGATGAGCATCGAACGAGGCAATGCCGGCGAGCACACCGCGTTCTGGCGCCGTGTCCTCAACAAGCCTGAGCCGGTGACCGCTGAGCGCAAGCCGACCCAGGCTGAGCGCTTTGCGGCGTGGTCGGCGCAGAACCGCCAGAACGAAGCCAAGGCCACTCAGACCCGCGCGGTCGCCGAGCAGACTCGGCGCGAACTCCACACGCCCGGTGCTGCCTACAAGGTCGGTGCCGAGCGCTTTGCAATGGACGGCACCCGCTGGAAGCGCGTGGCCTGACACGGAATTGCGTGGGCAGACCCGCAAGGGCCTCCTTCACCCGCGCCATTGAGGGCGATGCAGTCAGCCCAACAGCGACAAGCCAGCCTGTCCTCCAAGCCATGGGAGAGGATCCAAGGCCAGCGCGACTGCACCCCGTCGACCAAGCGACGGACCATCGGAGATCGCGGCGGAGTAGTGCCTGCTGCGGTCTCCCTCCACGGCAGTCCGGAGAGCCATCATGGCGAGCACGAAGCCCAAGGCCCTCACCTCTACGGGCGATGCTCATCACGCAGCGGTGGTCCTTTGCCTGCCTTGATGAACCTGCCGACGAACAGACCAATCGGGATCGAGAGCAGCAACCAGTTCCGCAGAAACCGAAGCACCTTCAGCATGGACCGTTCCTTCACTGCCGCGGGATCAACAGAGCACACCGAAGGGAGTGCCATCGCGACCATCGCCCAGGGAGGGTGTCCGGTCAGAGATGCCCCGGGGAGAGTCCCTGGGTCCCTTCCAGGGGTGGTCAAGCCCGAGGGTCCGCGCGAGCAAAGCTTCTGTCTAGGTGCAACCGCTGAAAACCATGCAACGCGCAACATGCAACTCACGCAACATGGCAACGACTGAGACCAGAGCCGCTTTCGGTCGCCGTCATGGTGTGAACCGTTCGACGGTCGGCCGCTGGGAAGCCAAGGGCTGGATCGTGCTGACGGTCGACGGGCTGGTGAACGTTGAGGCGTCGGAGCGGCTGCTGGGCGGCCGGGCGGAAACCTACCGCGGCGGCAAGGCCAAGGGGCCGAGCGCGCAGAAGGACCGTCCCAGTTTTACCCCGGATCTGGGGAATAGTTCGGCTCAGGATCCGCTGGCGCTTGCGCAAGCCGGCCTTGCCGAGGTGATCCGCGCGATTGGCCCCTATGCCGCGCGCATGGCGGTGGAGTTCGGCGCGCCGTTGCAGGTCGCCTACGGGCTCGACCAGGCTGTTGCCGTCGAGGCCGATGGCATCGCAGCTCGGTTCCTGGCCCGGAACGGTCACCCTGATACGGCCAGCGGCTACGGAGCGCTGGAGAGCCTAGGCCTCGATTTCGCGGAGGCGGACTGGGCCGCGCTCGCCAAAGCCGCTGGCGCCCGGCTCGACCTCGACGCGCTCGATGCCTGGTTCACCGGCACGGCCTACTGGCGATCGCCAGCTGAGGCTTCGGCATGACCGAGCAGCCGGCGCCTCAGCTCGTACCCACGAACGACCCGCCGCGCATCGGCGAGATCAGAACCCTGCTCGGCGTGTCCCTGCGCTGGGACGGCAGCAAGTGGCAGAAGGTGACCGCCCATGGCTGATGAAGCTTTGAGAATGCGGGCGGAAATCGAGGATCGATTTTCCGGCCCCTTGAAGAGTCTGAGGGCTCAGCTGCTCGACACCAGCCGCCAAGGCGCGGCGCACGGCGAGGCTCTGGCGAAGGGGCTGAACAAGGCCGAGGCCGCCGCCCAGGCGACTGCGAACACCGCCAAGACAGTCTTGAACCCGGCGCTGGCCGCGATCGGCGTCACGGGCCTCGACACGGGCGTGGCGGTGGCCGGCGTCGTGAACGCGCTGAATAGCTTGGGCAGCAGCTTGTCGAGCCTCGGGCAGCTCGGACGTGAGACCGGCATGGCGGCCGATCAGCTGCGCGTGTTCCAGTCAGTGGCCGGCAAATTCGGCGTTTCGGGTGACGCTTCCTCGGCCGCCGCGAAGACCTTCTCTCAGAACATGCGCGACATCCGCCGCGGCGTCGGTGAGACCATGGGGTTCCTCAATGATCCAGGTCTTGACCTCGGGTTTCAGTTCAAGGCGTCGAGCGGGACGTTGCTGCCTTCGAGGATGAGCGCCGCCGGTAGCCGTCCCTATCCACGTCTCCCCGAAGTGCATGCGGTTCTTCGGGCGAGGGACGGCCGCGTCAGTAGATAGGACCTGCTGGCGCGGCCAACCCCACAACTTTGATGAGTATCGGTCGCTGACATGCCCAAGCCGCAGGAAGTCGCCTCGATCAAGGTCAAGGGCAAGACCTACAAGAACTGGCAGACGGTCTCGGTCACCCGGTCAGGCGTCGACCTGTTCCCGAAATTCGCCTTCACCGCGGCGGCCCCGGCCGAGAGTGCGCCGGACTTCGCATCCATGAAGCTCGGTATCGGTGATCCTTGCGAGGTGATCCTCGGCGGGCGCCGGCCGTCTCCGAGGGCCGCATCACCGGCCGGCAGCCGGCCTACGATGCCCGAGAGCATGGCCTGCAGATCACCGGCACAACCCGCTCGCAGGTGATAGCCCGCTCGGTCGCCGACCACGAGAAGGGCGAGTTCAAGAACTATAGCCTCAGCCAGATCGCGAACTCGGTGCTGAAGCCCTACGGCGTCAAGTTCAGCCTGAAGGGCGACACGTCCGGCGCAGATAAACCGTTCCCAAAGGTCAACGTCCTGGCCGGCGAAAGCGTGTTCGCCTTCATCGAGCGCCTCTGCCGGTTCCGGAACATCTACCTGTTGCCCGGCCAGGGTGCGGACATCGTCGGTTACCGGCTGAAGGCCCAGGCTGGCGCTATCGCCGAGCTGGAGGAAGGCCGCAACATCCTCGCGGCCAATGCCGTCTTCGACTACGCGGACGCCTTCTCCGAGATCCAGTCCGTCGGCCAGCAGCCGGGCAACGATCAGACCTTCGGCGACGCCTCCCGGGACGTGACCGCCACGGTGAAGAACTCGGCGGTCACCGAGCATGCGCCCTACCACTTGATCGCTGAGATGCCGGGCGATCAGGCCGACATGCGGATGCGGGCCCAGCACGAGAACGGGTTCAATCTCGCCAACCAGATCAACGTGAACATCAAGGTCCAGGGCTGGTTCAAGGACCAGAACAGCCTCTGGCTAGAGCACATCGGCGATGTCGTGTCGGTCTACTCGCCGATGTTGTTCACCAAGGACCGCATGCAGTTGGCGATCCAGGCCGTGACTTCTTCTCAGGGCCCGCAGGGCACCACCACCGACATCAACCTCGTCCTGCCGGAAGCCTTCAACGGCGGCGGCGGGTCCAGTCCGGCGGGGCTCAGGACTCCGGCGGCACCCCGGCAGGGCTCTACACCTGAGCGCCCGCACAGACATAGGAGGCCGGCATGGCTGATGAGACCTTGCGGATGCAGGCCGAGGTGGTCGACCGGTTCTCCGGCCCGTTGAAGAGCCTGCGCGCGCAGCTGCTTGATGTCTCCCGGCAGGGGGCCAGCCACGGCGAAACCTTGGCCAAGGGTATGGGCAAGGCCGAGGCGGCGATCCAGTCCACGGCCCGCTCAGCGACGACGGTCCTGAACCCCGCGCTGGCGACGGTGGGCGTCACCGGCCTGACGGCGGGCGCCGCGGTGGCTGGCGTGGCGATGTCGCTGAGCAAACTGTCCAGCAACCTGTCGAGCCTCGGCGCCCTGTCGCGCGAGACAGGCGTGGCGGCCGGTACGCTGCAGACCTTGGGCGCTGTCGCCCGCAAATTCGGGCTGGAGCAGGATGCGGTAGCCGCCGGCACCAAGACGTTCGCCGGGAACATGCGCGAGTTCTCCCGCGGGATCGGCGAGACCTATCAGTGGCTCAACCGGCAGGGCACCGACGCTGCCGGGCGCCAAGCCTTTCAGGACTTTGCCAAGGACATCCGTGGCACCTCGGATGAAGGCGAGAAGCTCCGGAAGAGCCTCACCTTCATGGAGACGATCAAGAACCCTGTCGAGCGGGGCATCTTCGCCCAGCACGTGTTCGGCAACGCGGACTTTGGGCGGCTCGCGGATGAACACCTCGGCAAGATCGCTGATGTCTGGAACGCGCAGAAGGAACGGCTCGGTCCGCTCGACCCGAAGGCGATCCTGCAGGCCGAGAAGTTCGAGCAGGCCATCGCCGACCTGCGGACCTCGATGCAGACGATCGGCACCACGATCGCCCGCGAGGTGCTGCCGTTCGCGTCGGAGTTCACCCAGTGGGTGGACGGCTTGGCCAAGGACCAGCGCGGCGACTTCGTGAAGGGCCTCCGGGGTGGCCTTCAGGACATCAGTCGCGAGCTGAACGCGATCGACTGGAAGGGCGCCGGCAACTCCGCGAAGGAGATGCTGGTCTCAACCACCATGCTGGTCCGGCCACTCGCCGATAGCGTGAAAGAGATCGCAGCGGCGATCCGCTCGTTCAACGAGGGTAACTACGTCGAGTCGTTCCGGCACCTTGATGGGGGCAGCGGTCCGCTCGCGCGCCGCCTTGCCCCCATGAAGGGTGACGACGAGATTGCGGCCCAGGAGGACGTGGATCGCCTCCGGAAGCTGCGGGACGTGGCGAAGGAAGCCTCGGACCACCTGATTGGCCGTACGCAGCAGCGGATGGGCCTGATCGACACCCCGGAGGCCGCGCAGCAGAAGCTCACTGCGGCAGAAGCCGAGCTGGCTCGCCTGAAGGCTCGCACGCCGGAGCAGCGCGACCGCGACTTCAAGGAGTCGTCGGAGAAGCTGCGCCGCTCGATTGACGGCCTGTCGGAAACGATCAAGCAGCAGCAGGGCGCCACGGCTCAGAAAAGCTCCGCAGACGGCGACGGGCCATTTGCGGGGGCTCGGGTCCAGACTGCCGCGTTCGGGGGCGGGGGCGGCTTCGGGCGGCTGCCTGGGCTCGGTCGAGGCGCCAACCTGCCGGGCGGCGGCTCTGGGCCGGGCTATAGCGGAGAACAGGGGCCTGCTGGCCAGGGGCTCGGCGGTGGGCGCCTCAACGGTCTCGGTGGCGGTGCGCCTCGGCTCCCCAGTGTGGGGGGCGATGAGTCCGGGACCTACACCGGAAACGACGGCCGCCGGGCGGCGCGCGGGCGCCTGTCCGCAGCAGGGCGTTCTCGCATAGCCTCGTGGTTGGAGTTCCTGCAGCGCCCTGTGTCCGAGGGCGGCGAGGGCATGCCATTGGGCAAGGCCCAGGCGACAATCGCTATGATGCAAGGCGAGTCGGGCCTGAACCTGGATCCCGGCATCGTGGGCGACAGCGGGCACGCCCATGGCACGGCGCAGTGGAGCGATGCCAAGGGCAATCCTCGCTTCCCGCTGCTCCAGAGGTACGCCGCGTCTCAGGGCAAGCCGTGGACAGACGTCGGCGTTCAGCAGCAGTACCACCGCATGGAGATGCTGGGCCTGCCGGGCGCTGTCAGCCACAACCGCGCCTATCGCGCCATGATGGCCGCTCCTACGGATGAGGACACTTTGCGCGAGGGGATCGACAAGTTCGAGAACCCTCAGAAGAAGGGCCTTGCGTTTGCAATCCGCAGGCCCTTCCTCGACCGCCTGCGTCGGGATCAGGCCGGGGCGACAGCAGGGCGGCTGCCCAGCCTTGCCGGTGACAGCGATTTCCTGCCGAACGGCGCCCCTCGGGTGCTGAAGCCAAACAGCATGAAGGATGCGCCCGGTCTCACCGCGGAGGACGCCAACCGTCTTCGCGGCGGTCGAGCCGACGGTGAGGCCTGGGCAGCCCGGGAGAAGGCCAGGAAGGCCTTCGAGGCCATGCAGCAGGGCGAGGGCCGCCTCGACGCCTCAGCCGGCAGGGCTGGCATCGTGGCCACGCCGAAGGTCGAGAACAACGGCTCGGTGGTGGTCAACGTCCACAAGGCTGGCGCCGACGCTCGGGTCACGACCTCGACCGCCGGCAACCTATTCCGCGACGTGGTTCAGAACCATGGGAGGCAGATGGCGAAGGCGGACGGGGGTGACGAGACCACTTCAGACCGCCCGGCTCCGGCCGAGGCGGTTTTTTCCGTGCGCGGCCGGGTTGATTGACTAATCTTCCTGCGCGAGACTTCTATTCGCGACAGGCTAACGGTCGCGCGTCGGCAGGGCAGTGCCGTGTCGGTGGTCAACGGTCCGTTTCGGTGCGGCCCCGCCGACGCACTTGCATTCAGCCCGCCCGGTCCGACGGCGCGGGCTTTCTTGTGCCGTGCCATTGGGCAGACTCAAGTCGAACCTAGATGCGTGCATCGAGTTTGCAGCATGAGGTCGCCGATCACGGAGGCGTGGGTGCCGCGCTACTTCTTCGACATTCACGACGGGCAGTTTCAGCGTGACGAAGAGGGAGTTGAGTGTGCGGACTTCGAGGCAGCACGCCGGGAGGCCGTGGCCAGCCTGCCCGAGATGGCACGCTTCGTCCTACCGAACGATAGCGACACGCATGCTTTCACCGTTCTGGTCCGCGATGAGGGCGGTGTCATCGTCTACACAGCGACCCTGACGTTCGCTGGGCTTGCACTCACTAACGAAGCCACATCTTAGGCTTAGAGTTGTCGCCTTAGGTAGGCTGACCTACGTTGAGGGCACCGTCAGCAGATACCTTCCAGGCGCTGATGGCTGGAAGGGAAACGCTTCCGCCTGCCACGGCGAGGTGCCATGTCCGCTCCCCAGAACGCCGCCCTTGATCGGCTGATCCGGAAGCTTGATGGCATCACGGGCCTATCCGATGCTGACAAGCAGGCCATCCGGGGCTTGCCCGTCACGGTCAAGTCCATCGGACCTAGCGGCGTTATCCTCCGCGAGAGCGATCCATCCCTGTATTGCTGCTTCATCCTCGACGGCTGGACCTACTGTCAGCAATCGCTCAAAGACGGCAGGCGCCAGGTCGTCTCGATACACGTCCCCGGCGACATGCCCGACCTCCAGGGCCTTCACCTGCCCGCCCCTGATTTCGGCATGGTGGCGTTGACCGGAGCTACCGTCGCCTTCCTCCCGCACACGGAATTACGGGCGCTGGTAGCAGCCTTTCCTACCGTGGCGGCCGTGCTCTGGCGCGAGACGCTGATCACTGCCGCCACCCATCGCGCTTGGATCACGGGCCTCGGCCGCCGGGATGCGCAAGGGCGGCTCGCGCACCTATTCTGCGAGTTGTACGCCCGGCTGGCGGCGGCCGGCCTCAACGATGGAGACACCATCCCGATGCCGTTGCGGCAGACCGACATCGCGGACGTGCTCGGGCTGACCAGCGTTCACGTGAACCGGGTGATGCGGGACCTGCGCACTGAGAACTTGGTCCGCCTGCGGAACCGCAGGTTGGAGATCCAGGACCGGCCAGCCTTGCGCGCCCTAGCGGAGTTCAACCCGCACTATCTACATCTGCCAAACGCCAGCGCCCATTCATAGCGGCTCACGCACTGGTGAGACCGGACACCCCCCGCCTCTCGGCAGCGACGACGAGAGCGAGGGCGGCGAGGGCGTAGCGCATCTCGGCGAGCGCTCAGGCGTGGAGAGCGATAGGCGAAGACCGCTCGAAGATCACATCGGCGTTCTGCCAATGGTGTATCGCGGCCAGGGGAGCCAGATCCAAATTAGGATCCAATACATAGACTCGGATCAGGCTGGGATTTTCTGCGCGGTCTTGCACAGCCATAGCCTGCCACGGCTGCAGCCCAAGGTATTGGAGCAATTTAGCACCAGGATTGTTGAAGTCTGGCATGGCTCACACCCCATGGCTTGATACTAGGCTTACTCCGAGTTCGTTAAGCGTCGGTTCCAGCGGCAAGCAGATAGAAAAACTTGAAGAGCCGGCCGCGATCAGACCGACTGCAAACTGCCCATCCTCAGTCACCACCAGCGATCCACTGTCCCCGGGCTGGGAGAACTGCTGCCCTCCATCTCCTACGATGGCCAATCCACCTCCAATATACACCAAAGCCTTAAACCGGTCAGCATTGTAAGGAATTGGTACCGGAGCAGATTGCACCCCGCGCACCGTCCCACGCGTCAGTCCCGTGGTGCGTCCCACTTTCATAACGCGTACGCCGGCAGTCGGCACCATAATTTGGGCCGGCGTGTCGTACGTGCCATCCCCCTGCATCGATGTGACCCGATCTGGATTAACGACCTCGAAGATGGCGGCATCATGCAACTGTGCCGGGATGATGCGAGGGTCTCCGCTCAGGATCGGAATGGATCGGCTGTGCCGCCCCAGTGTCTCAGGAACTGGGTGAGTGCGGTCAGGCGAGGCGTCGAACGGAGCTGGCGACAGGATTGGCATCCCGTCTTCCATGTGGTTGCACCCACCTGTCACGTGGTTGTTTGACAGACCGAAGAGGCCGCCTGCGCGATCTTGAACCAAGCAGCCGAGACTGCCCGCCCCGTGGATCGAAGCTGGGTGGATCGAGCTACCGCAAGCAATTCGGCCGTTGTGCCGATAAGACCGCTTAGTGGTCGGCGGCTGAGGGGGAGCCGGGGAGGGTTGCTCTGCAATTGAGCTGAGCCGATCCAGTGCACCGTGACCCCTTCAATAAGGTGGGGCAGCCCCTTAGATCGCGTGGCCGGGATTGCACCCTTGGTGCAGATCGTCACAGAATTGGACGACTCGTCATGAAAGACTGCGGTCACCATGAGGCGACTTAGAAGCTGATCGGAGCCGTCTGGTAGATCTGTTTCAGGCTTCGGAGGAAAGAGAGCAGATAGGGGCCTTCTGCTGCCCGGGGAGTCGAAGTCGTCGTTAACCAAAAACCCGTTGGACTTCGCCCACTCATAGAAGGCCAGGCCGATATCTGCGGCGTCTGCCATGATTTATTCTCTTTGGGGTAGCGGCGAGCGTCGTTCTGGGCGCCGCCAACAGCGAAGCTGACAAGCTTCCTTAGGGTAGGACGCCGCACGCAATCAACTGCAGGTAGTCACAAACAGCGGGGACTATTGGCCGCTGGAAACCTCAGAGCTGCCTGCCTGTTTCCGCAGCCGTACCCCCGGCCCCTCGCCGTTCTCGCCGATGAAGATGACGCCAGCGCCTTCGAGAGCGGCTTGCAGCTTGGCACCAGTATCGGCGCGGCCGCCGATTGGGCCGTCTGTCGCCTCTAGCCGCGCCAGGGTCGGGTACGACACCCCGGAAGCCTTCGCGAGGTCCGCCTGCGACCACGCCAGAAGCGCGCGAGCTGCCTTCACCTGCCGGACAGAGAGCACGCGGTCGCCTCTTCGATAGAATTTCTATTGACAGCCTGCATCGGCCGAACGATATATATTCTATCAGACACGGCTGGCGAGAGCAACGCGGCCGAGGCCTGACGCCTGCGCGAAAGCGCAGTCCCACGCACATTCCTGAAGCCTTCAGCCCCGGAGAACACCGGTTATGGCAACGCTCTCTCTCGCCCTGAAGCCCTTATTATCCAGGCCCCGCAGCCCGCAGCCCTTATTAGACCAGGGGCTCGGCCGGCAGCCGGGCCCCGTCACCATCGCTCTCGCGGCCATGCGGTCCGCGGATCCAGATCTGGATCGGCAGCGGCTCCGCGAACTGCGCCGCCGGATCGCCGACCGGATCGAGGCGGACATCGCCTTATTAGATGCTCTCGACGGCGACACGGACCTTGAGGACGAGAACGAGCACGGTGGCGACATCCAGGACGAGCCACACGATCCTGAGGAGGACATGGGCGCCGAGGAGGACGAGGGCGTCGTCGGCCTCGTCGCCTTCGACGGCACCAACTACCGGAGGGTGCGGTCATGAAGGAACGCAACCCTGCCTTCGAGGTCGTCTCTCGCATGGAAGACGACGTTGCCAGCGTCGCGCGCTGGGCCGAGGTCTTAGGCCTGCTTGGCTCCACTCCTCACATGATCGACCCGAGCGCCATCCATGCCATTGCCGAACCGATCAGGGATATCGGCAAGCGACTCAATGAGCAGTGGAGTGAGGCGTTCGACATCGTGGCAGGTCGGCGATGAGTGCCGCCACCCGCCGCGCTGCTCTCGGCGCCATCCTCGCCGCCCCGCTGGCATCCGTGCCGGCAGAGGCGATTGTCCCGGCGCCGGGACAATCCGACCTCGCCCATGCCTGTGAGTGGGCTTCCGATCACTGGCACAGCATCAGTCCGCGATGCCGCGCGGAGAACTGGGACGACGATAAGCTGGATGCCGAGATGGACCTCTATGACGAGGTGTTCGAACGCGCACTGGCTGAGCCGTCTGCAACTCTCGCCGACCTGAAGGCTAAGGCTCGCCTTTGCCTGACTGACTTCGAGGCGCACGCGTTCCCCTTCCGGAACCCGGAGGACAACTCGGAGCCGGATGACGGGACGAAGATGGTGCTGATGGTCCTGCGGGAGGTGATCAAGCTATGCGCCTGATCTACGCCTTCCTCGCCGTCCGGATGCTCCGGCTCGCCCGCTTCGACCTCGCCCGGTCGGAACGCCTCTACCGTGATGGCGATGAGGCCTTCGAGCGGTCGCGAGAGCGGGTGCGGCTGGCCGAAGCTCTGGCAGATCGGGCGGACCTGCGGCCGCTGGCAGCGATGCGGTGATGCAGGCGCCCAGTTGGCGTCTGCATCCACGCCCGCCCGGGTGAGTTTGAGGGGCACACGAGGGACGGGCGTGGAGATCGGCTTGAGCCGACCAACTCAGGTTATGCTATGCGCCCGCTACAAGTCCAACATATGTGAGGATCTTGGCTCCGCCGAATGACGCACCTTGACCCTAAAACTTGGCATCCACGCCCGCGCTAGCAGCTTGAGGGGCTCACCAGGCTGCGGGCGTGGAGATCAACCGAGGTCGATGCGTCATCCCTATGGAGAGCTGCGGCAGACGGTCGTCTTCATTTGATGCCCTTACGAACGCCGCTCGCGCATCCGGTGCAGGCGTTAAGCTTAGGCGCCTTGCGCGAGCCAGCCGAGAACCGTCGCGCAGCGCTCAGCTTGGTCGCGGGTCAGTCCAGAGGCCATGACCTCACCGTTCCGGCAGACCACGAAGGTACCGTCGTCAATCGCGCGGATCTTGATTGAGGCCATCGTCGCCGCTCTGCACCGGTCTAGCCGGCGGTGCGCAAGCTACGATTGTCGGACCTGGAAGTTGCCGGTCGCTAGGAGTTTTCGACAGGCAAATCCGCTGAGACAGCCTCGGTCGGCGGCGCACGCGTCTCGTTCGTAGTGGCTGGCAGACGGGAACAGACCGCGTCCGTTTGCTACCGCTTTTGCTACCCAATTCGGTAGCACGGGCCGGGATGGAACAAGATGGAAACGGCGCCACGGGTCTAAAATACCCGACAGATCAGCGCGTTATGACACAGGATGGGACTAAGCGAGATGGCCGAGAGCGAATTTCAAGACCGCTGCCTTAAACCACTCGGCCACCCTTCCCGGCGGCTTCCGCGACTGCACGGTTACGGCCCCGGCGGAGGGTGCGTCAACCGGAGAACAAGCGGTTGACCTCCCGCAACATTCCGCCTATCTCACCGCCCACGCCTGAAGCCGCTGAATGCAGCACGGGCGGCGCCCAGCCGTCCGCGTGCCAGACGGGCCGGGCCTAAAGCCGATTGGGGGATAGTTTAACGGTAGAACGGTGGACTCTGACTCCTCTAGTCCTGGTTCGAATCCAGGTCCCCCAGCCACCACATCAGCCCGCCCGATCAGCGATCCGGCGGGTTTTTTCTTGTCCCAAACTCACCAGATCTCGTTCGGCATCCCTACAGGGATCAAGCGCGCTCAAATCTGCGCTCGGGCCGCCGGCCGAGGTTGGGTCTTTCCATTTCGCGCAGGAAACACCCCATCCTCTCGTTGACGCACCTCGCCGACGCCGCCTAGATCAAGCCATGCGCTGGCGCCTGCACCAGACTGTACGGAGCCGCGCGGCCATAGGATTGCTCGCGCTCTACGCGCTGCTGCTTCAGGCGTTCCTCGGTTACGCCACGCCCACCGAAGCCATCCTGGGGACCGGTGCGGTGCTCTGCGCCGAACACCCGGCCGACGCTTCGGGCGGCGGGACGGTCAACAAACACATCCATCCCTGCTGCACCGTGGTCCAGGCTTGGGCCTTGGCGTTGCCGAGCCTCGAACCGGCCGCGTCGGCATGGCCCTCCGCACCGATGGTCCGCCTCGCCTGGCGTCCCGAAGCCGAGCTTCCGAAAACCGGACCACCGCAGTGCGACGGCACCGCACGAGGTCCCCCCGAAGCTTGACGATCCCGTTCGCTGATCGCTCAAGCTCGGATAGCCTTTTCCATGTCGATCCTTCTGCACGGCAGCGCCCCCGCATACGGGGCGCGCGCCGCCTTGCGAATCTCGCGCGACGCCGTCTATCGGGCGGTCTGGCGCTGGCACTTCTATGCCGGCCTGCTGTGCCTGCCGTTCCTGATCAGCCTGTCGGCGACCGGCGCGCTCTACCTGTTCAAGGACGAGATCAACGGCAGCCTGTTCGCCTACCGCACCCAGGTCGTCCCGCAGGCCGTGCCCGCTCTCGGGCCGGACCGGCTGATCTTCAACGCCGTGCAGGCCGTGCCGGACGCGGCGCCCCTCTCCTACAGCGACCCCGCGACGCCCGATAGCAGCGCGGTGGTGACGCTGGCCTCGGGCGTGCGCCGGATCCTGGTCTACCTGGATCCCTATACCGGCGACGTGCTCGACCGCGTCGCGCGCGATGCGGAGTTCATGAATGTAGTGCGCGGGCTGCACAGCCTCGCCTATCTCGGAGCGTACGCGAACGCCGTGATCGAGGTGGTTGCGGGCTTCGCCGTCATCCTGGTGGTGACCGGGGCCTACCTGTGGTGGCCGCGCGGTCGGGGCGGCGTGGTCAGCGTACGCGGCACGCCGCGACACCGCGTGTGGTGGCGCGACCTCCACGCGGTGACCGGCCTCGTGGCCGGCGCGGGCCTGCTGTTCCTGGCGCTCACCGGACTGCCGTGGTCAATCTGGTGGGGCCAGCAGCTGCGCACGTGGTCGAACGCCGCCGGGCTCGGCCAACCCGCCGCGCTCTGGTCGAATCGGCCGGTCTCGACGGTGCCGCTGCGCGAGCGCCTGTCGGAGCCCGGCTGGACGCTGCAGGACGCGCCGGTGCCGCGCTCGGGAGCCGCGCCCGCGGCGGGCACCATCGGGATCGATGAAGCCGCCGCGATCCTCGTCCGGCTCGGCATGCCCCGCGGCTACGAATTGGCGCTTCCGGTCGGAGCGGATGGGGTCTACGCGGCATCGGTCTACCCGCACGACGTCACCCGCCAGCGGGTGATCGCGCTCGATCAGTATACCGGCGCACCGCTGCTCGACGTCCATTTCGCCGATCTGGGCCCGGTCGGCCGGGCCATCCAGTACGGGATCGGCATCCACAAGGGCGAGCACTGGGGCCGCGCGAACCAGCTCGCCATGCTGGCCTTCTGCCTCGCCACGATCCTGCTCGCCGTGACCGCCGGGACGATGTGGTGGAAGCGCCGCCCCGCCGGCGGCCTCGGCGTGCCGCCCTGGCCGCGGGACCGGCGCGTCGCCCTAACGGTGACCGCCCTGGTCGCCGTTCTCGGAGCCCTATTCCCGCTCACCGGCCTGGCAATCCTCGCCATGCTCGGGCTCGACCTCGCCGCGCAGCGGGTCCGCAAGCGGCCCCGCGCCTGATCGCGACGCCCTTCCGCGGCGACAGAGCCGCGCCATCGATCAGACGAGACCAGATCATGTCCACCCGACACGCTGCCCTGTGGGGCGGCCCCCTCGCGCTGCTGCTCGCCGGCACCCCGGCGGCCCTGGCGCAGACCTCGATCAGACTGGACGAACTGTCCGTCGAGGGTGAGGCATCGCCGGCCAAGGGCCGGGACGCGGCCGTTCCCTTCGGCGTGGCCGCGCCTCCGGGCTCGGCGCCCTCGGTGATCGAGCATCCAGCCGGCGAGATCGTCACCAGCATCGGTCGGACCAACACCATCGCGGACCGCCCGGCGACCAGCATCGGCGCGGTGCTGGCGAACAGCCCGGGCGTCACCGTGCGGCAGGGCAATGGCGGCCGAGACGTGATCATCTCGATCCGGGGCAACAATGCCCGCTCGACCGGGGTGATCAAGAACACCGTCGTGCTGGAGGACGGCTTCATTCTCACGCAGCCGGACGGCGCGGCCCGGTTCGACCTGACGGATCCCCGCGCCTACAGCCGCATCGACGTGTTCCGCGGACCGCAATCGCCGCTCTTCGGCAACTACGCGACCGGGGGCGCGATCGCGTTCCGGACCCGCACCGGACGGGAGATCGACGGCTACGAGATCGGCGTCGATGCCGGCAGCTTCGGCTACCTCAGCAATTACTTCACCGTCGGCGGCGTCAGCGGGCCGTTCGAGATCAGCCTGTTCGCCAGCGACGTGCGGGCCAACGGCTATCAGGACCACGCGAGCTACGACACGCAGACCATCAACCTTCTGGCGAGCTACACCCCGACGCCGGACAACCGCTTCACCCTGAAGGTGATCAACAACACCCTCGACACCAATCTTCCGGCACGCGCGTCGCTGGCGCAGTACCGGGTCAACCCCTACCAGCGGGGCTGCGCCGCGCTAGCGAGCGCGGCGCCGGGCTGCACCACCTTCAACCTGTTCAGCAACGGCGCCTTCGGCGCCACCGTCCCGGTCACCGCCGACGAGGGCGGCTTCGGGCGCAACGACCGCCGGACTATCGTGGCGGCGCGCTGGGAGCACGATCTCGACGCCTTCACCACCTGGCGCACGCAGCTCGGCTTCGACGAGCGCAACTTCAACCAGCCGTTCTACACGACCTCCTCGCGCGGCTCGTATCCGTCCTGGAACTTCCTCACGGATGTGACACGGCGCGGCGACCTCTTCGGACTGCCGGCCACGGGCTACGTGGCCCTCGCCTACAACACGATCGACAATCACATCACCGCCTTCAACCGCGCGCCCTATGGCGGCCCCCGCCTCGGGGCGCTGATCGGCGATCAGGGCGCCGTGCAGTCCAATCTCGGCGGCCGGGCTCGGCTCGAACTCGCCCTGTCGGACCAGTGGACCGGGATCGTCGGCCTCAGCGCCGAGAGCACCGCGATCACGGGCCGCAATCTCGCCTACAGCTACGCGTCGAGCGGTACGACCCGGACCTTCGCGGCCGTCGATCGGACCTTCCTCAACGTGGCCCCGGAGCTGGCGCTGGTCTACCGGCCGGATAAAGCCTGGGCGCTGCGCGGCCGGGTCGCCACCGGCTACACCACGCCGGCGGCAAGCAATCTGTTCATCACGCCGGCCGGGCTGCCCGGCAACAACACGCAGCTCCAGACGCAGCAGAACCTGGGCTTCGATCTCGGCGCGGAGTGGAGCCCGGTCGAGACCCTGCGGCTCAGCGTGACCGGCTTCTACGAGTTCTTCCGCAACGAGCTGGTCTCTCAATCACCGGGGGCCGGCCTCCTCCCCTACACGTTCAACGCGCCGGCCTCCGAACATCGGGGCCTGGAGGTCGGGGCGGACTGGGCCTTCGCGCCGGGCTGGCGTGGGGTTCTGGCCTATACCTTCGACGACCAGATCTACACGCGCTACACGGAGCAGCTCAGCGCCGGCAGCCTGACGCGCCGCTTCGACCGGGCCGGCAACCAGATCCCCGGCGTTCCGGCCCACCAGCTCCTCGCGCGTCTCGGCTACGACGTGCCGAGCGGCCCGCTCGCCGGTTTGGGCGGCTTTGTCGAGACCGTGGTCCAGGGCGACTTCTATCTCGACAATGCCAACTTGCTGAAGGCGCCCGGATATGCGGTCGTCAATGCCAACGTGCATTACGCGACCGAGCTGACCGGCGGGTACGCGAAGCGGCTGAGCGTCTATCTCGAGGTCCGGAACGTCTTCGGCACCACCTATGTGGCCTCGGCCCAGAATCTCGCCAACACGATCAGCGGGACGAGCGGTCTCCAGAACAATGCGGCTACTCTGGCGACAACCACGGGATCAGTTTTCGCAGGTGCGCCCCGGAACATCGTGGGCGGCATGCGGCTGGCATTTTGATAACCGCACTTGGGCCTGCGCGTGGTGCGCGGTCCGGGCTTGCACTAAGGTCCGCGCTGGATCGCCAGGGCGGCTCCCGTGGCCGCGCGGCCGAGCCCGTGTGGCGCGGGCCGATGCTGGTGGGGCTGGCGCGGTGTACGGATGAGGCGGCGGAGCGTTATCGCTGGATTGCCCTTGGCGCTGGCAGCGTGGCCCGTCGGCGCGCGCGCGCAGGTGCAACAGGCGCACGTGACGGCCCTCTGGCCGTTCGCGGCCGACGATGCCGAAGGTCTCGCTCTCTCGGCGGCATTCCACACGGCCCTGCGCGACCACGGCCAAGGGACCTTGCGGGTTGAGGACCAGTGGGGTGGGGCCGACCGCGAGCGCACGCGCCTGCTCGCAGCCGATCTGGTCGCGAAGGAACCTCAGGTCATCTTCACGTATCTGAGCGCCCAGCTCACGGCCGTGTCCGCGCTGACCCGCAAGATCCCGATCGTGTTCGTTGGGGCGTCCGACCCGGTCGGCTTCGGCTACGTTGCGAGCCTGCAGCGTCCGGGGGGCAACATCACGGGCTTCACCCTGTACGAGTCGTCGCTCGGCGGGAAATGGCTGGCCGCCCTGAAGGAGGCGGTTCCGACGCTTCGGCGCGTTACGCTCCTGGCCAATCCGAGCAGCGAGATACGGGGCAGCAACTTCTACGCGGATCCCTTCAGAAGCGCGGCCGCCACCCTCGGGATCGAACCCGCCGTCGTGATGGTCCAGAGAGCCGCGGAGATCGATCCGGTCATCGCAGACCTCGCACGGCAGGGGGATGCGGGGCTCATCGTGGCCCCCGGCACCTTCAGCGAAGCCAACGGCGACCGCATCGTCGCGCTGACGGCGGATCACCGGATCCCGACCGTGTTCGCCATCCGGCGTTTCGCGAACCGGGGCGGACTGATGTCGTACGGTCCCGACACCACCGAGGCGGTCCGGCGCGCGGCCGCCTATGTCGACCGAATCCTGCACGGCGACAACCCCGCGACCCTGCCGGTCCAGGCCCCCACGAAGTTCGATCTCGTGGTGAACCTGAAGACCGCGCGCAGCCTGAGTCTGGAGGTCTCGTCGGCGCTGCTCGCTCAGGCTGACGAGATCGCCGAATGACGAGCCTTCGCGCGCTCGACGCGGCTCCCGATGTTGATGGCTCGCCGAAGCGGTTCCGCCTTCCGCTCTCCGGAAAGTTCGCGGTGGCCTTCGTCGGGCTCGTGACCCTCGTGCTGCTCATCAACGGCGTCGCCGACCTGTCCCTGAACTTCGAGGATGCCAAGCGGACGGCGATCGAAGTGCAGCGCGAGAAGGCGCGCGGAGCCGCGGAACGCGTCGAAGCCTTCCTCTCCGAGATCGAGAGCCAGATCGGCTGGACGACCCGGGCGGAGTGGCGCCGGGTTCCCCTGGAGCAACAGCGCTACGACTTCATCCGGCTGCTGCGGCAGGCCCCGGCCATCACCGAGGTCGCCTATCTCGATCCGAGCGGCAAGGAACAGCTGCGGGTCTCGCGCCTTGAGCCGGACGTCGTCGCCAGCGGCAAGGATTTCTCCACCGCGCCGCGCTTCACCCAGGCGCTCAAGGACAAGACCTGGTTCGGGCCGGTCTATTTCCGGCGCGGATCCGAGCCGTACATGACCGTTTCGGTCGCGCATGCCGGGCGTGACCCGGGCGTGACCGTCGCGGAGGTCAACCTGAAGCTGATCTGGGACGTGGTCAGCGCCATCCGCAATGGCACGAGCGGCTACGCCTTCGTGACCACCGCGACCGGACGCCTGATCGCCCATCCGGACCTCAGCCTCGTCCTGCGCGACACCGACCTGTCCGGCCTGCCGGAGGTCGCGGGAGCGTTGTCCGGAAAGGCAGGCGCGAAGGATTATGAGATCACCAGCGGGCTCGGCGGCGGGCTCGTGCTGGCTGCGCACGCCGTCGTCCCGCGCGTCGACTGGATCGTGTTCGTGCAGCTGTCGCTGCGGGAGGCAATGGAACCACTCACCGAATCGATCATCCAGACCGTGTCGCTGATGGGGCTGGGCGTCCTCATGGCGGGTGTGGCCGGGACCTTCCTGGCCCGGCGTATGGTGATCCCGATCCGTCAGCTCGAGGACGGTGCGGAGCGCTTCGGCGCCGGAGACCTGTCGGAGCGCATCGTGATCCGCACCGGCGACGAGATCGAGACCCTCGCCCACCGGTTCAATTCCATGGCGCGCCGCGTCCAGGAATCCTACGAGACCCTGGAGGCCAAGGTCGAGGAGCGGACCCGCGACCTGAACCAGTCTCTCGACGACCTGCAGAGGGCGCAGAGCCGCCTCGTGCAATCCGAGAAGCTCGCTTCGCTAGGGCAGCTCACCGCCGGGATCGCCCACGAGATCAAGAACCCGCTGAACTTCGTGAACAACTTCGCGTCGCTCTCGAAAGAGCTGGTGGACGAGCTTCGGGACGCGCTCAAGCCCGCAGCACTCGACCCGGACATCCGGGACGAGGTCGACGAGATCGCCGGACTTCTGAAGGGCAACCTCGATAAGGTGGTCCAGCACGGCCGGCGCGCCGACTCGATCGTCAAGAACATGCTGCTGCACTCGCGCACGGGTTCCGGCGAGCACCGCCCGGTCGAGATCAACGCCCTCGTGGAGGAGAGCCTGAACTTGGCCTATCACGGCGCCCGCGCGGCCAAGCCCAGCTTCAACGTGACCCTCGCCCGCGATTACGACCCGGCGGCCGGTATTGCCGACATCTATCCGCAGGAGATCACGCGCGTCCTGTTGAACCTGATGTCGAACGGCTTCTACGCCACCGAGAAGAAGGCCGAGGGCGCCGTGCCCGGCTATGCGCCGACTCTGTCGGTCGCCACCCGGGATCGCGGCGACAGCGTCGAGATCCGTGTGCGCGACAACGGCACCGGGATACCCGAGAGCGTCAAGGCCAAGATGTTCGACCCGTTCTTCACCACCAAGCCGGCCGGCGAGGGCACCGGGCTCGGCCTGTCCCTGAGCCACGACATCGTGGTGAAGCAGCATGGTGGCACGGTCGACGTCGCCACGGAGCCCGGCGCCTTCACCGAATTCACGATCGTGCTGCCCCGCCGGGGGACGGAGGTGGCCGAGCCCGTGACCGCACCTACACCCGCCTTCGCGGCCGAGCCCAAGAGCCAGCCATGAACGTCCTGATCCTCGTCGCCGATGACGAACCCGACGTGACCGACCTGTTCCGCCAGCAGTTCCGCCGCGAGCTCCGGGCCGGGCGCTTCGAGATGGCGTTCGCGCATTCGGCACCCGAGGCCCTGTCCCGCATCACCGCCTCGGACGGCCCGAGCCTGATTCTGATGTTCTCCGACATCAACATGCCGAGAATGACCGGGCTGGAACTCCTCCCGCTGGTACGGGCCGCGCGGCCCGACGTGCCGGTGATCATGATCACCGCCTACGGCGACGCCGCGACGCGCGAGGCCGTCGAGGCCGCCGGCGCGGTCGGGCTGATCACCAAGCCCATCGACTTCGCCCTCCTGAAGGCGGAGGTCGACCGCAGGCTCGCCACGATCGGGGAGACGGAATGAGTTCGGGCCTGCCCAGCGCCAAGATCCTGGTGGTCGGCGACGAGCCGGATCTCGAGGCGCTGATCACCCAGAAATTCCGCCGTCAGATCCGCCAGGGTGTCGTCACGTTCCTGTTCGCACACGATGGGCAAGAGGCGCTGGAGAGCCTGTCCGAAAACCGCGACATCGACCTCGTGGTGTCGGACATCAACATGCCGCGCATGGACGGGCTGACGCTGCTCGCCAAGCTGGAGGAACTCGCCGACCGGCCGACAACCATCATCGTCTCCGCCTATGGGGACATGGCGAATATCCGCACCGCGATGAACCGGGGCGCTTTCGACTTCCTGACGAAGCCGATCGACTTCACGGATCTGGAGACAACGATCGAGCGGACGCTGCGGCACGTCGAGGCTTTGCGCGAGGGACGGCGGCGGCAATCGCTCGCCGAGCGCGCGCACGCGTCGCTCGCGCGCTACTTCTCGCCGAATCTCGCCGAGCAGCTCGCCGGGGACGCGTCGGGTCTGGAACTCGGCGGCCACCGGCGGGACGTGGCGTCGCTGTTCACGGACATCGCGGGCTTCACCAGCCTGGTGGAGAGCCTCGACCCGACCCAGCTGGCCGAGATCCTGAACGGCTACTTCGCCGAGCTGACCGACCTCGTCTTCGCCCACGAGGGGACCGTGGCGAAGATCGTCGGCGACGCGCTCCACGTCCTGTTCGGGGCGCCGGGAGACCAGCCGGACCACGCGGCCCGCGCGGTCGCCTGCGCGCTGGCCCTCGATGAAGCCGCGGAGGGCTTCCGGGCCCGCTGGCGGGAGCGCGGCATCGAGATCGGCGTGACGCGGATCGGCGTGCATGCCGGGCCGGCCATCGTGGGGAATTTCGGTGGCGGCCGCTATTTCGACTACACGGCCTACGGCGACACCATCAACACGGCGGCCCGCCTGGAGAACGCCAACAAGGCGTTCGGGACGCGGATCTGCGTGAGCGAGAGCGTGGTGATCCGCGCCGGCCAGTTCCGCGGCCGGCCGCTCGGCGACCTGCTCCTGCGCGGCAAGCAGGAGGCTCTGCGCGCCTTCGAACCCCTCACCGAAGCCGTCTACGACGCGGCCTCGTTGACCCGCTACCAGGAAGCCTTCGCCAAGCTGGAGGCCGGCGAAGCCGCGGCGCTCCCCGCTTTCGCGGCGCTGGTCGGGCTGCGCCCCGACGACGGCGTAGCCGCCTACCACCTGAAACGCCTGCTCAACGGATCGAATGGGACCCGCATCGAGATCCGCTGACGGCGCGGCGGGGCGCGCCCGCGACCCGGTGCCGGCCGGAGCGCCGGCATGAGACGGCGTGACGTGATCCTGGGCCTGGGCGTTGCCGCGGCCTGGCCCGCATCCGGCCTGGCCCAGTCCGGGGGGCAGCGCCGGCTGGGGATCCTCCTCGTCTATGGCGAGACCCATCCCGACAGTCCGGTGATCGTCCGAGACGCTGAAGGAATCGCTGCAGCGGGCCGGATGGATCTGGGGCCAGAACCTCGCGGTCGATCTCCGCTATGGCAACGGCGATGCCGAGACGCTGCGCCGGCAGACGAACGAGATCCTCGCGCAGAAACCCGATGTCGTCCTGGCGCAGGGCGTCGTCGGGGCGACCGCGCTACAGCGGGCGACGGCGACCGTCCCGGTCGTGTTCATGATGCTGCAGGATCCGATCGGAGCCGGCTTCGTGACCAGCCTGTCGCGGCCCGGCGGGAATCTCACGGGCTTCACGAATTTTGACTTCACCCTGGTGGGCAAGTGGCTGCAGCTCCTTAAGGAACTCAAACCGGACGTCACCCGCGCGCTCGCCCTGGTCAATCCCGATTATCCGGCCCGCCTGGCGGCCTATACGGCCGAACTCGCGCGGGTCGGCCCCGGGCTGGGCATCGAGGCGCGGATCGCCGGCATCCACAATGCCGAGGAGATCGCGCAAGCGATCACCCCCTTCGCCGGGGCGCCCGGGGGTGGGCTGATCGCGCTGCCCGACGCGGTGACCGGGGTCTACGGTCAGCGGATCATCGATCTGGCGGCAGCCTATCGCCTCCCCGCAGTCTACGCCTACGCGGCGCAGGTGCGGATGGGCGGTCTCGCGGCCTATACGACCAGCGTCGTGCAGGACGTGCAGCGGGCGGCCGGCTACATCGACCGGATCCTGCGCGGCGCCGTCGTCGGCGATCTGCCCGTTCAGGCCAGCGAGCGCTTCCTTACCGTGATCAACCTCCGGACGGCCGCCGCCCTCGGCCTGACGATCGCGCCCTCGCTGATGGCGAAGGCCGACGAGCTGATCGAGTAGCGGCGTCTCCGGACGAAGCCGTGCGCCGCCCCGGCGTGAGAACGCGGCGCGGCGGCGGAGCCGTCGCGGCCACATGTCACCACGACGGCCGGTGCGGTGCGGCTCAGCCGAGCGCCGGCAGGCGCCCGTCCGGCGAGTAGCGGTCAATCGCCGAGGGCAGGTCCCGCGAGAGACGGGCCAGCACCTCGCTCTTGCTGAGGCCGGTCTGCTGCTCCAGGGCCGCCAGGGTCTCCGGGCCGATGGCGCGCTCGAGGTCGGCGGCCGGGATGTCGCGGTTGGGCCCGTGATTGATCCAGGATTGTGCGGTATCCGCGTGACCACCCTTGGTGAAGTGCTCGATCAGCTCGCCCAGGCCACTCGCGATCAGGCCGCCGACACCGGCGGAGCCGACGCCGCCGAGCACGCGCTCCAGGTTCGCCGGGATCGTCGAGCTGGACCCGGCGGTCGAGCCCGGAACCGGCGGGACCGAGGAGCGGCCGGTCTCCTTGCCGTGGCCGCCGAGCCATTCGGAAATCTTGTCCCGGTTCTGAAAGCCGGCCACCGCCAGAAGACCCAGCAGCGCGGTCATGGATGGGTATCCCTTGCTCATCGCATCGTCCTTCCTTCGATCGGGCTCATCGGCCCGGATGATGCAGCGGTCAGCCGCCGCAATTGGTTCACTCCGCCGCGGCGGAGGTGGGCCCGGCCATGTCCTCGGACAGAGCTGCGGTCGCGTTCCCCGTCCGGCCCGTCGCGATCGCGCGCTTGATCGTGGAGCGGGCCGCATCGATGGCGATCAACGCGGCGGACAGGGTTCTGGCCTCGGTCGGACGCTCGAGAGCATGCTTGGCGATCTCGCCGGCGAGGTCGCCGATCTCCCGCGCCAGAACCTGGAGACGCGCCGCGTCGGAGGTGTCCTGTGCCTCCCGCCGGATCTCGAGTAGGCGATCGGTCGCCTCCTCGACGCGCTCGCGGCGCAACCGAGACAGGCGTTGCCCGACCCAGGCGGCGGCAGAGCCGATGCCGCCGCTCAGGAACGCGATCAGGTAGATCCAGGTCTCGTAGCGCTCGATGAAGCTCTGCTGCTCGCGCTCGAAATAATCGACCGCCCCTGGATGGATCGGCAGACGCGCGCTCGTCGCGCCCACCGTGCTGTCGTAGGCGGGCGCCTGGACGTAATCGGCAGCTGGCGTGACATTCGCCATGCCGCTGCGCAGCTCGAAGAGGTGCTGGGTCACGTCCGCCGCCACCGAGCGCGGGAGGCTCGACCGGGCCATGAGGCGGTAGGAAGCTCCGACCGTGTGGACGTCCTCGGCCGGCACCTTGGGGCTGCCGCCGAAGGTCTCGGCCGGCATTGTCACGACCTGAAGTCGCGGCATGCGCGCGACGAGCGCATCGGCGTTCTCGACATCGACGAACGACACCTTCTGTGTCCGGCTCGCCCTCTGAACGATGTCGGCGATGCGCTGCGCGGTCGGCGCGGTCGGCGCGATCACCGAGATGACCGCATCGGCGCGCTTGTGGGCGATGGCATCGGCTAGGTCCGCCTCGGCAATCTCCACCAGGGCGACATGGCGCGGCGGCACGGCGCCCTGCGGTTCGCTCGTGATCAGCGTCAGGCCATAATGGCCGAGCAGCGCGCGGATCAGCGCCTCGTCGGCGTCGCGGTGGGCAAGGATGGCGAGGCGCTTGCGGTCGAGATCGGGAAACCGGGAGATCCCGGAGCCCTCCGGCGCCGCGATGATCATGGCCTGATCCCGCAGGATCGCGAGGGTCAGGCCGTTGTCGGGCAGATCGACGTCCGGCCGGACGACCGCCAGGTCGGCACGGCCGTCACGTAGAGCCTCGGCGCTGTCACGCACATCGTCGAAAGCCAGGGTTCTGAGGCGGATTTCCTTGCGCTGCTTGGCCAAGGCATCCGCGTAGGCCTGGATCAGGGCCGGCTCGGTTCCGTCGCGGGGCGCGACCGCCACGGTCAGCACCGTGGCGCGCGACGCCCAGTAGGCTGCGACCGCGGCCGCGCCCAGCAGGACCGCCAGCGCCAGGAAGATGAATTCCCGGCGCAGGAGGATCGATGCGAGCCCTCTCATCCGCGGCAAACGCCGTCTCCGGGATGTCGCTAGAAGGTCCGTCCGGGTCCGCCGCGGCGCTCGGCGCGGCCACCATAGCGACGGCCGAGATAGGCGATGATCTTCGGCACGATGAACGCGGTCAGGATTTTGCGCAGCATGGTTCAGAACTCCTTGATCAGCGGGTGCGGCGAGCGAGCCAGCCGGCCGCGAAGGCCAGCGCGCCCAGCCCGAGAAGCGTGTTGGTGCGGTTCCGGCCGATCGTGCCCATGGCGCGGCGGCCGTAGATCTCGCCGCGACGGCTGAGGTCCCGCGCGGTCTCCCGAGCCCGCTGGCGACCGTCGCCGATCAGGCGATCGGCCCGCGTGCGCGCGACCTCGGCAAGGTGGCGCCCGTCTTCGGCGAGATCCTCTGCCCGGTCTCGAGCGCGCCCGTAGGCGTACTGCGCGCCGCCGGCAACTTGGTTCACGGCGCCGCGGACCTGCCGGGCCGGATCACCGGTGATGCCGCCGATGGCCGTCTGGGCGCGACCCTTGAGGTGACGGGACGCGCCACGGATCTGGTCGCGGTTCATGCGGAACTCCTGTCTCTGGACTGAGTGTCGAAATAAGTCGTCTGCCTCGCAGGCGTGGATGACGCCGGACCTGCCGGCGCCATCCCGGACATCAGTGCTTGCCGGTGACCTTGTCGGCGAGGTTCTTGGCGCCGTCCTTGACGTCGCCGACCGTCTTCTGCGCCTCGCCCTTCAGCTCCTGGGCCTTACCCTCGGCCACGAGCTTGTCGTTGCCGGTGGCCTTGCCGGCCGCCTGCTTGACGTTGCCGACGGCCTCGTTGGCCGTGCCCTTGATCTTGTCGGTGGTGCTGCTCATCGCGTGCTCTCCTTCAGGTGGGTTGGCCGGCCTCGCGCCGGTATGAGCGGCTCCCGCGCTCCTGCGGGAGCCGATGGGGATCAGAGACGGCGGGTCTCGTAGGCACCGAGCAGGGTCGCGGGCTTCGGGGCGCCGAGGCGACCGCCGAAGAAGGCGGCGAGCGCCCCCAGGACCAGTGCCAGCGCGGCGTAGAACGCGCCCTGCGTGGCCGCCGACTTCGCCGTCACGGCCGCCGCTTCGGCCTTCTGCTTGGCCGTGGCCACCGCCTGGTCGTACTGCTTCTCGTAATCCTGCACCTGCTGGCGGGCCTGATCGACCGGGATGTTCTGCGCCTTCGCCAGGGCGTCGGCCGCGCGGGTCTCAGCCTGCTGCTTCTGGTTCGCGTCGCCGGTGAACAGCGCCTTGATGGCTGCGACCGCCGCGTCGCGGGCCGCCTGAGGATCCTGACCGGAGGCCTGCTCGCGGACCTTCTGCTCGATCCCGTCCAGCGGGTTCGAGATCTTGGACAGCGACGGGGCCGCAGCCTGCGCGGCGGTCTGCACGGTGCCGCCCACGAGGTTGCCCGCACCGCCCAGCGCGCCAGACACCGTGCTGAGCGTGCCGCCGATCAAGCCGCTGGCCGCCGACGTCAGCAGATAGAGGACCACCAGGGTCGTCACCGCCCAGGACACCAGACCGTGCAGAGCGGCCGCGCCCGGCAGCGGCTTGCCCGAGAGCCGGCCCGCGATGGCGCCGCCGGCCAGCGAGGCGACGATGCCGGAGGCGACGAACCAGATGCCCGCGCCCAGCGAGACGCTGGAGGCGGCCGGGTTGTCGGCGCTGTTGGTGCCCACCGAGGCCAGCCCGACGCCGACGCCGACGAGATTGACGACGACCTGGGTCACCAGCGCGGTCACGGCGCCGGCGAAAATGGCGCCCCAGGAGACCTGGTTCAGCAGGACGGCACGCGTATCGGCGTGTGCCTCGGTGCCGAGGGGCGTTGCAACGGTCTGTATGGTGGTCACGCTCTTACTCCGGGTCTTGGGTCGTTGAAGGTTGAGAGAAGCTGGCGGCTCAGTCGCGGGAGGCGCTGATGAGGAGGCCGAGGCCGAAACCGGCCAAGCCGGCGATCAACAGGGAGGCCAGCGGGTACTCAGCCACCTGATGGCTGACCTCACGGGTGCCGCGGCGCAGGTAATGGCCGCCGCGCTCATAGGCGTCCTCGGCATAGTCGTAGGCCTCGTCGGCGGCGCGGCGCACGCCGCGCTCGGCCCGGACGTAGTGATCCTCGACGGCGCCCTGTGCACGGCGAACGCGGGTCTCGACATCGTCCGATCCCAGGCGGTCATCGACGGCATCGCGAAGCTTGCCACCGAGGTCGCGGGCGGTGTCGGCGACGTGCTCGGCAGCGCCGCGGATCGTGTCCTTCGCCTGACCGTAAACCCCCTCGGCTTGGCCCGCTGCCTCGCGAGCGCGGCCCTCAAGGGAGTCCCGCTTCGAGCCGGTCAGGTCGCCGACGGCGCCCTGCACTTTGCCGCCAAGCTCCCGGGCTGCGCCCGTGATTCGATCCGTGTCGACCATGTCGTTCTCCTCTCTGGTGGTGTTCGGTTGGGCGGCGCCCTGCCAAGGGGCGCCGGATGGCTTCGCCCTAGCGTTGATCCGAGCCGGTGGGCTTGGATCGTCCGGGCGCGGCTCCGTCTGCGTCGGCCTTGCGAACGCCGCGCTTCTTGCGCCGACCCTCGGCTTCGACCCGGCTCTCGCCGGTCAGCTTGCCAATGGCTTCCGTGACGGACGCCTTGAGGTGATCGGCGGAAGTCGAATTCCTGTCTTCCGTCATGGGCGCTTCGTCGTCCGCGAGACTACCGGGGCTCGACCGGAAGATGTGCGCCCACCCGTGTCGATCAATGATGCAGATGTACCGGTAGAGTGATCTTCATCTGCCGGTATGCTCAGCGGAAAACCGTTCTCTCGTCCCCAGACGACCGCCTCGCTGCGCTTGTGGATCCCGAGCTTGCGGTACAGCGCAGCGCCGTGATTGCGGACGGTGTTGCGCGACAGGCTGAGCTTTCGGGCGATCGCGTCGTCGCCGAGCCCGGAACAGATCAGGTTCAGGATCTGGCGTTCCCGCACCGTGAGATTGGGAGCCGAGCCATCCGCGCCTTCGCGGTCGGGCCGGCGCAGGTTGGCCAGCTTCTCGATCAGCCCCCGGCTGAACCACGAGGTATCGGCCATCACGGTCTCGATCGCGTCGAACAGTTCGCGCTCGGAGTGCTTGCGCTCCGTGATGTCTTGGACGACCAGGAGCACAAATCCGGCCTCGTTGATGGCGATACGCTCGGCGGAGACGAGACAGTCGAGATTGGCACCGCTCTCGTGCTTCAGGCACACCTCGGCGCCGCGCACGGAGCCGTGCCGATCCAGCGACGCCTCAACCTGTAAGCGCTGGGCCTCGCTCACCCACAGTCCGGCCTCGGTCAGGCTGCGGCCGACGATCCGGTCCTCGCCCAGGCCGAAGACGCGCCCGAAGGCTTCGTTGACGCCGGTGACCAGGAAATCCTCGGCGCGCGCCAGGACCGTGGGTACGGGGGTCAGCCGGAATGCCTTGGCGAAGCGCTCTTCGCTCTGCCGCAGGGCCGTCTCGGCCTTCCGGCGCAGATCGAGATCCGCGAAGGTGAACAGCATGCAGGGCTCGTCGCCCATTTCGATCGGCTGGCCCGCCACGATGACGAAGCGCGAGCCGCCGTCGGGCAGATCCAGGCAGGCCTCCATCTGCGGGATGGTGGCGCCCTCGTTCAGGCGCGCGACGGCGAGGTCCCGGTTCCGCGAGCCTGCCAGCACGTCGACCTCGTAGACGCTGCGGCCGATCACGGCGTCGCGGGTGTGGCCGGTCATCTCGAGGAAGCCGTGATTGACCTTGACGTGCCGCAGGTCTGACAAGCGCGTGATCACCGCGGGCGCCGGATTGGCGTTGAAGGCCGCCTCGAAGCGCGCCTCGGCCTCGAACTGGTCGGACACGTCCTTCAGGATCAGCGCCAGGCAGCTCGGATTGCCGTCGCGGTCGGTGGCCACGAGGCTGCGCAGCGAATGGACGAAGTCCATGTCGGGCTTGTCCGCGCGTTTCACCTCGACGATCACATCGTGGAAGCGCTCTCCCGCGACCACGCGCTCGATCGGGTAATGGTTCGGCGTGAGATTGTTGCGGTAGCGCAGGGCGAAGCGCTGCCGGTACGCGTCGACGGTCGATCCGAGTTCATTGAGGCTCTGGGCGCCGTGCATCGCGAGCGCGGCCTCGTTGGCGTACGCGATGGTCTGGTCGGGCTCGACCAGGATCACGCCTTCGCTGAGGCCGGCGATGATCTGCCGGAGTTCATGCCTGTCGACGCCAACCGTCACGGCTCGTTTCACCCGTCATGTCTGCCACTGCCCAGTCGGCAGCGGGGCACAAACGGGTTGCGCGCAAGCCGGTTCCGTCACCCATGTTATTTTCCTGGTATACACGCATCATTGACGTGGACGATTTCAGTTAGGGATAAATAAGCGGCCCTCATGCGGGCCTCATCACCCGCCGACCAGGCGACCTCTCACAATCGAGACGAGTGCTCCCCGTGCAGCCCGCCGCCGAACAGCGGGAACCGGCCGATGCGTCCGGCTCCGTGATTTCCCAACTGCCTGCCCAGCTCGGCGACCGGCTGCGGCAATACTATTCAGAAGTTGTAGAGATCGATCCAGGCTCTCGCCTGAGTGGGGTCTTGGAACGCCTCTCGGCAGCGCTCGACGCCGCGGAGTCCGACCGGCAGGTTCCGGGCGCCTTCAAGGACGACCTGCTCGGCATGGTGCCGTGCCTGCGCCGGTATGCCATGTCGCTGGCCTACGACAGCAGCGAGGCCGACGACCTCGTGCAGCTCACCCTGCTCAAGGCCTGGGAGCATCGCGAGCGGTTCCAGGCGGGCACCAGCCTCGTTGCCTGGCTGTTCACGATCCTCCGCAACGGCTTCATCAACGGGCGGCGCAAGCGTCGGTACGAGGTGCCGGATCCCAACGGCCTTCATGCCGCCGCCTTGACGGAGCCGGCCGGACAGGATCACGCGCTGCGCCTGCAGGAGGTGCAGGCCGCCCTCGACGGCCTCGAGCCGCCGCATCGCGAGGCGTTGATGCTGGTCGCGATTGAGGGCCTACCCTACGAGGCCGCCGCGGCCGTGCTCGGCTGCCCGCCTGGCACCGTCAAGAGTCGCGTGAGCCGGGCGCGCGATCGGCTGACCCGCGCACTGGGCGAGGTCTGACCCAAAAGGCCCCGCGCGGCGAGGCCGGCGGGGCTGAAGGAAGAGGGCGCTCGGTGCGTTACGCCGAGCACCTCCCGGAAGTCTAACAAAGCCGCGCGCCATGAAAAGCGCCGACGATGACAAATTTTCGCGGCTATTACGTCAGCGTATTTGCGCTCGCGCTGTCTACTTCCGGAATCGATCCCGAGTAGTTTGCGCAATGCGATAGCCGACACGAGCACATCTGCCCGTGCCGATTATTCGCCAGCGCCCGGCTCAGGACTGCGTCTTGAGGTAGGCAATCACGTCGTTGATCTTCTTGTCGTCGGGGTAGCCCTGGAAGATCATCTTGTTGCCCGGCACCTTCGCCTTCGGGTTCTTCAGCCACTCGTGGAGCGTGGCCTCGTCCCAGGTCAGGCCGGAATTCTTCAGCGCGGCGGAGTAGTTGTAACCCTCATAGGTGCCCGCCTTGCGGCCGACGACGCCCTTCAGGTCCGGACCCACGCCGTTCTTCTGGAAGTTGTGGCACGCCTTGCACGGGGCGAACGCCTTCTCGCCGGCGGCCGCGTCGCCGGCCTCCTGGGCCTGAGCCGAAAGCGGGATCAGGGCGGCAAGGACGGCGCCGAGAACGAATGAACGCATGAACTTCCTCTTGAGCCAAGCGGGTTCGATCGCGATGAGAACCCTGGCGTTGCGAGAGGTAGACGTCCGTTGTTCCGGCTTAATCCGGCCCGCCGCCGGCGCGACGGCCTTTTTTCGCGCGGAGCCCGGCGGGACCGGCAGAAGCGAAGCGACGAGCACGCTTCGCGCTTCGCCGAAGCGCATCCGAGAGGCCTCAAGGAATCCTAACGCGCCAAGAACGCGGGCACGCGGATCAGGGCGTCCTCGCGCGCGGCCGGATCGGTGCCGACATGTGCCACCCCGTCGCCGGCCACCGTATGGGCCAAGCCCCGCCGCTCGCGGATCGGCAGGGCCGGATGATCGAAGTCGTGGTAGGCGCCGGGATACACCGTGATCGCGACCGGCTCGCCGCGGGCTTGGGCGGCCGCGGCAAGACTCTGACAGGCGGCGGCGCCCGTCCAGTCATCCGCACCGCCCACCAGGATCTGCAGCGGGACGCGATCGTGCCAGCTGCGCTCGGCCAGTGCGCGACATCCAGGATAGAACGCCACAGCCCGGGCGAACGACGGCCGACCGTCGGAGACACGTGCACCGGCGGCATAGAGCACGGTCGACCCTCCGTTCGACCACCCGAGCAGCGAAACGGCCGTGGGCTTCACGTCGGGCCGAGCCTGCAGATAGGCCTTGGCTGCCTCGGCATCCGCGGCGCGCTCGCGGCCCGGCCGGATCGCCCGACCGGTCGTGCTGCACTGGGAGCCGAGCCCCCGTGACCCGAAGCTGTCGGGGAAGAGGACGAGAAATCCCTGTGCGGCGAGACGTTCGCCCCAATCGGCGTGCCGGGCGTTGAGGGCACCGCTGTGATCGTAGAGCCCGCCGCAGCCATGCAGGGCGACGACAGCGGGGAATGGGCCCGTGCCGCCGGGCCGGTACTGGATGCCGTGCAGCTCCACGCCCTGCGGCCCAGGAAATGTGACGTCGGTGGCCTGCGCCCAGGCGCTGCTGGGCAGCAGCGCCCACACCCCAAGGTAGCTGGCCCAACGACGCAACAGGCTCGTCGCCGCTCTCATGGTCGCCCTGCCCCTCTCTTCGCCCGAGACCAGAGCCCCACCGGTCCCGGACATGACCTTCAGGCCGGCAACCGGCAGTCCATACGCCCGCGGCTTCCTTGCGGAGCATCTGGTCTCCCGGATCGCAGGAGACGGCAAGCCTTGTCGAGGGTCGGCTTCGCAATCGATCTGGGGCATGGCCTGCCTCCGGCCGCCACATCGCTCAAGCCCTGACCTGCGCAAGTCAGCCGCGTCCGTCTCGACAAGCGCACCGCCAGATGCCGCGCGCTCACGGGTGTGACGGATTATCCGATGCCGGAGAAAGTCGAACACGACATCCGAGAAGCGCAGCGCGCGGGGAACGACCGCGCCCGGGGCCGCTTCGCAAAGGGGCAGCGTGGCCCCGCCGCGGAAGCGGCATCGAGCACACTTCCGGTATGCCGTTGTCGGATTTGCAGAAATGCGCCGGTGGCGCTCCCAAGGGGAATCGAACCCCTGTTTTCGCCGTGAGAGGGCGACGTCCTAGACCGCTAGACGATGGGAGCTTTCCGGCGGCGCGGGGGTGCTATAGCCACGACCCGCCGAGGGAGCAAGAGCCTTCCTCAGGAAATCCGCGTCGGCGGATCGAATCGGGTGCGGACGGATCGTGGTGGACAACGTCGCCGAAGAACGGGTCGGTCTGGTTGCGGAGGGCGGTGTACGGCTCGACCGGGCATTGGTGGCCCTGTTCCCGGACCTGTCGCGGGCCCGGTTGCAGGACCTCATCCGGGAGGGTCAGGTGCGCCGGGATGGCACCCCGGTGCGCGATCCCGCCGCGAAGGTCGGTGCCGGCGCGCAGCTCGCCCTGACGGTGCCGCAGCCCAAGGCCGCCGAGCCGGAGGCCGAGGCCGTCGACCTGCCGATCGTGTACGAGGACGACGACCTGATCGTGATCGACAAGCCAGCCGGGCTCGTCGTTCATCCGGCGCCCGGTCACGAGAGCGGAACACTGGTCAACGCCCTGATCGCCCATTGCGGCGCGAGCCTCTCGGGGATCGGCGGCGTGCGCCGGCCCGGCATCGTCCATCGGCTCGACAAGGATACAAGCGGTCTGATCGTGGTCGCGAAGAACGATGCCGCCCACCAGGGGCTGACCAGCCAATTTGCCGATCATGGCCGGACCGGACCGCTGGAACGGGCCTACGCGGCCGTGGTCTGGGGGCTGCCGCAGCCGCGCACCGGCACCATCCGGGCGAGTCTGGCGCGCTCCCGCTACCATCGCGAGAAGATCGCGGTCGTCTCCGATGAGGCCGGCCGCCACGCGGTGACGCATTACGCGGTGGCCGAAGCCTACGCGGAGGCCGCCCTGGTTCGCTGCCAGCTCGAGACCGGGCGGACGCATCAGATCCGCGTGCACCTCGCCCATCGCGGCCACCCGCTCCTCGGGGACGGTGTCTACGGCGGCGCCTTCCGCACGAAGGCCGCGCGTCTGCGGCCGGACGCGCGCGACGCGCTTGCGGCCCTGGGCCGGCAGGCACTTCACGCGGAGCTGCTCGGGTTCAGCCATCCGCGCACGGGTCAGACCCTCCGCTTCGAGAGCCGGCTGCCGCCGGATCTCGCCGCGCTCGTGACGGCGCTGCGGGCGGAATCCGAGGGTCCCGCGCGTCTGTAACCGGAGCCGAGCAACGTGCGAAAGGTCACCCCGTACCGCGTCACTTCGTGACATGGTACGACCTATTCGGCCGATGGCGCGTTGATGACGACGTGAGTGTCTTCAACCGCGACCGGCTCCCCGGCAGCCCGTATGAGATGGGTGGCCGGCAGGGTCGGCTCAAGAGCGGCCCGAGTGGACGGCACTGTTGCCCGTCGCGTCCGCCCTCAAGGGGGACATAGGTTCAGGAGAATGCCATGGCCGGTACGCTACCCGTGCTCGCCAACGAAGGTGGCCTGTCGCGCTACCTCGATGAGATCCGCAAGTTCCCGATGCTGGAGCCGACGGAGGAGTTCACGCTGGCGAAGAGCTGGCGCGATGCCGGCGACCGTGAGGCTGCGCACAGGCTCGTGACCTCGCATCTGCGTCTCGTCGCGAAGATCGCCATGGGCTATCGCGGCTACGGGCTGCCGATCGGCGAGGTGGTGTCCGAGGGGAATGTCGGCCTCATGCAGGCCGTCAAGCGCTTCGACCCCGACAAGGGCTTCCGTCTGGCCACCTACGCCATGTGGTGGATCAAGGCGGCGATCCAGGAATACATCCTTCGGTCCTGGTCGCTCGTGAAGATGGGCACCACGGCGAACCAGAAGAAGCTGTTCTTCAACCTGCGCAAGGCGAAGGGCAAGATTTCGGCGCTGGACGAGGGCGACCTCAAGCCCGACCAAGTGAAGCAGATCGCCACCCGCCTCGGCGTGCCCGAGCAGGACGTGATCGACATGAACCGGCGCCTGTCCGGTGACACGTCGCTCAACGCACCCCTGCGCGAGGAGGGCGAGGGCGAGTGGCAGGACTGGCTCGCCGACAACGCGCCCAGCCAGGAGACTGTCCTGGCTCGTGAGCAGGAGGGGCAGAACCGCCTCTCGGCTCTGCGCGATGCGCTCGGCGTCCTTAACCCGCGCGAGCGCCGCATCTTCGAGGCCCGGCGTCTCGCCGAGGACCCGATCACCCTGGAGGATCTCTCGGGCGAGTTCGGCGTGTCGCGCGAGCGGGTCCGGCAGATCGAGGTGCGCGCCTTCGAGAAGGTTCAGGAGGCGGTCAAGCGCAACATCGCCAGCCGCGAAGCGCCCCGGGCCGGCATCGAGGCCCACTGACCGACCGGCCCGGCGCGCGGCTGCGCGCGCCGGCAGATGCTACCGGTGATTCACTGCCAGGATTCGAAGGCGCTCTGCATCACCTGCGCGCCGGCCGATCCCTTCTCGAACGTCAGGACCGCGCGCTTGCCGGAGGTGTAGCGCAGAGCCAGATCGAACCAGTTGCGGTGAAGCAGCAGATCGGTGTTGCGCTCGATGTCGTTCGGCAGCGACGACAGGCCGATCAGGAACAAGTTGTCACGGACACGCACCGGCAGACCCGAGACCGGCGATCCGCGGGCATTCTGCTCGTCCTTGGCCTGCAGGAGGCCGACATCCTGCACGGTGCGGGCCGGCCCATTCCCGGACTGGCTGAAGGACAGGCTGACCGTGTGCGAGGCCGGCAAGGTCGTGTCGAGATTGCGCTGGATCGTCATCACCAGGGTCAGACCCGCATCGGGGATCGTGACCGTGGCCACCACCGCATTCTGAAGCGGCTGCCCCTGCTCTCCGTTGACCGTATCGAGCCGCCACGTCACCCGGCCGGGTGTTGATGTCGGCTGCGCGTTCTCGGCTCCGGACGCTTCCTCGATCAGCTCGGCGCGCTGCGCCACCGCGACGGTCGCCTCGGCCGGAGCCGTGGTCGGGCGCGGCGTCGCGCTGCCCTCCGGGCGGGCAGCGATCTTCGGCGCTGGCGCCGCGTCGCCGCCGACGCGATCGCCGAACTTGGTCTCGCCCTCGGGCTGCTGCGTATCCGCCGTCTCGGCGCCGTTCGGCCGGAGTGTCTGCGGACGGTCGCGCAGGAGGAACGCCGCCACGGCGATGAGCCCGATCACCACCGCCAGCACGGAGCCGATGAAGACATTGCGCAGCACCCGGGAACGCCCGGCGCGCGGCGGCACCACCTCGATGCGCGGACGCTGACGCCCGCTTCCGCCATCGCCTGCGGTGGACAGGTCGGGTTCCTCCGCGCCCGTCGGGATCGCTGAAGCCGGCGGCTCCGGCGGCTCCGGCGTCTCGGGCGCGGCGGGTTGGACGGAGCCGGGGCGCGGCGGCGCGATCGGGATCGGAGCTTCGCGGGGCTGCTCGGGCTCCGTCTTGGGCTCAGGGGCGAGAGCCGGCGCCGCGAAGGCGACCGGCGCGGCCGGCGGCAGAACGGGCTCCGGCGTGATCGCCGGTGGCGGCGGCGACGGCTCCGGGATGTCGGACTCCCGGTCAGCCGGCTCCGCGATGGCCGGCAGAGCCTGTCCCGAGACCTGCGCGGCGTCGTTGGCCGGAGCCGGCAGACCACCGTGGTCGATCTCGAGCCGCTCGATCGCGGCATCGAGGGCCCGGCGCTCCAGGTCGATGTCGCTCTCGGACAAGGGCGGATCGAGCGAGCGGAGCTGACTGATCAGGGCGTTGCGCGCGCGGTCGTAGACCGCCTTGCGCAAGGCGGGTGTTCGATCCGGCAGCGCGTCGAGGGCGCGCGCCAGAAGCGGATAGTAATCGGCCATGGTGCCCTGGTCCGCCCCCTTCGGCCACCGTCCGGCAGCACCGGTCGAGGGCCGGGGACCGAGGGCCGCTCCCGCCCGTCAGGGTCGGTCACGGCCCGTCGGCCGGTTATGTCGTGATCCGCCGCGCGAAACCGCGTCCGCGCCTCGGTTACCGAGATGGTGGCAGGGCGGCCATCAGGATGGCCGCCCGCCCGCGCGCCCGTTCTAGATCAAGCGGGCACGGGCTGGATACAGTCGGGGTGTTCAAAAACTTGCGTCGTCAACGGGATAGCGCGCGATGCGTCAATCCTCGAACGGGTTGTGCATCAGGATCGTGTCGTCGCGCTCCGGCGAGGTCGACAGCAGGGCCACCGGCGCGCCGATCAGTTCCTCGATGCGGCGGACATACTTGATCGCCTGCGCCGGCAGATCCGCCCAGGAGCGGGCGCCCGCCGTGGTCTCGGACCAGCCGGGGATCACCTCGTAGACCGGCTCGACCCGCGCTTGTGCAGCCGGCTCGCCGGCAGGTGGTCGATCGGCTGGCCGTCCAGCATGTAGCCGGTGCAGACGCGGATCTCCTCGAAGCCGTCGAGGATGTCGAGCTTGGTCAGCGCGATGCCGTGGATGCCGGAGGTGCGCACGGTCTGGCGCACCAGCACGGCATCGAACCAGCCGCAGCGGCGCTTGCGCCCGGTATTCACGCCGAACTCGCGGCCGCGGCTGCCGATGGTCTCGCCGATCTCGTCGAACAGCTCGGTGGGGAACGGCCCCTCGCCCACCCGGGTGGTGTAGGCCTTGGCGATGCCCAGCACGTAGCCGATCGCGCCCGGGCCGAGGCCCGAACCCGTCGCCGCCTGCGCGGCCACGATGTTGGAAGAGGTCACGAACGGATAGGTGCCGTGATCGACGTCGAGCAGCGCGCCCTGCGCGCCCTCGAACAGGATGCGCTTGCCGGCCCGGCGCTCCTCGTCGAGCAGCGCCCAGACAGTGTCGGCGAAAGGCAGGATCTTCGGGGCGATGGCCTTCAGTTCGGCGAGCAGCGCTTCGGCATTGACCTCGTCAATGCCGAGGCCGCGTCGCAGGGCGTTGTGATGGGTCAGCACGCGCTCGATCTTGGCCGGGAGCGCGTCGGGGTCGGCGAGGTCGGCGACGCGGATCGCCCGGCGCCCGACCTTGTCCTCGTAGGCCGGCCCGATGCCGCGCTTGGTGGTGCCGATCTTCAGACCGGCATTCGCGGTCTCGCGGAAATGATCCAGCTCGCGGTGGAGCGGCAGGATCAGCGTGGCGTTGTCGGCGATCCGCAGGGAGGTGGGCGAGACCTCCACCCCTTGCGCCTTGATCCGCTCGATCTCGTCGACGAGGTGCCAGGGATCGACCACGACGCCGTTGCCGATCACCGAGAGCTTGCCGCCGCGGACCACGCCCGAGGGCAGCAGCGCCAGCTTGTAAGTTACGCCGTCGATGACGAGCGTGTGGCCGGCATTATGCCCGCCCTGGAACCGGACGACGATGTCGGCCTGCTCGGAGAGCCAGTCGACGATCTTGCCCTTGCCCTCGTCGCCCCACTGGGCGCCCACAACGACGACGTTGGCCATGCCTGCCTGCTTACCCGCGACGGAAACCGGGACGCCGCCGCCCGCGGGTGCGGGCGCCGTACGTCGTGAGCCGTTTCCGCGATCCGGGCAGCGAAATCAAGCAACTCGCCGCATGGCAGCCGGTATAGCTGCCGTGCGGATGCCTACTTCGCCTCGGTCCCCGGTGCGCGGCCGGGCAGTTCATTGGGCTTGATCACCGGCATCGAGCCGGACTGGTCGGGCTTGACCACGGTTCCGGTCGTCCCCGCCTCCGGCGGCTTGATGACGCCGTCGTTCTGCTGAAGCTTGTCGCTGAGCGACTGGTCCTTGGGCGGCGCATTCGCGCTCGGACGGACGCGATCTGGCGGCGTCTGCGTCCCGGACGGGACGGCCGGATCCGAATCGCGCCCTTTCAGCGGCGCATCGGGGTTCTGGGCATAGGCAGGCAGCGCGATCAGGGTCGCCGCCATCGCTGCGAGCAGGAACGTCTTCGGCACGATCGGCCTCCCCTCTCAGGACACGAATTCGGGGAGGAACAGCCGGGGGCGGCATCCGTTCCTGCCCCCGCCGAAGCGGATCGCCTCGCGGCCCGGATCCCGACCGGCGCCGTCCCGAGAGTGGCCGCTCGGGCTCAGCCCTGGCGCGCCGTCTCGATGTACAGCTCGCGCAGGCGCCGGGTCAGCGGGCCGGGCCGGCCCTCGCCGATCCGTTTCCCGTCGATCTCGGCGACCGGCATCACGAAAGCCGAGGCGCTGGTGTAGAACGCCTCCTGAGCCTCGTAGGCCTCGGCGACCGGGATCAGGCGCTCCTCGATCCGCAGATCGGCCTCCTGGGCGAGCCGCAGCACCGAGGCCCGGGTGATGCCGGGCAGCAGGGCCGTGGACAGCGGCCGGGTCACGAGAACCCGCTCGCGGCTGACGATGAAAGCCGTGGAGGACGAGCCCTCCGTCACCGCCCCGTCCTCGACCATCCAGGCCTCGGCGACGCCGGCCTCGGCCGCCTGCTGCTTGGCGAGCACCTGCGCCAGAAGGGCCACGGACTTGATGTCCCGGCGCTTCCAGCGCAGGTCCTCGACGGTGATCACCCGGGCGCCGCTCTCGGCGAGCGGGTTGGCCAGCACGGTCTTGGCTTGCGTGAACATCATCACGGTCGGCGCGACATCGCCTTTCGGGAAGGCGAAGTCGCGCTCGGCGACGCCGCGCGTCACCTGCATGTAGACCAGCCCCTCGGTGACGCCGTTGCGGGCGACCAGCTCAGTCTGCAGGCGCTCCCAGCCCGCGGCGGCGTGCGGGTTGCGGATGCCGATCTCACCCAGGGAGCGATCGAGGCGCGCGAGATGCGCGGCGTTGTCGACGAGCTTGCCGTCGATGATCGCGGAGACCTCGTAGATCCCGTCCGCGAACAGGAAGCCGCGGTCCATGATCGGCACACGGGCCTCCTCGAAGGGGAGGAATGCGCCGTTGAGGTAGACGATGCGGGGTGAGGTCACGGATTGCCTTCCTGTGTTCGTCGCGGGCCCAAGCAGGAATCGTGCGGCGCTCAGGCCGCGCCGAACACCCGCGCAAAAATCGTGTCCACGTGCTTGAAGTGGTAGCCGAGATCGAAGCACTCCTCGATCTGCTCCGGCGAGAGCGCGGCGGTGACCTCGGGATCGGCCTTGAGGAGCGCCAGGAAGTCGCCCTCCCCGCGCCAGACCGGCATCGCGTTGCGCTGGACCAGGCGGTAGGCATCCTCGCGCGACACGCCGGCCTGCGTGAGCGCCAGCAGGACCCGCTGCGAGTGGACGAGGCCGCCGAGCCGGTCGAGGTTCTTCTGCATGTTGGCCGGGTAGATCAGCAGCTTCTCGACCACGCCGGTCATGCGGGCGAGCGCGAAGTCCAAGGTCACGGTCGCGTCGGGGCCGATCATCCGCTCGACCGACGAGTGCGAGATGTCGCGCTCGTGCCAGAGCGCCACGTTCTCGAGGGCGGGTGTGACGTAGCCGCGGACCATTCGGGCGAGGCCGGTGATGTTCTCGGTCAGCACCGGGTTGCGCTTGTGCGGCATGGCCGAGGATCCCTTCTGACCCTCGGAAAAGAACTCCTCGGCCTCCAGCACCTCGGTGCGCTGCAGGTGGCGGATCTCGATGGCCAGGCGCTCCAGCGACGAGGCGACGACGCCCAGCGTGGCGAAGAACATCGCGTGCCGGTCGCGCGGAATGACCTGGGTGGAGACCGGTTCGGCGGTCAGGCCCATCTTCTCGGCGACGTACTGCTCAACGCGCGGATCGATGTTGGCGAAGGTGCCGACCGCTCCGGAGATCGCGCAGGTGGCGACTTCCTCGCGGGCCGCCACGAGCCGGCTCCGGTTGCGCTCGAACTCGGCATAGGCCTGGACAAGCTTGAGCCCGAAGGTCACCGGCTCGGCATGGATGCCGTGCGAGCGCCCGATGGTCGGCGTGAGCTTGTGCTCGACGGCCCGCGCCTTCAGGGCGGACAGCAGCGCGTCCACGTCGGCGATGAGGATGTCGGCCGCGCGCACGAGCTGCACGTTGAGGCAGGTGTCGAGCACGTCCGAGGAGGTCATGCCCTGGTGGACGAAGCGCGCCTCGGGACCGACGATCTCGGCGAGATGCGTGAGGAACGCGATCACGTCGTGCTTCGTCACCGCCTCGATCGCGTCGATCCGGGCCACGTCGAAGACGGCGTCCCTGCCCTTCGCCCAGACGGTCTCGGCGGCCTCCTTCGGCACCACGCCGATCTCGGCTAGCGCCGTCGTGGCGTGGGCCTCGATCTCGAACCAGATCCGGAACCGGCTCTCGGGCGACCAGATCGCGGTCATCGCGGGGCGGCTATAGCGGGGGATCATGGAGGCCTCGGCACGGTCCGGATTGCGTGCGAGGCCGGTAGCATGCGGCGGGCCGGCCGCTCAATGCATACGGATCATGCCCGTGGGACACGGGTTGTGGAGCGACCTCACTCGGTCCGCACCCAGCCCTGTCCCATCAGCCGCTCCTGGGGCCGGAAGCGGGACTTGTAGTCCATCTTGCGCGAGCCCTCGACCCAGTAGCCGAGATACAGATACGGCAGGCCGAGTTGGCGGGCCCGACGGATGTGGTCGAGGATCATGAAAGTCCCCGGCGAGCGCCCGGCCTCCGTGGGATCGTAGAACGAGTAGACCATCGACAGCCCGTCGGCGAGGACATCCGTCAGGCAGAACGCCAGCGGCGGGCCCGAGCCGCGCCCGGTGATCGCCGTGTCCGGTCCGTGCCGTCGGTATGACACCAAGTGCGTGTCGACGTGGCTGTCCTCGACCATCATGGCGTAGTCGAGGACGGTCATGTCGACCATGCCGCCATCGCCGTGGCGCGCGTCGAGGTAGCGGCGGAACAGGGCATACTGCTCCGAGGCCGGCCGGTTCGGCTCCGGGGTGCCGACCCAATCGGTGTTGCGGGCGAGGATGCGTCGCTGGCTGGCGCTCGGCACGAACTCGTCCACGACGACGCGCACGGAGACGCAGGCGCGGCAGGTCTCACAGGCCGGGCGATAGGCGATAGTCTGCGAGCGGCGAAACCCGCCCTGGGTCAGGATCTCGTTGAGGTCGCGGGCTCGGCGCCCGACCAAGTGGGTGAACACCTTCCGCTCCTCCTGGCCCGGCAGGTAGGGGCACGGCGAAGGCGCGGTGAGATAAAATTGCGGCGTATCGCGGGGATGGCTGGTCACGCTTCTTCTGGACCCTGCGCCGGATGCATCCTCTCGGCGCCGGCATACCAGTGTACAGGTGGCGTGGCCGGGCTCAATGCCTCCGGCCACCCGGCCCGCGGGTTTTTCGTCGCGTCAGAACGTCCTCAGCGCGCGTGGACGACCGCGAGGCCGAGCAGCAGATCGTGGCCGAGCCGTCGGTCGGACCGCATCAACCCGAAGGCGATGTCGACGCACCAGAGCAGGAAGGTCGAGATCGCCACGTAGAAGAGCAGCGCGTGGACGGCCGCCGTGATGATGTCGACCCGCGCTCCGCTCTCGGGCGCGATCGTCCGCAGACCCATCAGCCGCTGGCCGATCGTGCTCTGCTTCGCGCCGCCCACCGTGATCGCGCTGTAGATGATCCCGCTCGCCGGCAGGACGGCGAAGAGCGTCCATCCCAGGCCGAAGGTCACGACACCGACGACGGTGATCAGCAGCGTCAGCAGGACCGTGAACCCGAAGATGAACAGGATATCGAGAAGATACGCCACCGTCCGGCCGCCGAGGCTGGCCCGCACGAAGGGAACCGGCAGCGAGGTCGCGTAGCCGGGTGCATCGAAACGCTGCGCGTAGCCGGGTTGAGGGTTCTGCATGGTGTCGCGTCCTGCAAGCGAGGCTGCAGCCGGAGAGGTGGGTGCGCCCCGCGGAAGCCGCAAGGGCACCGGATTCTGCGTCACCGTTCGGCCGGGTCGCCGGCCTCGGCGTCGGGCGTGTCGAGATAGAAGCGCTTGAGCATGTAGAGCGAGGGGCCCGACAGGCTCGTGCTCTCGGTGGCGAGAGCCACGAGGGTCGATCCGGCGTCGAAGCGGCAGGTCAGCCAGTGCTGCCGGTTGCCGTCGGCATAATCGACCCGCACCGTGTTGGCGGCCGGGCCGGTGGCGGCCCGCAGCAGGCGGATCCCGGCCTGGGGCGCGATCGCCGGAAGGGCCCGGCGGCAGGTGGCGACCCGCTCGCGCCGCAGGGTGTCCTGACAGGCGGCGAGCCCTCCGAGAAAGCCCGCCACCACCGCGGCCCCGAGGAGCCAGCGGTGCAGGCGCCTCACGGCTGGCTGCGCAGACGTTCGGCGACGCGGGGGGCGTGATAGGTGAGGACCCCGTCGGCCCCGGCCCGCTTGAAGGCGAGCAGCGCCTCGACCATCGCGCGGTCGCCGTCGAGCCAGCCGTTCCGGGCGGCGGCCTCGATCATCGCGTACTCGCCGGACACCTGATAGGCGAAGGTCGGCACCTGGAACTCGTCCCGGACGCGGCGGATGATGTCGAGGTAGGGCAGGCCCGGCTTCACCATCACCGAGTCGGCCCCTTCGCCGAGGTCGAGCCGGACCTCGCGCAGGGCCTCGGCCGAGTTGCCCGGATCCATCTGGTAGGTGCGCTTGTCGCCGATCAGCGCCGCCTTGGTGCCGATCGCGTCGCGGAACGGTCCGTAGAAGGCGCTGGCATACTTGGCCGCGTAGGCCATGATCTGCACGTCGAGGAACCCGGCCTTGTCGAGGCCGGCCCGGATCGCGCCGACGCGCCCGTCCATCATGTCGGAGGGCGCGATGATGTCGGTGCCGGCCTCGGCCTGGATCAGACTCTGCTCCACTAGGACCGCCACGGTCTCGTCGTTCAGGATCGCGCCGTCCTTCATCAACCCGTCGTGGCCGTGGCTGGTGTAGGGGTCCAGGGCGACGTCGGTCATGATCCCGACTTCCGGGACGGCGCGCTTCACGGCGCGCACCGCCCGGCAGACGAGATTGTTGGCGTTGAGCGCCTCCGAGCCCGTCGGATCGCGCAGCTCGACCTCGGTGAACGGGAAGAAGGCCACCGCCGGGATGCCGAGCCGCGCCGCGCGCTCCGCTTCGCGGACGATCTCATCCACCGAGAGCCGTTCGACACCCGGCATGGAGGCGATCGGCTCGCGCCGCCCCTCGCCCTCGATAACGAACATCGGCCAGATCAGGTCATCGACCGTGAGCGTGTGCTCGCGGACCAGGCGGCGCGACCAATCCGCCTTGCGGTTGCGGCGTGGCCGCTGAGTGATCTTCAGGCCCTCGACACGGGCACCCTCGCGGGCGGCCTCCACGGCGATGGGACGCGGCTCTGGCAATGTGTCTGACATGCGGCTTCGCTACGGTTCGCGCGGGCAATGCCGCGGACGGCCGGCGCACCGGCGCCGAAGGCGTGGGACTAGCATAGGGGGCGGACAGGGCGAAACCCGACCGTTGACGCAGCGCGACGGAACCGCTTCAACCCGGCGCATCCCTCACCGATCGACCAGGATCCTGTCCCCGAACATGAACCGGCTCTCCGCACCCGCGAGCGCGTCCTAGTGCCCGGCTACCTTCCGATCCGGCGCAAGGCGCCCCGGCCCGGCGAGATCCCGACCGACCGGATCGAGCGCGCTCAGGGGCCGACGCCCGGCACGTGGGACACGGTGCTCATCTGGTTCATGCGCATCACGGCGCTCGCATGGCTTCTGAAAAGCATCCTGGCCTGGGCAACGATCCTCGACGTGCTTCCCGGCGCGCGGCCGTTCGAGGTCGAGCCCTTCGGCCGGCAGGCGGCGATCGTCTATTTCGCGGTGGTCGACGCCGCGGCGGCGATCGGGCTGTGGCTCACCAGCGCCTGGGGCGGCGTGATCTGGCTGCTCGCCGTGACGTCGGCCATGACGCTGGCGGTTCTGACACCGCAACTTCTACCGCTACCGGTCCCCCTGCTCGTATTCGGGGCCAGCGTGGTGACGTTGTACTTCCTGCTCTCCTGGCTCGCCGCCCAGGAAGCACGGTGAACGAAATGTTCTGATCTTCGCTTCAGTTTGTCTTTACCTCGAAGAGTAAATCGCGAATTCATCCTGTCGCTTAAATCGCCTTTCATTCCCGAGCCCTAGCTTCACCAACATCAGCCGCCCCGCATTGTACGGAGTGGCAGCATCAGATGGCGAGGCAGAGATGAAGACCCAGAGCGCCCGAGTCGCGAAGATCGAGGCCCCGGAAGAGGCGTCGTCCGCGAAAGGCTCCTACCTGGAGGCACTCCACCTCGTGGAGCGGCTTCACCGCCGGTTGCTCGACGTGATCAAGGACGAGTTCGAGCGCCGCGGCCGCGAGGACGTCAACAGCGTCCAGGCGCTGCTCCTCTACAACATCGGCGACAAGGAGCTGACCGCGAGCGAGCTGCGGACCAAGGGCTACTATCTGGGTTCCAACGTCTCCTACAACGTCAAGAAGCTCGCCGAGGCCGGCTACCTGCACCACGCCCGCTCGAAGACCGATCGCCGCTCGGTCCGGATCAGCCTGACCGACAAGGGTCGTCAGGTGCACGAGATCATCCAGGGGCTCTACGACAAGCATGCCCGCACGATCGCGCCGATCGGCGGCATCTCGGACGACGATTTCGGCCGGCTGAACCAGGCGCTGGGCCGCCTCGAGCGCTTCTGGACCGACCAGATCCGCTACCGCCTCTGACGGACCGTCAGAGGTTGAGGAGCCCGAGGATCCCTGCGATCACCGCGTAGGCGAACCCGGCATTGATGGCGACCCCGAACAGGCCGATTACGAGGCCGCCCATGACCACGACCCCGTCGCGCTCGACGAGGCCGAGACCAACGAGGCAGACGGCGAGACCCAGCGGGATCTGTCCCACGATGGGCGCGGCCACGATCAGCGCCAGCGCCAGGGCCAGCAGGACGATCCCCATGCCGCGCATGCCGAGCGCGGTCTCGAAGACGCTCACGCGCGGCCGTGACCAGCGCTCCAGCCGCCGCAGGATCGGCACCGCCCGGGTGACCGCGCGCCGCACGTCGGCGAGGGCGATGGAGCGGCCGAGCAGCATGCGCGGCAGCCAGGGCGCCGACATGCCGGCCGCGATCTGAATCGCCACGAGCAGCAGAAGCAGGCCACAGATCAGCGGGATCGGCGGCGGCATCGGCAGGCAGTTCGGCAAGCCGAGCAGCACGACCAGCAGCGCGAAGGCGCGATCCCGCAGGACCGCAACGATGTCGCCCACGGTGAGGCGCTCGCCCTCCTGGCTTGCCAGCACCGTGAGAACGTCCGACGTGCGTGCACCGGAGGTCAAGGATCCGCCAACCTTCGCTTTCCAGCCGGGGGCTCTAGCCGAGAACCTTTGGCACGCCAAGCACGGCAGATTCGCGACAGCGCGCCGGCCCTTGCCGGGCAGCGGCGACCCACCTCAGGATGCCGATAGACGCCTAGGTAAATCTCAAGTAATTTCAAGCATCGCGCCCGACCTCTCCAACGTTTGCCTCAGATCCTGTGCAGACGCGCGATGTTTGCAGGGGATCTCCCAAAATAAGACCTGCAGATGGTCCCGGCATCGTCTTAGCTTTCTGGCTCGAAGTCCGGGGGCAGAATCGTGCGATGCCGCGCAATTCGGCGATAGGACGTAAATTTCCCGGCATCGCCGTCATAGTTGCTCTGGGTTTTGCGATGCATCCACGCGCGACTTCCGCTGGGGAGATCGACACCCTCCTGTTCGGCAGCCTCGATGCGAGCGCGGCGACCTTCCTGACCCTCGGGGCAAAGGCGGCGTGGGGCGCGCGCGATCAGGACGGTTTCGTCGCGCTCGCAAGTCTCGGCGGCGGACATCGCGACGAGCGCGGATCCACCGCGGCACGTCAGCGCTATACGGCGAGCGCCGCCTTGGTCGTCGGCTACCAGTGGTTCTTCGATTGGGGCGTCGTTGCTGCCTACGCCGGTCCTGAGGGCGTTCGGGAGATGGTGCTCGACGGTCGCGGCCTGTCCGCGCTGGAACCGCATCTCGGTCTTCGCCTGCAGGGCGAGATCTGGGCACGGCCGACGACGGCCACGCTCGTGCAGGCGAGTGCGGTGGCGGGCTCGGCACATGACAGCGTCTGGGCGCGCCTCGCCTGGGGTTGCCGCCTCTGGGACACGTATCTTGGCCCGGAGGTGGCCGCCTACGCAGACGGCACGGGCTATCGCAAATGGAATCTCGGCCTACACGGCACGGATTTCGCCCTGGGCCGCTACAGCTTCCGGGTGTCGGCGGGCCTGTAATCCGAGACCGGCCGGCGCGGACCCGGTCCTTATGTGGCGCTCGCCGTGTGGTCGCCCTGGTGAAGCGCGGCGGGCTCGCTGCTCAAGGCCTCCAGGAAAGAGGCCGCGTCGCGCCGGATCTCCGCGCGGCGCTTGTCGCCCAGACCGCGCAGGGTTCGATACGGCATGATCATCCGCTGATTGCCGGCCAACCGCTCCTCGTTCTCGATCAGGAAGTTCCAGTACAGATAGTTGAACGGGCAGGCGTCCGGCCCGGACTTGACCTTCACGTCGTACGCGCAGGCCGCACAATAGTCCGACATCCGGTCGATATAGGCGCCCGAAGCCGCGTAGGGCTTCGAGCCCATCACGCCGCCGTCGGCCCAGAGCACCATGCCGTGCACGTTGGGCAGCTCGACCCATTCATAGGCGTCGGCGAAGACGATCAGGTACCACGCCTCCACCTGCGCCGGATCGAGCCCGGCGATCAGGGCAAAGTTGCCGGTGACCATGAGGCGCTGGATATGGTGCGCGTAGGCGTGGGCGCGGGTGTCCGAAACGACCTGCGCGATGCAGTTGAGCTTGGTCTCGCCCGACCAGTAGAACCACGGCAGGGCGCGGCCGGCCTGAAGCGCATTGGTCTCACGGTAACCGGGCATCCGCGCCCAGTAGACGCCGCGCACGTATTCGCGCCAGCCAAGGATCTGCCGGATGAAGCCCTCGACGCAGTTCAGCGGTGCAACCCCGTCGCGATAGGCTCGCTCGGCGGCCCAGCAGATCTCCTCCGCGGTGAGCAGACCGGCATTGAGGGCCGGCGACAGCAGCGCGTGATAGAGGAAGGGTGCGCCGGTCTTCATCGCGTCCTGGTAGTCGCCGAAGGTCGGCAGGCACACGGCGATGAAATGCCTGAGCGCGGCGAGCGCGTCGGTTCGCGTGACCGGCCAGGAGAAGCCGGCCAGGTCGCCGAAATGGTCGCCGAACTCCTGCTCCACGAGAGCGATGACGTCGCGCGTCAGCGAATCCGGCTGAAAGCCGATCCGGTCCGGCGGACGATGCGTCTTCGGCAGGCGCTTCCGGTTGTCGGGATCGAAGTTCCAGCGGCCGCCGGCGGGTTCGGCACCATCCATGAGCAGGCCGGTCCGGCGCCGCATGCCGCGGTAGAAGGTCTCCATGCGCAGGTGGTGCCGGCCCTCGGCCCAGCGAGCGAAATCCTCGCGCGGGCACAGGAAGCGGTTGTCGGACCGGATCTCCAGCGGCACCGGCAGGATTTCGCGCCAGTCCTGCATCATCTCCCAGACGCGCCACTCGCCGGGCTCGGTGACCACGACCCGCTGCGGGCGATGCCGCGCGACCGCGCGCTCCAGCTCGCCGGTGAAGCTGCCGGAATTACCGGGCTCGGTCAGCCGCACGTAATCGACCGTGATCCCCTCGGCCTCCAGTTCGGCCGCGAAGTGGCGCATGGCGGCGAACAGGAAGGCGATCTTCTGCTTGTGGTGGCGGACGTAGGTCGCCTCGTCCCGCACCTCGACCATCAGGACGACGTCGTGCTCGGGGTCGATGTCCACGATACTGGACACGAGCCGGGTGAGCTGGTCGCCGAGGACGAGACGCAGCGTCGACCGGGCCGGGCGCGGCGGGTCCGCTCTTGCCGGCATCGCCTCAGCCCTTGGCGTTGAACGTCGTTTCGTCGCAATCAGCGGCGGCGGTCGACAGGGGCGCGGGATTCCGGGCGGCCAGAGGCAGGGCATACCTGCGAGCCCACAGTGCTCGCGCCGCCGCGCGGCCGATTCCGCCCGTCCCGCCGAAGATCATCACCCGCCGCACGCGGAGCCCTCCTGCTACCCATTCCGTCGCGATCAAGGTAAGGCCGATGGCGCCCTCGGGCAGGCGGCCGGGACCGCGCCCTCCACGTGCACAAGGTCGCAGGCGGGAAGCATGAAGTTCGCGTTTGCCGGCATCGACTTCTTGGGTGGCGTCTTCGAGGGGCTCCTGGATGCCGGCTGGACGCCGGTGAAGCTGTTCACGAGGCCCTGCGACGGGATCTACGACCACAACGAGGTGATCGTCGCCCGCGCCCGATCGCTGCGCCTGCCGATCCAGCTCTCGCGCATCCGCGAGACCGACATCGCGGCGCTTCAGGCTGAGCACGGCAAGGATTGCGCGCTCGTCGTCGCCGGCTATCCCTGGCTGGTGCGGGGTTGGCGCGGCCGCCTCGGCTACGGCCTCAACTTCCATCCCTCGCCCTTGCCGACTGGGCGCGGTCCCTACCCGCTCTTCCGGGCCGTGCTCGACCAGTACGAGACCTGGGGCGTCACGGCGCATGTGCTCGCCGACGGTTTCGACACCGGCGATATCCTGGCTCAGGAGATCTTCCCGTTGAGCCGGCAGGAGAACCACGAGACCTTGCTGGCGAAATGCCAGATGGCGGCCCGGCGCCTCGCCGCGGGGCCTCTCGGTCGCGACCTCCCCAATCGCTGGCGCCGGGCCGAGCCGCAGGGCGATGGTTCCTACTGGCCCCGTGCCACGGATGCGGACCGCACGCTCGATTTCCGTCAGGAGGTGGATGCCGTTCTTCGGCGCGTGCGCGCGTTCGGCACCGTTGAGACCATCGCGCGCCTCGGCGATGCGCGGGTGTTCGTCGCCGAGGCCCATGGCTGGCGCGAGCGTCACGGGCACACGCCCGGCTCGGTCGTCCACCGCCATCGCCGGCACGTGGTTGTGGCGGCACTCGACGGCTACGTGCAGATCACCCGCTGGTCACCGGTCCCCCTGGCGGAGGCCGGCCAGATCGGCCGCTGACCGGGACCGTTCCGGGAACCGATCGGCGGCCGCGCGGGTTTCAGGCTGCCTCGAAGGTCACGGAGATCGCCATGTCCACACGCGCAAGCCCCGCCGCGTCCCTCGGCTTCGCCGCCCTGTTCACCAGCTCGGCCTTCGCCCAGGCCGTGATCGTGGCGCCGGACGATTTCGGGCCGGACGACGACGTCATCGTCCGCGACTACATCGTGCGCCGCCCGGTCGGGCCCGGGCCGATCGTCGGCTCGATTCCGCTGCGACCCGGCAGCATCGTGCCGGCCGATGTTGAACTTGCACCCTTCACGGACGCTCCGAATCCGCGCCTGCGCCGCTTCGGCTACTTCGTGGCGCCGGGCGACAAGATCGTGGTGGTCGATCCCGCCACCCGCGCCGTGGTGCGCATCCTCGACCGCTGACGTCCCCGCGCTTCTACCAGTCGCTGAGCGTCGCCCGCTTCCAGCGGTTCGGGGCGACGCAGCGATATTCGTAGGCGGCGTCCCAGGCGTGTTCGCCGGGATTGCAGGGTGCGCTGCTGCTCTGCGGCGGCCGCGGCATCGCCTCGCGAACGCTGGCTGCCTCGACCTGTCCGGTATCGCTGACCCGGAACACCGGCGCGCCGCCCAGGCCGTAGACGAGATCGCGCCCGTCGAAGCCGAGGCTGCGCGAGAAGCCACCGTCCCGGTTCCCGTCGAGGCCGATCGACTGGCCGGAGCCGAGCAGAATCGCCGGGCCGGTGAAACGACCAGCGGCGGCATCGATGCCGATGCCGTAGGTGCCCTCGCCCTGGAACGAGAAGCCCCGGTCGGTCACCGAGCCGGTGAGATTGCCCATCAGGATCCCGTACCCGGTATGGGCACCCGGCACCCCGCCGGTCGAAATCTGAAGACCGACGCGCTGGCGGTTGCGGTCGGTGGTCGGCGACTGTGCCGAGACGTCGACCTCGGCGCCGATGCAGGAGGCAACCGGATCGGGCTCGTCGGTCGTGTCCACGCAGTTGAAGTTGCCGGCCCAGGATGGCCCCACCGGCCCCAGCCCGTTCGCCTCCTTGAAGATCGTCCCGTTCACCGCGACGTTCTGCGCGCCCGTACTGGCGAGGGCGCGATTGTGCAGCTCTCCGGTGATCGTCCACTCGTAGCCGGCATTGTTGGGACCTGACGAGCCGAGCGCCCAGATCGCCTTGTAGGTGTGGGTTGCCTCACCGGATCCCTCCGGCACGTGCCGGTCGACCCGCAGGGTGGACACCGGATCGAAGCCCTGCGGCCGGTTCCACAGGAAGACGTGGCCGCCGTCGATCCCGGGCAGACCGGTCCCCTGGACGTTGCGGGAGAAGTTCGGTGGCCACGCCGGCGCTGCAGCCGGTGTCTGCGGCTGAGCAGGCATCTCGGCGATCGCCGAGCCCTGCGGAGCCATCAGGGTTCCGGCCAAAAGCAGCGACAGGAGAGTAGCACCGGAGCAAGTGCGCATGATCGGATCCGACCTTCGTTTGGCGCCCCTCGGGATCGAACCGGCGAAGGTGCCCGCGTCCAGATAGGCAGCGCCCTGCCCTCGGCCATGGCCATGGACATCGCCGGATCTCGATGCCTGTCCCGAAGGCGCCCGGTCATCCGCGCAGAACGAAGCCCGGAAGGTCGGCGGATTTCGATCCGAATTGATCGTCAATGATTTCTTAGCGAAATCAGAAGAATATTCCGGATATTGCCATCTCGGCCCACCTGCGCAGGGACATCGCCGATGTACCGAACTGCAAAGCCGAGCCAAAATTTCGCCGAGCGGCGCGCGACCGAGCGGAAGCCGACCGCCCTGCTGGCCTTCGTCCAGCATCCCGACGGTTCGAGATCCGCCTGCCGGGTCAAGAACATTTCGGACGACGGTGCGATGCTCGAGTTCCTGGGCGCGCAGGCCGTCGTGCTGGCGCCCACCTTCGATCTCGTGCTCACTGGCGCCGAGATGCGCTACGCGGTCACGTTGGTGTGGCGCGAAGGGCAGAGCGCCGGCGTCCGATTCTGACTCGGACAGGTCTGATGGGCGATGCAGCCGACCTCAGGCTGCCAAGGCGGCCATCAGCGTGAGCCCGGCGGCAGGCAGCGTCAGTGCGAGAACCGCGAAGGTGTCGAGGGGCGCGGGATGGCTGGCGGCGAGCCAGCGGTGCTCGGCGAACTTCTCCGCCGCGAAACCCGCAAGCACGAGGCTGCAGCCGACAAAGGTCACAAGCGCGGACATCGGCCGCCGCCTCTTCCAAACGCCGCGCAGAACGTTGCGCCTGATCGAAGTACCCCGAAGCAGCCCATAAGGTTTCACCGAACGGCGGCGGCGTGGGCGAAAAACATCGCGGGCAGCCTCTGCCCGGCCTCAGGCACCGGCGGGCTTGCAATCCGGACCGGTTCCGTCGAGGCGGGTGCGCGACTTGTCCGGCGGGGGCATCGCCGGCACGACAGGAGGGGCGGACCTTTCATGAAGAGCGGCAACGGCGTCGCCGTCGGGCATGAGGGCTGGCTGTACTGGGTCGGGCGCGCTCGTGAGGTCGAGACCTTCTACGGCGACACAGCGGCGTCGCGTCGGATCCTCGGACGCTGGGCCCGCCTCATCGCCCGGCGCGCTCGCCGTCTGGACAAGCTCGGCATCCGCCACGTGCACACGGTCGTGCCCGACAAGCTCGCCGTCTATCCCGACCGGCTCGGCCGTCCGTTTCCCGGTCTCGACGATCCACCGGGCGTCCGCCTCGGCCGCTTGGTTGCTCGAGACAGTGCGGCCGTGATGGTAGACCTGCTGGCCCCCTTGTCCGCGGCGCGCGCCGAGGAGCCGGTCTATCTTCGGACGGACACGCACTGGACCTATCGCGGCTATCTCACCGCCTATCGCGCCCTCTGCGAGGCGCTCGACGCACCGGTCGCAGAGCACGTCTTCGCGGGCTCAAGCCAGCTGGAGCGCTTCACGTTCGATCTCGGCGAGAAGCTGACGCCGCCGATCGACGAAGAGTACGTCGCCTACGATTTCCCGCGCCGCGCGGAACGGACCGAAGCGAACGCGCTGGTCCGGGTCCGCGAGACGGGTCAGGCTGTCCGGCTGCGCGGCTTGTTCGTCGGATCACGCGTCGTGCTGACCAACCCCCAAGCGCCCGATCCGCGTCGCGTCGTCCTGTTCGGCGACTCTTACATCTACAGCCCGGGCGCGCGCCTGACCGCGATGCTGGCGGAGACCTTCGCGGAGGTTCACGCGATCTGGTCGGCCAATATCGACTGGGCCTATGTCGAGGCGGTCCGGCCGGACGTTCTGATCTTCGAGATCGCGGATCGTTTCCTGCGGCAGGTCCCGACGGACCGGATCCGCATCGATGCCTTCGCGGAGGCGCGCGCGCGCCGGGCGGTGCGGCCGACCCTACGCGCGCGGATCCAAGGCTGGTTGCGCTAGGCCATCCGTCCCGTCGAGACCGTGTAGGGGCTACCCGCGAAACGAAAGACCCCCGCCGCGCAGGCGCGGCAGGGGTCCAGAAATTTCGCAGCCGTGAGGCTCCTCAGTAGCCCCGGCCGTAATAGCCCGGACCGCCGCGGTCGTAGGCCCCTGCGGCGGCCGCACCAGCCGCCGCGCCCGCGATACCGAGGCCGATCGCGGCACCCGTCGAGAGGCCGCGGTGACGCCGGTAGCCGAAGTCGCGATGGCCGCCGTAGCCGCGGTCGTAGCCCCGGCCGTATCCACCATGGTGGCCGCCGTAGCCGCCGTATCCATAACCCTGCGCCTGGGCGCCGGTGGCGCCGATCGCTCCGACCGACAGAGCCAGGGCGGAGATGAGAGCGAGCTTCCGCATCGATGTCTCCTTCGCTGTTGCGTTGGACGACCAATGCCAAAGGTGTTGATGGGTTCCGATCTTTCCGGGATGGCTCCGGCGCCTGCGCCATTTGGCGCGCTCGTGCCAACGGATCCGAGTTGGCGCTTCATCCGCCGGCCGAACTGGTCGCCACTGTCCGCTTGCGACCAGATTCGGGACGACCGCTTCCCATCCGGAGCAGCCCGTCAGGGAGACCGCCCGGATTGGCCGCGGCTTGCCAAAAGGGCGGACCTTCCGGTGTCCGCGCGGCGAACGCGTGGCGCAAAATGGGGTCGAGCCGGCGACCAAGCGTCGCCGCACCCGGCCGCATCCACTATCCTCGGCTCGACCGCAGGCGAGCGACCTCGCTCGGCCCGATCTCCAGGTAAAGGCGGATCGCATCCTCGGCGAGGGCGTCGGGCGTGACCCCCGCCGCCTTCGCGGCCCGCGTGACCTGAAGGCCGAGCGCCAGATCGATGCGCAGCTCGGCTTTCTGGCTCGGCGACGCTGGCGCCGCGGCAGGCGCAGGGAGGGGCGCGGCACTGTTGCGCGACTCGAGCTTGCCGAGCTTGGCTTCGCGACGGCCCCGGTGGACGAGAGCGTCGGCGCGCTCATTCAGACGGTCGCCGGCATGCCCCCGGACCCAGGTCCATTTCACGTCGCGCGCAGCATTGAGTTCGTCGAGGCGCTTCATGAGGTCGATGTTCTTCACCTCACCCGTCGTCGTGCGCCAGCCTTTCGCCTTCCAGCCGCGCATCCATTCGGTCACCGATTTGACGACGTACTGGCTGTCGCACCGCATCTCGATGGCGGCCCCGGCCGGGAAATGCTCGAGGCCCTTGATCGCGGCCGTCAGCTCCATGCGGTTGTTGGTCGTGGTGCCGGGCTCCCCGCCGCACAGTTCGACCGTGCCATCCGGGGCCGCAATGACGACCCCCAACCGCCTGGACCGGGGTTCGGGTCGCAACCTCCATCGGCATAAACGATCGTTCGCATCGTGGCGTCGGCCCTTCCGTGTGGGGTGGTCGATGGGAGGCCGCCATCGATGCCCGAAATTGGCTGACAGATGGTATCCCTAACCCCGGCCCGGTGCCGCTGGAGGGCGGCGCGCCGCGCAGCCGATCGACCGCCGATGACACGCAGCAGGCATGGGGCGGGTCGGTAAGACGCGGGTGTCGCCAATCTGCTGCTCCTGACCGTGAGGCTCCCCGCAGGGCTTGAGTCGAAACCCGGTCGGCGTGGCAATGCGTGGTGCTGCTTCCCCTCCCCCGGACCGTGGAGGTGTCCGCTTCCGGCTTGATCGATCGAGTGACAGCGGATGCCTGGTGCGGATGATTTTGCGACGGCGGGTCAAAGGGCTTTCCGAAGGGTGCTTCGTGCGCGAATCTTCGGACCGGAGCGCAACACGCCGAGCCCGGAATCTTCGGTAAGCGGAAGCGCTCCTCAGCGCGACTCGGGGTCGTGTCCCATAGCGTGGTGTAGCTTCGGCGTGGCCACCACGATCACCGGCCTGGGCCGGATTGATCAGGCTGCCAGGGTGGGCAGGCTGACGAGAGGATCATCGCCGATTGGCGCGATGCTTTCCAGGGTGATGTAGCGGGAGCGCTGGACGGCCCACTCGTCGTTCTGTTCCAGCAGGATCGCGCCGACGAGGCGCGTGATGGCCGCCTCGTTGGGGAAGATGCCGACCACCTCGGTCCGGCGTTTGATCTCACCGTTCAGGCGCTCCAGCGGGTTTGTGGAGTGCAGCTTGACCCGATGCTGGGTGGGGAAGCCCATATAGGCCAGCACGTCCGGCTCAGCCTCGTCCATCAGGGCGGCGAGCTTGGGGACCTTCGGCCGGAGCTGATCAGCCACGCGCCGCCACTGCTGACGGGCCGCCTCGGCGTCGTCCTGGGCAAATGCCGTGGCGATGAAGGCCGAGACGACACGCCGCCCGCTGCGTCCGGCATGGGCGAGCACGTTGCGCATGAAGTGGACACGGCAACGCTGCCAGGTGGCGTTCATTACCTTGGCCACCGACGCCTTGATGCCCTCGTGCGCGTCCGAGATGACCAGCTTGACCCCGCGCAGGCCGCGGCGCGCCAGCTTGCGGAGAAAGTCCGTCCAGAACGTCTCGGCTTCGGAGGGACCGACATCCATGCCCAGCACCTCGCGACGGCCGTCGCCGTTGACGCCCACCGCCACGATCACCGCTACCGAGACGATGCGGCCGTCCTGGCGCACCTTCACGTAGGTCGCATCGATCCAGAGGTAGGGCCACTCGCCCTCGATCGGCCGGTCGAGGAACGCGCCCACGCGCTCGTCGATCTCCTGGCAGAGCCGGCTGACCTGGCTCTTCGACACACCCGTGCCACCCATGGCTTGGACGAGATCATCGACCGAGCGGGTTGAGATGCCCTGGATATAGGCCTCCTGGATCACAGCCGTGAGCGCCTTCTCGGCCATGCGTCGAGGCTCCAGGAAGCCCGGAAAGTAGCTGCCCTTGCGCAGCTTCGGAATGCGCAGCTCGACCGTGCCGGCACGCGTCTGCCAATCCCGGTCACGGTAGCCGTTGCGTTGGACCAGCCGCTCGGCGCTCTTTTCGCCGTGGGCCGCGCCGGTCAGGCCACCGACCTCCAGCTCCATCAGGCGTTTGGCCGCAAAGCCGATCATCTCGCGCAGAAGATCTGTGTCGGCGCTCTTCTCCATCAGCCCGCGCAGGGCCATCATCTCGTCGGTCATCGGGGGTCTCTCGGGTTCGAGGTTGGTGCTCGCAACCCCACCCTACCTGGCAACCGCCGATGACCACCCCGCGAGAGATCCCGCCTGCTACAGCGCTGTCAAGGGCGCGCAGGCGGGCTCTCCCGCTACCGGCGAGCTACACCACCTCCAGGGACACGACCCGACTCGGCGCCGAATACGCCCGAGCCAACCCTCCATTTGATGAGGACAGCGGCCAAGCGGGCTGTTGTTAAGTCGCCGCGCCAGCGCCAATCCGCAGCTCTCAGGGGTCGGCGGCCTCAGTCAGTGCGCGTCTGAGCCGGGGTGCACCGGCAGGATGGAAAGAGGATCGGGATGGATCAACACGTCTCCAGCAGTCACCTGGAGATCCGCAAGCGGCCGCACTTGGCCATTGTCTTAGGATCGATTGTCGTTGCGGCAGGGATTTGGTTTGTCATTTATAAGATTAGCGGCCGAGTGATTTGGCTCTGGTAGCGAAAAAAAGAGCCGCGATCATGTGCGAGGCTCGCTTCGGTCTGGATCGGACAGCCCCCAGAAGGCGAAACGATCGCAGCGTCGGCTGCGTACCATTTGTTGGAGCACCTTCCGCCTTCGGCTTGGCACCGATTGTCGGCTACCGAGCCGTTTCAGGCCTGCGCTGAAAATCTGCTACACGCACGGGCAACGACCAATCGTCGTGCATGGATTGCTCCATCGGCACGCACGAAGCCCGGGTGCGCAACAGGCAGATGTCAAATCCTTTCATCCGGAAATTGGCATCGCGAGCGCATCTCGATGTCGGCGACGTGTCGGCGCTGCGACAGGCTTTGTGCAGCGTCTCTCAGGTGGAAGCCGGTCAGGATCTGATCCTCGAAGGCGAGTGTCCGGACGCCGCCTACGTCATTCTCGACGGGTTCGCCTGCCGCTACAAACTCGTACCTGACGGCGGCCGTTCGATCGTCGCTTACCTGGTACCCGGGGACGGCTGCGATCTGCACGCTTCGATTCTCAATCGTGCGATCCACTCGGTTGCTACACTGACTCCCTGCTCGATCGCCGCGCTGCCTTACCAGAAGATCAAAGAACTTGCCGCGACGCGGCCGAATATCTATCGCGCCCTATGGCGTTCGATCCTGGTCGATGAAGCGGTCTTACAAGAATGGCTTGTTGGGATCGGGCGTCGGTCCGCCGACAAGCAGGTTGCCCACATCATCTGCGAACTTCTCGCCCGGTTGCGTGCGGTAGGTCTCGGTTTCGAGCCGAATTATCATCTGCCGCTGACACAGCCTGAACTGGCGGATACGGCCGGGCTCTCGAACGTTCACATCTACCGCGTTCTCGCAGACCTTCGGAAAGACGGCTTAATCGAGAGCGGCCGACGATATATAAGCGTTCCGGACGTCAAGCGATTGGAGAACTTCGCCAGGTTTGATGCCAGCTACCTTCTTCTTTCTGGCTCGGATGAAAACCCCGCACCCGTTGGAAAATTGCCGGACATGACGGGCCAGGTCAGGCGATAAGCTCGATGAAGCGCGCCGAAAAGATCATCTCCGATACGATCCGAAGACATTGTAGAATTCCGGCGCAATCTCAGTTGTCAGGATCGGTAAAATACGAGCCGACGAGATATCCGGATTGGTGAGCGGACAAGTACCCCACCGTAATAAGAGCTTGCTCCACACCCATGCCATGCGACAGCGAGAATATTACAACACAGAACATCAAAATAGAAACAGAAGAAACCACGAGGTGCTTTGCCTGCAGCGAATAAGCGATATATAATCCAGAGATAAACAGCAATATCGCAATGAGCATTGGATACCCGACGGGCCTTCAGCACCGATACTGCGCGAGCCGGATCACTGCTCCAGACGACGCCTGGCTCAGCAGCTAGGCCGCGTCCTGCAATTTGCAAACCATTCTTCATCCTAGTTACAGCAGAATGTCGTCATTGTTAGCGATGAAAGATGATGGAGCGCCCTTTTGAAGCTCTTTCGGAGCCGTTCGGCAGCTTTGCGCAGCAGTGCCTTCAGCTTTGAGAATGCCATCTCGATGGGGTTGAGGTCGGGGCTGTAGGGCGGGAGGAACAACAGCCGTGCGCCGGCCGCCTCTATGGCGGCTTGCACGGCCAGACCCTTGTGGCTGCCGAGGTTGTCCATGACGATGATGTCCTCGGGAACGAGTTCGGGTACGAGCACGCGCTCGACTTAAGTCTGGAAGGCATCGCGGTTGATCGGCCCATCGCGCACATTGGGCGCGGCGATCCTGGACAGGTGCAATCCCGCCACCAGCGTCGTCTTCCAATGACCGTGTGGCACGAACGAGCACAGCCGCTCGCCGCGGGAAGACCGTCCGAGCCGGCGGGCCATGTTGGTTGAGGTTCAGGTCTCGTCCGAGGAACACGAGACGCTCAGGATTGAGATCCGGTTGACCCTCGAACCAGACCTCGCGCGCAGCCCTCACGTCCGGGCGATCTTGCTCTGCGGCGTGAGCTGACTTTTTGTCGGTGAGGTCACGTGCGTCGAGGAAGCTTCACAGAGTGCCGAGCCCGACAGTCAGATCGTGCTCGTCCCGAAGCGCGCGCGCATCTCATCCAAAGTGATGTCGACCTTCTCGTCGATCAGGCCGCGCAGGAACGCCTCGTGCGGATCAGGCAACCGTCTCAGATGATCTCGTGCGAGTGCCTATTTTCAATCATTCTTAGTTCCGCTTAGAGACGAAAAGTGGAGTTGCGATCGTTAAAATGAAGGCTGAACGAGGCGCTGAGTGGCGTGATGAAACGAGAGGAACCTCGGCCCTAGCGACGCGGAAGTGGGAATACATGAGAACCTGAAGAAGATGATTACGGCTGCGATGGGGGTACCGTCGTGCTGGGTCCATCAACAGACTGCGTCTGCAGGTATGCGATGACATCCGCCCGGTCGAGCGGGTCCTGAAGCCCTCGGAAGCTCATGCTTGTGCCCGGTGCAAACGTCGCAGGGGCGGCCAGCCAAGCGTCCAATCTCTCGGGCGTCCAGACGCCTCCTGCGGAGCGGAGAGCCCCCGTGTAGCCGAAGCGTCGACTGTTGCTCGCGAGGGGCTTGCCAACCACGTCAGAGAGACCGGGACCGTTTCGGTCGCCGGCTCCCATCCTGACCGTGTGACAGGCGGCGCACTGGCCGAACAAGCGGGCGCCCCGACCCGCATCGGCCACCCGCATGAAGTCGTCGAAGCTCGGAGAGTCGCCCAGGGAACGCCGCCGCTCCTGGCCGTCATCCGAGCAGGCCGTGACGAGAAGGGCCAGCGCGAGCAGCACGGTGCGCAAGCCGAGGGGGAAGACGGACAAGGCGCGTCTCCCGTTCAATCATGTGAAGCGACGCCAATCGTCGACATGCGTCCGCCTTCAGAAAGGTCGGACCGGCAAGAGCTTGCCGCGCAGCAGCAGGCCCAACGTCCTAAGCGCGATCCAGCCGATGATCAGGTTCGCCGCGGCGAACAGCGGGACCGCGAGCGAAGCGTTCGGCCCGTCCAGGCCACGTTCGGTCAGGCGCAACGCGGAGAGCGGCAGGGCCGAGACGCCGAACGTGTACGCCCAGGCCGCCGGCGAGAACGGCTGCTGCCGCAGCCACGGTACCAGCCGCACCATGACCAGGGCATGCAGCAGGGCGTAGCCGAACAGGATTTGGGCGAGCCGGTCGGGCGGCCCGTCCGTGACCGCCAGGTAGGCGACGCAGGCCACCGCGGGCGGCGCGAGGTGCAGCCCGAGCGAGGCGCGCAGCGGCACGGGAAGGGTCTGCAGGATCAGTCTATGGACGATGACCGATTCCAGCGTCAGCCACGACAGCAGGCCGGCCCCGAAATAGAGCAGGCCGAGTTCCTTCATGCCGAACGTGGCGCAGGTGATGGCCGCCACGAAGCCCCCTCCGACCGTGGGCATGTAGAGGATCGGCGTCGTCGCCTCGAACGCGCGGTCGCCCATCCAGAGGCCTCCCACACCCCAGACGGCGAAGAGGGTCGCCCCGACAAGTCCCGCCGATGCCATCGCCCACGCGGTGCTCGGCCAGTGCGGCGCGAGGCCGACGCTGGCGATCATCGTGGCGACGGGGGCCAGGGAGGCGAAGAACGAGGACGTCGGGTCGCGCGCCTCGAACAGCACCGTATCCCGGTCGTTCAGCCACCGCGCCGCGTAGAAGACCAGCCACGCCGACCAGACCGCCACGCCGACGAGCGAGAGCGCCTCGCCGACCCAGGCGGGTGCCAGTCCGAGGCGAGCCATGGCGCGCCAGCCGTTGCCCAGGCCGCAGAGCCCCAGGACCATGCCGAAGAAGGTGGCCGGGACCCTGGTTCGGCGAAGCCAGGCGCGTTCAACGCGAGGCCGGGCGGGGGCTGCCCGCTCTCCGGATGCGCTTGCGCGATCCGCCATGTCAGACGACCGTGGAGATCGCGCCGGGCGGATGCGACAGCAGCGTCGCCAGTAGGCTCAGACCGTACCGTAAGGTCTCGGCGTCGGGCGCGGCGCCCAGGGAGACGCGGATGGCTTCCGGAGCGGGCCCGATTGCAAAGGTGTCGCTCAGGATGACCGAAAGCCCGAGTTGATGCGCATGCGCCCCGAACTCGCCGCGCCGCCACGGCTCGGGAAGCCGGAGCCAGAGGTGGTGCCCGCAGGACTGCGCGCGGAAATCGAGATCCCGCAGGGCCTCGCGTGCGACCGCCTGCCGGAGGCCGTTCTCCTGTCGGATGGCCGCGACGACCGCATCGAGCTCGCCGTCCGCAATCCACTGCGAGGCGAGAGCGGCCGCGAGCGGCGAGGCCATCATGTTGATGGCACGCAACTCGGCGGCGAGCCGCACCGCCTCGTTCGTTCCCGGTACCGCGACGTATGCGATGCGCAGGCCCGGGCTGACGCACTTGGACAGCGTCGCGATGTGCCAAGTGATATCAGCGGCGAGGGCGGCGATGGGAGCCGGGGCGTCGGGTGGCAGCGCGCCGTAGGCGTCGTCCTCGATGATCGCGACACCGTGCAAGCGGGCGACCTCGGCGATCCGCCCACGTCGTGCCTTCGGCAATGTCGCGGTCGTCGGGTTGTCGAGCGTCGGGACCAAGTACAGGGCCCGCGGCCGCTCGGACTTGCAACTTTCAAGGAAGGCGTCCGGGTCGAGCCCCTCTTCGTCGCAGACCACCGGCACGAGGCGAATGCCGCGGCGCTCGGCGGCCATGCGCAGCCCGGGGTAGGTGAGCGACGGGACGCAGAGTGCATCGCCCGGCTTGAGGAGGGCTGCGAGCACGGCGGCGAGCACCACCTGGGCACCACCCGCCACGAGAACCCGCTGCACCGGAAGGGGCCCGAGCCGCTGGCCCAGCCACTGTGCCGCCGCGGCGCGGTCGGCCAAGTTCCCGGCGCTGTCTTGGTACTGCATCCGATCCAGGAAGCCCGGCGAACCGGCAAGCCGAGAGAGGCCTGCCTCCATACGGCTGGCCAGACGCGCCGCGACCGGTTGCGGCGGCATGTTCATGCTGAAGTCGACGCTCCCGGACGGGTCCGGCCTGCGCACCTCGGGGGCCGGTGGTGCGGCGCCGCGAACGAAGCTGCCCCGTCCGGCGGTGGCATCAATCAAGCCGGTCCTTCGCGCCTCGTTGAAGGCGCGCGTGACCGTGGTGAGATCGACGTTGAGGTGCTTGGCCAGAGCGCGCTGCGGCGGAAGGCGCACGCCCGGCGGGAGCCGTCCGGCGCGGATGTCCTCAGCCAGCGCCTTCACGATGGCGAGGTACTTTGGCCCTGCATCGCCCGCAATTGTCGGGTTCCAGGATTCCATCATTGACCCCTCATTTCGCATTGGTGTATGCATACATCCATCATACAGGCAACGCGAAAGACGGCTTTGCCTGAAAAGGCGCCGCTGAAGCAGCAAGCTTTCACCGCGAATGTATGGATATGTAAGCCATACATTCGATGCGCGCAAGGCGAACCCCATGCCGCCGGAATTGGCGAGCGGGTCAGGAACGTGGACGATGCAAAGGACGATTGATCAATCCCTCCTGTCAGTCGGCCTGCGGTGCCGCTGCCCGCGCTGCGGCCAGGGGCGTCTGTTCGACGGCTTCATCACCCTGAAGCCGCGTTGCGAGGCGTGCGGCCTCGACTACAGCTTCGCTGACCCGGCCGACGGTCCCGCCTTCTTCATCATGATGACGATGGCTTTCCCGGTCACCGCCTTCGGGATCTGGCTGGAGCTCGCCTACGACCCGCCGCTCTGGGTTCACGCGGTCGTGACGCTGCCGCTGCTCCTGTTGGCCTGCGTACCGATCATTCGGCCGCTGAAGGGGCTCTTCATTGCCAGCCAGTACATCAACAGGGCCGAGGAGGGCCGCTTTGCGGTCCAGAAGGCGCCTGGCGTCAGTCCCACGTCCAGGAACTGACCGCGCCGCTCCCCCATGCGCGAGCCCGAGCGCACGCGCGTCGGCGGCATGAGCCACCTCGGGTCTGCCGCGACTCGATCCGACCTGACGAGGACCGGGACGATGCTCCCCTATTCCGACGTGTTCGAAGCCTCCCTCCAGAAGCTGCGCGAGGACGGCCGCTATCGGACGTTCATCGAGCTTGAGCGGAATGTCGGGAGCTTCCCGACGGCTGTCTGGAGGCATCCGGACGGCAGCCGTCGGCCGGTTACGGTCTGGTGCAGCAACGACTATCTCGGGATGGGACACAGCCCCGAGGTCCTCGGCGCCATGCACGAGGCCCTCGACCGCTACGGCGCCGGTGCGGGCGGCACCCGCAACATCTCCGGTACCGCCCACGAGCACGTGCTGCTGGAGCGGGACTTGGCGGAGCTGCACGGGAAGGAGGCCGCTCTCCTGTTCACGTCGGGCTATGTCTCGAACCTGGCGGCGCTGAGCGTCCTCGGCCAGGTGCTGCCGGGCAGCGTCATCCTGTCGGACGCCGGCAACCACAACTCGATGATCGAGGGTATCCGCCGCTCAGGCGCCGCGAAGGCGGTCTTTCCGCACAACGACGTCGCCGCGCTCGACAGGCTGCTTGCGCAGTTCGGTCCCGACCGGCCCAAGGTCGTGGCGTTCGAGAGCGTCTACAGCATGGACGGCGACGTGGCGCCCATCGCCGAGATCTGCGACGTCGCGGAGCGCCACGGTGCGCTCACCTACCTCGACGAGGTCCACGCAGTCGGGATGTACGGCCAGCACGGCGCCGGCATCGCGGAGCGCGAGGGCGTCGCCCATCGCGTCACCCTGATCGAGGCGACGCTCGGAAAGGCCTTCGGCGTCATGGGCGGCTACGTCGCCGGCCCGTCCACGGTCGTCGACGTCATCCGCAGCCACGCGGCCGGCTTCATCTTCACAACCGCCCTGTGTCCGCACCTGGCTGCCGGCGCGCGGGCCGCCGTGCGGCATCTCAGGGAGAGCCAGGCGGAGCGGACGGCGCAGCAGCGGGCCGCGGCGACCCTGATGGCGATGCTACGCAAGGCCGACCTGCCGGTCCTGCCCAGCCAGAGCCACATCCTGCCCGTGATGGTCGGCGACGCCCACCTGTGCCGGCGGATCAGCGAGGAGCTGCTGGACCGGCACGGCATCTACGTTCAGCCAATCAATTACCCGACCGTGCGACGCGGTGGCGAGCGGCTTCGGATCACGCCGACGCCGCTCCACACCGAGGAGCACATGCGAACGCTCGTAGGAGCGCTCGTCGAAACCCGCTCGCGCCTCGGCTGGGGCGAGGTCTCGCTGGCTGCCTGAGCGGCGAACACGCCCCGCAGCCGATCACAGACTTGCATTAGGTGACCGAAATGCTGGCGAACGTTGACGCCCTGCTGCTCGCGCGGGCGCAGTTTGGGTTCACGGTGGCGTTCCACATCGTGTTCCCGGTCTTCTCCATCGGCTTGGCGAGCTATCTGATGGTGCTGGAGGGTCTCTGGCTCGCCACCGGCCGGCAGGTGTTCATCGACCTGTTCCGGTATTGGATCAAGATCTTCGCCATCGGCTTCGCCATGGGCGTCGTGTCCGGGCTGGTCATGTCCTACCAGTTCGGTACGAACTGGTCGGTCTACGCCGACAAGACGGGGCCCGTTCTCGGTCCGCTGATGGCCTACGAGGTGCTCTCGGCCTTCTTCCTGGAAGCCGGCTTCCTCGGCGTCATGCTGTTCGGCATGAGCAAGGTCGGCCCGCGACTGCACTTCCTCGCAACGCTCATGGTGGCCATCGGGACGTTCTTCTCGGCGTTCTGGATCCTGTCCGTGAACTCCTGGATGCAGACGCCGCAGGGCTACGCCACCAACCCGGCCGGCCAGTTCGTGCCGGTCGACTGGTGGGCCATCGTCTTCAACCCGTCGTTCCCCTACCGCCTCGTCCACATGGTCCTGGCCGCCTATCTGACCACCGCCCTCGTCGTCGGCGCGGTCGGGGCTTGGCACTTGCTGCGCGAGCGGACGAACGCGGGCGCGCGGACGATGTTCTCGATGGCGATGTGGATGCTCGCCGTCGTTGCGCCCCTCCAGATCCTGGCCGGCGATGCCCACGGCCTGAACACGCTGGAGCACCAGCCCACCAAGGTCATGGCCATGGAAGGCCACTTCGAGAGCCACCCGGACGGCGCGCCGCTCATCCTGTTCGGCCTGCCCGACCAGGAGGCCGGCACGGTGCGCTACGCGGTCGAGGTGCCCAAGCTCTCCTCCCTGATCCTGAAGCACGGGCTGAACGAGCCGCTGAAGGGCCTCGACAGCGTGCCGCGGGAGAACTGGCCGCCGGTGCCCGTGGTGTTCTGGTCCTTCCGTGTGATGGTCAGCCTCGGGATGCTGATGCTGCTGCTCGGCGGCCTCAGCCTGCTCGCCCGCTACAAGGGCCAGCTGTACGCCTGGCCGGCGCTGCACCGCTTCGCCCTCGCAATGGGCCCGGCCGGCTTCGTCGCCGTGGTGGCCGGCTGGATCACCACCGAGGTCGGGCGCCAGCCTTTCACGGTCTACGGACTGCTGCGCACGGCGGAATCGGCCTCGCCTCTGTCCGCGCCCGCCGTCGCCGCCTCGCTCACCGCTTTCGTGCTGGTCTACTTCGCCGTGTTCGGGATGGGCATCCTCTACATCCTACACCTGATGGCGAAGCCGCCGCACCGGGGCGAGCCCGGGATCGAGCCCGGGGCGCCGATCCGCACCGCCGGCATCACGCCCGCACCGTCGGTCGACCCCGACCGTCACCTTCACCCGGCCGAGTGAGGAACGCATCATGCTCGCCAACATCGACCTGACAGTGGTCTGGGCGCTGATCATCGCCTTCGCGGTCTTCGCCTACATCGTGATGGACGGCTTCGACCTCGGCATCGGCATCCTGTTCCCGGCCTTCCGGCCGGGCCACGAGCGCGACACGGCGATGAACTCCATCGCGCCGGTCTGGGACGGCAACGAGACCTGGCTGGTGCTCGGCGGAGGCGGCCTGTTCGCGGTCTTCCCGCTGGCCTACGCGGTGATCATGCCGGCGCTCTACGCGCCGATCATCGCGATGCTGCTCGGCCTGATCTTCCGCGGCGTCGCCTTCGAGTTCCGCTGGCGCGACCCGCGTCACCGGGCCCTCTGGGACGTCGCCTTCACCGGTGGCTCGGTCGTGGCTGCGTGCGCCCAAGGTATCACCCTCGGCGCGCTCCTGCAGGGCATCAAGGTCGAGGGCCGTGCCTATGCGGGGGGCTGGTGGGATTGGCTCACGCCGTTCAGCCTACTCGTCGGTCTCGGCATCGTTTGCGGCTACGCCCTGCTCGGCGCCACGTGGCTGGTGATGCGGACGGAAGGGAGCCTGCAGGGCCGGGCGCGCACCTTCTCGCTCTGGCTCGGCGCGACGACGGTCGCGGTCATCACCGCTGTCAGCGCAGCGACGCCCTTCCTGGAAGGCAAGTATTGGGAGCGCTGGTTCACGATGCCGAGCGTGCTCCTCACCGCACAGGTGCCACTCCTCGTCGCAATCGCGTCGTTCCTGTTCTTCCGCCGGCTGCGCAGCGGGGCGGAGAGAACGCCGTTCTTGCTGGCGCTCGGCTTGTTCCTGCTGTCCTTCGTCGGGCTCGGGATCAGCATTTTCCCAGACGTCGTGCCGGGCCGGATCACCATCTGGGAGGCGGCCGCACCGCATGCGAGCCAAGTCTTCCTGCTCGTAGGCGCGTCGGTCCTGATCCCGACCATCCTGGCCTACACGGCCTACGCGTACTGGGTCTTCCGCGGGAAAGTCGACGCCGCAGGGTATCACTGATGGACACCACCTCCGCTTTCCGTCACCCGGCGCCCCTGTGGCGGCGCCTCGTATGGTTCGCCTCGATATGGGCCGGTAGCGTCCTCTCCCTCGGGGTCGTCGCCGGCATCCTGCGGGCTTGGCTGAAGGCGGGCTGACGTAGCGTCCTTTGACGACAACGGTTTTCCTCACCAGAAATGGGCGGCCCATGTTGGCGAAGTTCGAAGCCGGATGGTGAGTGGGATGAGGTTCGCACTTGCACAGGGGGTCACCCTCGCGGCGACCCTGCTCTCCATCGCGGCCGCACGATTCCTGACGAACGCCGGCTTCGAGCATGCGGCACGCGATTGCTTCCTGGCCGCTGGTTACGCGACCGCCATCACCCTGCTCGTCGCGCGCTGAAGCGCATCTTGGGCGGGGATGTCGCGTCGCCTCGCATCGCTGTCGGACTTGGCGCGTTGCACCCCCGAAGAGGAGCCCGCATGGCCGAACCGTCCTATGCCGAGCAGTCGCCCATCGGGGTGGCGGTGCGAAGCCGGTGCCCGCGTTGCGGACGAGGTCACCTGTTCAACGGGTTCCTAAATCTTGCACCTCGGTGTGACGTGTGTGGTCTGGATTACGGGTTTGCCGATCCAGCTGACGGCCCGGCCTTCTTCGTGATGATGACGGCCGCAGTGCCCGCGACGGCATTCGGGATCTGGCTTGAACTCACTTATTCGCCGCCCCTGTGGGTGCATGCCGTCACGACGCTGCCCATCGTGCTGATTGCCTGCACTTTGCCGCTTCGGTTCTTCAAGGGCTGGCTCGTCGCCGAGCAGTATATCCGTAAGGCCGAGGAAGGACGCATCGCGCGGCCAAGCGCCTCCACCCGCGATCAGACCGAGTAGCTCAAACCTGACACTCGGTACCCGCTCTCGAAGGGCTGCTCGCGCCCCGTCTCGGACACACGGAAGATCCGCTTCGGGTGGGTATCCGCTGGTCTGCTCGCGACCGCCGGATCCAGAGAGCGCCCCCCCCCCGCTTCTCGACGGTTTCCGCTCTAAGTCCGACGCGGGATGTCAGACAATTCGCTCAACCCATTGCGAACGTGAACTTCCCGGAGCGAATGGGTCGCCGAAATATTGCGTTTCACGAACGACCTTCCCATCACGGAACTCCATGATGCTGACCGTATAGGATGGTTTGCCGTCATACGTGAGCACGTACTCCGTCACCCAAAGATCTCCAGAGCCGACGATCCGTCGCACGGCAAACCGTTTTTTGTTGGGTTGCGCCGTACGAGATGCCTGGATGTTGCGCCGCCCGCTGATGCGCTCGCCGGATTGAGGATACTCAAGCACGGCGTCGTCGCGATAGATCTGGTGCTCGTCCTCAAAATCGTCAGCGTCCGAAGCGGCCCAGTGCCGGTCGAGAGCGTGTCTGATCTCCTGATCGCTCATGGAAGACCTCCCTCATCGTTTCAGCTCAACGCGCGCTTCGAGTGGCCTGCCATGGAGGCACGCGCCGTCAGCCGCCGAGGCCGCAGCGCTACGCACGAGTGCTTTGGAGCATACGGCGAGTCACCATCGACGTGAATTTTGGGTCGAACGCTGAACATCCACTTCCGGATGAAAGATCGAGGTCCGCTTGTCATCCGAAGCGGAGCTCACCGGATTACGGCGGCAACATCTGCTTGAAGTGGATGCACATCGGACTTTGCTAATTAAAGACATTAAGAGCACGAACGGGGACGGCTGGCGTGGATACCGCTCAGCTCAAATGTAAGTCGAGGCAAGGGCCGGCGAGCCTTCGAGCGCATGGGCGAGCACTTCCAAGCCGTGTGTGATCTGCTGCCGGGTTGCGGGACCGCCGAGACAGAGGCGCACCGCCTCAGGCGGCGGGCCTGCCACGCAGAAGGGATCGCTCGCGACGACGCCCAGCCCGGCCGACCGTCCCTGGCTCGCGAAGGCCGACCGCGTCCAGCCCTCCGGCAGCGTGATCCAGACGTGGAATCCGTGCGGGTCGGCGGTGTAGGTCCCGGCCGGGAGCAGGGCTTCCACGATGCGCTGGCGAGCGGCCGATTCCTCACGGACGAACTGCACGATGGCCTCCGCCGTGCCGTCCATGATCCAGCGCGTCGCCAGCGTCGTCGAGACCGGCGAGGCCATGACGGTCGCGGCGCGCAGGGAGCCCGCGAGTGGAAGGGCGGCCCGGGCACTCGGAGCCACCAGGAAGGCGAGGCGAAGCCCCGCTCCCAGGCACTTGGCCACACCTGCCACGTAGTAGGTGACCTCGGGCGCGAGTTCGGCGAAGCTCGGCGGCGGCGCCGGACAGATACGCGCGTAGGCGTCATCCTCGATGATGCTGACGGCATAGCGCCGAGCCACCGCGATGATCGCCTCCCGGCGCGAGCGGGATAGGGTCGCGGTGGTTGGGTTCTGCAGCAGCGGATTCAGGTAGATCGCCTTCGGCGCGACTTTGGTGCAGGCGGCCGCGAAGGCGTCCGGGTCAACGCCATGCCGATCCATCGGCAGGTCGATGAGGCGCAGCCCCAGATGGGCCGCGAGCGCGCGGATACCCGGGTAAGTGATTTGCTCGGCGCAGATCGTGTCGCCTCGCCGGGCGACCTGCCCGAGCACGCTGAACAGAGCGCTGTGCGCGCCTGGGCAGATCAGCAGGCGCTCTCGCGTCGTGTCGACCCCGCGGCCCTTCAGCCAGCGTAACGCCGCGACCTTATCCTCATCGGTGCCGCCGAAGCCCTGGTAGCGCAGTAGGTTGGCGAGGTCGCCGGACAGTTCCGCGAACGAGGCTTGCATACGCGCCCGCAGGGCCGGCGTATCGGGCTCGGGCGGCAGGTTCATGGTGAAGTCGACCGGCCCGACCCGCGCCCCGCTGGTTCCCCCGCCTGAACGGACGGAGCGGGCCGGATCGACCACGAAGGTCCCTTGGCCGACGCGCCCCTCGATCAGGCCGCGCTTGTGCGCCTCGACGTAGCCGCGGGACACGGTCGTGAAGTTCAGGCCCAGCGTTTCGGCGAGGGCGCGCTGGGTCGGCAGGCGCGTGCCCGGCGTCAAGCGGCCCAGACGGATGTCGCCCGCAAGCGCCTCCACGATGGCGAGGTAATAGGGCTTCCCCCACTGCTTCAGGTCCGGGGCCCAGGCCCCGGTGACAGCATTCTGGAGGCCGGATCGCCCATCTCGCTCCGTCGTCTTCATCCGTCGCGCGCCTGCACCATCAATATGCGATCAATGTGAGATTGTATGGCTTGCAAGTGCCGTACCGCGACGCTGATCCGGGAGCATCGCTCGCACAGTCCATACAATACTATCAATCGGTGGCTCAACAACGCGCACTGAACGACCACAAACTAGACTTGTACTGCCTTCCGAGCGAGCGCCATTCGTTGATTCCTTGAAGGGAGTAGCGGCTCCGTTGATCGCACAATTGTATGCATCCCTCTAAGACGCATTGATCGGTTCACTGAGCGCCGACGTCTGGCACACCGCTTGCCATTGATGACGCGTGGCCACCGGCAGCTTCACCTGTCGCGGTCCTGTCCTTCGAGGAGCGAAATCAATGCCCGCCGTGAACCGCGAACACCACAAGAAGGGCGACGTCCTGGTCGACTACGAGGAGAAGGTCTTCGAGGACGTGAAGGCCGAGCCGGGCCAGAAGGCGCTGGTGACCTTCCACACCGTCGCGTTCGAAGGCTCCATCGGCCTCGTGAATTTGCTTCAGGCCACCCGCCTGCAGCGCAAGGGCTTCGAGACCTCCATCCTGCTCTACGGCCCCGGCATCACCCTCGGCGTCCAGCGCGGCTTTCCGCGGCTCGGCGACGAGGCCTTCCCGGGCCACCTCAACTTCAACAACCAGCTTGAGAAGTTCATGGCCGAAGGCGGCAAGGTCTACGCCTGCCGGTTCTCGACCCAGGCCCTGTATGGCCATGGCGAGGCGGCCTTCATCGAGGGCATCCGCATGATCAACCCCCTCGACGTCCTCGACTGCATCCTCCTGCACAAGCGCGACAACGCGGTGATCATCGACACCTGGACCGTCTGACACCCGCGCAGCGCATCCGGCGGCCGCGCGACGCGGCCGCCGTCTCAGCCGGAGGATCATCCATGTCAGAGACCCGGATCGTGCGGGCCGCCGCCGTCCAGATCGCGCCGGACCTCGACCGGCCGGAGGGCACGCTGGAGCGCGTGCTCAACGCCATCGGCGAGGCCGCCGCCAAGGGCGCGCGCTTCATGGTCTTCCCCGAGACCCTCGTGCCCTACTACCCCTACTTTTCCTTCGTCCTCCCGCCCGCGATGCAGGGGGCCGAGCACCTCAAGCTCTACGAGCGCGCCCCAACCGTCCCGGGTCCGCTGACCCAGGCAATCGCGGCGGCGGCGCGGCGGCACAGCGCCGTGATCGTGCTCGGCGTCAACGAGCGCGACCACGGCTCGCTCTACAACGCGCAGCTGATCTTCGACGCAGACGGCAGCCTGAAGCTGAAGCGGCGCAAGATCACGCCGACCTACCACGAGCGCATGATTTGGGGTCAGGGCGACGGCGCCGGCCTCGACGTCGTGGAGACGGCCGTCGGTCGCGTCGGTGCGCTGGCCTGCTGGGAGCACTACAACCCCCTCGCCCGCTACGCCCTCATGGCGCGCCACGAAGAGATCCACGCCGCGCAGTTCCCGGGCTCGCTGGTCGGCCAGATTTTCGCCGACCAGATGGAGGTGACGATCCGCCACCACGCCCTGGAGGCGGCGTGCTTCGTGGTCAACGCCACCGGCTGGCTCACCGACGAGCAGGTGGCGCAGGTCTGCCCGGACGAGCGGCTGCGCGGCGCCTGCCGCGGCGGCAACTGCACCGCCATCGTCTCGCCCGAGGGCAAGCACCTCGCCGAGCCGCTCGGGCCCGGCGAAGGCATTTTGATGGCCGACATGGACATGGCGCTGGTGACCAAGCGCAAGCGGATGATGGACTCGGTCGGCCACTACGCGCGCCCCGAGCTCCTCAGCCTCCTCCACGACGACCGCCCGGCCTCGTTCGTGCACCAGCCGGTCCGTTCACCGTCCGATTCCCGGAGCTTCGACCATGAGCACCAGCCCGCTTCTGACGAACGAACCCTCCTTCCCGCCGGTCGTGGCGGGGCTGATCGGGATGCCGACGGAGCGCCTGATCAACGCGTTGCAGTCCTACGGCGTTAGGCTCGCCGACAGCCGGGCCGGAGCCCCGAGCCGCCGCGGCGGCGCCGGCCCCTCGGACCACAAGGCGATGACCATCGCGGGCCGCACCGTGATGGTCCCGGTCCATACCGAGACCGCCTTCGACTCGCCTTTTCTCGTGCGTCGCCCGGACGCGGACGGCGTCTCGGTGATCGAGCACGACGGCGTGGTGATCGGGCAGGCGACCTTCCCGGGCAAACCGCGCTTCTACGCGCTCTCGACCTTCGACGGCGTGCCCTACTCGAAGATCGCCGTGCTGCACGGCCGGGACGTTCTCGCCACCACGGTGCTGCAAACCTGTATCCGCTACGCGAGCCGGGCCAAGACCTGCCAGTTCTGCTCCATCGGCCAGTCCCTGGCGGCGGGTCGCACCGTGGCGCACAAGTCGCCGGAGCAGCTGGCCGAGGTCGCCCGCGCCGCCGTGCTCCTCGACGGCGTGAAGCACATGGTCATGACGACCGGCACTCCGAACGCCACCGACCGGGGCGCCGCCGTGCTCTGCGAGAGCGCCTTCGCCGTGAAGGCTGCGGCGGACCTGCCGATCCAGGCCCAGTGCGAGCCGCCCGACGACGACCGCTGGTTCGAGCGGATGAAGGCGTCGGGCATCGACGCGCTGGGCATGCACTTGGAGGCGGTCACGCCGGAGGTGCGGGCCAGGATCATGCCCGGCAAGGCGTCGGTGCCTCTGGAGCGGTACTATGCGGCCTTCGAAGCCGCCGTTCCGGTCTTCGGGCGCGGCCAGGTCTCGACGTACATGCTGGCCGGCCTGGGCGACGCACCGGAGGCGATCCTGGCGATGGCCGAGCGCCTGATCGGCATGGGCGTCTACCCGTTCGTGGTGCCCTTCGTGCCGATCTCCGGCACGCCGCTGGAGAGCCATCCGGCCCCCGGACCCGACTTCATGCACGCCGTCCTGAAGCCGCTGGCCGACATGCTGGCCGGCGCGAACCTGCGCTCGACCGACATCAAGGCCGGCTGCGGCCGATGCGGCGCCTGCTCGGCGCTGTCCACCTACGAGCGTGCGGGGGTGGCGGCGTGATCCTCGAACCCGTCGCGCCCTATCGGCCGAGCCACTTCCGCGTGAAGTTCGCCACGAGTGCCTGGGAGAGGCGCGCCTGCGCGGCCCTGCGCCGCCAGGTTTTCTGCGCGGAGCAGGGCATCTTCGCGGACGATGACCGCGACGCGATCGACGCGCATGCCATACCGATCTGCGCACTCTCGACGCTCGGCGGCGATGCCGACGCCGTCGTCGGCACCGTGCGCATCCACGAGGTGGCCGAGCGTCCCGGCGAGTGGTGGGGCTCGCGCCTCGCCGTCGCCAGCGCCTTCCGTCGCACGGCCGCGCTGGGCGCCGGGCTTATCCAGGTCGCGGTCTCCTCGGCCCATGCCCGGGGCTGCACCCGTTTCCGCGCCCACGTGCAGGAGCGGAACGTGCCGCTGTTCCAGGCCCTGCACTGGGCAAGCCTCGACGCCGTCGACCTGCACGGGCGGTCGCATCACCTGATGCAGGCGGACCTCGCGGCATACCCGCCGATGCACGACCCGGAGCACGGGCTCGTCACCTTCCGCAAGGCCGCGTGATGACGGACGCCGTCGACATCCAGGCGCTGGCCCGCCAGATCCGAGACGCCCGCGGCGTCGCGCACAAGCGCGACATCGACGCCGTGGTGGCCCGGCTGGGGCTGAGAAGCCAGCACGCCGCGGTTCCGGTCGGCGACGACTGCGCCGCCATTCCGGACGGCGACGGCCATCTGCTGTTCGCCATCGAGGGCTTTCTCGACAGCTTCGTCTCGGCCGACCCGTACTTCGCTGGGTATTGCGGGATCATGGTCAACCTCAGTGACGTGGCCGCCATGGGCGGGCGCCCGCTCGCGGTGGTCGACGCGCTGTGGAGCCGGGACCCAGCGGGGGCGGACCCGATCCTGGCCGGCCTGTCCGACGCGGCCGCGCTCTACGACGTGCCGGTGGTGGGCGGGCACACCAATACCCGCGCGTCCTGCGGCAACCTCGCGGTCGCCGTGCTGGGCCGGGCGGGTCCGCGCCTCCTGACGAGCTTCGACGCGAAGCCGGGCGATGACCTCGTCGCGGCCATCGACCTGCGCGGACGCTTCCGGGATCCGCACCCCTACTGGGACGCCTCCACCGGCGCGCCGGGGGCGCGGCTGCGCGGCGACCTCGCGCTCCTGACGGCGCTCGCCGAGGATGGTCTGGCCTGTGCGGCCAAGGACATCAGCATGGCGGGCGTCGTGGGCACGGCCCTGATGCTGCTCGAATGCTCGGGCGTCGGCGCCGTCATCGACCTCGATGCGATCCCGCGCCCGGACCACGTCCCGCTCGCGCGCTGGCTGACCGCATTCCCAAGCTTCGGCTACCTCGTCAGCGTGCGTCCGGACCACACGCCGGCCGTCACCGCGCGCTTCGCCGAGCGCGGCATCGCCGCCGCCCGGATCGGGCGCGTCGACGCGAGCCGGGTGACCCGGGTGCGTGGCGCAACGGGCGACGACGCTGTGGTCTGGGACTTCCAGGCCAGCCCGCTCATGGGCTGCGGCCAGGATGAAGCGGGGGCCGCCGCGTGACGGGCCTGCGCATCGCCATCCTGACCCATTCGGCGAACCCGCGGGGCGGCGTCGCGCATTGCCTGTCCCTGGCAGAGGCCCTGTGCGCCCTCGGCCACGAAGCGGTGGTCCACGCCCCTGACCCGTCCCGCCGCGGCTTCTTCCGGGCCGCGGCCTGCCCCACCGTGGCGGTGGCGGCCGAGCCGGTCGGTGGCGCGACGGTCGATCTCGTCCGGACCCGCATCCACGACTACCTGCGCCACTTCTCGACATCGGCCGCCTGCGACTTCGACGTCTTCCACGCCCATGACGGCATCGGCGGCAACGCGCTCGCGACCCTGAGGCACAGGCGCCTGATCCCGGGTTTCGCCCGCACCGTCCACCACGTCGACAGCTTCGCGGACCCGCAGCTCGCGGCGTGGCAGAACCGCTCGATCCGCGAGGCCACCCGCCTCCTCAGCGTCAGCCGCCTCTGGGCCGACTGGATCAAGGACGAGACCGGCGCCGAGGCCCGGATCGTCGGGAACGGGGTCGACCTCTCGGTCTATCGCGGCGAGCCGACCGAGGCGGACGCGGTCGTGCGGGAGCGCTGGGGCCTTGGCGACGGGCCAGTGATCCTCGCCGTCGGCGGCTTCGAGGAGCGCAAGAACACGATCGGCATCATCGAGGCCTTCGCCCGGCTGCGGGGTCGCTACCCTCACGCGCAGCTCGTCGTCGTCGGAGGCGCCTCGCTCCTCGATCACGCCGCCTACCGTGCGCGGTGTCGGGCGGCGCTGGTCTCGGCCGGCCTGGACGTCGGCCCGGGCCTGCCCGTGATCGAGACCGGCCCCGTCCTTCAGGCCGAAATGCCGGCGCTCTACCGGGCTGCGGACCTGCTGGCTTTTCCGTCCTGGAAGGAGGGCTTCGGCCTGTGCGTGCTGGAGGCCATGGCCTGCGGCACGCCGGCCCTCGTCTCCCGGCAGCCGCCCTTCACCGAATACCTGGAGCCGACGGACGGGCTGTTCGTCGACCCGGCCGACCCCGAGGACATCGCCCAGGCCATGGCGGCGGCCTTGGTGCCGGAGACCCGCACGCGCCTGCAGGCGGCCGGCCTCTCGCGCGCCGCCGCCCATTCCTGGCGCGGCTGCGCCGAGCGCCACCTCGACGCCTACGCGGCCTGTGCCCGCGTCCGACAGGAGCCGATCCATGCCTGAGATGCACTTCCACGTTCGCTGGCCCGACGGACGCCGCGAGGCCTGCTACTCGCCCTCCCTCGTCGTGAAGGACTTCCTCACGCCGGGCGAGAGCTATGCCCTCGGCGAGTTCGTCATGAAGACCCGCGCGGCCCTGAACATCGCGAGCGAGCGGGTTCGCGAGAAGTACGGCTTCGCCTGCTCCTCCGCGCTGGACCAGCTCGCGCGCATCGAAGCCGCCGCGAGGCGGCAGGCTCCTGGCGGCCAAGTCACCGTCGAGTCCTTCGAGCCTTGAGCCGACGCCCCTTCCGGACCCTCACGGAGCCAGAGCCATGACCTCCAACCCCCGTCACGTCCCCGTTGTCGTCGTCGGCGGCGGCCAAGCCGGCCTCTCGGTCAGCTACCACCTCAAGCAGTGCGGGATCGAACACCTCGTGTTCGAGAAGTACACCGCCGCGCACACCTGGGCGACGCAGCGCTGGGACACGTTCTGCCTGGTCACGCCGAACTGGCAGTGCGACCTGCCGGGTCATCGCTACGATGGCCCCGACCCGGACGGCTTCATGAAGAAGGACGAGATCGTCGCCTACCTGAAAGCTTTCGTGGCCAAGGTGAACCCGCCGATCCGCGAGGGAGTCACGGTCACGCGCGTGGTGCGGCGAGACGACGGCCTCTTCTCGGTCCAGACATCGGAGGGCGACTACACCGCGAACGAGGTCGTTGTCGCCTCGGGCGGCTACCATACGCCGATCATCCCGCGCATGGCCGAGAAGCTGCCGCCCGCGATCACCCAGATCCACTCGAACCAGTACCGCAATCCGGCCCAGCTGCCCGAGGGTGAGGTTCTGGTGGTCGGCTCCGGGCAATCGGGCGCGCAGATCGCCGAGGACCTCCACCTTGCCGGACGCAAGGTGCACCTGGCGGTGGGCGATGCGCCCCGCTGTGCCCGCTTCTACCGCGGCCGCGACGTCGTCACGTGGCTCGCCGACATGGGTTACTACGAGATGACCGTCGGCGACCATCCGCTGCGCGACGGCGTCCGCGACAACACCAATCACTACGTGACGGGTCGCGACGGTGGCCGGGACATCGACCTGCGTCGCTTCGCAACCGAGGGCATGAAGCTCTACGGCCTGATGGAGGATTACCGGGACGGCAGCTTGCGTTTCCGGGGCGACCTCAAGCGCTCCCTCGACCAAGCCGACCGAACCTATAACGGCATCAACGCCGCCATCGACAAGTACATCGCCGAGAAAGGCATCGATGCCCCGGCGCAGGATCATTACGCCCCGATCTGGGAGCCGGACGAGCCAGTGCTCAGCCTCGCCCTCGACAGCTCCGGCATCACCAGCGTCGTCTGGTGCATCGGCTTCACGCCCGACTTCCGGTGGCTGGATGCCTCCGTGTTCAACGGCGCGGGCAGCCCCAAGCACAAGCGCGGCGTCACGAACGAGGACGGCGTGTACTTCATCGGCCTGCCCTGGCTGAACACCTGGGGCTCGGGGCGCTTCGGTGCGGTCGGCCGCGATGCCGAATACATCGTGCAGATCATCCAGAAGCGCCTGGGTGCCGAGCGGTTTGCCCTCAAGTTCGCCGTGTGAACCGGTCGCCCGCAACGGCGGCCACGGCTTCTCCGGGCTGACGGCAAGGACCGACGCCTATCTGCAGACCGTCTGGCGTAGCCGCTCGAGCGGCCGAAATCCTTCAATCGATCAACCGCAACGAGAGCGCACGGGCCACCGCATGCGTTCTGTTGACGACGTTCAGGCGCTTCATGGCTTGATCGAAATGGAAGTTGACGGTTCGCTCCCGCAAATCGAGGATCAGGGCGATCTCGGCGGACGTCTTCCCGCGGCTGGCCCAGGTCAACACTTCCCGTTCCCGGCTGGTCAGATGGCCGAACGCGTCGTCGCTCTGCCCGCCGCGACCCGCGCGGAGACGATGCTCCACCACGACGGCCAGCATCTCGAAGTCGACCGGCTTCGTGAGATAGTCATCCGCGCCCTGGCGGCGCGCGGCGATCTCGCTGCCGCGATCGTCGAGCGCCGTGAGGAACACGAACGGGATCCGCGCGAGGTGCGGGGCGGTCGAAGCCAGTTGCTCGAGCAGTTCCAGGCCGTTCATCCTCGGCATGCGCACGTCGCACACGACCAGGTCGGGAGGCGACATCCGGATGGCCGACAACCCCGCCTCCCCGTCCGGGGCGCGCTCCACCGTGTAGCCGAGGTCGACCAGGGCTTCCGCGAGCAGGCTCGCCGTCTCCTCGTCGTCCTCAACGCAGAGTATTCTGGGCATGCTCCGGCTCCGGGGATGAAAGCGCCCCGTCTCGCGGCAGCGCCCGCACCGCGCGGGGTAAGACGCCGCCGATCAGGGCAGTGACCGGCCCTATGAGAATGGCGCGTCGCCTCATCCCGTCGCCCCTCGCCAAGCGCAAAGCCTCACGCCGCCGCACCCGGCGTTGGCCGGGCGTCGGTCCCCTGACAAGCGGCCACGGCAAAGACGGCAACCGGATCGTCGAAGCCCTTCAGGCGCCGCGTCCCGAGCAAAACGAGGGGAACGCCGCTCCCGATCGCCTCGGCCGCCGTGCGATCGACGAGGATCTGGCCGTCCTGGGCCGAGGCGCACAGGCGCGATGCGAGGTTCGTCACCGTGCCGATGGCCGTGTAGTCCATCCGGCTGTCGGAGCCGATGCGCCCGACCGTGGCGGGTCCCATCGCTAGGCCGATCCCGAAGCCGAGCGCATGGCCGCGCGCCCGCCGGGTCGCGGCCAGGACCTGCACCGTCGCCTACATCTCGATGACCATGCGAGCGGCCCGCAACGCCGGCTCGCGGCAGACCACGGGCGCGTTCACCAGGATCATGACGCCGTCGCCGGCGAGGCTCACGAGCGTCGCGCCGTGCCGGTTCACGGCCGCACCGATCACCGCATGGTATTCGCTCAGAACATCCATGACCACGGTCGGCTCGCATCGGGCGGAGAACGGTGTGAAGCCGCGCAGGTCGTCGAAGACGACGACGACTTCGACGCGCTGTCCATCGAGGACACTGTCATCGCCGGCCCGATCCACGAGCTCGGCGACCTGCGGTGCGAGGTGGTGTTAGAACGTCGAGCGGGCCTCGATGCTGGAGTAGTAGCCGGAGCCCTGAACCCGATCCCGGACGTAGCCGGCGGCTACGGACATCTGGACCGGTCCGAACCGCACGCCGGTCAGATGCGCACCGATGCGATATTGCCGGAAGAAATCGTCGCCCAGGAATAGCACTTCCGGCCCGACATAGACGCCGTCAGCGAGCATGTAGCCGACCCGCAGGCGGGAATAGTAAGCATTGAACTTAGTCGAGTATGAGCCGTAGGCGGAGACCATGGTCCGGTCGGTCGGCGTCGCGTAGAAATTGCCGGCGACCTTCAATCCGACGCCCGTGCCCACCACCGGGTTGCCTGGATCTGGGACGGACAGCTGATTGCTGCGGACATTGAATCCGATGAAACCGGCGAGGGCAGCGTCCTTCCAGACCCACTCGTAACCCGCCTGCAAGGCGCCCTCTTGCTGGTAGCCGGTCACCCGCGTCGCGACGGACCGGCCGGGATACGAGTAGGTTCCACCGATGGCATCGACGCGCACGCGCAGTCCGTCCTGCGTGGGCGAACCGTTGGGCGCGGCAGTCACCGTCACGGCGCCGAAGGCCGAGCTGTTCGACGTGACGCTGGTCGAGCCGTCGACGGCGACGGCCCAGCTGTCATCGACCGCCTGCTGCGAGGCGCCGGTGTACCAGTCCACGCCCGCGGCCCTGGTCGAAAGGTCTGCGGCTGCAGCGCTTGTGGCGGACGCCGCGGCGCAGGCGCACGAGAGGGCCAGAGCAGTCGTGAACGGAGCGAAAGGACGTCGGGCAGTCGGTTCTGCGGTCCCGCCCATATTCACCGGCTCCGTTAAGGTACGATTTACGCTTTAATCAACACTCAACGACAATGATTAACATTCGATTTTGGATGGACTGGCTTTCGATCAGGATGTAGCCGCCAAGATCGGGCGGCTGAGCGCGCTCCTGGCGGCTGCACGGGGGGCGGAGCAAGACGCAATCAGGCGGCGCGGGCACGCTTCACCGCGATGTCGAGGACGACCTGCAGGTCCTCGTTGCGGAAGGGCTTGTCGATGCGCAGGAAGGCGTCGGCGGATCGCGGCAGCTGGCCATGCGGGCTGGCGAGGATGATCCGAATCTCCGGATACCGCTCGACCACCGTAGCGGCGAGCTGGAGGCCGGCCATCACCGGCATGGATTGATCGGCGATCATCGCGTCGAAGGCAGCGTCGCGGGCAAGAACCTCAAGAGCATGCGCCCCGGAGGCGGCCTGCACCACGGCGTGGCCAAGATCCGCAAGCACCTCGGCGACACTCGCTCGCACGAGGCCGTCGCTCTCGACGAGTAGGATCTTCAGGCCAGCCAAGCGGGCTGGCGGCAGCTTGGCGGTGATGCGGGGTGCGGCCGGCAGCCAGAATTCGGCCAGGAAAGGCTCGGCGCCGATCCCGTCGCGGACGAGGCGCCAGAAGCCGCCGCTCTCGGTGACCAGCGCGGCGACCGTCGCCAGGGTCGGTCCCGTACCGGCCGGCAGCGGCGCGGCCGCGGGGCGGCGACCGCTGCTGACGAGCACCCGGACGTAGGCCGACGACGCTGCCGCGGTGCTCGCATCGTCGGGAATCCCTTCGACGGCCGCGATGGCGAAGCCGGCGTGGCCGGCGTCGCGGATATGGAAGGCTAGGTTGAGGAGCAGCAGCTCCAGCACGCGCTCGCTGCACAGGACGGGCGGCAACCCTGCGGGGATGCGATTGAGGACCGGCATCTCTCCAAGGGCATTTGCGGCCAGGAACGGCAGATAACCCTCGAAGGTGGTGGCAAGGTCGGTCTCGGCGAGGGTGATGCCGGTCTCGTCGCCGCGCACGAGGTGCAGCATCCGGCGCGTGAGCGCCGCACCCCGGCGCGCGCCGGCCGTGGCCCGCCCGACCAACCGTTCCTGATCGTCCCCGAGCGCATGCCGACGCGTGAGCAGCGTGAGATTTGTCAGCACAACGGTGAGGACGTCGTTGAACTCGTGGACGATGCCATCGGTCACCCGTCGCAGGACGAGGTTGCGGCGCGGCTCGACCTGTGGCGGCAGGGTCGCGGCCTCGCCGCCCGGCAGCTTCCGCATCAGGGCGAAGAGCCGCCGGTCGCCACTGGCATCGGCGAGACAGTGCAGCCTCACTTGAACCTGCTGCTCCGGCCAGTCGTGCAGGTGCAGGACCACGTCGGTCGGACCCTCGGCCGCGAGGGCGGCGGAGCGCGCCCGGTCGAGAACGGGCCGGTCGTCGGCGACGAAGCAGGCGGCGAACGGGGCGCCGTCGGGTCCGCCCGCGGACCGGGAATCCAGCAGGGTGCGGCCGGTGTCGGGATCGATCTCGCAGCAGGCCCAACCGGAAATCGACTCGAAAGTGGCCAGTCGCGCCTTGAGCCGCGCGAACTCGGATCCGGCGCCGGCCATCATCAGCCCGGCGCTGCGGCGATGGCCCGCGAAGACGTCCGAGAGCGCCGCGAACTCGCCGATCCACATGTGAGGCGCAGTGGATTCGGCATCGGTCTCGCCCTCCCCTTTCAGGAGGCGGCGCAGCGGTCGCGTCAGCCGCTCTCCCGCGACGAAGCCGAGGGCGGCCGCGCAGGCCACGAGGGCGAGGCCGATGCCGAGCATCCGCCAGTCCGGCGCCGCGGCGAGCGACTCGCCGGAGGGCACGGCTTGCGCCGTCACCAGCCATCCCGGGGAACCGATCTCGGCCGCGACGCGCATCGGCGTCGTGGCCGAGACGCTTATCGTCCGGAAGGCGTCCGGGGTCCCGGCGAGGACCCGACTGTCCGGGGTGGCGACGAGGAACCCAAGTGTCTCGGGCAGCGCCGCGGCGCGGCGCACGTCCTCCTCGACCTTGGTGAAGTAGCTTGGGTTGGCGTCGAGGCGCAGCAGGCCGTCCTGCCCACGCTCACCCAGCGCGACGGCGGCCCCGAACGGCGAGTCGGAGTCAGCCCCGTCGGTGACGACGATCACGCCGGCGGCACGGCCGCGCAGGAACCAGGTCTGCCGCGCGACGCTGCTGCCGATGCGGCGCTCGTCCTGGGCTGCCAGCACGGTGCCGTCCGGCGCGATAAGCGCGGCGTCCCGGTAGGCCGGGTTCAGGTCGAGCCACGCGCGCAGGCGTGCGGCGCGCTGGTCGGGGGAGAGCAGGCCCTCATCGTCGCGGAGCGTCAGGGCGGCGTTGCGCGCATCACCCACGGTCTGCCGCAACCGCGCCGCGATGGCGGCGACGTAGGCGCGCGAGGCCGAGCCGACCATCTCCTGCTGAGACGATGCAGTGCCGGGCTGAGCGGCCGGAGCGACGATCAGCACGGCGGCCGCGAACCCCGCCGCGGCGGCGATCGCCACCTGCAGCGCGTTCAGCAATCCGAGGGATATCTGCAGCGGCTTCGCGGTCATCCGTACGCCCGAGGGGTCGGTACCGAGCGAGGCTCGATTTTCGTTAAGGGTCGATTAAGGCCCACGGCGCATCCAGGCGGCGGCACCTGTTCCGGACGCGGCCTGCCGGGCACGCCGCACGTTTCATCATGACTATCCGTGGCGCTTTTCGTCGCATCCGCCGCGCCGTCGCCGATTATTGCGACGGTCGAGAACGAATCGTTAATGTATTCGACGCGCCCGCGCGTTTCGACTCCGCTCTTGAAGACCGATCGACTTCACCGCGCCGTCCGTCGTCTGGGACGCCCACATTCCTAAGTTAACCGTAATTTCCGATCAAGTGAAACGGCGCGGATATTACGAAGGGATTTGTTCATTGACCATCATCGCTGTACAAACCCGGTCATAGAGCCGTTGCACCTCGATCCGAGGGATTTTTGGCCCGGGAGGCTGTAGCGTGAGGCAGGCGTTGCGTTGGCTGGCCTGGGTTGGGGCGACAGTTGCCAGCCTCGCCCTGCTCAGCCAGCCGGTCGGGACGCAGGCCCAGCTCGCCATGAGCCTCGCCGCCATGGCGGTGATGATTGTGCTGTGGGCCGTGTTCGACGGTCCCCGGACGCGGTTCGTCTTCATGGCGCTCGGCAGCCTCGTGGTGCTGCGCTACATCCTGTGGCGGCTCACCAACACCCTGCCCTCGCCGGGCGACCCGGTCAGCTTCGGGTTCGGCCTGATCCTGCTGGTGGCGGAGCTCTACTGCGTCTTCATCCTGTTCGTCAGCCTGATCATCAACGCGGACCCGCTGCGGCGTGACCCGCCGCCGGCTGCCCCGGCCGCCGACCTGCCCGCAGTCGACGTGTTCGTGCCGAGCTACAACGAGGACGCCACGATCCTCGCCATGACCCTGGCGGCGGCGCGGCAGCTGAACTACCCGCCCGACAAGCTCACCGTGTGGTTGCTCGGCGACGGCGGCACCGACCAGAAATGCAGCGACGCCGACGCCGCCAAGGCCGCGGCGGCGCGCGCCCGCCGGAGCGAGCTGAAGGCGCTGTGCGACGAGCTCGGCGCCCGCTATCTCACCCGCGCCCGCAACGAGCACGCGAAGGCGGGCAACCTCAACAATGGCCTCGCCCATGCCCGGGGCGACCTCGTGGCGGTGCTCGACGCCGACCACGTCCCGTTCCGCTCGTTCCTGACGGAGACCGTCGGCTATTTCGCGCAGGACCCGCGTCTGTTCCTCGTGCAGACGCCGCACGCGTTCCTCAACCCCGACCCGGTCGAGCGCAATCTGCGAACCTTCGAGCGCATGCCCTCTGAGAACGAGATGTTCTACGCGGTGACGCAGCGCGGCCTCGACAAGTGGAACGGCTCGTTCTTCTGCGGCTCGGCGGCCCTGCTACGTCGCACCGCCCTCGACGAGGCCGGCGGCTTCTCGGGCATCACCATCACGGAGGATTGCGAGACCGCCTTCGAGCTGCACTCGCGCAACTGGACCAGCGCCTACGTCGACAAGCCGCTGATCGCCGGCCTGCAGCCGGACACGCTGACGGACTTCATCGGCCAGCGTTCCCGCTGGTGCCAGGGGATGTTCCAGATCCTGCTCCTGAAGAATCCGGTCTTCCAGAAGGGCCTCAAGCCGATCCAGAAGATCGCCTATCTCTCCAGCATGGCGTTCTGGTTCTTCCCGGTTCCGCGGCTGATCTTCATGTTCGCGCCGCTGCTGCACATCTTCTTCGATCTGAAGATCTTCGTGGCCAGCGTGGACGAGTCGATCGCCTATACGCTGACCTACATCATCATCAATCTGATGATCCAGAACTACGTCTACGGCAAGTTCCGCTGGCCGTTCGTGTCGGAACTCTACGAGTACATTCAGGGCGTCTACCTGGTTAAGGCGATCGTCTCGGTCATCGCTTCGCCCCGCAAGCCGACCTTCAACGTCACCAACAAGGGCGCGACTCTCGACCACGACCACATCTCGTCGCTCGCCCTGCCGTTCTTCCTGATCTATCTGCTCCTGATGCTCGGCTGCGCCGTCGCGGCGTGGCGCTACCTGTATGAGCCCGGCGTGACCAACCTGATGCTGGTCGTCGGGCTGTGGAACTTCTTCAACCTGCTGACCGCAGGCGCCTCCCTGGGGGTCTGCGCCGAGCGGCGCCAGCTCGAACGCACCCCATCGCTGGCGATCGACCGCCGCGGCGTCCTCACCCTCTCCGGGCACAGCGTCGACGTCTCGATCGAGCGCGTCTCCGCCGAGGGCTGCACCCTGCGCCTCCTCAGCGGCGCCCTCGATCAGGGCCTCACCCGCCCGCAACTTCGGGGAACGCTCAGCGTCGAGCCGACGGCCGGCGCACGCCGGACCGCGCCGCTGCCGGTCCATCTGGACCAGGCGACGCGCGACGGCCGGGAACTCGTCATGCGGATGAACTTCGGCACGCTGGCCATCCGCGACTACACGGCGCTCGCAGGCCTCATGTACGGCGACGCCGAGGCGATGCGGCGATTCCAGCTGCGGCGGCGGCGGCACAAGGACATCCCAAGCGGCACGTTGCAATTCGCGTGGTGGGGCCTTGTCGAGCCGTTCCGCGCCCTGCGCTACCTCCTCGCCAGCCGACAGCCGCGGCCCGTCGAGATCGAGGAGCCACCGGTCTACGACGCGCCGCTCGGGGTGTTCGCCCCGGCGCCGTCTGTCCCGGGCCCGGCGACGGCCGGTGCGGCGCCATCCCTTTCCATGGCCGCCAAACCCTCCGACGCCGAGAGCGGGGACGACTGGGTCCGCCTGATGATGGACTACGAGAACGAGCGCACCCTGGCCGAGCTTCGCGGCCGGCGCACGAGCGCGGCGTGACGGCGATGGGCGCCCGGCTGCACCTCCCCGTGCTGGGGCTGCTACTCGGTCTCGCGAGCGGCCCGGCGCTGGCCCAGAGCTTCCTGGGCTCGGGCCCGGCGGAGCGGCTGACGGTCCCGCCCAGCGGCAACGCCCTGCGTGCGCCGTCCGAGGATGGGGCAAGACCCGCGCGCCGGCCGGACGCGGCGGCGGCGGAGCCGAGATCGACGCCGCGACCGCCCGAGCCGCCGCGGGCCGCCGCGCCGCAGACGGTGCCGCGCGCGGTGATCCAGTCGACCATCGCGCCGGCGCGCCGGCTTCCGTCCGGCCCGCGCGGCTTCCGCCTGACCGGGGAAGAGGATTCCCTGCGCTACCCGGTCTACCTCACCGAGGCGCAGACGCGGGGACCGGCACGGCTGCGCCTCTCGTATCTGTCGGCAATCTCGGTGGCGCCGGAGACATCCGAACTCGACGCCTTCGTGAACGGCACGAAGGTTGGCTGGACTCGTATCCAGGCGCCCGGCGCCGTGAAGGTGGTGGAGTTCGCCATTGCCGACGGTGTGCTGAAGCCCGGCTACAATGCCGTGACCTTCACCGCCAGCCAACGCCACCGCGTCGACTGCTCGGTCGGCGCGACCTACGAATTGTGGACGCAGATCGACCCGTCGCGATCCGGCCTGGTGGTCGGAACGGCCACCGACATGGACGTCCGGTCCCTCGCTGCCGCAGAGCCCGACGAGAGCGGCGCCCTGCCGATCCAGGTCATCCTGAACGAGCGCCCGAACCTGGCGCGGCTGGAGCGGATGATCGGGGCCGTGCAGGCCCTCTCACTCGTGGGGCGGGTCGCCCGGCCGACCGTGACGTTCGGCCCCCTCCTGCAGGGCCGCAACGGCATCAACCTTGTCGTCGGCACCGCCTCCGAGATCGCAGGTGTCGAAGGGGTCTCCGAGCTCGGCCCGGTCACTGGGCCCCGCCTCGCCATGCTGCCGACGCGGCCGAACACGCCGCCGACCCTGGTGGTCACGGGAGCCCGCGATGAGGACGTCCGTCAGGCGATCATCAACCTCGCCGTTCCGGCCGACACGGGGACGCCGGACGGACTCAAGGCTGTTCAGCTCTTCCGCGGCTACATGGTGCATGGCGGCGAGAGCCTGACGCTCGACCGCCTCGGCGCAACGTCCCGCGAATTCTCGGGCCGTCTGCTCCATGTCGGCTTCGACCTCCGCTTCCCTGGGGATTTCGTCCCGGCCGATTACGGCAAGGTCATGCTGCACCTGGCCGGGGCTTACGTCGCCGGACTCTCGCCGGACGCCCGCATCGTCATCGATATCAACGGACGCAATGCGGCGAGCGTCCCGCTCCCCGACGGGCGCGGTGAGGTGTTCGGCGACAGCGCGATTCCCCTGCCCTTCAGCCTCTGGCGTCCGGGGGTGAATCACGTCGAGATCTCGGCGCAGCTGCCGAACGCCGCCGACCAAGTCTGCGACACGCTGAGTCCGGCGGCGAAGCAGGCGCGCTTCCTATTCCTTGACCGCTCGCGGATCGAGATCCCGCATTTCGCCCGGGCGGCGCGCAGTCCCGACCTTGCGGCGATCAAAGGCGGCGCCGTCCCGTTCGTCGTCCCGGGGCAGCGTCCGCGCCTCGTGCTGCCGACTCCGGACCGCGACAGCGCCGATGCCGCCGCGACCCTGGCCGCCCGTCTGGCAATGGCATCCGAGCGGGTCATAGATTTCGAGGTGGTGACCCAGCAACAGGTGGCTTCCGATACGAGCCAACTGGTGGTCGCGCCCGCCCGCGCCCTCGATCCGGCGCTCCTGGAATCGTTCGGCTTCGATCCGCAGCAGATCCAGCGGGTCTGGGAGGGCCGCGCCGACATGGTCGCCACCCCGGGCCAGTTCGGCCCCGAGGGCGTGCTCACCCTCGATCGCCTGAGACGCAACCTGCCGATGCGCTGCGCCCTGCCTACCCTGGTCCCGCAGGTGCGCCCGGCGCAGCCCGTCCAGCCCCAGCAAGCGCAGGCGTCCCAGAGCGAGGCGAGCGCCGCGCCCTCCCCGCCATCGGCCCCGGCCACCTCTCCGGGTTCCTCGTCGGACCGTGAGCTCATCGACCGCTGGGAGGCATCGACGCGCGGCTCACGCCAGATCTGGGCCGCCCTGGACTCCGTCTGGAACGAGATTACCAACACGGTGCGATCCCTGCGCCAGACAGTGTCGGCGCAGGTGAAGTCGGACGCGACGGTCGAGGTCCCCGCCACGGCCTCGCTGCTGATCGCCGAGGGGCAGCCGGTTCAGTCGAGCAACACCGTGATCGTCACCGCGCCGAACACGTCGCTGCTGAAGGCGTCCGTCTCCTGCCTCGTCGATCCCGTGGTCTGGGCGAAGCTTGGCGGCAGCGCCGCCTTCCTCGACGCGTCGAACGGGACGCTCATGACGTCCCGGCCCGAGCGGATCGAGATCGTCGAGACGCAGCCGCGATCCCTGGCGAACCTGCGCCTCGTCTCCGCGGCGTGGCTGTCGGTCAACACGGAGTACTACGTCGGCATGACCCTCGCGATGGCCCTCTGCCTCGGCCTCGCCACCACGAGCCTCGTGCGCAACGTCGGCAGGAGGAACTCATGAGCCGCGACCGCGCTCCTCTCGCCGCCGCCCTCGTCGTCGCGACGATGCTGCCCGCGGCGGCGGCCTCCGCGCAGGACGAGCCCGTCGTGCCACCGAGCACGGCGCAACCCGGCGCGCAGCCCGCTCAGGCCGGGAAGGCGGCTAGCCCTGGCCTCGTCGGCAAGCTCGGCAACGATAGCGCGTGGCGGGCCTACCGCTCCCGGTTCATCACCGATCAGGGCCGTGTGGTGGACACGGCCAACGGTCAGATCAGCCACAGCGAGGGCCAAGGATACGGTATGCTGCTCGCCGTGGCGGCGGGCGACAGGATCAGCTTCGAGCGGATCTGGGGCTGGACCCGGGCCAACCTGATGGTCCGAGGCGACGAATTGCTGGCGTGGCGCTGGTCTCCCGACAAGCGGCCGGCGGTGGGCGACATGAACAACGCCACCGACGGCGACATCCTCGTCGCCTGGGCGCTCACCGAGGCGGCCGAGGCCTGGAACGAGCCGAGCTACCGCACCGCAGCCCGCCGGATCGCCATCGAGTTCGGGCGCAAGACCATCCTGTTCCGGGACCCGCACGGGGCGCTGCTGCTCCCCGCGGTCTCGGGCTTCTCGGCCCGGGAGCGCCCGGACGGTCCGCTGATCAACCTCTCCTACTGGATCTTCCCCGCCTTCCCGCGCCTCGCCCTCGTGGCGCCGGAATACGACTGGGCGGCCCTGACGCGCAGCGGCCTCGCCCTGCTGCGGCAGTCCCGCTTTGGTCCGAGCAACCTGCCCACCGAGTGGATCTCCGCGAAGGACGCTCCGCATCCTGCGACCGGCTTCCCGCCTCTGTTCTCCTACAACGCCATCCGCATCCCGCTCTACCTCGTCTGGGCGGGACTGGTGCGTCCCGACGACCTCGCACCGTTCCAGGCCCTGTGGTCGGGCTCCGACCGGGAACGGCTGCCGATCGTCGACACCGGCGACGGGCGGAAGGTCGAATGGCTCACCGAGTCCGGCTACTTGGGGCTCTCGGCCCTGGTGGCCTGTGCCCTCGACGGCACGCCCTTTCCGGAAGATGCGCGGGGCGATATCGGCAACCAGAACTATTATCCGGCGACCCTGAGCCTCCTCGCCCTGACCGCGGCCCGCATGCGCTACCCGTCATGCCTGAAGTCCTGACTGGTCTTCCGCCGGCTCGACTCCGACCGGCCGCCCCCTGTCTTCTGGTGCTGGCGCTCGCCGCCTCGCCCGCCGCCGCGCAGGTCGACGCGCGATCCGGGCCCCCGCCGCAGAGTTCCGCTGCGCCGACGCGGGCCGAGCCGCGCATCGTCTACGGCGACGGCCCGCGCGCGCCGGCGATCCTGGCCGACCCGGCCACGTCCCGCACGAACGACATGGTCGGCGAGAGCGCTCTGCGCTACTACGCGGCCCAGAAGCAGACGGCGCGGATGAAGGCCGAGATCGCCCGTCTCAAGCGGCTCTATCCGGGCTGGAACGAGCCGCCGGATCTCGACGCGCTGCAGCCAAGCCCGCCCGAGGAGGCGCCCCTCTGGGACCTCTTCACCGCGGGACGCTTCGGCGACCTGCGCGCGGCGATCGCCGCGCGGCGTTCGATCGATGCTGCGTGGCAGCCTTCCGAGGAGTTGGCCCGCAAGCTCCGCCGGGCCGAGTTCCGGTCCCGGATCACGGCGCTCACCGGCAAGGACGCCACCGCGGTCATCGATCTCTACCGGGCCGACCCCGGTGCCCTCGATCCGCTCGACGTGCAGAGCATCTGGACGGTCGCCGACGCCCTGGGCGATTCCGGTTCGGGCGACGAGGCGTTCGAGCTCTACAAGTCGATCCTCGACGGCAGCGCCGATTCCGGCGTGCGTCTCGCCACCATCCAGAAGGCGATGGCGCATCTGCGCATGGCACAGGCGGAGCGCCTGATCGAGATGGGTCACCGCAGCGCGAACGGGACCTCGGAGTTCGACGCGATCCGCCTCGACATCACGCGCGCGCGGATCGCCGCCTTCCTGCACGAGGAGAGCGCCGAGACCCCGACCCCCGCCGATTTCGCGGCGTTCCAGACCGTCGCCCGCAAGAGCGGCGATCCCAGCCAGACCAGCCTGCTCGGCTGGTACGCCTACAAGCGCCGCCAATTCCGCGAAGCGCTCGAATGGTTCAAACAGGCAATCGCCCGGAACGGTGACGCCATGGTCGCCCACGGGCTCGCCCTGACCCTGCGCCAGCTCGACATGGCGCGCGAGGCCGAGGAGGTCGCCTACGCGTGGCGCGACCGGTTCGTCGGCAACGAGTTGCTCTACATCGACATCCTCGAGCAGAAGCTGACGCTGCCCCGTCCGCCCGCGATCGAGCCCGCGCGCATCGCCCGCTATGCCCAGGTCGTGACGGCCTCCACCTCGGGCGAAGGCGCCCAGGGGCTCGCGTGGTACGCCTACAATTCCTGCCAGTTCGACACGGCCCTGGAATGGTTTCAGCGGGCCGTCGCCTGGATGCCGAGTGAGGGCACCGTCTTCGGCTACGCCCTCACGCTCCAGCGACTGAAGCGGCAGCGGCCGTTCCTGGAAGTTGTGAACCGCTACGACGGCCTCTTCCCCAAGGTGGTCGACCTGGTGTTCCGCGAGACGACCGGCGGATCGCCGCTGCCCTGCGACCCCGCGCCCCCCACGCCTGGGCCCGGGCGCCATGGGGCTCCCGCGGCGCGGGCCGAGACTCCTCCGGCCAACCGGGTGCCCCGGCCGGACCTGCCGCCGGCCGCCGCGGATGCGAAACCCCTCGCCGTCCAGCGCAACGAGTTTCCCCTGGCGGTTTCGATGGAGAACGCCCTGCGCTACCCGCCGCCGGGGCTCGCGCGGGCGCTGGCCGAGCCCGTTCCCGCGGGGACCTATATCAAGGAGCCCGCGACCCAGGCGCCGCCCCTGGTGGCGCGACGCGTGCCCGGCGCGGGTCCGATGCCCTACGAGCGGTTCGGCTACGCCCTGCTGCCCGATTATCGCGGCGTGGATAAGCCGGAACTCCTGACGCCGCCCGCTGCCGGGACCCTGTGGCAGGACCAGCAGGCAGAGCGTCAGCGGCCCGAGAATTCGGAGGCCAAGCGGTTCCAGATGCCCGCGCGCTCGGCCTACGACACCTCCGCCTCGACCGAGCGGACCACGCCGTGAGGCGCGCGGCGACCTACGTGGCCCGGTACTGTGCCCTGGCGGGGCTCCTCCTGCCCGCCGCAGTGCATGCGCAGCCGGTCCCGGTCTTGTCGATGCCGGGCGCCGGGGCCCTGACCGCGGTGATCGAGACGCGGGAGCGCGACGGTTTCGACCAGCGGCTGCGCTATGCCGGCGGCGACGGTCGCAACCATGCCGAGCTCGCCTTGCGCCAGGAGACCGCCGACCTGCTCCTCGCCTTCCCGCCGCGCCTGGCCAAGCCCAGCGCGTTCGGGATCTCGGGGGAGATCGCTGTCCGGTTTCCGGGACAGGCGATGACCGTGCGGCCACCGCTGCGCAATGCCTACGGCCCGGTGGGCATCGCGCTGGGTATTGACTGCCTCTACGCCTGGCAATGGATTGAGGGCGGCCGCAGCGACGTCGCCGGCGCGCAGCAGCCCGCGCTGTTCCAGGCGCAGCCGCTGGCGCGTCGTGCGATCTCCCTGCGGATCAGGCTGTGCCGCACCGCCGAAGCGAGCCTCGGCGATCTCATGCGCGCCGTAGAGGGCCTCCGGATCACCCTGCCGGGCACTCGCCCTCCGCCGGCTGTCATGCGCGCGCGGCCGCCTCGGACCACGCCCAAGGCGGCCGCCCGCCGCCCGAGCCGGCCGGCTGCCGCCGAGGCGCAGAAAGCCAAGGAGCCGCCACAGACACCCGTAGTGCAACGGCCGCAGACGCCTGTCGCGCCGCCTGTCGCGCCGCCGCCAAGTGCCCCGAGCGCGGCGACCGATCAGAAGCGCTACATCGTAACGCCGACCCCGCAGGCCCCTGCACCCGTCCTGCCGGAGCCGGGCAGCCAACGCTACATCACGGAAGGGAGCGGCAGCGGGATCGCGCCCAAGCCGGCTCCGGGTCAGGCACCCGGCGAAACCTTCTTCCGCGACCTGCCTCCCGAAGCCTATCGTCCACCCAATTGATGCGCGGCGGCGGCCGCCTCTTCGGACCTATCACGCGCTCCCTTCAATATTTGTCGCTGAACGGGACACGAGCAGGTTGAAAGCCGGCGTGCCCTTATATCGGGCCGGCCATTCGGCCTCTTCGCTGGCGCGTATCTAGAAACACATCTTGCGATCGGTCGGCTTCAGCCAGTCGCGGCAGCTTAGGGGTGTTGTCACGGGCAGCTGGACGAATGCTTGGGACGCATTTTGGTCATAGAAATTCATGGCATCTTGAAGCCTCATGACGGCCAATTCGCACGCGCGTGGCTCCGACGGGTTCGAAGCTTAAATTGACACGGCGTTAGCGTCGTCTGCCCTGTACTCGGCCTTCTTTCTCTCCTCATCACCAGATCCTCTTGCCCTGGCTGATCCTTCAAGTCAGGGCGGGTTGAAGCCGACCGACCAGGTCGGCATGGCTCGCCCGACGACTCATATCCCTCATTTGGATGATGCCGTCGCAAATTTTGGACTGATATTGGCCCTAATCAGGAGAAGCCGCCACTATAAAGACGAGGCAGAACGGTGCTCGAATCGCTCATCGACCGAATCTATGAGGCTGCGGGCTCACCAAGGCTCTGGGTCGATGCCATTCAATGGCTCTGCAATTATGCCGAGTCCGATCGAAGCTCGCTGATCGTGCTGCCACAAGTCGGCACGGCTCGTTGGGTCGCTTCAACGGCCCCGAAATGCCAGTCCAACCCCGCTCTCGCTTCGCCTGCCCTTCGTAATACAGGGCGCAACCCACGCTTGCATATGCTCGCGCATACGAAATTCATACAAGACGTCGACAGCGCCTTCATCTGCTGCGGCAGCGACATGTGCAGCAGCAACGAACATTCGTGGCGGGCCGGCACGGCCATTCAAGTTCCCAATGGCGATCTCGCGATCATCACGGCGGAACGCCGAGCCGAACGCGGCCCCTACGGAGCAGGCATTCTCTCCCGACTGGACGCCCTGAGGCCGCATCTGGTTCGCGCCTGTCACCTGAGCGCACAATATGGCTACGAGCGCGCGCGGGTCGCCACGACGACGCTGGACCATATCGGACTTCCAGCTGCCATCTTGACGGCATCTGGCCGGATCCTGATCACCAACGAATGCTTACAGGCGAGCCACGGAAGGATTGCGTCTGGTCAGAACACCGAATCGCTATTCAGGAATTTCTCGAACAGCAAATTGCTGCACGAAGCGATTAGCGGGGTCGCGGATGGCCGCAGCGTCGCATGTACGTTACCGGTGCGCGCGATCTCCGATCATCGCGCCTTCGTCGCCCACGTCCATCGCATCGCCAAGCCGGATGACGACGTCTTTGATGCATCCGCGATGCAATTGATCTTGAAAAAGATCGGCGCACCGCCGGCGCCGGATAACGATCTGCTGCACGTCCTGTTCGATCTGACCCCCGCTGAAGCGCGGCTGCTCCGAGCGCTCGCCGGTGGATTACGGTTGCAGATCTATGCTGAGAATACCGGCGTTCAGGCCAGCACCGTGCGAAGCCAGCTCAGATCGATTTTCGTCAAGACGGGGACCAACCGCCAGTCAGAACTGTTGAGCATCGTTGCATCGATCTCGACGTTCGCTGGCTCTTCGGCGAGCTGTTGACAGGCGGCCGATACATGTCGCGTCATTGCCCAGAGGTATTCTGGCCAACGAATGCTGTGAGCGAGAGCTCTGTCGGGAAACTCTTGAACGCGCCGAATTGTAGCGTGGTGAGTGCGCCACACGCTGCCGCGCTGCGCAGCGCCTCGTTGAGCGGCTTGCCTGCGAGCAGTCCTGCGATCAGGCCGGCTGCGAACGCGTCACCTGCTCCGACCGTGTCGACCGCTGCCACTTCGAAGGCCGGTTGATGAAGGGGTGGACCATGCGATCGGAACGCGACCGCACCGCGATGCCCCAGGGTGACGATGAGAAGATCCACGCCGTCAGCGAGGAGCCTGTCGATCGCGGGTGTTGGCTGTAATGCCTCATCGCTGACGCCAGGCATGCTGAGGCCAGGAATGCTGATGCCAAGTGCAGCCGCTTCCACCGCGTTGACGACGAGAATCGATGTATTGGCCAGAATGGATGGCGCGATCGGGCGAAAGGGCGATGGATTAAGCAGTGTTGTTATACCACGCGCTCGAGCGAGCGCGAACGCTTCATCGATGGGCGCGTCCGGCGTTTCGAACGTCGCCGCGACGAGGTTCGATCGAAGCAAGCGCGGAGCGAAGCTGCGGATATCGTCGGCCGTAAGCGCGAGGTTGGCTCCGAGGCACACAGCGAGACAATTTTCTCCGGCCGGATCAACGAAGGCGACGCCTGCGCCTGTCGAGCCCTCGCGACGCACGAGCATCTCAGATGAAAAACCAAGTTGCGCGAAGGTGGACGATATAACGGATGAAAACAAATCTTCTCCCACGGAGAAGATGCCGTCGACTCCGACACCGAGCCGGCTCACCGCGAGCGCGAGGTTGAACCCCTTGCCGCCGGGCTCCGCCAAGAAGGTTGATCCACTGAGAGACTCACCTGCGAGCGGCAGCCGTGTTACTTTGACGGAGCAGGCGACGACGACGCTACCAACGACGAAGACCTTCATGTCGCGCTCGGATCCAGGTCAGCTTAGGTTATAGTACCGGAGCGCGGCAGGAAGTGCGATTCGGAAATCAGATGACGGATGGCGTTGTGAGGCCTCAAGCCGCAATCGGTGATCGCCCCTCGGTGCTGTCCCTCGTGCGACTGCGCGATGACACGGCCATGCCGCTTTATCGGCAGATTGAGGAGCAGCTGCGTGACTTGATCCTGTCGGGCTCGTTGCCGCCCGGCGTCATCTTGCCGGCCGAGCGTCAGTTTGCCGATAGCCTCGGCGTCAGCCGGGTCACGGTTCAGCGCGCCTATGCCGAACTGCGCGACGACGAGCTTCTCGTCCCACGCGGACGCTCAGGCTTTCTCGTCCGGCGTCGGCCAGAGCCCGTCCGTCCCGGGATGGACCGTCTCAAGGGCTTCACAGAGGAAATGCGCGAGCTGGGAAAAATCCCGTCCTCCCGCATCCTTGAGCGAGTGGTCACTGAAGATCGGTCGATCGCTTCGATTTTCGGGCTGCCTTCGACATCGCCGTTTTTGCGACTCATCCGGGTGCGTTCTGGAGACGGAGTACCGATGTCACGCGAGATTGCCTGGTACAACATCAGGGCAGTGCCTGACCTTGAGAGCGGCGACTTGTCCGGTTCAGTGTACGCGTTTCTGGCGCAACATGAGGGGGGCCGCCTCCTGCGCTGCGAGCAGACGGTCGAGGCAACAATGCCGACGGCTGAGGAATGTGAGATTTTTGGCTTCGGCTCGCCGATGCCGTGCTTGTTGATAAAGCGGCACAGCTACAATCAGCATTCCGTGATGATCGAATATGTTGAAGGTCTATTTCGAGGTGACGTCTATCGATATAGACTGAATCTCGCTGTTTAAATCTGCCCGCGGCCTCAACGGTAACGAGAGCTCGGCGTCGCCTATAGGTATTATCTAGATAATTTTTGGTCAAGAAGAAGCTTATTCATCATACAATTCAATCATCGAGATCTAAGAGCGCAATGGAACTCGGCAGGGTTCGGTGATTAGCGGCCTCCCAGAATTGGTTGCGGCCGACAGCAGAATGATAGATGTCCGCTTTGGGAGATTTATCCAGCGGCGTTGGATGACCGAGATGGGCGCAAAGCCGAATGTCGGCTTTGCGGCGGCAACTCAAAGTCAGCCCACCACCCCGAAATCTTCTTAGACGGCGGCCTCTATGTGACAGATTTTGTAAGGCTGCGGCGGTTTCCGGCATGCCCGACAAGATCTGGAGACAAAACGTCCTGTGTAGATGGCTCCCGCGTTGCAACGGAAGTTGCGAGGGTGGGCGTTTTGATCGGGCGAAGTCTTGTGTTCGGTCTGTATGCGCGGCCGTTGGCCGCTGGCCCTGATGGTTTCCGCAGATGCGGACCCATTCTGCTCCGCGGATTTCTCGCCTGCGGCATCGGCGGCATCCATGTCGCCTTCGATGACCCGGAGAACCTCAGCGCGCAGGTTATAGCGCGCCTGCACGCGAACCCATCACGACCGAGGACCTGATCACCTGAGCCGACGAGCGCCTCGGCGCCGCAGAATCGGCCCCTGGTGAGATGAAGGATCACCTCGAGATGTATTATCGGCGCATCAGCTCGACAAAGCGGCGCCGGTCCGGCCCGACCTGTGCCCGAACCTTATCCGCACTTTCGCGCCGCCTTCCTATCCCATCACCCACGGCTATGGCTTGGCAGTTCGGACCTAAGCGCTCTCGTCAATCACCGGCCGAGGAATGGAGGGAGTTCGCTTCGAGGGTCGACGGTGGCAACAGGAGCGAACCACCGCAGCGGCTGTCTTCTGGGTCGGAGGCGAAGCTATTGTTACCCTAGACTTTGCCCTGAGCGGCCACGCTCGTCGTGGCCGGGCTGGTAAGTACCTGTAACATATTGTGAGCGCGCTGGGACCCGAACCCAGGACCTACAGATTAAAAGTTATTGCCGGACTGGAAAAGCACAGTATTAGCAATGCACACTGTGTCCAATCCGGTCTGCCTGATGCCGCCAAATGATGGCCTTCAGGAGAGGGATTGGACACAGCTGCGGGCCGCCCTCGACGTCCCTCCCCTGCCCGCTGTAGCCTCGCCTTATGAGCGAAGGTCACGATCCAATTTTCTAGGCCGTTGAGGCGCTGAAGCTGCGCGGCCACGCGGTCGAGCCGTGGGGCGGCGATGAGTTCTGTCTTGTCGACGGACAGTCTCTGACCGGTGGCGAACTCCTGGCGCTGGCCGTGCGGCTCGGCCTCGTGGACTCGCCCGGCCGGGTGCAATTGGCCGCCGTCGTGGCCAAAGAGATCCCCAGCGTCGGCGACCTGCGCCGGAAGTCCGAGGTGACGGACGACGAGATCGAGGCTGCTACCGCCGCTTACCTGGCGGATGAGAACGCCAAGCCGTTCGCCTTCAAGTCAGGCCCCACTATCGACGTGGCGAAAGCGATCGAGATGCATCCGCAGGCAAAAATGCTGCTCGCGGACGAAGCCACCACGACCGGCCTGCGCCGCACGATGGTGATGACCGCCGTGATCATGGGCTTCCCGGTCCAGGGATGAGCGAGGACCCGGACGCCGCGCACGAAGGCCCGGCCCCTTCCGCGATGCAGAACACTTATCAGTGTAATCGAGGTATCCAGGTCGCTTGTATACGAACGGCCGCAGCGTCTAGCCCAGAAAATAAGCCTTAACATCTGATATTTTTCAGCTAGAGACGTTGGCCGTGGGGGCGAATCACCAAGGATTAGCGATGTGACTGATAACACCAGCTGCAGTCTGCAGAGCCCGACAGGAATGGCGGTCGAAATCGTCTTCGCTTACGTCTGTCATAATCCAATACCAGCTTCTGAGCTGCCGGCGCTGATCGTGGCGGTCCACGAAGCAATCGTCGCAACAAGTACAGGCGCCACTCGCGACTCGACTGCCGAAGCCGAGGTTCAGAGGCCAACGCCACACCAAGTAAGAAAATCCGTCCAAGATGATGGGATAGTAAGCTTCGTCGACGGCAAGACCTACAAGACGCTGAAGCGTCACCTCACCGCCCACGGCCTGACGCCGGAGACCTACCGCGAGCGCTACGGCCTGCCGGCGGATTACCCGATGGTTGCGCAGAGCTACGCTGCACGGCGAGCGGAGATCGCGAAGGCTACCCGTCTTGGCGTGCCCGGTGCACAGGGCATTCAGCGCAGGACTGGCACCGGCGGCTGATCCGCAGCGCGATGGGGCCGCCTTACCGCTCGCACCTTTTGGCGCATCAGGAACGGCATTCGGTAAAAGCAGTTGAAGGCGCTCCTGCGCAAGCTGGACCGCCTTCATCCTTTCAAAGGTCGGTGTGAGGCAGCGCGATGGGGCCGCGTCAGCGCTTCGCCGCGAACTCCCAGACCGGCTGTCCCGAGGTCTGACCCGGCTTCGTCCGGTAGCCGGAAAAGCGGTCGAAAACGATTCGGTCGGGCCATCGTTGCCGCGAGCGACACGGATGGCATCGTCAAGCTGAACCCGGAGATCGGCATCATACCGGTCATCGGTAACCGTTCGATTTTACGTCAGCTGAACCGCTTTGATGGCTACCTGTTGCGCGGTCGCTATAGTCAGTATCTCAACGGCAGGACAGGCTAGCGTAGATCAGGTCCATTGGATCCATCCGCGATGTCTGTTTACGTCATCGGCGACAGCCACGGGCACTATCTGTTCGCGCGAGCGCAGGCCGCGACGGCGCATTGCCTGCCGGGGCATACGATGCACCGCGCCGGGCGCGACGGGTTAGAGCATCTCCTCAACCTGATCGAGCCGGCCCCAGGGGACGACTACATCTTCGTCTTCGGTGAGATCGACGTCCGCCAGCACCTGATCCGCGTCGCTGGCGAGAAGGGGTGGGCCTATGAGGCGGTCGTGACCGAACTCGCCGACCGCTACATCACGGCCTTGCGAGCCTCGCTCGACGGCCTTGCCCATCGCCCCCGAGTGAGCCTCTTGGGGATCGTCCCGCCGTTTGATCATCCGCAGGGAGCTCGTGTGTTGCCGCCGCACGGCCCGCTGCGTGACCGGCTCGTCGTCTGGTACCTGCTGAGCGAAGCGATAAAGGAGCGCGCGCGCGAGGCTGGTTACGGCTTCATCCCGATCCCGAAGATCTATCATGCGCGCGACGGGTCCCTGAAGCGGCGCTACAGTGACGGCTTCGCCCACATCGCCAAGGATTGCACCGGGCCCGTGGTCCGGGCGGTCGAGAAGGCGCTGGGCGTGGACTTGGCGTTCCGCCCGCTCCCCCGCCGACGCCACCTGCTGCGCTCAGCGTTGCGCCAGATCGCGCTGATCAACGACGATTGGTCCGCACTGTGGTCCCTGGGCGAAAGCGTGATCGACGCCTAGCAAGCTTTGCGTCTCAATGTAACGACTCAGCCGAGCCGGTACGCCTCCACGCCGTGCTGATCGAGGAAGGTCAGCCCGTTCGCCCGCATCGCCGGTCACTTCGCCGGCAGGAGAAGAGCCGGGATAACGACAGAGGCCATTGCGGCGTCCTCCGCTCAAGGAACGCCGCACACGAAAAAACCGCCTCGGCCGGAGCCGGGCGGTTCAAGGTTGGTCTCGCTGAGGATCAGAGGCCGGTCTACGTGCGAACCGGCGTGGCGGTTCCGGGTAGGGGCGGCGGGCCGCTCGGCCCCGCCCTGATCTGCTCACGGAGAGAGGGAGCCTCCAATCTCACGAGCTACCCAAATACGACGTCTAAGAGTTCTGGCTCAAACCCCTCCTAATCGACGCCGCGCTCCTGAAGAGAGCGGCGTCTTTGGATTCACGCCGCTCTTACGGTGGCCAGGAAGCGCGCGACCTCCGCGCCGAGGTGCTCGGACTGACGCGACAGCTCGGAGGCCGCCCCCAGAACCTGGCTGGCCGCCGCCCCGGTCTCCTCGGCCGCTCCCGCCACACCGGAGATGTTGCTCGTCACCTCGCCGGTGCCCATGGCGGCTTGCGCGACATTGCGCACGATCTCCTGGGTGGCCGCACCCTGCTGCTCGACCGCCGCCGCGATCGAGGTCGCCACGCCGCTGATCTCGCGGATCCGCCCGGTGATCCGCCGCCTGACTGGATCGTCGTATCCGACCTGTCGCGGCACCCAATCGGCGTCTTGACCGTCGATGGGGGGCATCCTCCACTAGTCCGGAGTTCATGCACCTCGTGTGCCACTCGAGAATTGCGAATAGTTACGGAGGGGAGGCGAGCGGCATCACACCGCAAGGCCTTTGGCGGGAGTGCGGAATGAGCGCGTTCGTCTTCGCCACCCGCGAGCCGTTAGGCGTCCCGTTCGACGATACGATCGCCCGCTCGGCCAACCTGTCCCGCTGCGGCGCCCGCCGCTTCACGCTGACTCGCACCTGGTCGCTCGAAAGCGGCCACGTCTGCTTTATCGGCCTGAACCCGAGCACGGCAGACCACCGGCAGGACGACCCGACGGTGCGCCGCTGGATCCGCTCCGCCCGGTCCTGGGGCTACGGCGGGTTCACCGCGGTTAATCCCTATCCGCTGCGCACCTCGTCGCCGGCCGAGTGTCGTGCCTGGGCGCAGTACATGGTCAACGGCCCGGACTGGTACGCACGGGACGTGATCCACTTCAGCAACCTGCCGACCCTCGTCCGCGAGGCGAAGGCGGTCGCGCTCGTCTTGGCCTGCTGGGGCGCCGGCGCGTGGGATCCCGAGTTCGTCGACCACGTGTTCGAGGAGATCACGACCGGCGAGGCGCCATGGCCCGACGTGCACTGCTTCGGGCTGACCGCCGACGGCTCGCCGATCCATCCGATGGCGCGAGGGCGGTCGCGCATCCCTGATCACGCGCAGCCGGTGCTGTGGAAGGCCGCAGCGACAGGAGGGGCAGTGCCGCGTAGCGTACCCCGCGCGCCCGCCGTGCGGTTCTCGATCGACCCGGCTGACATCCCGGCGGAGAAGGTCGCCCGCCGTCTGCACCTCACGCCGGCGCAGTTCGACGCTGTCCGGACGCGGCTATTCATACGCGGCTTCCCACGTGCGGATCCGGACACGGGCATGTACTGCCTGGAGGCGATCGACCGGTGGCAGCTGCACCGGCATACGGGGCTGTTCCCCGAATTGACGACGCCTGATCCGGCGGTGTCTGGTGCCGCCCCCAAGAAGAGCCTCGGAGCGATGGCCCGTGAAGCCCACGAACGGCGGCAGGCCCCGGAGCGGGTCCGGCCTGATTGACCTTCCGCGCCGCGTGCGCGGGCGGGCCAATCCGACCGGCCGGATGTATTTCAGCTTCGAGCGGTTCCGGGGCACCCCGCGCGCATAGCCGGTAGTGCTCTTCTCGATTCCCCGCAGGACGATGCCTTCTGGCGCCGCTGCCGCCAGTGCGAGGCGCTGGTGGCTGAGGAGACGACCGCTGGCTGGGTATGGGCCTGGACGAGCAGTTCCGGCCGTTCCTATCCACTGCCGTTACCTCGAGGCGATGGCGGCGCCGCGGCGTTCTGGGCAGCCGTGGACGACGCAGAGGCCCGGGACCACACCGACGACGGGCAGTCCCGCAAGACGTTCGACGCACTGATCGAGGCCTATCAGGGGCACCCGGCATACGGGAAGCTCGCGGATCTCACGAAGCGCGATTACGACCGGCACCTCAAGGCGATCAGCGGGATGTGGGGCGCCGAACCTGTGGCGGAGCTCACTGCGGTGGACGCCCAGAAGGCGATTGATCTGCGCTCCGCGACGCCATCCGGCGCCCGCCATTTCCGCGCCGTCCTGTCCAAGCTGCTGTCGTTCGGCGCCGCCCGCGGGTTCTGCGCTGCCGACGTCGCCCGGGGTCACCGAAAAGGTCGAGCACGAAGTCGAGCCGCACAAGCCGTGGTCGGATCGTGCGTTCGAGGCGTTCTTCGAGCACGCGCGACCCGGGCTGCATCTGCCCGTCTACGCGGCCCTCTACACCGGTCAGCGCTCGGTCGATGTCCTGCCGATGGTCCGGCCGGCGCCGGGCGCGAACGCCATCGAACTCGTCGCGCGGAAGACAGGCGCCGAGGTCTTCGTCCCGATCCATTCGGAGTACCGGGAGATCCTGACCCGGACGCACATCGATCACCCGGCGCTTCACCTGCGCGAGGACGGCCAGCCTTGGACGCGCGCCGCATACCGGACCGCATAGCAGCGCGAGATCACGTCGAAGACGAGCAAGGGCGCGCCGGCCCAGGTCTCCCGAGAGAAGGCCGTCGCGATGAAGACGCTGCGCGATGGCGCCTTCGTGTTCCACGGGCTGCGCGAGAACGCCGTGAATATGCTGCTCGAGGCCGGCAACCCCGAGGCTGAGGTCTCGGCGACCGTCGAGATGTCCGAGCAGATGGTGCGCCACTACAGCCGCGACGTGAACAAGCGCCGGCTCGCGATCAACGGCATGCGGAAGCTGGAAGAGTGCTGGAAAGAGACCCGCGCCAACCTGTTCGGACCGGGCTCTCCGGCCGCCGCCGGATAGGGGTTTGGACACAGCCGGCCTAACCTTGGACACAAGAGGCCACTGGTCACAGCCTTGATATTCACCATCACACTGTATTTGCTAGCGTTTTTGGTGAGCGCGCTGGGACTCGAACCCAGGACCTACAGATTAAAAGTCCGTTGCTCTACCAGCTGAGCTACGCGCTCGCGTCCCGGACCCGCCTGTGGCGACCCGTCAGGGACGGCGCGTTCGCAATAGGTGAGCGGGACCGGAGGGTCAACACGAGGGCCGTGGACAACGCTCAGGACGCGTCGCCGCGCGCACGCTCCACGATCCCGCGAGCCTCGTCGAAGGCCGCGTCGGCGTCGAGTTCTGTGGTGTCGAGCCGGACCGCGTCATCGGCCATGCGCAGGGGGGCTGCACTCCGGGAGGCGTCGCGGGCGTCGCGGGCTTCGATATCGGCCAGGATGGCCGCGAAGGTCGCGCTCTCGCCGCGGCCGGCGAGCTCACGGTGCCGGCGGCGGGCCCGCTCCTCCGAGGAGGCGGTGATGAACAGCTTCACGGGCGCGTCCGGACAGACCACCGTGCCGATGTCGCGCCCGTCCAGGACCGCGCCCTGGGGATCGGCGGCGAAGCGGCGCTGCCATGCGAGCAGGCCGGCGCGGACCTCCGGCACGGCCGAGACGCGCGACGCCGCCTCGCCCATCGCCCGGTCGCGCAGGCGCGGGTCGTCGAGCATCCCGGCGTCGAGCGCCTGGGCGGCCCGGGCCGCGGCCGCGTGGTCGCCGAGGGACAGCCCGGCATCGATCAGCGCCAGCGCGACGGCGCGGTAGAGCAGTCCGGTGTCGAGATGCGGCAGGCCGTAATGGTCGGCCAGCCGCTTCGCCAGCGTGCCCTTGCCGGAGGCGGCCGGACCGTCGATCGCGATGATGAGCGCCATCGGGTCAGGCTCCGATCCGTCCGCCGAGGGCCTGCATGGTGGGCAGGAAGCTCGGAAAGCTGGTGGCGATCATCGCGCCGTCATCGACCGTCACCGGGTTCCGCGTGGCCAAGCCCATGACCAGGAAGGCCATGGCGATGCGGTGATCGAGATGGGTCGCCACCGTACCGCCCCCCGGGGCCGCGGTGCCGTCGCCCTCGATCACGAGGTCGTCGCCCTCGACGGCGTGGCGGACACCGTTGGCCGCCAGCCCGGCCGCCACGGCGGCGAGGCGGTCCGATTCCTTGACCCGCAGCTCGTGTAGGCCGTTCATCCGCGTGCGGCCTTCGGCAAAGGCCGCCGCAACCGCCAGCACCGGGTACTCGTCGATCATCGCGGGCGCGCGCTCGGCCGGGACGTCCACGCCCTTGAGCCGGCTCGCGCGGATACGCAGATCGGCCACGGTCTCGCCACCTTCCTCGCGCTCGGCCACGCGCTCGATCTGGGCGCCCATCTCCAGCAGCGTGGTGATGAGGCCGATGCGCAGCGGGTTCATCATCACGCCCTCGATCACCACGTCGGAGCCGGGGACGATCAGCGCCGCGACCAGCGGGAACGCCGCCGAGGACGGATCGGCCGGCACTCTCACTTCCGTCCCGCGCAGGATCGGCTGGCCGGTGAGCGCGACCGTGCGGCCGTGGCCGCCCGGGCCGTGCGGTGCGACGCGGATTTCGGCGCCGAACAGGCGCAGCATCCGCTCGGTGTGGTCGCGGGTCGCGGCCGACTCGATCACCGTGGTGACGCCGGGCGCGTTGAGGCCGGCGAGCAGCACCGCGGACTTGATCTGCGCGGACGCCGCCGGGGTCTCGTAGGTGATGGGGATCGCCTCCCGGGGACCGCGCAGCGTCAGCGGCACGCGTCCGCCCGGCGCCTCGTCGAGGATTTGCGTGCCCATGCGGGCGAGCGGGTCCAGGATGCGGCGCATCGGCCGCGAGCGCAGCGAGGCGTCACCGTCGAAGGTCGCGGTGACCGGCTGGCCGCCGACCACGCCCATCATCAGGCGCGAGCCGGTGCCGGCATTGCCGAAATCCAGCACCGCGCTCGGGTCGCTCAGGCCGCCGATCCCGACGCCCCGCACCCGCCAGCGCCCCTCACCGAGGCGCTCGATTCCGGCGCCGAGCGCCTTCGCGGCGGCGGCCGTGCGCAGCACGTCGTCGCCCTCCAGAAGCCCCTCGACCCGGGTCTCGCCCTCACTCAGGAGACCGAGGATCATCGCCCGGTGGGAAATCGATTTGTCGCCCGGCGGCCGCAGGCGCCCTGTCAGGGGTGCACCCGGCGCGGCGGTGAGGGGCTGGGGAGGCGAATCGTGCGACAAGGGAGGTCCGTTCGGGCTCTCGAGGTGGGCCAGGATCCGGCGCGTCGCGCGGCAGGGCCGCGGTGCTGCAATCGGACCGTGAAATCGCCGCGCGGTTAACACGCGCACTGCTCGGCGTCATCCTGCGTGCCCCTTGCGGCCGACCCTGTTGGGAACCGCGCGATCGGGTTCGATTGACAGGGATCGCGCCCGCGACTAACGGGGCCCCTCCCCCGAGACAGTAGTAGACGACGAGGTGTCCCCCGTGGCCCGACCGGAACTTGGCTTGAAGCGCCAGTGCATGAGCTGCGGCGCGAAGTTCTACGACCTCGCCCGCGATCCCGCCGTCTGCCCGAAATGCGGCGCGGTCTATCAGGCGGTCGCCACCTCGAGCCGCGCGGCGCCCCCGGCGCTGTCGCGCGCATCGAACACCAACGATGACGAGGACGAGACGGACGACAAGGGTCCGGAGCTGGTCTCGCTCGATGAGGTCGAGGCCGCCGAGGACGAGGCGGATCCGACGCCCGATGACGAGACGGCCGATGACGGGGACTCGACCGAGGACGACACCTTCCTCGAGGAGGAGGACACCGGCGACGACGACGTGTCCGACCTGATCGACGGCGATATCGAGAACGACGAGGAGAGCTGAGGCGGTCTCCGTCTCCCTTTCAAGAAGCCCCTGATGAGAGCGAAAAAAGGGGGTTGAGTCCGCGGTGCGAGCCGCCTATAGAACCGGCCTCGCCGGACGCAAGTCGGACGGCGAGGCCCCGCGGGACCCAAACCGTGGTGGATGTTAAAGTGGGGCCTTAGCTCAGCTGGGAGAGCGCTTCCATGGCATGGAAGAGGTCATCGGTTCGATCCCGTTAGGCTCCACCATCCCACTTCCGCGTGTCGTGCCCCTGTCCGGGACGCGAACCGCCGTTAAAACAATTGGGGCCTTAGCTCAGCTGGGAGAGCGCTTCCATGGCATGGAAGAGGTCATCGGTTCGATCCCGTTAGGCTCCACCATCTTCCTCCAGCGCAACGCGGCCATCCTGGCCTTCTGCGCTGTAAAGCAGCTCCCCAGAGCACCGTCCTTGCGAGCGGAGCGACGCAATCCAGTTGGCGCGACGACTGATGTCCCGCGGCCCTGGGTCACTTCGCGTTTATCGTGATGACGGAGAGGACACCGCCCGAGAGTTCCTGGCGGAAACCGTCTTGGCCGATCAGGCTCCCAACCGGACCCACTGCTGTATAGACCCGGCTCAGCGGGTCAGATGCCCCAGCGGCAGCGCCGTCGTGTACTTCACCTGTCCCAGGGCGAAGCTGGAGCGGATGTTGGCCACGCCGGGGATCCGCGTGAGGTGATCGAGGACGAGCTTCTGGTACTGGCCCAGATCCTCCACCACCACCCGCAGCATGTAGTCGGCCTCGCCGCTCATCAGGTAGCACTCCATGACCTCCGGGCGGCTGCGCACCGCCTCGTCGAAGGCCTGGAGCGCCGCCTGAGTCTGCTTCTCCAGCGACACGTGGACGAACACGTTGACGGCGAGTCCCAAGCTCAGCGGGTCGACCACCGCCACGCAGCCGCGGATCACCCCCGCCTCTTTCAGATCGTTGACGCGGCGCCAGCACGGCGAAGTCGACAGGCCCACGCGCTCAGCGAGGTCCGCGATGCTGATCTCGCTGTCCTGCTGCAGGCATTCGAGGATGCGCAGGCTCGCGGCGTCGAGGGGGGCCGGTCGCGTGGGCATGAGATCGGTCTCCGGTTGCAGTGGCCAGCAATGTCCGCCGTCTGAAGTCCGCGGGCAGGCGTCAGCCACTGCCCTGTGGCATGATTTGCCAGTTGGCGTCCAATTTTGGAACGAACGATCCGGATAAGACGTCGACAGAGCAAATATTCGGCATGTCCGCCCGCGGCGAAGCTCGTATGATCGGGTCAGCCAGGGAGGCCGCGCCGATGAACGCCATACCGCCGAAAGCCACCATCGCGCGGTCCGCCGAGGTCGATCACGACCCGGCCGAGACCCAGGACTGGCTCGCCGCGCTGGAATCGGTCTTCCGCACAGAGGGCGCGGCCCGGGCCCGCTTCATCCTCGACCGGCTGGAGCGGCGCTCGAAGGAGATCGGCATCCTCGACGAGGCCCTGCCCTACTCGCCCTACCGGAACACGATCGCGCTGGAGAAGCAGCCGCGCTACCCGGGCGACCTCGACATCGAGGAGCGCCTGACCTCGATCATGCGCTGGAACGCGCTCGCCATGGTGGTGCGCGCCAACATGGCCTACGGCGAGCTCGGCGGCCACGTGGCCAGCTACGCCTCGGCGGCCGAGCTGTTCGAGGTCGGGTTCAACCACTTCTTCAAGGGCGGCGCGGACGGCGACCTCGTCTACTTCCAGCCGCACTCGGCACCGGGCGTCTACGCGCGGGCCTTCCTCGAGGGCCGGCTCTCCGAGGAGCAGCTGAAGCACTACCGCCAGGAGATCGCCGGCGACGGCCTGTGCTCCTACCCGCATCCCTGGCTGATGCCGGATTTCTGGCAGGTGCCCACCGGCTCCATGGGCATCGGCCCGATCCACGCGGTCTACCAGGCGCGGTTCATGCGCTACCTCGGCGACCGCGGGCTCGCCGACACTTCCGGCCGGCACGTCTGGGGCGTGTTCGGCGACGGCGAGATGGACGAGCCCGAGTCGATCGGCGGCCTGGCGCTGGCGGCGCGCGAGAACCTCGACAACCTGACCTTCGTCATCAACTGCAACCTGCAGCGGCTCGACGGGCCGGTGCGCGGCAACGGCCAGATCATCCAGGAACTGGAGAGCCTGTTCCGCGGCGCCGGCTGGAACGTCATCAAGGTGCTGTGGGGTTCCGAGTGGGACGGGATCTTCGCCCGGGACACCAACCATGCCCTGCTGCGCCGCTTCGCCGAGACGGTGGACGGCAAGTACCAGACGCTCGGCGCCAAGGACGGCGCCTACAACCTCGCGCACTTCTTCGGCGAGGACCCGGAGGTGCGCGAGCTCGTCGCCCACATGTCGGACGCCGACGTCGACCGGCTGAAGCGCGGCGGACACGACTTCCGCAAGCTCTACGCGGCCTTCGCGGCGGCCAAGGCCACCAAGGGGCGGCCGACCGTGATCCTGGCCAAGACCAAGAAGGGCTACGGCATGGGCGGCGCGGGCGAGTCGCGCATGACGGCCCACCAGGCCAAGAAGCTCGACGTCGACGCGCTGCGCGCCTTCCGCGACCGCTTCGCCCTGCCGCTGTCGGATGCGCAGGTCGAGGGCCTGGCCTTCTACAAGCCGGCCGAGGACGGCGCCGAGATGCGCTACCTGCGGGAGCGCCGCGAGATGCTCGGCGGCGTCCTGCCGGCCCGCCGCCGCACGGCGCCGACCGTCGCGGTTCCGGCGCTCTCGACCTACGCGGGCTTCGCGCTCGAGGCCGGCGGCAAGGAGATGTCGACCACGACGGCGGTGGTGCGGCTGTTCGGCAACCTGCTGAAGCACAAGGATCTCGGGCCACGCATCGTGCCGATCGTCGCCGACGAGGCGCGGACCTTCGGCATGGCCAATCTGTTCCGGCAGGTCGGGATCTACGCGCCGGAAGGCCAGCTCTACGAGCCGGAGGATGCCGGCTCGATGCTCTACTACCGCGAGGCTCGGGACGGGCAGCTCCTCGAAGAGGGTATCACCGAGGCCGGAGCGATTTCGTCCTGGACGGCGGCGGCCACGTCCTACAGCGTCCACGGCCTGTCGATGCTGCCGTTCTACATCTACTACTCGATGTTCGGCTTCCAGCGGGTCGGCGACCTGATCTGGGCGGCGGCCGACCAGCGCGCCCGCGGCTTCCTGATCGGCGCCACGGCGGGCCGCACGACGCTGGGCGGCGAGGGCCTGCAGCACCAGGACGGGTCGAGCCACATGCAGGCGGCCGCGATCCCGAACTGCCGGGCCTACGATCCGGCCTTCGCGTACGAGATGGCGGTGATCGTCGACCGGGGCGCCCGGGCGATGATGGAGGAGGGTGAGGACGCCTTCTACTACCTCACGGCGATGAACGAGAACTACGCCCAGCCGTCCATGCCGCACGGGGCGGAGGCCGGGATCCTGAAGGGCATGTACCGGCTGTCGGGGCCGGAGGCGGGGAGCGCCGCCGTACGGCTCCTCGGCTCCGGGGCGATCCTGCCGGAGGTGATCGCCGCGGCGGCGCTGCTCGCGCACGATTTCGGCATCGCGGCCGAGGTGTTCAGCGTGACGAGCTTCAGCGAGCTGGCCCGCGACGCCCGCGAGGCCGAGCGGCAGGCGATGCTCAACCCGGAGACCGAGGCGCCGGTCAGCCACGTCGCGGCGCTGCTGCCGGGCACGGCGCCCATCGTCGCGGCGAGCGACTACGTCCGGGCCTACCCGCAGCTGATCGCGTCCTATGTCGGCGCGCGCTTCGTCGCCCTCGGCACGGATGGGTTCGGCCGCAGCGACACCCGCAGCGCGCTCCGCCGCTTCTTCGAAGTGGATCGGCAGCACGTGGTCATCGCCGCCCTGCACGCCCTGGCCGAGACCGGCACAGTGCCGCGCACCACGGTGGCGGACGCGATCCGCCGCTACGAGATTGATGCGGACGCGCCCGCGCCCTGGACGGTCTAGTCCTTGGTCATGTGCCGACGCGGGCGTCACTCAAACACGACACATCGTCATTCCGGGGCTCGCCGCAGGCGAGAGCCCGGAATCCAGAACCATCGGGTATCCGCGATAAGGCGGGAGCGCGCCGGTCCAACCTGGCACGTGCAGCGGTTCTGGATTCCGGGCTCCGCTGCGCGGCCCCGGAATGACGGGATTGGCTATCAGACCGTCACGTCCGGGTTGCCGAGGCGAAGACGCGTCAGGGCCGGCACTCTAAGGGTCCGGCAGAGGACCTCCGCCACGCGAACCCGCTTCGCCATCCACTGGCCCAATCACGGAACTCCGCCCGCATGAGCGCCGCGCTGCAGATCGCCCTCCCGGACATCGGCGACTACCGGGACGTGCCGGTCATCGAGCTTCTGGTGAAGCCGGGCGACCGCCTCGCCGTGGACGACCTGATCCTCAGCATCGAATCCGATAAGGCGACCATGGAGGTCCCCTCCCCGGTCGCCGGAATCGTGCGCGAATTGCTGGTCTCGGTGGGATCGAAGGTGTCCGAAGGGACGCCGATCCTGACGGTCGAGCCTGGCGAGGGCGGTGAGGCCGCACCTGCGGCGGGAGCGCCTGCCGCGGCCACGATGCCGACGGGTTCCGAGCAGGGCGCTGGTTCCCTCTCCCGCACGGGAGAGGGGTCCGGTCGCGCCTCACCGGAGCCGATACAGGCCGATCCGATCCAAGCGATCCGCGGCGACGTGCATGCCAGCCCGTCCGTCCGCCAGCTCGCGCGCGAGCTCGGCGTGCGCCTCGACGGCGTGCCGGCCACCGGGCCCAAGGGGCGGATCCTGCGCGAGGACGTGCACGCCTTCGTCAAGGCGGCCCTCGGCGCGCCGGTCCAGGCGCCCGTCGCCGCATCGGGGATCGGCGCCGGACTTCCGCCTTGGCCTGACGTTGATTTCGCCAAGTATGGCCCGGTCCGGCGCGAGCCACTGTCACGGATCCAGACGCTGTCGGGGGCCAATCTCAGCCGCAACTGGCTGACGATCCCCCATGTCACCAACTTCGACCGGGCGGACGTCACCGAGATCGAGTCGTTCCGGGTCGGCCTCAACAAGGAGGCGCGGACGCCGCCTGCCCGGGTCACCATGGTGGCGTTCCTGATCAAGGCGGCGGCCTTGGCCTTGCGCGCCCATCCGCGATTCAACACGTCACTTGAGGGCAGCGACCTCGTCTTCAAAGACTACGTCCATATCGGCTTCGCGGTGGACACGCCGAAAGGCCTGATGGTGCCGGTGGTGCGCGATTGCGATCGCAAGGGCCTGATCGAGATCGCCACAGAGATGGCCGCGATGGCCGAGAAAGCCCGGGCCGGAACGCTCGCGGGTTCCGACATGCAGGGCGGCTGCTTTTCCGTCTCGTCGCTCGGCGGCGTCGGCGGCGACGGCTTCACCCCGATCATCAACGCTCCCGAGGTCGCAATCCTGGGCGCGGCACGCTCGCGGACTGAGGCGGTCTGGGACGGGCAGGCCTTCCAGCCGCGCCTGATCCTCCCCTTGAGCCTGTCCTGGGACCACCGCGTCGCCGACGGCGTCGCCGCCGCCCGCTTCCTCGGCCACGTGGCGTCGGTCCTGTCAGACCTGCGCCGCGCCCTCCTGTGACCGTCGCCATGCCCGACACGCTCGACATCCGCGTCCCCGACCTCGGCGACTACGCCAAAGTCCCCGTGATCGAGATCGCGGTCGCTCCGGGGCAGCCGATCGCCAAGGATCAGACCCTGCTCGTCGCCGAATCCGACAAGGCGACGCTGGACATCCCCTCCCCGGCGGAGGGCCATCTCATCGAGATGCTGGTCGGCCTCGGCGACACGGTCTCGGCCGGCACCTTGGTCGCGCGCCTCGCGGTCGCGGCGCCGCGGGCGGCTGAGGCGCCGGCTCCCGCCTCGCCGCCGCAGAAGCCGAGCGCCGATGCGGACTGTGATGTCCTGGTGATCGGTGGCGGTCCCGGCGGCTATTCGGCCGCTTTCCGGGCTGCCGATCTCGGGCAGCGGGTGATCCTGGTGGAGCGCGATGCGACCCTCGGCGGTGTCTGCCTGAACGTCGGCTGCATCCCCTCCAAGGCGCTGCTGCACGTGGCGGCGGTCACCGAGGAGGCCGTCCGGCTCGCCGCGCACGGGATTCACTTCGGCGCCCCGACGGTTGACCTCGACAAGCTCCGGACCTTCAAGACCGGCACCGTCCGCCGCCTTACCGACGGGCTCACCCAGATGGCGCGACAGCGGAAGGTCGAGGTGGTGCGCGGCAGCGCGCGCTTTACCGGACCGCACGCGGTCTCTGTGGCCCTGCACGACGGCGGCACGCGCGACCTCACCTTCGCCGGCGCTATCGTGGCGGCAGGCTCCTCGCCCGTGGCGCTGCCGATGCTGCCGGACGACCCGCGCGTGGTGAATTCGACGGGTGCGCTGGAGCTGCCGGTCGTGCCCCGCCGGCTGCTCGTGATCGGCGGCGGCATCATCGGCCTGGAGATGGCGACCGTCTACAGCGCTCTCGGCGCCCGCGTCGACGTGGTGGAGCGCCTGCCGAACCTGCTGGAGGGCGTCGACCGCGACCTCGTGGCGGTCTGGACGAAGCGCAACGCCCATCGGTTCGACCGGATCTGCACGGGGGCCGAGGTCACCGCCGCGGACGCCACACCGGACGGCATTGCCGTTAGGCTCGCCGGCGAGGCAGCGGCCCAAACCTACGACCTCGTGCTCCAGGCAGCCGGACGCAGTCCGAACGGCGCGACCCTGGGGCTCGACGCGGCCGGCGTGGCCCTGGACGGCGGCTTCGTGCCGGTCGACGCCCAGATGCGCACGAACGTGCCGCACATCCTGGCCATCGGCGATTGCGTCGGCCAGCCGATGCTCGCCCACAAGGCGGTCCATCAGGGCCACGTTGCCGCCGAGGCGGCCGCCGGCCACAAGGCCGGGTTCGACGCCGCGGTCATCCCGTCTGTGGCCTATACGGACCCGGAAATTGCCTGGGTCGGCCTCACCGAGACGGCGGCCAAGGCGGCCGGCCGGTCCGTGGAGGTCGCGCGTTTCCCCTGGGCCGCCTCGGGCCGGGCCATCGCCAACGGCGCCGATTACGGCCTGACGAAGCTCCTGTTCGATGGGAAGACGAAGCGCATCGTCGGCGGCGCCATCGTGGGACCGAGCGCGGGCGACATGATCGGCGAGGTCGCCCTGGCGATCGAGATGGGGGCGGACGCCACCGATATCGGGCGAACGATTCATCCGCATCCGACCCTCGGCGAGACGATCGGCCTCGCGGCGGAAGCGGGGCTCGGCCTGTGCACCGACCTGCCGCCGGTGGTGCGGCGCTGAGGGTTCGTCAGATCCTCGATACCGGCCCGCACCGTAAAGCCGGCATCCGATGCGGTGGGCGGCTGCCGGCCACGCGCGGGGCCACCCAGCACACATCGAGGAGAAGCTCCAACCAGCCGGAAAAGATCGGCACCTGTGCCGAGAATGGGACGGACCGGACACGCGAGTATCGCTAAGGTTATCCAGAACCTCAACCAGATGCACTGCCGTGAGCTTCGTACCCCGGTCCCTCTTCACGACTGACGCTCTGCCCGAGCGAGACCGTTTCGAGGCTTGGCGCGCCCTGTTCTCCGCTCATGACCTCGACGCCGATCCGCACGGCTTCGCCGGCAGGATCGAGACCACCCTGGTCGGATCGATGGCGCTGCGCGTCATGAACGCGGCACCGCAGGCGCCGGCCCGGACCAGATCCCAGATCCGGCGCGACGGCCAGGACGGCTTCGTGCTGCATCTGAGCCGGCACCCGTTTCACGTCGAAACGGACCGGGGCGAGGTTGCAGTCCCAGCGGGCGCGATCAGCCTCAACGACCTGTCGCAGCCCTATCGCCGCAGCCGGGTGCCGGAGACGGATTCGCTGATCCTGGCGTTTCCCCGTTCGTCCGTCGCCGCCGTCCTTCCGGACGAGGACGCGTTGCACGGGCTGATCCTGAACGGCGGTGCGGGGCGTCTCCTCGCCGACCACATGCGGAGCTTGGCCGCGCATAGCGACGCGATCGCCACGATCGACGCCGCCCATATCGCCCAGGCCACGCTCCACATGGTTGCGGCCTGTGCCCGTCCGAGCCTGGAGGGAGCCGCACGTGCCGCCGCGCCCCTCGATGCCGCCCGACTCAGGGCAGCGAAGCGGCTCATGCGCGGGAATCTCTGCACGCCGCTCCGGATCGACACCGTCGCGCGGGAACTGGGCCTGTCGCGCTCGCACCTCTATCGCCTGTTCGAGCCGGAAGGCGGGGTGGCGCGCTACCTCGCGCGGCAACGGCTGGCCGCCGTCCGCGCCGCGCTCGACGATCCGCTCGATCGGCGATCGATCGGCGAGATTGGCGAGGCCTATGGTTTTGGGAGCAGCGCTCTCCTCAGTCGTGCGTTTCGGCAGGCCTACGGCCTCAGCCCGCGCGACTACCGGGCTTTCGCCCGCGGAACATGAAGCGGCCGCAATCGCCGCCGCTCGCTCATTCATCGGGATCGGGAGCGGCGTAACTCGACGGGTCTGCCGATCGTATATATCCCGTCGCGGGGCCGGCCAGCGGCCGGTCTGGTTCGTAGATCCTGCCGGTCTCGACGGTCGGCTTGCGAAAACGATCGGGCGTTCATCTGGGAGGACAAGCCCCGAGATGCTGAGGCTTACCGGAAAGTTCTCTCGCCATGCCGCTCCGATCTCGTTGTTCCGGCCTCGGCCTGGCCCTTTGCTGTCGCGCTACGAGCAACGCCCGTCCGGACCGGCGTCCGGACGATGGGCCATCCGCCTGGTTCTGGCGGCATGGGGTGCAGGTCTGTTGACCGGGTCCCCGGGCTGGGCGCTCGACGGCATGGCGCAGACGGGGTCCGCTGTCGCCCTGGCGCCGACCGACGATTCTCAGGCGCTGATCGCCGCGCTGAGAAGCCGGATTCTGGCCGCGCACAGTGCGACGCTGGCACTCGAGGGCTGGTGCGCCGATTACAAGCTTGCGGGGGATCCGCATCTGGTCGCTGAGCGCGTGCCCGGGGCCGACAAGCCCCTGACGGCGGCTCAGCGTGCGCGTCTGGCGATCGGTCCGGACGAGCCGGTGCGTTACCGCCGGGTCCGCCTCGCCTGCGGAGATCGGGTTCTGTCGGAGGCGGACAATTGGTACGTCCCCGCCCGTCTCACGCCGGAGATGAACGCCACGCTCGACGGCACCCGCACCCCGTTCGGCCGGGTCGTGCGCCCCCTTGCCCCGGTGCGTCACACCGTCGAGGTTCGCGCGCCGGTGCCGCACGCAAATCCCGGTCTCGACGATCCGCTGTTCGAGGTCGATGCCGTGCTGTCGACAGGAGCCGGTCAGCCCTTCTGCGAGGTCGTCCGAAACCTATCTGGGCGGTGCACTGCCCCGAGCTTCGCGGTAAGACCCCGTCCGAACAGGGGATGGGAGGACCGGAATGCATTCACGGCTGCGTCGTACAGTTTGGGCTCTGGTGGCGATGGGCGCGCTCGGCGGTCCGGCCTGGGCGGCCGACCCGTCCGGGGTCTGGCTGACGGAAACCGGGAGTTCCCGCGTCCGCATCGCGCCGTGCGGCGGCGGCTTCTGCGGGACGATCGTCAGCGCACCCGGCAAGGGCCTCGACGTGAAGAACCCCGATCCAGCCCTGCAGAATCGTAGCGTGGTGGGGGTGCAGATCCTGGATGCGCGCCAGGCCGACGGCACCGGCTTCTCGGGCTCGCTCTACAACCCGAACGACGGGAAGACCTATTCCGGATCGCTGAAGCTGACCGGACCCAACACCCTCGAAGTGGCGGGCTGCGTCATGAGCGTGTTCTGCAAGCGGCAAACCTGGACGCGGGTCAAATAATCCGCGGCGCGTATCGGCGGCTTGGCGCGGCGCATATTCTTGTGCCGCGTCGCAACATCGCAGGATCGATAGCGCGCGATTGAAGTTGGCTGGGTCTGCAACCAACAAGGATTGTCATGACCCGGACACTTCTCGCGAGCTTTCTGACCCTGGCCACCCTCGCCCCAGCCGCCGCCCAGGTGGTCGACAGGCCTGTCGCGCCCGCGCCGGGCGTGGTCAGCCAGCAGAGCGACAGCACCGGCGGCAACGCGGCGGTGACCTACTCGCCGACGGGACAGCCGGCCGACACGATCTCCAACAACTCGTCGGCCGCCGGAAACGCGAATCAGCCGTCGCGGGTCGCGCCCCAGGGTGGCGCCGGTGGCGGCAACAAGTAAGCCGACCTTCCGGAGCAGGCCGATCCGTCGCCTGATCCGAGGCCGCACCGGAGACGGTGCGGCCTTCGCCTAGGCAGAGACACCTCAGGCGGCTTCGGCGAGGGCCTGCGCGACGGCGTCGAGGGCGGCCTCCGCCCCGGCGCCGTTCGGGCCGCCGGCCTGCGCCATGTCGCGACGACCGCCACCGCCCTTGCCGCCGAGGGCGCCAGCGCCGGCCCGGACCAGCCCGACCGCGTCGTAGCGCTCGGTCAGGTCGTCAGTGACGCCGACCACCAGGCCGGCCTTGCCGTCCGGCCCGACGCCGACCACCGCCACGATGCCGGAGCCTAAGCGCTTCTTCTCCTCATCAACGATCGGCTTGAGATCGCGCATGTCGAGCCCCTCGACCACCGAGCGGCGGAACGCGACGCCGCCGATCTCGGTCTGCTGCGCGCCTGAGCCCGGTCCGCCCTCACCGCCCATGGCGAGCTTGCGCCGGGTCTCGGCCAGCTCACGCTCGAGGCGCCGCCGATCCTCCATCAGCGCCGTGAGACGATCGGGCGCCTCGGAGACCGGGGCTTTGAGGATGCCGGCCAGCGCCGCCAGCGTCCGGGCCTCCTCGGCGCGGTGGTGACGCGCCGCGTCGGCCGTCAGCGCCTCGATCCGGCGGACACCGGCGCCCACGGCGCTCTCCGCCACGACGGTGATCGCCCCGATGTCGCCGGTTCGCGCGGCGTGGGTGCCACCGCAGAGCTCGACGGAGAAGTTCTTCGGCTTGCCCTGGGCTGCCGCGTCATCGACCGGCAAGCCCATGGATACCACCCGGACCTCGTCGCCGTACTTCTCGCCGAACAGCGCGCGGGCGCCCGACGCGATGGCGTCGTCCACCGCCATCAGCTTGGTCACGACCGGCGCGTTCTGGAGCAGCACCGCGTTGGCGATGTCCTCGACCCGGGCAAGTTCTTCCGCCTCGATCGGCTTCGGATGGCTGATGTCGAAGCGCAGACGCTCGGGGCTGACCAGCGAGCCCTTCTGGGCGACGTGGTCGCCGAGCACCTGCCGCAGCGCCTCGTGCAGCAGATGGGTGGCCGAGTGATTGGCCCGGATCGCCTTGCGGCGGGCATGGTCGACCTTCAGCTCCACCGGCTGGTCGAGGCTGAGGCTCCCCTCCTCCACGGTTACGTGGTGGACGAAGACGTCGCCGAGCTTCTTCTGGGTGTCGGTGACCCGCGCGCGGACGCCCGGGGCCAGGATCAGACCGGTATCGCCGACCTGGCCGCCCGACTCGCCGTAGAACGGCGTCTGGTTGACGAGGACGAGGCCGGTCTGGCCGGGCTCAAGGCTCCGCACCTCGGCGCCGTCGCGCAGCAGCGCGGTGATGATTCCTTCGGCGGTCTCGGTCTCGTAGCCCAGGAATTCGGTGGCCCCGACGCGCTCGCGCAGGCCGAACCAGACGGTCTCTGTGGCCGCCTCGCCCGAGCCCTTCCAGGCCTCGCGGGCTGCCTGCTTCTGGCGCTGCATTGCGGCCGCGAAGGCGTCGGTGTCCACGCCGATGCCGCGGGCCTTGAGGGCGTCCTGCGTCAGGTCGAGGGGGAAGCCGTAGGTGTCGTAGAGGGTGAAGGCGGTCTCGCCGGAGAGCTTGTCGCCATCCTTGAGGTCACGGCTCTCGGCATCGAGGATCGACAGGCCGCGCTCCAGGGTCCGGCGAAAGCGGGTCTCCTCCAGCTTCAGGGTCTCGGCGATCAGGCTCTCGGCCCGCATCAGTTCCGGATAGGCCTCGCCCATCTCGCGCACCAGCGTCGGCACGAGGCGGAACATGGTGGGCTCGCGGGCGCCGAGGATCTCGGCGTGGCGCATGGCCCGGCGCATGATCCGGCGCAGGACGTAGCCGCGGCCCTCGTTGCCCGGCAGCACGCCGTCGGCCACCAGGAAGGAGGCGGCGCGCAGGTGGTCGGCGATCACCCGGTAGGACGCCATCGTCGCCGGTTCCGGCGCCCGCGAGACCGCGTGCGCGACGGCGTCGATGAGCGCCCGGAACAGGTCGGTGTCGTAGTTCGAGTGCACGCCCTGGAGGATCGCCGCCATGCGCTCCAGGCCCATGCCGGTGTCGATCGACGGCCGCGGCAGCGGGTTGCGGACGCCCGGCTCCAGCTGCTCGTACTGCATGAACACGAGGTTCCAGAACTCGAGGAAGCGGTCGCCGTCCTCGTCCGGAGAACCGGGCGGGCCGCCCTGGAGGGCCGGACCCTGGTCGATGAAGATCTCCGAGCACGGGCCACAGGGGCCGGTATCGCCCATCTGCCAGAAATTGTCCGAGGTCCCGATCCGGATGATCTTGTCGTCGGAGAAGCCGGCGATCTTCTTCCACAGACCGGCGGCCTCGTCGTCGTCGGCGTAGACCGTGACGAGGAGCTTGTCCGGCTTGAGGCCGAACTCCTTGGTGATCAGCGTCCAAGCCAGCTCGATCGCGCGGTCCTTAAAGTAGTCGCCGAACGAGAAGTTGCCGAGCATCTCGAAGAACGTGTGGTGGCGCGCGGTGTAGCCCACATTGTCGAGGTCGTTGTGCTTGCCGCCGGCCCGCACGCATTTCTGCGCGGTCGTCGCTCGGTCGTAGGCGCGCTTCTCCATCCCGGTGAAGACGTTCTTGAACTGCACCATGCCGGCGTTCGTGAACATCAGCGTCGGATCGTTCTTCGGCACGAGGCTGGATGAGGACACGACCTCGTGCCCGGCCTTGGCGAAGTAGTCGAGGAAGGTCGACCGGATCTCGTTGACGCCGCTCATCGGGGCTGACTCTGGCAGGACAGACAGGGAAAGGGCGGCCGCGCGTCCTTCGCGCGGCGCCCGCATGGCGCCCTCTTAAGGAGGGATCCCGCGCGAGTCACGGGCGGCCTGCCGTGAATTCGCCCCGGGACGCCGCAACTCGGCCACAAGCACGGCCGTGTTGTCGCCACATCTGTCAAGCGATGGTGAGTCCGTAGCGCCGTCGCGGCGTGTGGAGAGTCGGGATAACGATGCAGGGCCGCACGGTCGGATCGCCGAGGACCATCACCGGCAAGCAGGGCCATTTCGGCGCCGGCAGCGCCGACGTGATCGCCGCCCAGCCCATGCTGGGCCGCGCCCATGGCAGCCGCCCCGCGCTGTTCCGCTCGCTGTTGACCGTGTCGCTGATCGCCGGCGGCCTCAGCGCGGCTCTGATCGGTTCGGGTGTCGACCTCGGCAAGGTCGGCCTGTCCCCGGCGGTCTCGACCGCGGAGGCGGCGACCGAGCTGCCGATGCCGCGGCCGCGGATCCACACCGTGGCCCTGAACGACACGCTCGAGCAGACCCCGTTGCGCGCCGCAGCCAGCTTCGCGCCCGTGCACGATCTCGACACCGATATCGGCTCCAACACGGTGGACCGGGTCTCCTACGACTTCCTGCTTTCGGAGAGCTCGGGCGGCGACCCGAACGACATCCTCGAATTCGGGCCGATGAAGATCCGGCGCCACCTCGTGCAGACGATCGTGCGCGCCGCCCAGGCCGTTCAGACCGATCCGGTCCTGCTCATGGCGGTGGCCGACAAGGAGTCGAGCTTCGTCACGGCGGTCCAGGCCAAGACCTCCTCGGCCACCGGTCTCTACCAGTTTATCGAGCGGACCTGGCTCGGCGTCGTGCGCGATTTCGGCGCCAAGTACGGGCTGGAGAAGGAGGCCGCGCTGATCGGATCGGACGCCAACGATCGGCCGGTGATCACCGATCCGGCCGAGCGTGCGCGGGTTCTGGAAATGCGCCGCGATCCCTATCTCTCGGCCCTGATGGCCGGCGAGATGCTCAAGCGCGACGCGGCCCGCATCGCCCTGCGCATCGGGCGCGAACTGACGCTCGGCGAGGTCTACCTGCCCACTTCCTGGGACCGGACGACGCGGGCGAGTTCCTCGCCAACGTCGTGAACAAGCCGGCCGCGGCCGCCGCCGCGCTTCTCCCGGGGCCGGCCCGCGCCAACCGCTCGATCTTCTTCGCCGCCGGCCGCTTCGTCGGGCGCGGCCGTCACCGCAAGCCGCTGAGCCTGTCGGTGGCGCAAGTCCACGAGAAGTTCGAGGCGATGATGAGCACCCGCGGATCGCGCTACCAGAACGTCCGCGCCGTCTCGGGCATCATGGCCTACGCCGATGCCGAGGCCGGGACCGCGACGCAGTAACGCCTCTGTGAGGCCGCGGCCCGTTTCGGGCGCCGGCGCGCAACCAGCGGCGGATTGCCGACTTTCCTCCCTGTGCGCCGCATGTCCGCCGGGCGCGAAGGATGACTTCGGGGGAGTCCTTGAAAAAGCAAAAGACGAGCGCACCCCTACCGCTCACCGATACGCTGTCTCCGGGTATCCCGCTCGATCAGATCGGGCAGACACTCGCCTCGTTCTACGACGAGTTGGTCTCCGAAGGTGTACCGGAGCACCTCGCCGCCCTGGTGCGCCGCGTCCGCCAGACGGAGCATATCACCACCGCGCAAGAGACCACGGGCCCGGCGCCGGCCCCCGCAAGCGAAGTGCCGCGTGTCGCCCTGGTCGTGGAGGACGATCCCGAGGTTCGCGCCTTGGCAGAAACCCTGCTCGAAGAGACCGAACTCGAGGTGGTGGGCTGCGACAGCGCCGAGGCGGCCCTGTCGGTCCTCCAGGCGCGGGGTGGGGACGTCGCCTTGGTCTTCGCCGATGTTCGGCTGGCCGGTGAGATGGACGGACTTCAACTCGCCCGAGCGGTGGCGACCCTGTGGCCGAGAGCCCGGCTGGTGGTCACGTCCGGACACGGCCTGGAACGTCCTGAGCTGCCATCCGAGGCGGTCTTCATCGCCAAGCCCTGGCGTGCGCTCGACGTGCTGGTCGAGGCCGAGCGCGCGGCCGCAGAGCCGGCGCCCCCGGTCCTTTGACGGACGAGGCGCACAGCCGAAATCTGCTCGGCGACGTCGCGCTGTAGGTCCGGAATCGAGAAGCTAGCGCGGTATCCGGAGGCCTAGCCTATGGGCGCGGACCGTGCGCCACCCGCGGGCCTTCACCGCGATCGGCGCGGCCAAGGGACGACCGCGCAAGGGCGCTGGGCCCGGCCCTTGCATGGCCGAAGACCGTATCGGTGCGAGCCCGGAGTCTGCGAAGGTGCCGATCCTCTCCGTCCGCCACCGAACGGTCTACCGGTATCGGCGTCCGGTCGCGTTCGGCGAGCACCGGATCATGTTTCGGCCCCGCGACAGCTACGACCAGCGGCTGATCGAGGCGACCCTCGATGTAGATCCCGAGCCGTCCTCGCTCCGCTGGATGTTCGATGTCTTCGGGAATTGCGTGGCGGTGGCGGCCTTCGACACCCGCGCGGAGGCACTCACCTTCGACTGCGGCATCACCCTTGAGCACACGCCCGAGCACACGCCGATCTTTCCCCTCGCCCCGCACGCGACCCATTATCCGTTCGGCTACGGCGCCGAGGACATGCCAGACCTGTCCCGCTCCATCGAGCGGCAATGGCCGGACCCGGGCCACGAGATCGATGCCTGGGCGCGCGGCTTCCTGCCGGCGGACGGACGGATCCCCACGCAGGAGCTGCTGGCTGCCATCACGCGCAGCGTGCGCGCGAATTTCACCTATCTCGCCCGCGCCGAGAAGGGCGTGCAGGATCCGCTCACTACGCTGCGCAGCAAGCGGGGCTCCTGCCGTGATTTCGCGGTCCTAATGATGGAGGGTGTGCGGGCGCTCGGCATGGCCGCACGGTTCGTGTCCGGCTACCTCTACAATCCCCGCAACGACCGGGCCCGCCACGTCGGCGGCGGCTCCACCCATGCATGGCTGCAGGTCTACCTGCCGGGCGCCGGATGGGTCGAGTTCGATCCGACCAACGGTATCGTCGGCAACCGCGACCTGATCCGCGTGGCAGTCGCCCGCGACCCGGCGCAGGCGGTCCCGCTGCACGGCTCCTTCTTCGGACTGGCGAGCGACGATCTCGGCATGCAGGTCGAGGTCGACGTGATCGAGGTGCCGGTCGACGCGGCAACGACACGCACATTTCAAGGTTCGCCGCTGCCTCTGGCGCGTTGAGCCCCCGGACCCGGTACGAGCGTGCGTGGCGATCCCGCGCGAATGGCGAGACGACGAGATGGCCGCGATGAAGATCAGGACAGGTTTCGACATCGGCTTCACGCTGTCTCAGCCGACCCCGATGATCCTGATGCTGAGCGTCCATCCCAGCAGGCTGGCCGATCTCCTGAGCCCGCAGGCGATCGCCTTCGATCCGCCGCTCACGGCGCACGAATACCGGGATTCGTTCGACAACATCTGCCACCGCATCGTCGCACCGCCCGGGCAGTTGCTCATCTCGGCGGACTTCACCGTCCAGGACACTGGAGAGCCCGACCTCGTCGTGCCTGAGGCCCGGCAGATCCCAGTGCAGGACCTGCCCGATGACGTGATGGTCTACCTGCTGGGCTCGCGCTACTGCGATACCGACAAGCTCTCGCAGACGGCATGGTCTCTGTTCAGCGCCGCGCCGGAAGGCTGGGGGCGGGTTCAGGCGATCGTCGATTACACGCACGAGCGCATCCGCTTCGACTACCAGCGCGCCGACGCGACACGGACGGCGCATGATGGCTTCATGCAACGCGAGGGCGTGTGCCGCGACTTCGCGCATCTCGCGATCGCCTTCTGCCGCTGCATGAACATCCCGGCGCGCTACGCCACGGGCTATCTCGGCGATATCGGCGTGCCGAAGGATCCCGCCCCGATGGACTTCTCAGCCTGGTTCGAAGTCTATCTCGACGGTCCTGACGGCCCGCGCTGGTACACATTCGACGCGCGTCACAACCGGCCGCGGATCGGCCGCATCGTCATGGCCCGCGGACGGGACGCAACCGACTGCGCGATCGCCACGAATTTCGGCTTCGCCCATCTGGCGCGGTTCGACGTCCACACCGACGAGGTGGCCTGAGCGGCCGCCCGTCGCACGGGTGAGCCCGCATACGTATTCCGCCGTCCATCAAAATGTCGGCGCGTGCGTGGAACTGCTTGGCTATGCTCACGCTTGTAATGGCAAAGGTTATTGCACAGGCAGGCCATCCATGAAGACCTCGCTCACCGCACTCGGCGCGCTCCTCGGCGTGGCTGTTCTTGCCGCGACACCGGCGCTCGCCGCTTCGTCGTACGATCCCTTCGGCACCGACAATGCCGACGAGTACTACTCGGACCAGGGACAGTATGGTTACCAGGGTACGTACGCGCCGGGCTACGGCCAGGGCGTGCAGGCCGCACCGCAGGCGCAGGTCCAGCCGATCCCCCGTGAGGTCGTGGCGTTCAACGCCCCCTATGCGCCGGGCACGATCGTGGTCTCCACCGCCGAGCGCCGCCTGTACTACGTGCTCGGCAACGGCGAGGCGCTCCGCTACGGCGTCGGCGTCGGCCGCCCGGGCTTCAGCTGGAGCGGCACCAACACCATCACCGCCAAGCGCGAGTGGCCGTCGTGGACGCCGCCGAAGGCCATGATCGCCCGTCGTCCCGATCTGCCGCGCTACATGGCCGGCGGCATTGAGAACCCACTCGGCGCTCGCGCCATGTATATCGGCCACACCGAATACCGCATCCACGGCTCCAACGAGCCGGACACGATCGGCCAGGCCGTGTCGTCGGGCTGCATCCGGATGACCAACGACGACGTGACCGATCTCTACGAGCGCGTGAAGGTCGGCGCCAAGGTCGTCGTGCTGAACTGATCGGATCCCAACCGGGCCCCCATAGCCCGGCAGGAGGTACAGCGGCCGCGTCGTCCGGATCGGATGGCGCGGCCGCCTGCGTTCGCGCTCAGATCACGGCACGACCCGGCCCACGGCGGTCTGCGCCGGGCTGAAGGAGGCGATCGGCAGGTCGCAGAAGCAGCGCACGCCGAGGGGACGCGGCCCGGGCAGAGGACACGAGAACGGCTTCGGTCCGGTGAGACCCTGCTGCACGGCATCGCAGTTGAAGCCGACCGGCGCGCGCTCCGCCCGGCGGGGCGGCCGGCGGTAGCCGCGCTCGTAGCCCGGATCCTCGTAGCCCGCAGGCGGCCCACCGTAGCCGGGGCCCTCGACATACTGGGCGCGGGCACCCGGCCCGGGCAGGACGGCCGCGAGCGCCAGCGCGGCGATCGTCAAACGGACAGGACCACGCAGGCCGGATCGGCCGGAGACAGTAAGGCGCATGCCTGAACCCTTCGCTCGACGCGGACCCATCGCGTCCGCCCGGCGGCTCTCGGCGGCAATACCGGCGAAAACGAGACGGCCCGCCCCCGGGTCGGGAGCGGGCCGCGGCCCCGTTCGGTGACGGGAGGCTCAGTGCGTCGCGCGGTCGGCGGCGTCCTGGGCGTTCTGGGCGGTCTGCTTGGCCGCGTCCTGGCCCTGCTCCATGGCCTTGCGCGCCTCGTCGGCCCCCTGCTGCATGGCCGACTTCGCGCGCTCGGCCCCCTGCTGCATCGCGCTCTGGGCGAGGCCGCTGAACTCCTTGGCCTGCGCCTGGATGGCGGCGAACTGGCTGCGGACGAACTCGGCCTGATGCTGCATGGCCTCCTGCATGTCCTTCGCCCGGACCAGCTTCTGCGCGAGGTCGAACGCGGCGTTCACGTTCTGCTCAGCGTATTCGAAGCCGCGCGACGAGGCGTCGAGAGCGTTGCTCCGCGCCAGCTCGGCCGAACCCTGCACCGTGTCGGCCGTGCGGCGGGCAGCACCGATGAAGCTGTCGAACGCCTTGCGGGCCTGCTCGACACTCTTCTCGGCGAAATCGCGCATTTCGGTCGGGACTTCGTAGTTCGGAGGGTTGCTCATCTTTCGTCTCCTCTCATTTTCGTCTGTGGATGGCGCTTTGTGCAGTGCAAAATAACCGATTCGCCACCATATGCCACCCGCGCCACCGGCGTTAAGGTTGACATGACGTAAACGTGTGACGGTCGCGCCGAGAATCCAGCGTCGCGGCGTGAAGGAGTTTACAATAGGGCTTCGATCGCGGGCGTTTCTCGGGCAAACGGGGTCGGGGAACAGGGACGGGCGTGTGAGTTCGAGGTCGCGGGCTTTGGAGACGACACTGATACCGACTGCCGGATCAGCCGAGCCTCAGCTCGCCGCCGCCTTCGCGGCCTGGCAGGGAATGCCGAACTTGGCCGCGGCGCTCAGCGCGCGGGATCCGGTTCATCTGGTGATCGATGCCGGGGCCGGGCGGATCGTGCACGCCTCCCCGAACGCCCTCCTCCTGGCGGACGCCCTCGGCGGCGCCAGCGTGGCAGGATTGATCCGGCAGATCGTGGCAACGGCGCCGACGGATACCGCGCCGCGCCTCGTCCGCCTGCGCCTCGATCCACGCCGGATCGCGCCCCCCGTGCTCTGCTGGCTGGCCCGCCACGATCAAGGGTCCAGCGACACCGTGATCCTGGTCGCCGCGACAGCGCCGGTTGCGGTGCCTCGGATCCGTTCGGCGCAGCCGGAGGCGGAACCGGCGCCGCAACGGCCGCCTGCCGTGGCGGCACCCGAGCTCGCGCTCCAGCGGGACGACCGCTTCCTATGGCGGATGGATGAATCGGGTACGCTGACCGCGCTCAACGGTCCTGACGTCTTGGCGGGCCTCGTCGGCCAAAAGTGGCAGGAGCTCGCCGCGGCCGGCCGCGTCACCGGTGCCGAGGGAATGCTCACGGCTCTGCACGAGCGGCGCACCTTCCGCGGCGAGGCAGCCGTCCTCGAGACCGCCGGCGGCCCTGTCCGGGTCGAGCTCTCGGGCGCACCGCTCGGGCGCGGCGATGCGGCGTTCTCGGGCTTCGGCGGATTCGGCCTGATCCGAGCCTTTCCTCAGCAAGCCTCAAGCTCAGCCCCGCAGGATACGGCTGCGGAGATCGCGAGGCCGGTCGAGGTCGCGCCGACCACACCGGTTCCGGCGCCTCCAGCCTCTGAGCCCGAGATTGCGGACATCGCCGATCCGGCCCCCGTACCGGCTCCGCTGTCTACGGACGAGCATGCTGCGTTTCGCGAGATCGCCCGGGCGCTGGGCGCGCGTTACGCGGGCGATGAAGCGGAGCCCGATACGGAAGCTCGGAAGCCGGAAAGCGGCGCCGTCATGCCATTTCCCGGATCGCAGCCCGGCCTCGCGGAAACGCGCGACGCCGCGATCGCCCCGGTGCCCGGCACCGAGATTCTCACCGGCCTTCCCCTTCCGGCGCTCATCCATCGCGCCGACACGATCCTGGCGGCGAACGGCAGGTTCCTCGCGCTAACGGGATACACCGATCTGGCAGCCCTGGTGGCGACCGGTCTCGGCGCGCTGCTGCCGGGTTACGCGCAGGCGGAGGCGCCAACCGCACGCCGGACGGCGGTCACGACGGTCGAGGGAGGCACCCAGCCGGTCGAGGCGCTGAGCGGCGCCTGCGCGTGGGCCGGCGCGCCGGCGACCTGCCTGATCGTGCGGCCGCTTGAAGAAGCCGATGTGGCGGGCGCGCTCACGGCCGAGCGCCTGGCGCACGCAGCGCAGGCGGAGCGCACGGCGAGCGCCGAGGCGGCGCTCGACGCACTCACGTCGGGGATCGTCACGCTCGACGGAGCGGGCCGCGTCGTCGCGGTCAACCGCGCGGCCGCCGCCATGCTCGGCTGCGATCCCCGCGAGGTGGTCGGAGGCAGCTTCGTGGCCCTGTTCGACCGGGACAGCGTGCTGGCCGTTGCCGATCTTCTGCGCGGCGGGTCCGAGGGGTCGCGTTCCGTCTCCCTCGCCGGCGCGACCCTGACCCTCGACATCAAAGCGATGCGGGACGATGGCCGTCGGGTCGCAATCCTGGACCCGGCGCCCGCTGCCTCGTCTCACGCTCCGCCTGCTCCGCCGGTCGCGGAGGATCGGGCCGCCGCGCGCGGCGCGAATCGGGGCGCGGCCCTGACCCGCCTGGATCAAGCGTTCCGCGAACCCCTGACCGGCATGCTCGACCTCGCCGACGCGATGCTGAAGGAGCCGTTCGGTCCGCTCGGGGACTCCCGCTATCGCGGCTGCCTCGCGGAGATCAAGGCGTCCGGCGAGGCCATGCTGCAGCGGGTCGGCAAGCTTCTCGACCTCGCCGCTGTCGAGGCCGGATCCCTGCAGCTCGAGCCGCGTCCGCTCGACCTCAACGACGTCGCGGCCGGGTGCGTGGCGCGGCTCCAAGGCCAAGCCGCCCGCGGCCGCATCGTCGTGCGGACGAGCTTCTCCTCCGATCTGGAGGATCTGGAGGCCGACGAGCGCTCCGTCAGCCGCGCGGCCTCCCTGGTGATCGAGCACGCCATCCGGCGCTCGACCGCGGGAGGCCAGATCATCGTCTCCACCGGCGCCGCGGAGCGGACAGCCGTGGCCCTTCGGGTACGCGACACCGGCGCCGCGTCGGCAAGGACCGCGGATCTCGAAGGGGATGTCGAGGAAGGGCTCGCCCTGCCCCGCGCCCTCGTGGAGGCCAATGGCGGTCGCCTTCAGCTGTCGGCCCGACCCGAGGATGGCACGCTGGTAGAGATCATCATGCCGATCCGCCGGGCGGCGAATGGCTGAGGCCGGGCACCGTGGAAGGTCATCGCTCCGAGTCCGCCGCCAAGCGTGGAAAACACGCGGCGGCCGATGGTATCACGACCCTTCAACTCGGCTTGACAGGGCATCGTCCGAAGCTTCAATCAGCCCCTTACATTGCGCCCAATTTATTCAGCAAAACCGACGTCCGCGCGAGCGGAAAGACGATGATATCGTCATCGTAGGATGTAGGCTACGTTACTTTGGAAGTCCTGGCTGCGCGGCACTCACCGCGATACGATCGGGCACCAAAACAGGGATGGAACGCCATGGAAGGCAGGGTCATCGAGGTGCAGGCTGCGTGGCGTGAGGGCGCTCACGTCGGCGATGCCAAGTATCGGCAGATGTATGAGGCGTCGGTTTCCGATCCGGACGCCTTCTGGAGCGAGCACGGCAAGCGCATCGACTGGATGACGCCGTACACGCGCGTCAAGAATACCAGCTTCGAGCCGGGCAAGGTCTCGATCAAGTGGTTCGAGGACGGCACGACGAACGTCGCCTATAACTGCATCGACCGCCACTTGGAGAGCCGCGGCGATCAGACGGCGATCATCTGGGAAGGCGACAATCCCGACGAGTCCAAGCACATCAGCTATCGCGAGCTGCACGCGCAGGTCTGCCGGATGGCCAACGTCCTGCGCAACCGCGGCGTCGGCAAGGGCGACCGGGTCACGCTCTATCTGCCGATGATCCCGGAGGCCGCCTACGCAATGCTCGCTTGCGCGCGGCTCGGCGCGATCCACGCGATCGTGTTCGGCGGCTTCTCGCCGGATTCCCTCGCCTCGCGCATCCAGGGCTGCGGCTCGAAGTTGGTGATCACGGCCGACGAGGGCCTGCGCGGCGGCCGCAAGGTGCCGCTCAAGGCCAATGTCGACGAGGCGATCAAGCGCATCGGTACCGACCTCGTCGACCACGTGGTCGTGGTCCGGCGCACCGGCGGCAGCGTCGCGATGGAGGCGGGCCGGGACGTCTACTATGACGAGGCCGCCGAGCAGGTGACCGACGAGTGCCCGGCCACAGCCGTGGAGGCCGAGCACCCGCTGTTCATCCTCTACACCTCGGGCTCGACCGGCCAGCCGAAGGGCGTGGTCCACACCACGGGCGGTTATCTGGTCTACGCTTCGATGACGCACGAATACGTCTTCGATTACCGCGAAGGCGACGTGTACTGGTGCACGGCCGATGTCGGCTGGGTCACCGGCCACAGCTACATTGTCTACGGGCCGCTGGCGAACGGCGCCACGACGCTGATGTTCGAGGGGATCCCCACCTACCCGTCAACCTCTCGGTTCTGGGAGGTAATCGACAAGCACAAGGTCAACATCTTCTACACGGCGCCGACCGCCATCCGGTCGCTGATGGGCGGCGGCGAGGGGCCGGTGAAGAAGACCTCGCGGCAATCCCTGCGGGTGCTGGGCTCGGTCGGAGAGCCGATCAACCCGGAAGCCTGGGAATGGTACTACAACGTGGTCGGCGACCAGCGCTGCTCGATCGTCGACACGTGGTGGCAAACCGAGACCGGCGGCATCCTGATCACGCCGCTGCCGGGCGCCACCGCCCTCAAGCCCGGCTCGGCGACCCGGCCGTTCTTCGGCGTCAAGCCCGAGATGGTCGACGCCGAGGGCAAGGTCCTGCAGGGACCGTGCGAGGGCAATCTCTGCATCGCGGATTCCTGGCCGGGCCAGATGCGCACGGTCTACGGCGACCACGAGCGCTTCGAGCAGACCTACTTCTCGACCTATCCGGGCAAGTACTTCACCGGCGACGGCGCCCGGCGCGACGCCGACGGCTATTACTGGATCACCGGCCGGGTCGGCGACGTGATCAACGTCTCGGGCCATCGCATGGGCACGGCGGAAGTCGAATCCTCGCTGGTCGCCCACCCGAAGGTCGCCGAGGCGGCCGTCGTCGGCTACCCGCACAACGTGAAGGGCCAGGGCATCTACGCCTACGTGACCCTCAACGACGGCGAGGAGGGCGACGACGCCCTGCGCAAGGAGCTCGTGACCTGGGTCCGAAAGGATATCGGTCCGATCGCCTCCCCCGACCTGATCCAGTTCGCCCCGGGCCTGCCCAAGACCCGCTCGGGCAAGATCATGCGCCGCATCCTGCGCAAGATCGCCGAGGACGATTTCAGTTCGCTCGGTGACACCTCGACGCTGGCCGAGCCGGCCGTCGTCGACGACCTGATCGAGAACCGGCAGAACCGGGCCTGATCGCATCCGCGCCGCCGGCATGGCGGCGCGGCTTCGAACCGGGGCGGATGCCGGTGCGGCGGCCGCCTCCAACAAGAACCACGAACCACAATCGCGATGAACCCGAGGGCCGGAGAGCCTTCGTGGGAGGGACGGTCATGAGCAGCGGAACGACACTCGGCGCGCGGGGACGCCCGGCGCCCCCGGGTACAGCCACCCTCGGGATAGATCAGGATCCGCAGATCGCGCGGATCGCCCGGACCCCGGAATTCCAGCAGCTCGTCGGCGAGCGCACCCGGTTCGCCTGGACCCTGACGATCCTGATGCTGGTGGTCTATTTCGGCTTCATCGGCCTGATCGCCTTCGACAAGTCGCTGCTCGCCGTGAAGGTCGGCGGCACCGCCTCCCTCGGCCTGTTCGCGGGCGTGTTCGTGATCCTGTTCGCCTTTGCGCTCACGGGCGTCTACGTGGCCCGCGCCAACACGCGCTTCGACGCGCTGAGCGACGCCCTCAAGCGGAGCGTCGCCCGATGAATCGCCTCTTCCTCGGCCTGACGCTCGGCACGATCGCCGCGAGCGCGGCCTACGCCGCCGGCCCGGATCTCGGCGCCGTGCAGCAATCGGCCACGAACTGGCCGGCCATCCTGATGTTCCTGTTCTTCGTGCTGCTGACGCTCGGCATCACCTACAAGGCCGCGAAGGGCACCAAGTCGGCCGCCGACTTCTACGCGGCGGGCGGCGGCATCTCGGCCGGGACGAACTCCCTGGCAATCGCCGGCGACTACATGTCGGCCGCCTCGTTCCTCGGCATCTCGGGCCTCGTCTACACCTCGGGCTTCGACGGCCTGATCTACTCGACGGGCTTCCTGGTCGGCTGGCCGATCGTGCTGTTCCTGATCGCCGAGCGCCTGCGCAACCTCGGCAAGTTCACCTTCGCGGACGTGGCGAGCTTCCGTCTCGACCAGACGGCGATCCGCATCATCTCGGCGGTCGGCACGCTGGTGGTGGTGGCCTTCTACCTGATCGCCCAGATGGTCGGCGCGGGGAAGCTGATCCAGCTCCTGTTCGGCCTGCCCTACCTGTACGCGGTGATCATCGTCGGCGTCCTGATGATCGTCTACGTCGCCTTCGGCGGCATGAAGGCGACCACCTGGGTGCAGGTGATCAAGGCCTGCCTGCTCCTGGGCGGCGCGACCTTCATGGCCGGCGCGGTGCTGCTCAAGTACGGCTTCAACCCGGAGGTGCTGTTCGCCAACGCCGTACAGGTCCATCCGAAGGGCGACGCCATCATGGCGCCGGGCGGCCTCGTGTCGAACCCGGTCGAGGCGATCTCGCTCGGCGTCGGCCTGATGTTCGGCACCGCCGGCCTGCCGCACATCCTGATGCGGTTCTTCACGGTCTCGGACGCCCAGGCTGCGCGCAAGTCGGTGTTCTACGCCACCGGCCTGATCGGCTACTTCTACATCCTGACCTTCATCATCGGCTTCGGCGGCATCGCCCTGCTGATGTCCGATCCGAGCTACTTCAAGCTCGGCCCGGCCGGAGCCTTCGACAAGCTGAAGGACATGATCGGCGGCACCAACATGGTGGCGGTGAACCTCGCCAACGCGGTCGGCGGCCCGTACTTCCTCGGGTTCATCTCCGCCGTGGCCTTCGCGACGATCCTCGCGGTCGTCGCCGGCCTGACGCTGGCCGGCGCCTCGGCGATCAGCCACGACCTCTACGCCCAGGTGATCGCCCGCGGGCGCACCACCGAGAAGCATGAAGTCAACCTCTCGAAGATCTCGGCGGTGGTGATCGGCATCGTGGCGATCTACCTCGGCTACGTGTTCGAGAACCAGAACGTCGCCTTCATGGTCGGCCTCGCCTTCGCGGTGGCGGCGAGCTGCAACTTCCCGGTTCTGGCCATGTCGATCCTGTGGCGCGGCACCACGACATGGGGCGCGCTCGCCGGCGGTCTCGTCGGCCTGCTCGCCGCCGTGATCATGGTGGTGCTGTCGAAGGCCGTGTGGGTGACGACGCTGGGCAACCCAGCGCCGCTGTTCCCCTACGACAACCCGGCGCTGTTCTCGATGCCGCTGGCCTTCGCGACGATCTGGGTCGTGTCGCTGATGGACAAGTCCCGCCGGGCCCAGCGCGAGCGGGCCGCGTTCGAGGCGCAATACGTGCGCTCCGAGACGGGGATCGGAGCGGCCGGCGCGCACGCGCACTGACCCCGACGCGAAGCATCGAACAGGAGGAGGGCGCGGCGCAAGCCGCGCCCTTCGTCGTTTCCGGCACACCCGCGTAAGCACCCGTGTTGATAGGGTTCTTCACGATCGCTTTACCGGTTGACCCCCGCCCTTGCGATAACGCATATGTGATCTGCGCTGTGCGCAGAGCCGTCCGCGAAACCGGGCGGTGAAGGGGGCGGCCCGAGTCCCGGTGCGCCCGTATGCGTCTGGGAGGACCTGTTTCATGGCTGTGGCAACCGCGATCCCCCGAACCGGAGACGCCGCGAGGCCGATGACGTCGGCCGAGAAGCGGGTGATCTTCGCATCCTCGCTCGGCACCGTGTTCGAGTGGTACGATTTCTATCTCTACGGCTCCCTTGCGGCGATCATCGGCGCGCAGTTCTTCTCGGCCTACCCGCCGGCGACGCGCGACATCTTCGCATTGCTGGCCTTCGCGGCCGGCTTCATCGTCCGGCCATTCGGCGCCCTGGTCTTCGGCCGCGTCGGCGATCTCGTCGGACGCAAATACACCTTCCTCGTCACGATCCTGATCATGGGCCTGTCGACCTTCATCGTCGGCATCCTGCCCAACGCGGCGACCATCGGCATCGCGGCGCCGATCATCCTGATCGTCCTGCGCCTCGCCCAGGGCCTCGCCCTCGGCGGCGAGTATGGCGGCGCCGCCACCTACGTGGCCGAGCACGCCCCCAATGGCCGGCGCGGCTTCTACACGAGCTGGATCCAGACGACCGCGACGCTAGGCCTGTTCCTGTCCCTCCTCGTCATCCTCGCGACCCGGACCTTCACGGGCGAGGCCGCGTTCGCCGAGTGGGGATGGCGCATTCCGTTCCTGGTCTCGGTGCTTCTGCTCGGCATCTCGGTCTGGATCCGCCTCCAGCTCTCCGAGTCCCCGGCCTTCAAGAAGATGAAGGACGAGGGCAAGACCTCGAAGGCGCCGCTCACGGAGGCGTTCGGCCAGTGGCGGAACGCGAAGTTCGCCATAATCGCCCTGTTCGGACTCGTCGCCGGCCAGGGCGTGGTCTGGTACACGGGCCAGTTCTACGCGCTGTTCTTCCTGCAATCGATCCTCAAGGTCGACGGCTACACGGCCAACCTGCTGATCGCGTGGTCGCTGCTCCTCGGCACCGGCTTCTTCGTGGTGTTCGGCTGGCTGTCCGACAAGATCGGCCGCAAGGTCATCATCCTGGCGGGCTGCGCGATCGCGGCGGCGACGTTCTTCCCGATCTTCAAGGGCATCACTTCGACCGCCAACCCGAAGCTCGAGGCGGCGATCGAAAGCGTGAAGGTCACGGTGACGGCCGATCCGGCCGCCTGCGGGACCCTGTTCAATCCGGTCGGGACCCGGGTGTTCACCGCGCCCTGTGACCTCGCCCGTGACTTCCTGTCGAAGTCCTCGGTGCGCTACGCGACGGCGCCCGGTGCCGCCGGACAGCCCACGACGATCCGGGTCAACGACACCGAGATCCCCTACCCGCAGGGCGGCAATGTCGAAGCCAACAAGGCCACGACCGCGGCGCTCCAGGCCGCCGGTTACCCGAAGGCCGGCGACCCCGAGATCGTCAAGATGTCGAACCCGTTCGACATCTTCCGGCCGCAGGTCGCGCAGGTGATCGGCCTGCTGTTCATCCTCGTGCTCTTCGTCACGATGGTCTACGGCCCGATCGCCGCCATGCTGGTGGAGCTGTTCCCGACTCGGATCCGCTACACCTCGATGTCGCTGCCCTACCACATCGGCAACGGCTGGTTCGGCGGCCTTTTGCCGGCGACCGCCTTCGCTATGGTGGCTCAGACCGGCGACATCTATTTCGGCCTTTGGTACCCGATCGTCATCGCGGTCGCGACGGTAATCATCGGCGTGCTGTTTGTGCCCGAGACCAAGGACCGCGACATCTTCGCCGATACCTGAGCCGCGGCTCTGCCCAATCGACGCCCAGGCCGCCCGCGCGGCCTGGGCGTTGTCATGTCGGCCCTGGCGGAGCCCGCCCAGCGCAGCAATCCGGACGGCTGTGCTGTCATGCCGCGTGCGCTGGATCACGCCGTTCGGAGTGGCCGACCGATATACCCACGCGCCATCTGCCGTGAATTCTAAGTAACACGATATTAAATCAAATTATAGAAGCCATTTCTCAACCGAATATCTGACTCTATTTAGACATTATGCCCAAAACTATTAAGTTTTCGATGCGATCGCAAAACGACGTCGGTATGCGAGAAGACAATTTAAACTCAAGTGTGGATCCGCGATCAAAGACGGATCGATGGAACCAAAATCCGTGCATTACCGTATAGAGTGGCCCGAAGCCGAAGACCGGAAACCAGCGGACGTGACTGACGTGAAAACGAGACCCGTGCGTGAATCGGGCAAGAGGCCACCACTTCTACTTGTAGTCAGCTGGTGCCTGGCAACATTAGCGATCTGGATTGTCGTGAACAATCAGGCCGGTCGGTGGGTCTGGTGGTGGTGATGGCGGCGGCCGGCGTCAATTGTTCTCCGGGTAACCGCCGAGATAGGCGCCGAGCAGATATCCGGATTGGTGCGCGGTGAGATAGCCGAGCGCGATCAGTACGTGCAGAAGATCGATCCCGTAAACGGCCGTGAAGATGGTCATCGCCGTGAACAGGATGACGCACGAAGTCATCACCAAGACAATCACGCCGAACAGACGGCCGATCAGCCATCCGACCAAGAACAACATCGCGGCGACGAGCATCAAACCACCCAGACCAGATCGCGTTCAGACATTGCGCGACGCAATCAGCGCGAACACATATGGATCATCATGGCGATCCGGGGGTACGATATCAAGTCGCGTTCGTTTTTTACCTCTGACGGACTATTTGATAAAATTTTCGATTACAAAAAACGCTAGATTAACATAGTCAAACGCCACAGCGCCGAATTTTTACAGAACGTCAGTCCATAAACACTATTGTGAGCGTTGCGCCGATGCGCACCCGAGGCCGGAAAATCGGTCCCGGGCGCGCATTCGCGACAGAGCGTTAACGGCAGCCCCGGACCAAGCGAGGTCCGCCGGATCGGACCGCGCCTCAGTGACGGAAATGGCGATGTCCCGTCAGGACCATCGCGAGGCCGGCCTCGTCGGCCGCCGCGATCACGTCCGAGTCGCGCATCGAGCCGCCCGGCTGGATCACCGCCGTCGCACCCGCCTCGGCTGCGGCCAGCAGACCGTCGGCGAAGGGGAAGAAGGCATCCGACGCCACGACGGAACCGACCGCGAGGCTCTCCGGCAGGTTGAGGCGTTTGGCGCCCTCGGCGGCCTTCCAGGCGGCGATGCGCGAGGAATCGACCCGCGACATCTGACCCGCGCCGATACCCACGGTGGCGCCGGCCTTGGCGTACACGATAGCGTTCGACTTCACGTGCTTGGCGACGCGATAGGCGAAGCGGAGATCGGCGAGTTCCGCCTCGGTCGGCGCACGCCGGGTGACGACCTGAAGCGGCATGTCGTCCACGACGGCCGCGTCCCGGCCCTGGACCAGCAGGCCGCCGGAGAGGGAGCGCACGGTCTCGCCGCCGGCCCGGGGATCGGGCAGGCCGCCGGCCAGGAGGAGCCGCAGGTTCTTCTTGGCCGCGACGACCGCCACCGCCTCGGGCGTGGCATCCGGGGCGATGATCACCTCGGTGAAGATCTCGGCGATCCTGCGGGCTGCCTCTTCGTCCAGCGTCCGGTTCAACGCCACGATGCCGCCGAAGGCCGAGGTCGGGTCGCAGCTCAGCGCCCGCTCATAGGCCTCCACCAGGCTCGCGCCCTCAGCGACGCCGCACGGGTTGGCGTGCTTGATGATCGCCACCGCGGCCGAACGCGCCGGGTCGAACTCGGCGACGCATTCGTAGGCCGCATCCGTGTCGTTGAAGTTGTTGTACGACAGCTCCTTGCCCTGGAGCTGGCGGGCCGTGGCGACGCCGGAGCGCGCCTTGCCGGGAGCTCGGTAGAAGGCGGCGCTCTGGTGTGGGTTCTCGCCGTAGCGCAGCCCTTGCGCGAGGGTGCCACCGAAGGCGCGGAACAGGGCCGGCTCGTCGCAACCGAAGCGGCCCGCCATCCAGTTGGCGATGGCCGCGTCGTAGGCGGCAGTGCGGGCAAACGCCTTCTGCGCCAGGCGGCGGCGCAGCTCCGCCCCGGTGGCGCCGTCGTTGGCTTCGAGCGCGGCCAGAACGGCCGGATAGTCCGACGCGTCGGTGACGACGGCCACGTCCGCGTGGTTCTTGGCCGCCGCGCGGATCATGGCCGGCCCGCCGACATCGATGTTCTCGATGCAGTCGGCATCCGGCTTGTCGGCCGCGATGGTTGCCTCGAACGGGTAGAGGTTCACCACCAGCAGGTCGATCGCCCCGATCCCGTGGGCGGCGAGCGCGGCTTGGTGCTCGGGGTTGTCGCGGATGGCGAGCAGACCGCCATGCACCGCCGGATGCAGCGTCTTCACCCGGCCATCCATCATCTCGGGGAAGCCGGTCAGGTCGGCGACCTCGGTCACAGGCAGGCCGGCTTCCTGCAGCGTCCGGTGGGTGCCCCCCGTCGAGACCAATGCGACGCCGCGCTCGTGCAGCGCCCAGGCGAAGTCGACGAGGCCGGTCTTGTCGGAGACCGAGAGGAGCGCGCGGGAGACCCGCACCTGATCGTGCGCCATAGCTTCGTGCCGGGGTTCGAGATTTCGGCGCGCGGTAGCATGGAAACGGGCGGCCGGGCCAGCCGCCCTGTCAAGATGGCGCGATGCCTCTGAGGGGCGCCGAGGCCAGGCGCTCGAAGCTCCAGCGCACCTCGACATCCTCGGCGACCCGCAGGTGGAGCACGATCTGGTCGGTGCGGCGCGGTCCGGTCAGTCCGGAAAAGTACACGCTCTCCTCGAGGGCGATCTCGGCGTTCTCCGCGCGGAAGGTCCAGATCTCGCCGAGCGCCGAGGCGAGTTCGAGGCCTTCCGGAACGCCCCGCACGGCAATGCCGGGATGCAGGTGGAAGCGAATGGCGACGTTCTGGCCGCGCTGGCGCGCTCGGCTGGAGGCCTTGCCCTGGCGCAGGAAGGCGTCCCGGCCCTCCAGGCGCGCGCTCGCGGCGAAGAGCTGCCAGCGCCGCTCGTGCACGATGCCGAAATCTCGCCCGTAACCGTTGTGCCGGGCCGCGAGGGTGACGCTGTCGTCATCCTCGGCCCGCTCGGCCGCCACTTCGGACGGGCCGCCCAGCACCACGGGCCCGCGCCGCCGGATCAGCCAGTCGGCCAGCCAGCGATCACCCCACCAGCCGGTGCGGGTGAGAAACCGGCACGAGGACGCGTCGCCGACCGAGGCGGTGGAATGCGCGGGCGTCGAGCGGGCGAGGAGGCGCAGATCCGGCCCACTCGCCGGCAGACCGCAATTGACGATGATCCGCTGGGGGCCACTCGACATCTCGAACGCGAGGCAGCCGGCCCCGGCATTGACCGAATAGGGCAACGGCGGGCTCGCGCCGACATCGGCCACGATCACGACCCGGCCACCCTCCAGGCGCTCGTAGCCGGAGTTCGGCGCATGCATCAGCGGCCGGGCGAGCGCACCGTCGTAGACCAGCAGCGTCGCGAGATGGTCCGCATCGGTGGCGCCCATGCCGTTGAAATGGCTGAGCGAGGCGTCCGGGTGCCGCAGCAGCCGCAGGAGCGGCAGCATCCGGTCGACGGCGCGCAGCAGGGCCAGCGGCGGCTCGACGCTGCGGCTGAGATAGCTCTGCCGCAGAGGCAGCAGGTCGAGCAGCAGCTCCATGGCGAAGCGCGGGTCGCGGGAGCGGTGGCCGCCGTCGGTGAGGATCTGCCGGTCGAGTTCCCGCGACAGGATCCGGGTCGCCCGGCGCAGGATCGGCTGGATGCCGTCGCAGCACAGGCCGGCATAGCAGAGCGCCACCGCGGCGTTGAGGCGCCATTGCGGCGGCACGCCGCGCCGGATGTCGCGCTCGAGCTGCTGCGCGTTGCGGGCGATCGCCTTGAGGAAGTTCTGGTAGAAGCCGTGGTCGGCCCCCTCCAGCACGAGCGGGGACTGGCACAGGAACGAGATCAGCCGCCGGGCCGCCACCGGCGTCTGCCGGGCGAGCGCCGCGTCGCCCCGTCCGGCGATGAAATCGGCCACGAAGGCGCGGGCGTTGGCCCGAGCAAGTGCGGTGTCGGCGGCGCGCAGGTGCCGCAGCCAGCCGAAGCCGTAGAGCTCGTCGGCCCATTCCGGCGAGGGCGGCGCATAGTCGAAGGGCGAGCCGCCGCTCGCAGCCAGGGAGCGGCCCGCGAAGACGAACAGGCCGGCGTAGATGTCGTCCGCGAAGGTCGCGTCGGAGGTACGCAGATCCTGGGGGGCGATCACCAGCCCGGTCACTCGCATCCGGGCGAGGATGTCGGGCGGCGCGGTGACGCTGGCGCTGGCCGCGCGGACTGCGCGCGCGGCCTCGCGCGCGACGAGCCGATAGAAGCGCCAGCGGTCAGGCCCCCAAGCCACGCGATCTCCGAGCTGCGCGTTTTCACAAGGCCCCAAGGCCTTGAGCCCTCGTCGACGAGGATCGGCTGGCACCCGTTTCGTAAGGCTAGTTGGGGCGTCTTAACCGCCGGTTTACGCTATGTCATGTCCGACGCGGTGAAGGCGAATGACCGCGAGGCCTCGGGATGCACCCGCGAAGCCGGAGCCCACTTCACCCGTCATCCCGGGGCCGCGCAGCGGAGCCCGGGATCCAGAGCCGCCGATGCGCCAGAATATCGCGTGACATCGCTTCTGGATTGACCGCCTTCGGCATGCCCCTTCGGGTCCAGGCTCGCCTTCGGCGCCCCGGAATGACGAGCCTGATCGACCGGCTCGAGACCCCGGCGCGGCGATGGTCCGCCTTTGCGTGGCATTCCAACCTCGCAGGGAGAAAAGTCCCGCACCATTTGTGACCGCCGGACACGCTGCGTGCCCGCCGACGGCTCTAGCCCGGCATCAACGCGGCGTCGAAGGCCTGCACATTCGATCGCATCAGGTCGAGATAGGTCGCGGCCGGCCCGTCCGGTGCCGAGAGCGCGTCGGAATAGACCTTGCCGCCGATCCGGGCGCCGCCCTCGCGGGCGATCTGCTCCATCTGGCGCGGATCGCTGATGTTCTCGAGGAAGACCGCAGGGACGCGCTCCTTGCGGATCTGCCGGATGATCGCCGCGACATCCCGCGGGCTCGCCTCACTGTCGGTGGACACGCCTTGCGGTGCGATGAAGCGCAGGCCGTAGGCCGCCGCGAAGTAGCCGAAGGCGTCGTGAGTCGTGATGATCCGCCGCCGCTCCGGCGGGATGCGAGCGATCGCTGCCCGGACGTCCCGCTCCAGCGCGTCGAGCTTGACGAGGAAGCCGGTCGCGGCCTCCCGATAGGCGTCGGCATGGGCCGGATCGACCTTGGCCAGCCCGTCCCGGATATTCGCCACGTAGATCCGTACGTTGGCGACATCCTGCCAGGCATGCGGGTCCACCGCGTGATCCCCGTGGTCGCGGTCGCGGTCGCCTGGGCCGTCCCCAAGGGCATGTTCGTCCTGCGCGGCGATCGGCGCGATCCCCATGGAGGCGACCACCACCGGTGCGCGCGTGCCGGAGGCGCGGATCAGCCGGTCGAGCCATCCCTCCAGCCCCAGGCCGTTGACGAAAACGATGTCGGCCTCGGCGACCTTGCGTGCGTCGCCCGGCGAGGGGCTGAACCCGTGCGCGTCGGAGTCGGGGCCGACGAGCGGCGACACCGTCACGTGCGCGCCGCCCACCTCCCGCACCAGATCGGCCAGGATCGAGAAGCTCGCGACCGCACGGACCGGACCCTCCCCGGATCCCGCCGCGGCCGGCCCGCCGAGACCGAGACACACGGACAGAACCGCGAGCCACGCCATCCCGATCGTTGCCGTCGCCCGCCGCACCATGTCCGCCTCCGCCAACCGCATGGCACCGGACGTAATGTAACATTGTTACATACACAAGCGGGATACAAGCCCGGCGCTCGATGCGCGGCGTTGGGCGCTGCCGCCGGCCGTCGGTCAGCACGGCGCCCAGAGCGTTAAGACGGAGGTGTTCATGTCCCGACGTTTGAGAGCGGCCATCCTGATCACCGGTGCCCTCGGGCTGGGGCTCGCCGGCGCGGCCGTTGCGCGCGACCACGGCCCCGAGGGCTTCCGCGGGCACGGGCGCTGGAGCGCGCTCAGCCCCGAGGACCGTGCGGCCTTCACGGATGCCCGCATCGCGGCCCTGCATGCCGGCCTAAAGCTCAATCCCGACCAGGAGAAGCTATGGCCGCCGGTAGAAGCGGCGATCCGCGACATGGCGAAGCTGCGCCAGCAGCGCCGCGAGGCCATGCGCGACCGGCCCAAATTCGGCGACGACGCCCCCGCGGCCCTGCGGGCGATGGCGGATTCCGCGACCGCCCGCGGCGACGCCCTGCGCAAGCTCGCCGATGCCTCGCAGCCGCTCTACGCCAGCCTGGACCAGGATCAGAAGCGGCGTGCCATGATCCTCGCTCGGCCCATGGGCGGGCCGCGTCACGGCGGCTGGCATCACGGCCATGACGACGAACGCGGACCGCACGGCGACGACCGCTGACCAAAAGCCTTGATCCGCGGCGGCGGCGGCGGCAAACCGCAGCCGCCGCGCATCCTGTCCGGCGGCGGCACTGATCCGACCCGGTAGGTTTCATGGCGCGCCTTCCCGGCGACACGGCCCCCCTCCTCGCCCGGCTCTGGCGCATCTGGCTGTACCCGCACCGGGCTACCCTCGCGGTCGTGCTGGTGCTGATCGCGCTGGTCGGCGCCTCGACTGGGCTCTACCCGGCGCTGATCAAAGCCGCGTTCGACGCCTTCGACCGCAAGGACGCCGCGGCGATCGCCTACGGGCCGGTGGTGGTGATCGTGGTCACGGCCACGCGCGGATTCGCGCTCTACGGGCAGACGGTCCTGACCAACCGCGTCGTGACCCGGGTCGAGGCCGACATGCAGGCGGCGCTCTACGGGCACCTGATCGACTCGGATCTCGCCCAGCTCGGCCGCGAAAGCCCCGCGGCGCTGACCCAGCGCTTCACCACCGACTTCGCCTTCATCAAGGAGGCGCTGACCCGCATCTCGACGGTCCTGCTCCGCGACATCGCCATGCTGATGGGCTTGGTGGCGGCGCTGATCTGGATGGATCCGGTGCTTACACTGGTGGCCGGCGTCACGGTCCCGTTCGTAGCCGGGCCGATCGGCCGGATCGGCAAGAAGCTCCGGCGGGTCTCGACCTCGACGCAGGAGCAGATGGGCGCCACCGCCAGCCTGATCTCCGAGAGCCTGCAGGGCGCCCGCATCGCCAAAACCTACGCGATGGAACCCTACCTGAAGGGCCGCGCCGCAGCGGCGCTCGACGAGGTGCGCCGCCTCAAGATGAAGGCCGCCAATGCCCGCGGGCGCCTCGACCCGCTCCTCGAGATCGGCGGCGGTATCGCGGTGGCGGGCGTGCTGGTGCTGGTCGGGCAGCGCGTCCTGGCGGGCGAGAAGACGGTCGGCGACTTCACCGGCTACGTCGCAGCCTTATTGCTTGCCGCGCAGCCGGCCCGGGCGCTGGGCAATCTCAACGCCATCCTGCAGGAGGCGGCGGCCGCGCTGCGGCGCTACTTCGACGTGATGGACGAGGCGCCGGCCATCCGCGAGGCGCCGGGTGCCCACCCGTTGACGGTGACCGCCGGCGCGATCCGCTTCGCGGGCGTGCACTTCCGTTACCGGCCGGACGCGCCGGCGCTTGAGGGCATCGACCTCGCGGTCACGCCCGGCTCGGTGACGGCCCTGGTCGGGCGCTCCGGATCCGGGAAATCCTCGCTGCTCAACCTCGTCCCGCGCCTCTACGACGTCACCGGCGGCGCCGTGACAATCGACGGCCAGGACGTCCGCGCCGTGACCCTGGCGTCCCTGCGCGCCGCGGTGGCGGTGGTCTCGCAGGAGGTCGTCCTGTTCGACGACACGATCGCCGCCAATATCGGCTTCGGCCGTCCGGGGGCGACCCGCGCGGAGATCGAGGCGGCGGCCCGCGCCGCGGCGGCCCACGGCTTCGTCACGGCCCTGCCGGAGGGATACGAGTTCCGAGTCGGACCCGGCGGCGGCCGGCTCTCCGGCGGCGAACGTCAGCGCGTGGCCCTCGCCCGCGCCTTCCTCAAGGACGCGCCGATCCTGCTCCTCGACGAGGCGACCTCGGCTCTCGACTCCGAATCGGAGCGCCTGGTCCAGGAAGCACTGACCCGGCTGATGCGCGGCCGGACGACCCTGGTAATCGCCCATCGCCTCTCGACGGTGCGCGACGCCGATCAGATCGCCGTGATGGACGCCGGCCGCGTGATCGAGACCGGACGCCACGATGACCTGCTCGCGGCCGGCGGCGCCTATGCGCGCCTGCATCGGCTGCAGCTGTCGGAGCCCGCGAGCGCGGAATGACTCGCATATGCGGCGACGCCGTCATGCGCCGGCTCCGTAGATTCGCGCGCCGGAGCGCGCCATAAGGGCCTCAGCCGATGAGGACCACACCGTGAGCGACCTGACGTTCGAGATCCAAAGTCATCCCGCCCCGCGGACCGCCGAGGAGCGGGCCGCGCTGATGGCGAATCCCGGCTTCGGCAAGGTGTTCACCGACCACATGGTGGTGGCGCGCTACGAGGCCGGTCGCGGCTGGCACGACGCCCGGATCCAGGCGCGCCAGGCGATCCCCCTCGATCCCGCCTCCGCGGTGCTGCACTACGCGCAGGAAATCTTCGAGGGCCTCAAGGCCTACCGCACCGCCGATGGCGGCGCCGCCCTGTTCCGGCCGGACGCCAATGCCCGCCGCTTCCGCCACTCGGCCGAGCGCCTGGCGATCGCACCGTTTCCCGAGGACGCGTTCGTTGAGGCGATGCACAAGCTGGTCGAGATCGACCGTGCTTGGATCCCCAACACGCCGGACGGGAGCCTCTATCTGCGGCCGTTCATGATCGCCACGGAGGCGTTCCTCGGCGTCAGGCCGGCTTCCGAGTACCTGTTCATCACCATCGCGTCGGCGGTGGGCTCGTACTTCAAGGACCCGAACAACGCCGTCTCGGTCTGGGTCTCTGAGCATTACACGCGGGCGGCGCCGGGCGGCACCGGCGCGGCCAAGTGCGGCGGCAATTACGCGGCGAGCCTCGCGGCGCAATCGGAGGCCGTCGCGCAGGGCTGCGAGCAGGTCGTGTTCCTCGACGCGGTCGAGCGCCGCTACATTGAGGAACTCGGCGGCATGAACGTGTTCTTCGTGTTCGAGGACGGGACGCTGGTCACGCCGCCGCTGTCGGACAGCATCCTGCACGGGATCACTCGCGATTCGGTCCTCACGCTGGCGCGGGAGGCCGGGCTGACCGTGAAGGAAGAGCCCTACACGATCGACGCGTGGCGCGCCGACGTGCGGGAGGGCCGCCTGACCGAGGCCTTCGCCTGCGGCACGGCGGCGGTGATCACGCCGATCGGCACCGTGAAGGGCCGGGAGGAATCCTTCACCATCGGGAACGGCAAGGCCGGGCCGGTGGCCCAGCGGCTGCGAAGCCTGCTGGTCGACATCCAGCGGGGCAACACCAACGACGCCCATGGCTGGTTCCAGAAGGTCTTTTAGCGTCTTCGGAGGGCAGGTTGAGGTTTCACGGCTCGCCCTCCCGATCTGACACGCGCCCACCCACCCCCTCTGCGGGGGCGGGAAGGAGACGTGCGGATGACCGACGCGCCGGCCACCGCCCCGGAAGCGGCCATCGGCCCCTGGAACCCGGGCGTCCGGTCCGATCTGCCGTCCGCCTTTCTGCCGCTGGTCACCGTCTACCGGTCCGAGCACGTCGAGACGCCGCTTCGCGACGCCCTGGATCTGAGTGACCTCTGCGGGCTGCCTGCCCGGCAGCTCACCCGGTTCCGGGCCGGTCGCCTCGTCGTCCACGAGGTCCTGATCCGGGTCATGTCGGACTTGTCCGTGCCCGTGGGCGCGGTCTACGCCGACCTCGGCGTGAACTTCCGGGCCATCGTCGCCACGATCCTGCGCGAGGGGATCGAGCCCCGCCTCGGCGAGGTCGAGGCCGTCCTTGCCGGGATCCGCTCCGAGGCCGACGCGGTTCTCGACCGCGAGATCGCCGCCATCCTGAACGACCCGCCGGCCCCGCCTCCGCCGAAGCCGCGCTGGCTCGACCGGCTCCTCGGGCGCCGCCCGCCGGCGGTCGAAGCCCCGCGCGAGGATCTCCCGACCCGGGCCCTGCGCCATCTCGAAACCTGCAGCGGCGCGCCGCCGAGGCCGGAGACGGCCTGGAAATTGCCGCCTGCGAGGCCCTGCGCACCGTAGTGTCGGGCCTCATCGCCCGCCAGAACGCCGTCATCCGCGATGCGGCCCTGCTGCGGACCATCGCGGGGACGCTGGTGTCGAACGGCTACGGCAGCCGCCGCATCGGCGAACTGATCGAACCCTGGATCGGCGCGGTGGTGGACGCGCGCGGCTACCGCCGTCTGGTGCCGCAGGACCACCCGGTGGTCATGAACGTCAAGGGCGCCTCGGCCTCCGGCAAGAGCACGATCCGCCCCTACCAGCTCGGGCTTGCCAAGCGCCTCGGCATGGCGTGGTCGGATTTCGCGGTCATCACCCCGGACGTGTGGCGCAAGTACCTCCTCGACTACGACAGCCTGGGGCCGGCCTCCCGCTATGCTGGGACTCTGACGGGCTACGAGGTCGAGATCATCGACATGAAGCTCGACCGCTACGTCACCCGTAAGGCGGCCGAGCGGCGGATCTCGAACCTCCTGATCGACCGGTTCCGGTTCGACAGCTTCCAAGCCGAGGCCGGATCCGACGGCGGCGGCCAGCTGCTCACGCGGTTCGGCGACCGGGTCTACATGCAGTTCATGGTCACGCCTCCGGCCGACACCGTCGAGCGGGCCTGGAAGCGCGGCGAGCTGTTCGGCCGCTACAAGGCGGTGGAGGACCTGCTGGCCCATAACGTCGAGGCCTATACCGGGATGCCGCGCCTGTTCTTCAACTGGGCGCTGTCGCGGGACAAGCAGGTGGTCTGCGAGTTCCTCGACAACAGCGTGCCGCTCGGCGAGCGCCCACGCACGATCGCGTTCTGGGCAGACGGAATCCTCAACATCCTCGACGTGAAGGGGCTGATCGACATCGATCGCTTCCGGAAGGTCGATATCTTCGCCCGCGGCCCCGAGGCGGTGTTCAAGGGCGCCGACCTCTCGGCATCCGCCAACACCGCCTTCCTGCGCGAGTGCCTGCGCCGGATGGCGGTCGTCCGCTTCGTTCAGGCCGAGACCGGACGGGCGATCCTGCGCCTCGATCGCGGGCGGATCACCGCGCTGGATCCAAGCGCCCTGACGGCGGTCAAGGAGGGGTCGGAATGGGCGGCCGCCTGCGCACTCATCGGCTTTCCGGACGATCCGACCGCGATTCCCGCCCTCGATGAGACGCTGAGCCCGGCCGACGCGCCGACGCTCGGCGCCTGGGGGCCTAGTACTGCCACAGAGGAGCGATAGCGACGCCGGGTGGCTTTCTCGGGCGCGTCGGGACGCGGGAGACCTGGGCGCCAACCTTGGTTGCTTCGCCCCGCTCGCGAAGACGGCGGCGAGGCCACCACGGCCGGCGGAAAGACCGCCCGTCGGGAGGCTGTGCCGGCCGATTCCACCCGGGCGCAAAACGGAATAATATCGCCGTCCTGACAGTTCATCCCGTCCGTCTCACGCTGGTATATTGCATACCTAGAACGGATGTGCATGATCATCGGCGTACGAGAGACGCCGCCATAGCAAGGCCGCGCCGCCCAAGAGAGAGGCTCAGGGATGGAACGCCAGGATTCGCCGTCGGCGAAATGGTGGCAGCTCGCCTTCGGCGTGATCTGCATGGCCATGATCGCCAACCTTCAATACGGTTGGACGTTGTTCGTCGATCCGATTGACCAGCGCTATCACTGGGGCCGCGCGGCCATCCAGCTCGCCTTCACGCTGTTTGTCGCCACCGAGACATGGCTGGTCCCGGTCGAGGCCTGGTTCGTCGACCGCTACGGCCCGAAGATCGTGGTCGCCTTCGGCGGCGTGATGATCGCCCTGGCCTGGACGATCAACGCCTACGCCGACAGCCTGGCCATGCTGTATCTCGGAGCCGTTGTCGCCGGCATCGGCGCGGGCTCGGTCTACGGCACCTGCGTGGGCAACGCCCTCAAGTGGTTCCCGCATCGCCGCGGCCTCGCCGCCGGCGCTACGGCCGCCGGATTCGGCGCCGGTGCGGCCATCACGGTGGTTCCGATCGCCCGCATGATCGCTTCCAGCGGCTACCAGGACGCGTTCCTGTATTTCGGCCTCGGCCAGGGTGCCGTGGTGCTGGCCCTCGCCTTCCTGCTGCGCAAGCCGTCGACCAACACGCCGGTCCAGCGCAAGAGCACGCGCCTTCCGCAGACCAAGGTCGACCGCAGCCCCCGCGAGGCGGTTCGCACCCCGGTCTTCTGGGTCATGTACGTGATGTTCGTGATGGTGGCGTCGGGCGGCCTGATGGCGGCGGCGCAGATCGCCCCGATCGCTCACGACTTCCAGGTGGCGAATGTCCCGGTGAGCCTGTTCGGCCTCCAGATGGCCGCGCTGACGCTGGCGATCTCCCTCGACCGCATCTTCGACGGGTTCGGACGACCGTTCTTCGGCTTCGTCTCCGACCATATCGGCCGCGAAAACACGATGTTCATCGCCTTCTCCACGGCGGCGCTGGCGGTGATCACGCTCCTGACCTACGGGCACAACCCGATGGTGTTCGTGCTCGCCACGGCAGTGTATTTCGGGGTGTTCGGCGAGATCTACTCGCTGTTCCCGGCGACCTGCGGCGACACGTTCGGCTCCAAATACGCCGCCAGCAATGCCGGCCTGCTCTACACCGCCAAGGGCACCGCGGCCTTCCTGGTCCCGTTCGCCAGCCTGCTCTCGGCGGCTTACGGCTGGTCGGCGGTGTTCACGCTGATCATCATCCTCAACGTGACCGCCGCGGCGCTCGCCATGTTCGTGCTGCGCCCGATGCGGGCCCGCTACCTCGCTGAGACCGAGCACGCCCCCGCGCTCGCCGCCCAACCGGTCCGGACGGCCTGAACGGCCCCCCGCCCCACGACGTCACGCAAGCGACGCCCGACCTTCACGGATCTCCCGCCCTTCCCCTCCTCGGGAACGTGGGGGATCCCCCAGCCAGCCGGCGCCGAGAGCCGCCCGTACAAACCGATCCTCCGGGAGAAACCGTGATGACCGCAGTCGCCAAGATCGTCCACACCGCCCCCGAGGTCGAGGCTGAGCCCGATCTGACCGACGGCTTCCACCTCGTCATCGACGCGCTCAAGCTCAACGGCATCGAGACGATCTACGGCGTCCCGGGCATCCCGATCACCGATCTCGGCCGCATGGCCCAGGCCGAGGGGATGCGGGTGATCTCGTTCCGCCACGAGCAGCATGCCGGCAATGCGGCCGCGATCGCGGGCTTCCTGACCCAGAAGCCGGGCATCTGCCTCACCGTCTCGGCACCGGGCTTCCTGAACGGCCTGACGGCGCTCGCCAACGCCACCACCAACTGCTTCCCGATGATCCTGATCTCAGGCTCCTCCGAGCGCGAGATCGTCGACCTGCAGCAGGGCGACTACGAGGAGATGGACCAGCTCGCCATCGCCAAGCCCCTGTGCAAGGCGGCCTTCCGGGTGCTGCACGCCGCCGATATCGGCATCGGCGTGGCCCGCGCGATCCGCGCCGCCTGCTCGGGCCGTCCGGGCGGCGTCTACCTCGATCTGCCCGCCAAGCTGTTCTCTCAGGTGATGGACGCCGAGGCCGGCCAGAAGTCGCTGGTCAAGGTGATCGACCCGGCGCCCGCCCAGCACCCCGCCCCCGAGGCGATCGCCCGGGCGCTGGAGGTCCTGAAATCCGCCAAGCGGCCGCTGATCGTGCTCGGCAAGGGCGCCGCCTACGCGCAGGCCGACGAGGCCATCCGCGCGCTCGCCGAGACCAGCGGCATTCCGTACGTGCCGATGAGCATGGCCAAGGGCCTCCTGCCCGACACCCACCCGCTCTCGGCCGGCGCGGCCCGCTCGACGGCGCTGAAGGACTCGGACGTGGTGCTGCTGATCGGCGCCCGGCTGAACTGGCTGCTGTCGCACGGCAAGGGCAAGAGCTGGGGCGAGCCGGGCTCGACCAAGTTCATCCAGATCGACATCGAGCCCCGCGAGATGGACTCGAACGTCGAGATCGTGGCGCCCGTCGTCGGCGATATCGCCTCCTGCGTGCAGGCGCTGCTCGACGGCATGGGCCAGGGCTGGCAGCAGCCCCCGTCCGACTGGATCGAGACGCTCAAGACCAAGCGCGAGGCGAACATCGCCAAGATGGCGCCGAAGCTCATGAGCAACGCCTCGCCCATGAACTTCCACGCCGCGCTCGGGGCGCTCCGCACCATCGTCAAGGAGCGGCCGGACGCGATTCTGGTCAACGAGGGCGCCAACACCCTCGACCTCGCCCGCGGCATCATCGACATGTATCAGCCGCGCAAGCGCCTGGATGTCGGCACCTGGGGCATCATGGGCATCGGCATGGGCTTCGCCGTCGCGGCCGCGGTCGAGACCGGCAAGCCGGTCCTCTGCGTCGAGGGTGACAGCGCCTTCGGCTTCTCCGGCATGGAGGTCGAGACGATCTGCCGGTACGGCCTGCCGGTCTGCATCGTGGTGTTCAACAACAACGGCATCTACCGCGGCACCGACACGGATCCGACCGGCCGCGACCCGGCCACCACGGTGTTCGTGCCGGATTCCCGCTACGACAAGATGATGGAGGCCTTCGGCGGCGTCGGCTACCATGTCACCACGCCGGACGAGCTGACCCGTGCGGTCAACGAGGCGATGAACTCGGGCCGCCCGGCTCTGGTCAACGCCGTGATCGACCCGGCCGCTGGCAGCGAGAGCGGCAATATCGGCAGCCTCAACCCGCAGAGCGGCATCAAGAAGAAGAAGTGAGGTCGCAACTCTCGCGCGATCTCTGATCCGAGACCATCAAGGCCGGGCTCGCGTGTCGAGCCCGGCCTCTTGCCTTAATGAGAACGCGCATCGCGGGTCCGTGCGGGATGGCGTTCCGCTGAAGCTCCTGGTCACTCGGAGATCTTCACCCGCACCGTCGTCACGAGCGAAGCGAAGTGCCCCGGGGCAGCGCGGCCGCGATCCGCGTGGAGCCCCTGGATTGCTGCGCTGCGCCCGCGAAGACGGCGCCGGATCCGTCATCCGTTCGGTGACGGTGCATCCATGATCGATCCAGACCTTGCCGGCCGCCTGCATTTCCGGCACCGGCTGCCCACGAACGATCCCCTCTCCCCAGGGCGGCACGCGCTCGGCCTCTTCGCCGAGCGCGATGCGGTGCTGGTGGTCCCCGAGGGCCTCGATCCACGCCGCCCCTGCCCGCTCGTGGTGCTGTTCCACGGCGGCGGCGGCAGTGCCGAGCGCATCCTGCCGATGCTGGAGGCGCACGCCCGCGCCGAGCGCTTCCTGCTCCTCGTTCCGCAATCTCTGTTTCCGACCTGGGACATCGTCATCGCCGGCCACGGACCGGACCGGGAGCGGGTCGCGGCGGCGCTCAACGCGGTGGCCGACCGCTTCCTGCTCGATCCGGGGCGGCTCTGCTTCGCCGGCCACTCGGATGGCGGCAGCTACACCCTGTCCCTCGGGCTCGCGAACGGCGACGTCGCCAGCCACCTCATCGTCTCGTCGGCCGGGTTCCTGTCGGTGCACGTGCAGGTCGGCGCGCCGCGGATCTTCCTGTCACATGGCACGCAGGATGCGCAGATCCCGATCGCGCGGAGCGCGCGCGTCCACGTGCCCAAGCTGCGGGAAGCCGGCTACGACGTGACCTATGTCGAGTATGACGGCCCCCACGCGCATCAGCCGCCTGTCGTGGCGCAGGCCGTGGCGTTCTTCATGACCGACGACGCAGCCTAGCGCGCCCCGCCGAACGGGACACCGGTCCGGCGTGCATGCGCGCCTTTGCCCGACCTCAACGGGCGGCAAAGGACGTCTGAGCCCCTTCGTCTTTGCGAGCGAAGCGAAGCAATCCAGGGCAGCGCGACATCGCCGAGCGCGGCGATCCTGGGTTGCTTCGCTCCGCTCGCAAAGACGGGCTGGATCTCGCAGCCGCGTGTCAGAGGCGGATCACGGCTTCCTGCCCTGCCGCCACCAATCGATGGACAGCAGGCGAAACTGTTTCGCGTCCTGACATGAAAAAGGACGGCGCCGCTGGGCGCCGTCCTGTCCTGGTATCGCGAAGATGGCGGTCGATCAGACCGCGCGGGCCTCGTGCATCGCCCGGATCTGCTCCGGCGTGTAGCCCAGGTCCGCGAGAACCTCGTCGGTGTGCTCGCCGAGCAGCGGCGAGGCCTTCACCTCGACCTTCAGGTCGGAGAACTTGATCGGGCTACCGACGGTCAGGTACTTGCCGAGCTTCGGATGCGCCACCTCGACGACGGTGCCGCTCTCGCGCAGCGACTTGTCCTCGGCGATCTCCTTCATCGACAGCACCGGCGCGCAGGGGATGTCGTAGGTGCGCAGGATATCGACCGCCTCGAATTTGGTCTTGTCGGCCAGCCACTCCTCGATCGTCTTGAAGATATCGAAGATCTTGTCCTGGCGGGCCCGCGGGGTGTTGTAGCCCGGATCCGTGATCCACTCCTCCTTGCCGAGCGCCTTGCAGATCGGCGCCCAGGCGTGGCCCTGGATGGTGAAGTAGATGTAGGCGTTCGGGTCGGTCTCCCAGCCCTTGCACTTCAGCACCCAGCCCGGCTGGCCGCCGCCGCCCGCGTTACCGCCGCGCGGCACGACGTCGGAGAACTCGCCGTGGGGGTACTGCGGGTACTCCTCAAGGTAGCCCAGCGCGTCGAGGCGCTGCTGATCGCGCAGCTTCACCCGGCAGAGATTGATCACTGAGTCCTGCATCGACACAGCGACCTTCTGGCCCTTGCCGGTCTTGTTCTTCTGGTGGAGCGCCGTGAGGATGCCGATCGCGAGGTGCATGCCGGTGTTGGAGTCACCGAGCGCCGCGGCGCTGACAGTGGGCGGCCCGTCCCAGAAGCCCGTGGTCGAGGCGGCACCGCCCGCGCACTGGGCGACGTTCTCGTAGACCTTCAGGTCCTCGTAGTGGTGGCCGTCCGAGAAGCCCTTCACCGAGGCGAGGATCATGCCGGGGTTCAGCTCCTGGATGCGCGCCCAGGAGAAGCCCATCCGGTCCAGCGCGCCGGGGCCGAAGTTCTCGACCATGACGTCGGAGTCCTTGATCAGCTTCTCGAGGACTTCCTTGCCGGCCTGGGTCTTGGTGTCGAGGGTCAGCGAGCGCTTGTTCGAGTTCAGCATCGTGAAGTAGAGCGCGTCCGCGTCCTCGACGTGGCGCAGCTGGGTGCGGGTCACGTCGCCGGCGCCGGGGCGCTCGACCTTGATCACGTCGGCGCCGAACCACGCGAGCAGCTGCGTGCAGGCCGGCCCGGCCTGGACGTGCGTGAAGTCGATGATCTTGATCCCTTCCAACGGCTGGCTCATTGGGCGTTCTCCCTGTGCGGTTTGGTGATCGGGACCTTCGGATCGTCCGGCGGGCTCAAGGTGCCCGGTGCGACGGATCCGAGGAGGCTTCGAGTTCGGCCACGCGCTGGCGCAGGCGCTTCTCCTCGGCCCAGCGCTCGGTCTCGTCGCGGATCACCGCGACGATCCCGGTCACCCGGTCGGAGGCGTCCCGCACCATCCCCACCGTGAAGGCGATGGAGAGCTGGCGGCCGTCCTTGTGGATCGCCGGCACCCGCAGGGTCTGTGCCCCGTACCGGGTGACGCCGGTGTGCATGGTCTTCGCGTAGCCGTCCCAGTGGCGGCGCCGGTGCCGCTCGGGGGTGATCAGGTCGAGGGTCTCCCCGAGCGCCTCCGCGGCGGTGAAGCCGAAGATCCGCTCGGCAGCGGGGTTCCAGACCGTGATCGCACCCTCGGGATCGGCGACCACCACGGCGTCGCCGATCGCCTCGGCGAGGCCGACGGGCTCGCGATCGGATACGGCGGCCGTGCAGGTCGCTGCCTCTGTCATGCGCGGCCTTCCTCCCCACCACTGGAGCTAAAGTTCCGACTTCTCAGCGCCGCATCCCGTGAAGGCGCTCCGTCGGTTGGTATTTGGTATGCCATATGCCGCAATTCGTCAACGGCGGAGCCGAAGACTGCACTTTCATGCCGGACCAAGTGTAGCGCGCCGGGAGAGCCGCAGCGTGTCAAACCCGGTGCGGGACGGGTGCTATCGCCTTCTCAGATTTGCCGCTTTCGGCGCGCAGGTACCCGCAAGCCCCGAGGCGCCGGCCAGCGGCTCGGCCGACCTGGAGACCATTTCGGTGATCCGTTTCGAGAAAGTCAGCAAAGTCTACCGCACGGACGGCCATCGGCGGACCATCCTCGAACAGGCCTCCTTCAGCCTGAAGCCGGGCATCTCCTACGGCATCCTCGGCATCAACGGCGCCGGCAAATCCACCACGATGCGGCTGATCGCGGGGACGGAAGACCCGACGCGCGGGAAGATCCACCGGGGGGTGCGGGTCTCCTGGCCCTCGGCTTCGCCGGCGGCTTCCACCCCAGGATGACCGGCCGCGACAACGTCACCTTCGTGGCCCGGATCTACGGTGAGGATCCGCGACGTGTCCTCGACTTCGTGGAGGATTTCTCGGAACTCGGCAGCTACCTGGACGTCCCGATCTACACCTACTCATCCGGCATGGGCGCGCGGCTCGCCTTCGGCATGAGCATGGCGATCCCGTTCGACTGCTATCTGATCGACGAGATCACCTCGGTGGGCGATGCCCGCTTCTCCAAGCGCTGCGACGAAGTCTTCTCCCAGCGGCGCAAGCATGCCGACATCATCATGGTCTCGCACTCCATGGAGACGATTCGGCAATGGTGCTCGCAGGGCCTCGTGCTGCTCAACGGGCGCGCGATCGTCTACGAGGATGTCGACGACGCCATCGAGGTCTACCGGCGCCTTAACGCCTGACTTGTCCCGGGTCGCGGCCGTAAAGACATGCTTTTGCCGTCTCGGCGTGCGACGGATTTCGGACGCGCGCGCCGCCGTGGGACCGGGTGCCCGGTGATGGGTCGACCTTCATGGCCGGGGAGGCCGGGAATCAAGCCATGAACATGGAGATCCGGAAGGCCGAGGGGCAGCCGGTGACGACCGCGGATCGCCAGCAGGCGATCACCGAATCGTTGCGGCAGATCGCGCGCATGTCGCGCTTTGTCGACCGCAAGAAGGGGATCCGGTCCTTCCAGACCAGCGCCAAGAGCGATCCCTGGATTCCGATCCTGTTCGTGCTCTGCTTCGTGCTGCCGACGCTGGTTGGAGCGGTCTATTTCGGGCTCATCGCCTCGGACCGCTACGTAACCGAGGCGCGCTTTGCCATCCGGCAGGCGATCGGTGCGTCCGAGAAGTCCTCAGGTGGATCGGACACGAGCAGCTCCGACGGCGCAGGACAGATGGTCTCGCAGGACCGGCTGATCACGCGCGAATACATCCTGAGCCGACCGATGTTGGAGACGCTCGAAGCCCAGCTGCCGCTGCGCGCGTGGTTCAGCAACGAGAATATCGACTATTTCTCGCGGTTCGACGCGGAAAAGCCGATCGAGAAATTTCTACGCTACTGGAAACGTCGGGTCACCGTCTCCAGCGAACCCTCTTCCGGGATCATGTCAGTCTCCGTCGAAGCCTTCGATCGAGATCAGTCCCTCGCCATCGCCCAGGCTGTCATGAAGGAAGCCGAGCGGATGGTGAATGATCTCACCGTGAAGGCGCGCGCGGACGCGGTCGCGGAAAGCACACGGGAGCTGGCGCTGGCCGGGGAGCAGATGAGCAAGATCCGCATTGCGATGCGGGATCTTCGGAACCGCCAGGGGGTGCTCGACGCGCAGAAGGCAAACGACGTCAATCTCAAGATCATCGCGGAGCTGCGGGCCTCCCGCATCACTCTGGCGAGCCAGCTTGCGATCGGTCAGCGCGATCTCGGCCCGGAGTCCCGGCGGATCTTGGACATCAAGCAGCAGATCAAGGATCTCGACGACAACATCGCGCGGATCGAGCGGCAATCCGCCGGCTCGGATCCGGAGCAGAAGCAGCTCCTCTCCGACGCACTGATCCGTTTCGAGGCGCTGGAGAACGATCGCAAGAATGCTGAGAAGTATTACCAGCAGGTGCTGATGGCCTCCGAGCGCGCCCGCATCATCGCGGCGCGGCAGATCGAGTTCTTCAGCCCGATCGTGCAGCCCGTGAGGGCGGAATCCGCTCTCGAGCCGCGGCGGATGCTGATGATCTCCCTGATCACCCTCGGTTCGGGGATCCTGTTTGGTGCGGCGATGTTCGCCCGCAAGATGATGGCCTGAGGCGGGCTCCGGCGGCGAACGTGGCGCTCAGCGGTCCGTTCCGGCCGGCGCGCGCGATCCCTCCGCCGCCGGGCCGACCGTTCCGCCGGTCCAGCCCTGTGCCCGCCAGCCTTCCACGCGCTCGCCGAGATCGATCGAGCCCCCCTGGTCGAGCAAGGTCAACACGCGCTCGGCCCGGCTCTCGTCGGCCCGCACCGTCACCAGCGTGCCGCCGCGCCGGACGCCCTCGGCGTAGGTCTCGGCCTCCCCTTCGCTGAGCCCCGCGCCGGTGAGGCCGCCGATCAGCCCGCCGGCCGCGGCACCGACCCCTGCGCCGGTCGCCACCGCGACCAGCCAGCCCGCGGCGACCACGGGGCCGAGACCCGGGATCGCCAGGAGCCCGAGGCCGGCAAGCAGCCCCGCACCGCCCCCCAGCACCGTGCCGACCGTTGCGCCGGTGCCGGCGCCGTCCGCGGCATCGGCCGGATGACGTGCGGCCCGGCCCGCCACTGGGGCGGCCGCGTCGGATCCGGGCCGATTCGCGACGATGCTGATATCGGCATGCGGGATGCCGGCCGCTTCGAGGTCGCCGACCACCCGCGCTGCGGCCTCGTACTCGCCGAACAGGGCGGTCAGGACGCGGACGGTCATAGCGGTCTCCCGAAGCCTCGGGCCTGCGCCCGCATGCATGGCGACAACGCGCACCGGGACGCGCGTGCCGGCCCGGCACGGTGCGGCTGCCGACCGGTCAAGCGGTTGGGCCAGGCGCGGTTCCCTCCGGCGACACGGCCTTTCTTAACGCGCCGCTAACCATCTGCCCGGCAGATCTTGCCGAGTGCGCGCGTGGGGTGCCTTCCCGGCGGACGGCAACGGATGGCGGTGATGGCGGAGACGGCGAGCGCGCCGGCACGGATTGGAGCGGCCGCGGCGCTCGGGCAGTTCACGCTGCCGACGCGCGGCGACATCCAGGCCCTGTCGAAACGGTCGGACCTGCTGTTCGCCACCGGCGTCATGGGTATCCTGGCGGTGCTGATCTTCCCGCTGCCGGCGATCCTGCTCGACCTGCTGCTGGCGGTCTCGATCATCACGTCGGTGCTGATCATGATGACCGGCCTGTCAATCGACAACCCGCTCGAATTTACCGTCTTCCCGACGCTGCTGCTCATCGCCACGATGCTGCGGCTCGCCCTCAACCTCGCCTCGACCCGGCTGATCCTCGGCCACGGTCACGAGGGCACGGCGGCGGCCGGCCACGTGATCGAGGCCTTCGGCCATTTCGTGATGGGCGGCAATTTCGTCATCGGGATCATCGTGTTCGCGATCCTGATCATCGTGAACTTCGTGGTCATCACGAAGGGCTCGGGCCGCATCGCCGAGGTCGCGGCCCGCTTCACCCTCGACGCCATGCCGGGCAAGCAGATGGCGATCGACGCCGATCTCTCGGCCGGCCTGATCGACGAGAAGGCCGCTAAGGCCCGCCGCGCGGCCCTCGAGGAGGAATCGAGCTTCTTCGGCGCGATGGACGGCGCCTCCAAGTTCGTGCGCGGCGACGCGGTGGCCGCGCTGCTGATCACCTTCATCAACGTGGTCGGCGGTATCATCATCGGCGTGGCCCAGCAGGGCCTGAGCTTCGGCGAGGCGGCCAAGAGCTACACGCTGCTCACCATCGGCGACGGGCTTGCGAGCCAGGTGCCGGCGCTGATCGTCTCGACGGCCGCGGGCCTGCTCGTCTCGAAGGCCGGCGTGCGGGGTGCGGCCGACAAGGCGCTCGGCAAGCAGCTCGCGCATTATCCGAAGGCGCTCGGCATGTCGGCGGCCGTCATGCTGCTGATCGCGCTGCTGCCGGCATGCCGATGCTGCCATTCCTGCTGCTGGGCGGTGGCGCGGGCTACGCCGCATGGCGCATCAACAAGAATGCCAAGGAGGCCCCTCCCTCGACGCGCAGGGCGTCCCGATGGACGCGACCGCGGTGGCGGCGGCGGCCGCCGCCAAGGAAGAGACGGTCTCCGACCTCCTGAAGCTCGACGACCTCAAGCTCGAGATGGGCTACGCGCTCCTCGCGCTGGTCAACGGCGAGGGTCAGGACAGGCTCACCGACCAGATCAAGGCCCTGCGCCGGCAGCTCGCGGCGGAGCTCGGCTTCGTGATGCCGTCCGTGCGCATCCTCGACAACGTCCAGCTCGACGCCAACAGCTACGTGGTCCGGGTCAAGGAGATCGAGGCCGGCACCGGCCGGATCTTCCCCGGCCAGTTCATGGCGATGGACCCGATGGGTGGGCAGGTCCAGCTGCCCGGACAGCACATGCTGGAGCCGACCTTCGGCCTGCCGGCGACCTGGATCGACGCGGCGCTCCGCGATCAGGCACAGCTCAAGGGCTACACGGTTGTCGACGCCGCCACCGTGGTCTCGACCCACCTCACCGAGGTCATCAAGGCGCACGTCTCGGAACTCCTCAACCACGTCGAGGTCTCGAAGCTGCTGCGCGAGCTGCCCAAGGAGCATGCCGAGCTGCTCAAGGAGATCGTGCCCTCGCAGATCTCCACGACCGGCATCCAGCGGGTGCTGCAGTTCCTGCTGGCCGAGCGCGTCTCGATCCGCGACCTCGGAGCGATCGTGGAGGCGGTCGCGGAGGTCGCAGGCGGGGTGAAGAACCCGCGCGATGTGGTCGAGCATGTCCGCGCCCGCCTCGGACGGCAGATCTGCGCGCAGTATCAGGATCAGAACGGCACCCTGCCGATCATCACGCTGTCACCGGCCTGGGAGCAGGCCTTCATGGAGTCGATCGTCGGCGAGCGCGAGGAGCGCTACCTCGCGATGCAGCCGTCGAAACTCAGCGAGTTCGTCAACGCCGTGCGCGACCGCTTCGAGTCGGCGGCGCGCCAGGGCGAGATGCCCGTGCTCGTCACCTCGGCCCAGACCCGGCCGTTCGTGCGCTCGATCATCGAGCGCTTCCGCCGCGAGACCCCGGTGATGAGCCGGCCGAGATCCATCCGCGGGCGCGACTCCGGACGGTGAGCTCGATCTGAGCGCGCCGATCACGGCGTCGGGAGATCGAAGCGCGGAGGCTTCCTGGCTGTAGGCTCGGGAGACGTATGCTGAGAGCTGTTCCTGATAACGTCGACACGGTCGGCGACGGGGCACAGATCAACGCGTCCGGTTGGGTCTCCCCCTCTGCGACCTCATCCTGAGTTGCGGGCGCGCAGCAGGCGCCTCGAAGGAGCCCTCCAATCAGCACCGCAATCCCTGGAGGCCTCCTTCGAGGCCCGCCGACGCGGGCATCTCAGGATGAGGGAAGGGAGGGGACATCGGCCAATCGTGCGGCTGGCTAGCGCGCCACTCTCGAAGCCTGTCGCAATTCGGACGTTAGCGGCTTCTGGCCCCGAAAGCGCGCCTGTCATTCCGGGGCCGCGCAGCGGAGCTCGGAATCCAGACGCGCGAGTCAGTCAGAACCAGCATCGACTGCGGCTCTGGATTCCGGGCTCGCCTACGACGCCCCGGAATGACGGGTCGGCTTACCCTGCAGCGGCTCGGGAGCTGGCCACAGGGGATCTCTACCGGTCGCGCAGTCCGCGGAAGAGCGGCTGCGAAACACGCAGATCGGCCGCCTCACACCGCCTTCTGCTTGAGCTCCCGCTCCAGCTCGTGCGCGTTAAGACCCGGCACGATCACCGGCGGCTCCGGCACGGCGGACGCCTTCGATTCGTGGGCGGCCGAGCCGATCGCGGCGGCCAGCCGCGACCGCTCGAAGGCGATCACGACCGCCACCGAGACGAGGGCCGGGATCCAGAAATAGAAGATCCGGAAGATGATCACCGCCGCGATGATCGCGTCCTTCTGGGCCTCGTCGGTGATGTGCATCGCGGTGATGAACACGATCTCGAACACGCCGAGGCCGCCCGGGGCGTGCGAGGCCAGCGCGACCGAGAACGAGGCGAGGAAGATCGCTAGGACCGGGATGAAGCCCGGGTTCACCGCCTCCGGCAGGGCGAAGTAGATGATGCCGGCGGCGCCCAGTAGCTCCAGAGGCGCAGCCAGGAGCTGACGGCCCATGATGGCCGGCCGAGGATACTCGAGCTTGAACGAGCGGATGTGCAGCGGACGCAGATGCAGGATCGAGCCGACCACGTAGAGGCCGACGAAGCCCAGCATGCCGATGCCGACGATCAGCGCGGTCTTGGGATCGGTCAGGAAGCCCGGCAGCCGGCCTTCGAGGCGGGTCAGCAGGTGCGGATCGACCACCAGCGTGAAGCCGCCGAGCAGGATCGTGCCAAGGAAGAAGGTGAACGAGCAGAGGGCCACCAGCACGGCCACCTGCGCGGCCGTCAATCCTTTGGCGGTGTAGGCCCGGTAGCGCACGAGAGCGCCGGAGAAGACCGAGGCGCCGATATTGTGCGAGAGGGCGTAGGTGGTGAAGGAGCAGAGCGAGACGAACAGCCACGAGATGTGGCGGATGCCCAAGTGCAGCAGGGCGATGCGGTCGTACCAGGCGAGCGCCCCGTAGGCGACCAGGGTCGAGAACGCCGCGAGCAGGATCCGGTGCGGCGGGATCGCCAGGATTGCGGCCCAGATCGCGGACAGCGAGGTCGTCTTCAGTTCCTGGTAGAGGAAGTAGCCCGACACGACGACGGCCGCGAGGCCGATCAAAGGCCAGATGAACTCGCTGATCTTCTTCATGAACACCGACGCCCCGGGGAAGAGCCCCCTGATGCGCCGGCACGCGACGCGCTGCAAGCGGCCTGAATACCACCCCGATCCCCCTTGTCAGGTGATCGTGACGGTTTCGTGCCGCGCGGCGCTCAAGCCGGGCGGCCCGATCGCCGCGCGGCCGGTCTCCCGGCGTCAGCCCCGGGCGCGATTGAGGCCGATGCCGTCCATAGCGGCCTGATCCCGGGCCGATTCGGCGGCCCGCTCGGCCGTCCGCTCGCGGTCGTTCAGGATCTCGACCTTCTTCAGCTCCTCGAAGGCCTCGCCCAGCTCCGCCTTCGCCTCGGCGAGCTGGCCCTCCAGCGCCTGCGCCGACTGGAGCATGTTCTCCCGCCGGGTGGCCGCCGCGCGGGCGTAGGTCGGGTAGGCGAAGTGACCGACGTCGGTGATGCCGGCGCGCGCCTCCTCGACGGCGACCTCGCGGGCGAGCTCCACCGCCATGCGCTGGAAGTCGGCCATCATCATCTCGATCTGAGTCACACGCCGGCGCTTCTCGCCGACCTGGAAGCGGCGCAGGCGGATCAGCGTGTCACGCGATTTCATCAGGACGCTCACTCCACGCAACGCTTGAGCCCGCGCCTCGGATCATGCCCGGGCCGTGCCCTTAGGCCCCGCCGACGATCTGGCCGAGCCGTGCGTAACCATCGCCGATGGACGTTGCTTCTTCCTTACCCTGCCCCAGAAAAGCCTCAAGCTGGGGCATGAGGGCCACGGCCTCGCCGACCTCCTGGGACGAGCCCGCCCGGTAGGCGCCCAGCCGGATCAGCTCCTCCATGTCGGCGTAGGTCGAAAGCACCCGCCGGGCCCGGCGGACCACCGGCAGGTAGGCCGGATCGCAGGAGCGGGGCATGGTCCGGGACACCGAGCGCAGCACGTTGATCGCCGGGTAGCGCCCGCGCTCCGCGATGGCCCGCTCCATGACGATGTGGCCGTCGAGAATGCCGCGCACCGCGTCGGCCACCGGCTCGTTGTGGTCGTCGCCCTCCACCAGCACGGTGAACAGGGCCGAGATCGTCCCCTGTCCCACGCCCGGCCCCGCGCGCTCCAGCAGGCGCGGCAGCTCGGAGAACACGGTCGGGGTGTAGCCCTTGGCGGTCGGCGGCTCGCCGGCGGCGAGGCCGATGTCGCGCTGGGCCATGGCGAAGCGCGTGATCGAATCGATCATGCACAGGACCTTCGCGCCCTGGTCACGGAAATGCTCGGCGACCGACAGGGTCACGTAGGCGGCGTTGCGGCGCATGAGCGCCGGCTCGTCCGAGGTCGCCACCACGACCACGGAACGCGCAAGCCCGGCGGCGCCGAGGTCGTCCTGCAGGAATTCCTGGACCTCGCGGCCGCGCTCGCCCACGAGCCCGATCACCGCCACGTCGGCCGCCGTGTACCGGGCGAGCATGGAGAGCAGCACCGACTTGCCGACGCCCGAGCCGGCGAAGATCCCCATCCGCTGGCCGGCGCACATGGTCAGGAAGGTGTTGATGCACCGGACGCCGAGATCGAGCGGGCCGCCGACCCGGGTCCGGGCATGGGCGGGCGGCGGATCGGCCCGGAGCGAATAGACATCCGGCCCCTGCGGCAGCGGCCCGAGCCCGTCGACCGGACGGCCCAGGGCGTCGATCACCCGTCCCAGCCAGCCGGCGGACGGCCGGATCGCGCCGGCTGATTCGTCGCGCACGTAGGCCGGGCAGCCGCGCCGCACGCCGTCCAGGGACCCGAACGGCATGGCGAGCGCCCGGTCCCCCTGGAAACCGATGATCTCGCACGGCACCAGCCCGTGGCCGTTGGCGCCCTCGACGTCGATCCGTCCGCCCAGCCGCATCGCCGCCACGGGGCCGGCCACTTCGACCAGCAGGCCGCGGATCGCCACGACACGGCCGAACGTCTCGAGCACCTCGACGCGCTCCAGGGCCGCCCGCGCGGCGGCGAGGGACGCAATGGATCTTGCCGAATCCTGTGTCATCGGCCTCGCTCTCAACGCTTCGTTTACCGGCCTCCTTAACACTGCGCTTCACGGGCTCGTAGCGGCTCGATCCGGGGCTCGACGACAGCCGAGCTCAACGAAACCGTGCGCTGTGTCCGAAGGACCACAGCGGGGATCGAATCGTTACGGAAGAAGTACTTACGCCGGAGGTTGCAGGCGGCCTGGACGCGAGCGGATTGGAATCACGAACCGGAGCAGGAGAGGAGAAACGCAGTTTCTCCTGTCAAGCTCGCGGAAGTGCGAACAAGACGCTTGCGGGTGGGAATCAGGTTTTGTTAACGATTAATCCATAGCGTTCCACGTCAAGAGCGGCGGAGCGCCCGTCCACAGGCCGGTGGCGGGCGAGCGATAGGGACGTGTCTGCGCGCTGATGCGGCCGGCGGGGCTGGGGACCGACGATGCGGGTACTTTTGATCGAGGACGACAGCGCGACCGCGCAGAGCATCGAGCTGATGCTCAAGTCCGAGAACTTCAACACCTACACCACCGACCTCGGGGAAGAGGGTGTCGATCTCGGTAAGCTCTACGATTACGACATCATCCTCCTCGATCTGAACCTGCCCGACATGTCGGGCTACGAGGTGCTGCGCTCGCTGCGCGTGGCCAAGGTGAAGACCCCGATCCTGATCCTGTCCGGCATGGCTGGCATCGAGGACAAGGTGAAGGGCCTCGGCTTCGGTGCCGATGACTACCTGACCAAGCCGTTCCACAAGGACGAGCTGGTGGCGCGGATCCACGCCATCGTGCGCCGCTCGAAGGGCCACGCCCAGTCGGTGATCACCACCGGCGACCTGATCGTGAACCTCGACCAGAAGACCGTCGAGGTCGGCGGCGCCCGGGTGCACCTCACCGGCAAGGAGTACCAGATGCTGGAACTCCTCTCGCTGCGGAAGGGCACGACGCTCACCAAGGAGATGTTCCTCAATCATCTCTACGGCGGCATGGACGAGCCCGAGCTGAAGATCATCGACGTGTTCATCTGCAAGCTGCGCAAGAAGCTCGCGAATGCCAGCCAGGGCAAGAACTACATCGAGACCGTCTGGGGCCGCGGCTACGTGCTGCGCGAGCCGATGGACGGCGAGGAGCGGATGGCGGTCTGATCCGCCCTCCAGTTCCGGTTTTGAAAAACCCCGTGCGGCCCGGCCGCGCGGGGTTTTCGCGTTTCCGGGGGCGCGCCCGTCAGCGCGCGCGATGCGGCGTATCCCGACAGATCCCCTCATCCTGAGATGCGAGCGCAGCGAGCCTCGAAGGAGGGCTCCAGCCAGCCGCGCGATCCCTGGAGGTCTCCTTCGAGGTCTCCGCCGCGCTCCGGCACCTCAGGATGAGGGGATCGCTTGGAACGGCCGAAGCTTCACTGCCGGCCGGAAAAGACCTGCGCCGCGGGGGCGATCACCACGTAGCCGCCGCAGGGCGCCGCCCGGCTGATCACCGCGCTGGCGACGCCCCAGACATAGGCGCCATCGCGATCCTGCGCGACGACCGGACCGCCGGAATCGCCGAAGCAGATCCGCGCTCCGTTCGCCCGGGCGATCGTCAGGCCGGTGCTGCTGGCAGCCACCGGCGTCAGCGTCGCGGTGCGCAGCCGTCCGACCATGCGTCCGGACAGCCCGGCCCCGGCGATCCGCAGGCTCTTCGGAACCCGCCGCGGATCGGCGGCCAGGGGCACGGGGCGTCGGCCCTTCACGGGCTCGGACAGGCGCAGCACCGCGAGATCGAGGGAGAGCTCCGAGAGGCTGACGCCGGACGCGTCGTTCGGCAGCATCTCTCCGGGATCCGGGTTGTAACGCGCCGCGACGCGCGCACCATAGACCGGCCGCGTCGGCTCGGTGCCGCGGAAGAACACCACCAGCGCGCCGAGGGGATCGCCGTTCACGCAATGCGCCGCCGTGAGCACGAGGTCGGGGGCGATCAGCACGCCGGAGCAGCGGGTGAGTTGCAGCGCCTCCTCGGGCCGGGTGATCGTGCCGATGGCGACGGTGGCTTGGGCCAGCGCATCGCGGCCCGCGGGCGCGCCGCCGTCGATCGCCAGCGCCGGCCCGGCCAGCCCCAAACCGAGCGCCAAGGCCGATAAGGCGCTGGCGCGACGTGCTCCGATGGTCCCGAAGATGCTCACGTGCTGGTCTCTCCCGGCGAACGGCCCCCGCCGTGACAGATGCGCCCCGCGAAGCGTGGCGCAAGCGGGCGCGAGGACGCGGAGACCGTCACGTCCGCGTCATCGGGACCGATCCGGCGTTCAGCGCGACACCGTCCAGGTGGTCGTGCCGTCCTTGTTGTCCTTCACGGCGACGCCCATCGCGGCGAGCGCGTCGCGCGCGCGGTCGGAGGCGGCCCAGTCCTTGGCGGCGCGGGCCGCGCGGCGCTCGGCGATCAGCGCCTCGACCGCCCCGACGTCGACCCCGGAGGCCGCGACCTGGGCCTGCTCGCGGTCGCTGCGCGTGCGCGTCAGGAAGCCGAGCAGGTTGGCGCCGGCCCGCAGGGCACCGGGCTGCGCCTCGGGCCCGCCGCTCAGGCGGTGCAGTTCGTTGATCGCCGCCGGCGTGTTGAGGTCGTCGCAGAGCGCCTCGACCACTCCGTCGGGGACATCGCGCGCGACGGCCGCGTCGCCGGCCGCGTTGTACCAGCGGTCGAGCACGCGGCTCGACTCCTCCAGGCCCCGCAGGGTCCAGTCGATCGGCTGCCGGTACTGCGTCTTGAGCATGGTCAGCCGCACCACCTCGCCCGGCCAGTCCTTCAGCACGTCGCGGATGGTGATGAAGTTGCCGAGCGACTTCGACATCTTCTCGCCCTCCACCTGGAGGAAGCCGTTGTGAAGCCAGACATTGGCCATCACCGGCGTGCCGAAGCAGCAGCGGGACTGAGCCACCTCATTCTCGTGGTGGGGGAAGATCAGGTCGATGCCGCCCGCGTGGATGTCGAAGGTCCGGCCGAGATGCTTCGCCGACATGGCCGAGCACTCGATGTGCCAGCCCGGGCGCCCGGGCACCGTGATGCCGGCGGGCGAAAGCCAGGACGGCTCGCCGGGCTTGGCGGGCTTCCACAGCACGAAGTCGAGGGGCGAGCGCTTGTAGGGCGCGACCTCGACCCGGGCGCCGGCCTCCATCTCGTCCAGCGGCCGCTTGGACAGGCCGCCGTAATCGGGCATCGACGGCACGTCGAACAGGACATGGTCCGCCGCCACGTAGGCGTGGCCGGACCGGACCAGCGCGTCGATCATCGCCACCATCTCGGCGATATGGTCGGTGGCCCGGGGCTCGACGAAGCGGGGGCGCTCGCCAGCGACGTTGACGTCGTCGGGCATCAGCACGCCGAGGTCGCGCACGTCCGTGTGAAACTGCGCCAGCGTCCCGTCGGTGAGTTCGCGGATGGTGATGCCGCGCTCGGCGGCACGGGCGTTGATCTTGTCGCCGACGTCCGTGACGTTGCGGGCGTAGGTCACGTGCGCCGGCCCGTAGAGGTGGCGCAGCAGCCGGAACAGCAGGTCGAAGACGATGATCGGCCGGGCGTTGCCGATATGGGCCGCATCGTAGACGGTCGGGCCGCAGGCGTAGATCCGGACGTGGTCGGGATCGATCGGCGCGAAGCTCTCCTTGGCGCCGGTCAGCGTGTTGTAGAGCCGCAACATCGGCGCCATGAAACCCATCCCCCTCCCGGCGCCGCGGATGACGTCCGGCTTGGCGCCGTGGCCGGAAAACCGGCCCTGCCTTCAACAACCTGCGGGCCCCACGCGGCGAAGAACGGCCGAAACGTGGCACCGCCTCCGGTCCCGGCCCAGCATCGTGTTGCATTGCCGCGACGGCGCGGCCCGCCCGATGGGGCTAACCCAAAAGCGTGAGGAATTCGAGAAGGTCTTCGCGCCGCCCGGGTAAGGCTTCCTTAACCGCGCCGTCGGACCGTTCGGACAGCGATCCTCACGCCACAGATCCTGTGCTTAGGGACATTTCATGCCACGCTCGGCCGCCGGTTACTTCGTCCTCGCCACCGCACTCGCCTGCGCGGGCCTGACGCATGTCGCGCTGGCCGGCACGGACGGCGAGACGCCCGCGAAGGCGCCGGCCCGTGTCGAGAAGACCTTTCTGATCCCGTCGAGCGACGGCTACGGCGTCGGCGAATGCCTGACGACGCCCGGCAGCGACTGCGGCCAGGTCGTAGCCAACGCGTGGTGCGAGGCCCAGGGCTACGCGGCCGCCAATTCCTACGGCGTCGCCGCCGCCGACGAGTATACCGGCGCCATCAGCCAGCCTGTCCCGACCCCCTCCGAGCGCCCGATCCGCATCACCTGCCAGGACTGAACCTGGCAGGATCAAGCGCGCCGGGCCCGCCCTACTTCAGGGCGTCCGCGCATTTCGGCGCCGGCTCCGTGCCCCAGGGCGCCAGCGGCACCGCCGAGGTCGAGTTCTTCGGCGAGCCCTGAATGACCTTGTCCGAGTAGACCATGTAGATCAGCGCGTTGCGCTTCACGTCGCAGCCGCGCACGATCTGCATCGACTTGAAAATCAGCGAGCGGCGCTCGCTGAACACCACCTCGCCCTGGTTGAGCTTGCCCTTGAAGGCGATCGGCCCGGTCTGGCGGCAGGCCAGCGAGATGTCCGAGACGTCCTCGGCAAGCCCCAGCGTGCCCTTGATCCCGCCCTTCTCGGGCTGGGTGTACCAGCAGGCCACCCCCGCGACCGCCGGATCATCGACCCCGTAGACGACCAGCTTGTCGTTGGGCGTCAGCGGGCGCCAGACAGTCGACTTGTCGAAGATCCGGTCCGGCTCCTGGGCCGCCGCGGGTCCAGCCGCAGCCAGACCGAGGGCCACGAGGCCAACATAGGTGAGACTCTGAAACCACATCGCCGGCCAATTCCCCCTCAAGCTTGCCGGCGGGATGTAGGAGGGGTGTCGTGGTCTTGCGAGGGGGCATAGAATGGCTCCGCTTCGGCCCCGAAGCGCGGATGCGCGCACGCCTAGAATTCTTCGGAGCGCCGCGCACCCGATCAACGCGATGCTGCCAATGCCTCACCGTCCGATCGTCCGTTCGCTCGGCCGCCTCATCCTGAGCGCGGCCCTCGCCCTCGGACTGTCCAGCACGCTCCTGCAGACCGCCGGCGCGCAGGAAGGCCCAGCCGCGGCGCCCGCCGCCGAGGTGAAGCCTGCGCCGCAGCTGCCGTCGCCCCAGTGCCGGCGCTACCGGGCCGAGCTCGCCGCGCTCCAGAGCGGCGCCAGCACGACGCGCGCGCTCAACGATGAGATCGGCCGGCTCGAGGCCTATTTCCGCGGCCTCAACTGCGAGGGCGGCAAGTTCCTGTTCTTCGATACCCGGCCTCCGCAATGCGGGGCCGTGGAGCAGCGCATCCGCGCCCTGAAGGCCACCTATGGCGGCGCGGTGATGGACGACAGCGGCATCCGCCGGCGCGAGTTGCAGGGGCTCGTGGCCTCCACCTGCCCGGCGCGGGAGACCTATGCCGGCACGGGCGAGTCCTACGCCAAGGGCGGTCCGCAGATGGTCTGCGTGCGGACCTGCGACGGCGGCTTCTTCCCGATGAAGAACCTGCCCGAGGGGCGCGGCGGTGCCGACGAGATGTGCCGGCGCTCTGCCCCGGGACCGAGGCGCAGGCCTATTCCATGCCGTACGGCGACGAGGCCCTGAAGCACGCCGCCTCGGTGAAGGGCAGCCGCGCCTACGTGAGCCTCGCCAACGCCTTCAAGTTCCGCAAGGAATTCGTCCCGAACTGCTCCTGCAAGCCCGCCAACCAGACCTGGGCGCAGTCGCTGGTCAAAGCCGAGAGCATGCTGGTCCGGCACAAGGGCGACATCTTCGTGACGCCGATGCAGGCCGAGGCTTTGTCCCGGCCGAAGGTCCGCCTGACCCTGGTCGGGCGGGCCGACCGGACCGCGGCGGAGCTCGCCGCCGACGCCGCCGGCCGCGCCGGAGTCGACACGAAAGGCGGCCTGACACCGGACGAGGCCGGAAAGGGCGAGGCAGCGAAAGTCGAGGCGGCCAAGACCGATCACGTTGCCGTGCGCATCATCGCGCCGGACGTCGTCGCAGTGCCGCAGCGCCTCACGCCCTGAGGCCGCCCCCGCCGGTGTGCGGGGGAACGAATTGGCGCGTCCCGGGTTCGGCTCGTCCTGAACCGATTTGGGACCGCGATGCGCCTGCTCCGCCTGATCCTCCTCACCGGCACGGTGCTGCCGGGCCTCTTGCTCGTGCAGACCGTCGGCGCGTCGCCGGACCGGATTCACCTTGCACAGGGCGGACCGGAGGAGCGCGGCCCCCGCGGCGGTGAGCCCCCGCATGGCGGCCCGCGCCCGGAGCGTCCGCCGCAGGAGCGCCCAGGCCCGCAGCCGGGGCCGCCGGCCGCGCGCGAGCGGCCCGAGCCGCGGCCGGAGCGTGCCGCACCGCCTCCGCCGCCCCGCGAACGCCCCGAACCGCCCGCCCAGCGCCAGCCGCAGGCTGAGTCGCCCCAGCGGGAGCGCGCGCCCGAGCGCCGCCCGGAGCCGCCAACCGCGCGGCCCCCGGCCCAGGAGCGGCCGGACCGCCCGCAGGAGCGACAACAGGACAGGCGCGACCGGCAGCCGGATCGTCCGGATCGGGATACTCAGGAGCGTCCGGCACCGGGGCGGCCCGGCCCCGAGCGGCAGCAGGCACCGGAGCGGGATCAGGCCCCCGCACCGCCGCCGCGCCCCAATCCCGAGCGGCCGCCGGCGCCGCCGCAGCAGCGCCCGGCACCGGATCGGGATCGCCCGGGTCCGGACACCCAGCCGAACCGTCCCGCGCAACGCGATGCCGCTCCGGACCGGACCACGCCGGACCGCGGGCCGCCCGGCCAGCGCCCAGGTGGGCCGGGTACGCCCGGCGACCGCCCACAGGCGCCCGACGCGGCGCCGGGCGGTCCCGGCCGGCCGGTCCAGCGCCCGGACACACAGCCCGAGAACCGCCAGTTTCAGAACCGCCCGCAGCCGAGTGCCGGCCCCGGTGCCGAGCCCGGACGACCCGTGCCGCCCAACATGGCGCCGGGCGTCCCGGGCCGGCCGGTCCAGCCCCAGAATGCGCAGCCCGACGGGCGGCCGCAGGTCCCGCCGAACGGGGCCCCCGGCGCCGAGCCCGGGCGGCCGCTCCCGCCCAACATGGCACCCGGCGTCCCGGGGCGGCCGTTCGTGCCGCCGGGTCAGGCGCCTGCGCCCGGTCAGGCGCCGCCGCCCGGCGGCGTGCAGCCGGGACAGCCGCCGGCCGGCGGCCCCGGCGCCTTCAACCGCCCGGGCCAGCCGGGCTATGTTTCCGGCGGCTTTAGCCAGAACGACAATGTGCGCGACTTCGAGCAGGTCCGCACCGACCGCCGCGAGTTCCGGGAGGACGGCCGCACCTACTACCGCGAGCCCGGCCGGATCATCGTGCAGGACCGCGACCGCTATCTGATCCGCCACGACGAGAACGAGCGCTTCCGCGATCTCGACCCGCGCGGCTACCGGTTCGAGCGGCGGGGCGCCGACTTCTACAGCACCGTCGACCGGCCCGGCGGCGAGCAGATCATCACCGTGACGGACGACGACGGGCGCCTGCTGCGCCGCTACCGCCGCTATCGCGACGGCCGCGAGATCGTGCTGATCGACAACAGCTCTGCCGGGCCGCTCCGCCCGGTCTACGAGGATGTGGTGGTGCTGCCGCCGCCGGACATCCGGATTCCGCGGGAGCGCTACATCGCCGATTACGCGCAGGCCGACGAGGGAGAGGTCTATGAGGCGCTGACGGCGCCCCCGGTCGTCGCCGTCGACCGCCGCTACACCCTCGACCAGATCCGCTACAGTCCGGACCTCCGGGCCCGGCTGCGCGCGGTCGACATCAACACCATCACCTTCGACACCGGGTCGTTCACCGTCACGCCGGATCAGGCTGCCAAACTGTCGGTAATCGCCGCCGCAATGAACCGCGCTATCCAGGCGAACCCGCAGGAGGTCTTCCTGATCGAGGGATTCACTGACGCGGTCGGCTCCGCCATCGACAATCTGTCCCTGTCGGACCGGCGCGCCCAATCGGTGGCCACCGTGCTCACGCAGCAATTCCAGGTGCCGCCGGAGAACCTGACCACCCAGGGCTACGGCGAGCAGTACCTCAAGGTGGACACGCAGGGCCCGTCGCGGGAGAACCGCCGCGTCGTGGTTCAGCGGATCACTCCGCTGCTGCAGCAGGGCCAGGGTCAGGGACAGGCGGCGCCGCCTCCGCCGCCGCGCTAAGTCGGTCGCCGCGCAGCCATGCCCTGCGCGGCAGTTGACGGCTCGGCCGTGGCATCTCACCACCGGTTGAGGACAGCGGCGCGGGACGGTGATGGACAGCGAAGCGGACGGAGGACTGATCCGGTCGGGCACACCGGTCTTCCGCCGCACGGCCCTGGCGCTCGCGGCCGCGGGGTTCTCGACCTTCGCGGTCCTCTACGCCGTCCAGCCGCTCCTGCCGATCTACGCCGACGATTTCGGCGTCTCGCCGGCCGAGAGCAGCCTCGCCCTGTCGCTGCCCTGCGCCCTGCTGGCGGTGGCGCTTCTCGTGGTCAGCCCGCTGTCGGAGATCTGGGGCCGCAAGCGCGTGATGCTCGCCTCGCTGTTCGCCTCGGCGCTGCTCACGATCGTGGCCGCGCTGGTCCCGGGCTGGCACGGCTTCCTCGTGCTCCGCGCGCTGACCGGCCTGACGGCGAGCGGGCTCCCGGCCGTCGCCATGGCCTATCTCGCCGAGGAGATGGACGTGCAGGCCATCGGCCTGTCGATGGGCCTCCTCGTCGGCGGGAATGCGCTCGGCGGCATGTCGGGGCGCCTGATCAGCGGCGTCATGGCCGACCACATGAACTGGCGCATCGGTCTCGCCACGATCGGGGCGCTCGCGCTCGCGGCGGCCCTGGCGTTCTGGCGCTGGCTGCCGCCCTCGCGCCGCTTCGTGCCGCGCCGCCTGGCGTGGCGCGACGTCCCGGGCACGTTCGGCCATCATTTCCGCGATGCCGGCCTGCCGTGGCTGTTCGCCGAGGCGTTCCTGCTGATGGGCGGCTTCGTCTGCATCTACAATTACATCGGCTTCCGCCTGCTCGATCCGCCGTTCTCGCTGAGCCAGACGGTGATCGGGCTGATCTTCTCGGTCTATGTCGCCGGGATGGTGAGCAGCCCGGTGACGGGGGAGCTCGCGAGCCGCTTCGGCCGGCGGCGCGTCCTGTGGGTCGCCACGGCGATCGGCCTCGCCGGCATCCTGATGACCCTGTCGGACCACATCCTGCTGATCATCGCGGGCGTCGTGGTGGCGACGGTGGGCTTCTTCGGCGCGCACTCGGTGGCCAGCAGCTGGGTCGGCCGGCGCGCGCTGCGCGACCGGGCGCAGGCATCCTCGGTCTATCTCTGCCTGTACTACCTGGGCTCGTCGGTGCTCGGGACGGCGGGCGGCTGGTTCTTCGCCCATTCCGGTTGGAACGGCGTGGTGCTGTTCGTCGGCGGCCTGTACGGTCTGGCGCTGATCATCGCTCTGCGGCTGTCGCGCCTCGCGCCGCTGGCGACCTGAGCGGGAGATAACCTCATGAGCGCGCGCAGCCATGTCAGCCACGTCGCCGACCAGTTCGGCAGCCGGCCGCGGCCTACGTCACCAGTGCCGTGCATGCCGCGGGCGCCGATCTCGACCGGATCGGTGCGCTGGTCCGCGGGATGCCGGGCGCGCGGGTGCTCGATCTCGGTTGCGGTGGCGGTCACGTGGCCTTCGCGGCCGCCGCAGCCGGCGCCGCGGTCACCGCCTACGACCTCTCGGACGCCATGCTGGCGGCGGTGGCCGCCGAGGCGGCCCGGCGCGGCCTGGAGCGCATCGAGACCCGGCAGGGTGCCGCCGAGGCCCCGCCCTTCCCGGAAGCGAGCTTCGACGCGGTGCTGACCCGCTACAGCGCCCACCACTGGCGCGACGTCCCGGCCGCCCTGGCGCAGGCGCGGCGGGTGCTGAAGCCGGGCGGGCTGCTGGTCGTCTGCGATATCGTCTCGCCCGAGGAGCCGCTCCTCGACACGCATCTGCAGGCGGTGGAACTCCTGCGCGATCCCTCGCATGTGCGCGACTACCGGGTCTCGGAATGGCGCGCGATGCTGGAGGCGGCGGGCTTCGATCCCGGCCTTCCCTTGGCGAGCCGGCCGCGCATGGAGTTCGCGAGCTGGATCGCCCGGATGCGCACGCCGGCGGTCAACGTCGCGGCGATCCGGGCGCTGCAGGCCTCGGCCCCCGCAGAGGTGACGGCCTATTTCGCGATCGAGCCCGACGGCAGCTTCCTGCTCAACTCCGTGCTGATCGAGGCGCGCCCGCACGGCGAGGCTGCGTGAGTGAGGTCGTTCGAGCGGTTCGGAGACCGGTAACCGCTCTCCGCCGTCATTCCGGGGCGCCGGAGGCGAGCCCGGACCCGGAGGGGCACGTCGCAGGCGAGCAATCCAGACGCATGTCGGTGCAGGATCGTGCGCGGCGGCGGGTCTGGATCCCGGGCTCCGCTGCGCGGCCCCGGGATGACAGCGGGAGTCGATGACGGAGTTGCCACGCCGGATCGGTCTCGACGGCACAATCGATGCCGCAGGCCGGATGAGGCTTGGCCGTTGAAGCGTCTACACCCTGCACCCATCTTGGATGCCCGCGCCACCAGAGGAAGCCGGTCCCGCTCGCCGGGCACGCGGCTCAATGATCCGGCCTGATCGAGCTTATCGTCGTCGTCCTGCTGATCGCGCTGAACGGCGTCTTCTCCCTCTCGGAGCTGGCTGTCGTCTCGGCCCGCAAGAGCCGGTTGCGCGCCCTCGCGGCCGACCGCCGCGCCGGCGCCAAGGCGGCGCTCGCGCTCGCCGAGGAGCCGGGCCGCTTCCTGTCCACCGTGCAGATCGGCATCACGCTGATCGGCATCCTGTCGGGTGTGGTGTCGGGCGCGGCGCTCGGCGACCGGCTCGCGGTGACGCTGATCGATCTCGGCCTGCCGAAGGCCTGGGCCGACACGCTCGGCTACACGCTGGTGATCGGCGTGATCACTTACCTGTCGGTGATCATCGGCGAGCTGGTGCCCAAGCACCTCGCCCTGCGCAACCCGGAGCGGATCGCCTGCGCGGTAGCGCCCGGCATGCGCGTGGTCTCCCGGGCGGCCCTGCCGGCCGTCTGGCTCCTCGATGCCTCGACCCGGGCGGTGTTCCGCCTGATCGGCCAGGAGACCGAGAGCGCCAGCGCGGTGACCGAGGAGGAGATCCGCAGCCTCGTGGCGGAGGCAGAGACGGCCGGCGTCATCGAGGGCGACGAGCGCGCGATGATCTCCGGCGTGCTCCGCCTCGGCGACCGGCTCGTGCGCGGCGTCATGACCCCGCGCACCGACGTGGTCTGGATCGACCTCGCCGACAATCCCGACAGCGTCCGGGCGCAGATCCTGGCGAGCCCCCATGCCCGCCTGCCCGTGGCCGATGGTGGCCCCGACGCGATGATCGGGATCCTGCAGGTGCGCGACCTGCTCGGTCCCCTGTCGCGCGGCGAGCCCCTCGATCCGCGCGCCCATGTCCGCCCGGCCCCGGTGCTGCCCGACACCCTCGACGCCCTCGACGCCCTCGAGGCGCTGCGCGAGGCGCCCGTGCCGATCGCGCTGGTCCACGACGAATACGGGCATTTCGACGGCCTCGTGACGCCCGCCGACATCCTCGACGCGATCGCGGGGGCGTTCCGGTCGGAGAATGTCGAGCCCGATGCGGTGCGCCGTTCCGACGGCTCCTGGCTGATCGCCGGCTCGATGCCGGCCGACGAACTGGCCGACCAGCTCGGCCTGCGGCTGCCGCCGTCCCGCGACTACGCGACGGCGGCGGGCCTCGTGATCGCGGCGCTCCAGCACCTGCCGGAGACCGGAGAGACCTGCGAGATCGCCGGCTGGCGCTTCGAGGTGGTGGATCTCGACGGGCGCCGCGTCGACAAGCTGCTGGCGACCCGCCTGGAAGAGGTCGAGGCGGAGTAGCTCAGGCGGTCTCGCCGGCCAGCCGCCGCGCGGCGCGGTCGCGCCCGATCAGCGGCAGCAGGCCCGACAAGTCCGGCCCGTGCTCGAGCCCGGTGAGCGCGAGGCGCAGCGGCATGAACAGGCCCCGACCCTTGGCGCCGGTGCGCGCCTTGATCTCGGCCGTCCAGGCCTTCCAGGTCTCAGGCCCGAAGGGCTCCGGCGGCAGGCTGTCCCGGGCCGCCGCGATCACCGCCGGCTCGGTGATCACCGGCTCCAGCGGCCCGGTTGTCACCCGCCACCACGCGGCCGCCTCCGGAACCCGGTCGAGATTGGCCCGGACCGCGAGCCAGAACGCCTCGGCGCTGTCGGCGGGGATCCCGAGAGCGGCCAGCCTGTCGGCCACCTCGGCATACGGCATGGCGTGAACGAGGCGGGCGTTGAGGCCGTCGAGTTCCGATGGATCGAACCGGGCCGGCGCCCGCGAGATCTCGCCGAGATCGATCAACCCGGCGAGCGTGTCGAGGTCGGGCACGGCCCGCACCGATTCGGCCGAGCCGGTGAGCACGGCGAGCGAGCGCACCGCGGCGGGCTCGTAGCCGGCCTCGCGCAGGCCGCGCAGCGACAGGTGGCCGAGCCGCTTCGACAGCCCCTCCCCGTCCGCGGTGGTCAGCAGGTTGTGGTGGCCAAAGACCGGCACGGCGGCGCCGAGCGCCTCGAAGATCTGCACCTGAACGCCGGTGTTGGTGACGTGATCCTCGCCGCGGATCACGTGAGTGATGCCGAGATCGGCGTCGTCCACTACCGAGGGGAGCGTGTAGAGGTAGGTGCCGTCAGCCCGGATCAGCACCGGGTCGGAGAGCGACGCGCAATCGACATGAGCCGGGCCGCGGACGAGGTCGTCCCACGTCACCGTCCGGGGCTCCAGCAGGAAGCGCCAATGCGGCCGGCGGCCCTCGGCCTCCAGAGCGGCGCGCTCCTCGGCGGTGAGCCGAAGCGCCGCCCGGTCGTAGATCGGCGGCTGGCCGCGCCCGAGCTGGCGCTTGCGGCGGCGCTCCAGCTCCTCCTGCGTCTCGTAACAGGGATAGAGCCGGCCCGCCGCACGCAGACGATCGGCGGCGGCATCGTGCTGAGCCGTGCGCGCGCTCTGGCGGGCGAACAGGTCCGGCACGATGCCGAGCCAGGCCAGATCCTCCTCGATAGCCGCGGCGAACACCTCGGTGGAGCGCTCCGCGTCGGTGTCGCCGAGGCGCAGCAGGAACCGGCCGCTGGTCCTGCGGGCGAACAGGGCGTTGAGCAGGGCCGGACGGGCATTGCCGATGTGGAGGTAGCCGGTCGGCGACGGCGCGAAGCGGACGAGGGTCATGATCCGCTCTGTAGCCGATCTCGCAGAAAATTGGTGCCGGCGTTCACGGCAGCGCCTCCCTGTCTGGACGCGCTACCCAGAGCCGCGAAAACCGGTCAGAACGCCCCGCTTGGTGCGGTGCAGGATGTGGCAGCATGGCGACGGACGAGACGGCCGACATCGTGGTGGTCGGCGGCGGGATGGTCGGGCTTGCGAGCGCCATCGCGCTGAAGGACCGCGGCCTCGACGTCGTCCTGTGCGATCCGGGCGAGGCCCGGGCCCGGACCTCCTACGGCAATGCCGGCGTGGTCAGCCGCGGCTCCATCCTGCCGATGGCGAGCCCCGCCTTCTGGGGCAAGCTCCCGGCCTATCTCCGCAACGCCGACCGCGGTCTGCGCCTGAACTACGCGCATCTCCCGCAGGTCGTTGCCTACGGCGCGCATTTCATGGCCGCCGCGCGGGCGTCGCGCTGGCGCCGGGCCGCGGCGGCGCTGCTGCCGCTGACGAGCGCCGCCTATCCGGCGCATGAGCGTCTGGCGGCCCGGGCCGGCACCACCGATCGGCTCCAGCGCACCGGCTGGCTGAAAGCCTACCGCACCGAGGCCGCGTTCGCGTCCGCCGCGCTGGAGCGCGAGATCCTGGCCCAGCACGGCGTCGCCTTCGAGATCCTGGATACGGCAGGCGTGCGCGATCTCGAGCCGGCCCTGGTGCGGCCCTATGCGCGGGCGATGCTGCTCACCGAGACCGGCTCCGTCCGCGAACCGGGCCGCCTCATCGAGGCCTGTGAGACGCTGTTTGCCGGCCTCGGCGGGCGGTTGCTGCGCGGCAGCGTCGGGCGGATGACGCCGGAAGCCGGCGGCTGGGCGGTCCCCCACGAATCCGGCACGGTGCGAGCCCGGCAGGTCGTGCTGGCGGCCGGCGCCGCGTCGGGCAAGATCGCCGGGACGCTCGGATACCGTTTCGCGGTGGCGGCCGAGCGCGGCTATCACCGCCACTACGCCCTGCACCCGGATAGCCCGCCCCTGACGCGGCCGGTGCTCGACACGGGCGCCGGCTCCATCCTGTCGCCGATGGGCGACCATCGCGTGCGGGTCCTGTCGGGCGTGGAACTCAACGCCCGCGACGCGGCGCCGGACTACACGCAGATCGAGGCCGCCTCCCAGGAGGCCGCCGAGACGCTGCGGCTCGGAGGCCCGCTCGACAACGAGCCGTGGCTCGGCTCGCGCCCGTCGACGCCCGACGGCCTGCCGGTGATCGGCCGGGCGCCCCGGCATGAGGGGCTGCTGTTCGCCTTCGGCCACGGCCATATCGGGCTCTCGACCGGGCCGATCACCGGCGAGGTCGTCGCCGATCTCGCCACCGGCCGGACGCCGGCCGTTCCGGTCGCGCCCTTCGCGCCCGAGCGGCTGCTGCGCTGGCCGCGCCTGTTCTGAGCGTCAGCGCCAGTCGTAGGGGTTGTAGGGGTCCAGCGCCGCCTGAACCTTGCGCAGGAAATCCGGCTGGCGCTGGAGGTCGGCCTCCCGGGCGAGCGCCCGCAGGAACGCGCGCGGTCCGTGCTCCAGGTCGCGGGTCAGGCCATTGTAGCGGTCGGACGGCTCGGCATGGGGCGGATTGACGGCGACGCGGTACTCGAGGCCGCAGGTGGGCGGATCGATGCCCAGGCGATAACAGATCCGCACCCGGGCGAAGGGCGCATCCGGGCGGTAATCGACCCGGTAGCCTCCGAACCGGAAGGCGCCCCCGGTCACGCGCTCGGCATAGGCCAAGGTTCGGGCCACCGTGGTGAAGCCGGCGGTGCGCCGTTCGCGCACGAGGTCGATGGCCGCGCGCTCGGAGGGGACGAACGGCTGCGCGCAGGCCGCGGTGGAGACGAGCGCGCCGAGGAGGGCGGGAGCGAGGGCTCTCATGGCTTCTTCATGCAGACCGCGACCGGTTGTGCATCCTTGGCGGCCTTCGCGGTCATGTCGAGGCAGCCGACCGTGGACACACCGTCCGTCACGGTCACGGACGGGACAACCGCCATGCCCCGGCAATAGGCGCCGATCAATTCCTCATCCCGGTGGCAGGCCACGTCGAGCCGGATCAGGCTGTTCATGGCCGGGCCCGGCGGACCCGCAGGTCCTGCGGCGCCCCGCTCGCCCACGGGCCCCCGCTCGCCCATCGCCCCGTTCAGGCCCGCGGGCCCTTGAGGCCCCGGCGGGCCCTGATCGCCCTTCGGACCGGGCGGCCCGGCCGGTCCCGGCTTCGGCGCCTCGCAGCCGGCGAGCGCGAGCACCGCGACCGCACTGGCGACGATCGCGATCAGGGGGATCTCATGCGCTTCTCCGGCCACGCTGGCTGGCGACGAAGTGGCGCGAGGGATTTCCGCGTCAACTGCGTCAGACCCGGCCGACGCACGCGGCCTCGAGGACAGGCCCGCGGTCGAAGAAAGCGCTGGCGACGACAATTCATCCGTCGAAAACAGGGCGGCGACCCGAGCTCAGTCGTCGCGATAGACCCGCTCGCGCCGCTCGTGCCGCTCCTGAGCCTCGAGCGAGAGCGTCGCGATCGGCCGCGCGTCGAGCCGGCGCAGCGAGATCGGCTCGCCGGTCTCCTCGCAGAAGCCGTAGGAGCCATCCTCGATTCGGGCGAGCGCCGCGTCGATCTTGCCGGTGAGCTTGCGCTGGCGGTCCCGAGCCCGCAGCTCGATCGCCCGGTCCGTCTCGGACGAGGCGCGATCCGCCAGATCGGGATGGTTCTCGTTCTCGCTCTGCAGCGCCACGAGGGTATCCTGCGCCTCGCGCAGGATGTCGTTCTTCCAGCTCAGCAGCTTGCGACGAAAATATTCGCGCTGCCGGTCGTTCATGAAGGGCTCGTCGTCGGACGGGACGTAGCCGTCCTCCAGCGTCACCTTCGCCATGCGTCACCCTCGCTGGATTCTAACCGCCCACCAGGGGATGGCCGGTGCGCGGCGATAACGTGAGGTGCCGTATAGTCGAGGCGATCTAGCGCGACAACGCGCCGTGAAGCAGGGCTTGTATCCAGCTGTCACTGCAGCGCCGCGTGCGGCAAACCGGCCACGGTACAGATCTTTTACTCTGTCATATGCGTCCGCAATCGTACGATCGCGGCGGCGATCTCTGTCGTCAGGCTGCGGGCCAGGGGCAGCCTGTAATGCGTCTGGTCGAAGAACAGGTCCGGGTTCGCCGCCTCGGGGCGGCCGTCACGCCAATCCACCACCGCACTCAGCTTATGCGCCGCCAGGACGGTCCGCACCTGCGCCCGGCAGGCCGCTTCCGCGGCGCCCCGCGGGCTGCCGGGCGCCGGCTCGGCGCGGGCGTAGACGGGCGGGAAGACGATCACGACCGGGGTCTGCGCGGGGATGCGCGCGAGTTCGGCGCGCAGCCGTTCGGCGATGGGGAACGGGCCGCCGTGATGCGGCTCGGGTTCGGGCCCGACCGGCCTCTCCAGCGCCGCCTTCTTGGCGGGATCGATACCGAACCCCTGGCTGAGATAATTGTGCTCGTAATCCCACCAGCCGTCGGCGGCGGCGGTCTTGTGGCGGCGGTTCAGGAGCCAGCCGACCCGGTTGACCGTCTCCTGAGCGGCCGTGAAGCGCAGGAGGCCGCGCAGGTAGGCCGGCCAGTCGCCCAGCAGCCAGTACGGAAACCCGTGCTCGCTCGGGAAGGAAGAATCGTCCGCGCACCAGAAGGCGTCGGCCGAGAGCACGATCGCCTCGGGCCGCGCATGGTGCTGCAGGTACCAGCCGAGCAGCGCGAACTGCTCCGACGGCCCGGTGGCCGGAACCGAGAGCTGGACGAAGGGGATGCCGGTAAGCCGGCTCAGCGCCGCCGGCTCGATGAGCTGGATGTGCGAGTTGCCGATCACCGCGCCGGAATAGGCCGGATCGCGGCCGCGGACGGCCGACGCGGTGCGCGGCCCCTGCGGGCGAACGGCGCCCTGGGACAGCAGGGTCGAGCGACCGGTATCGTAGGGATCGACCAGGGCCGCGAGGCCGAGATAGGCCACGAACAGCGCGACCATCGACAGGAACAAGGTTCCGGCGAAACGCCGCCACGCCCGGTCCGTGGTGAGCTGGGGGGCCGCCATCCTCAGAACTGGAAATAGATGAACTCGTAGTTCGCATCGTCGCCGATCTTGAGCAGGACGAGCACGAACAGGAGTGCGAAGCCGAAGGCAAGGAGGCGCCGCGGCGGCAGGCGGTGGACGGCCGCCCACGCCGTCGGCCCGACCGTCGCCACGAGGGCCGCGACCGCGATGGTGCGCCACTTGAAGCCCGAACCCTTGGCCGCGAGGCCGAACAGGCCCTTGAAGATCACGAGCGCGGCCTCGAAGCTCGTCGCCCGGAACAGGACCCAGGTCAGCACCACGAACAGGCTGGTGAGCGCCCAGCCGAGCGGCGCCGGGATCGCGATCCGCGCGCGGCGCGTCAGCACCCCGGCGCCGAGGCCGAGCCCGTGCAGGGCGCCCCAGGTCAGGAAGGTCAGGCCGGCCCCGTGCCAGAGCCCGCCCAGCGTCATGGTTGCGGCGAGCGCGCCGACCTGGCGCGGCAGGCCGCGGCGGTTTCCGCCCATCGGGATGTAGAGGTAGTCGCGCAGGAAGCGCGACAGCGTCATGTGCCAGCGCCGCCAGAATTCACTCAGCGAGGTGGCGCGGTACGGCACGTCGAAATTCTGCGGCAGGACGAGGCCGAACAGCAGGGCGATGCCGAGCGCCATGTCGGTGTAGCCGGAGAAGTCGAAATAGATCTGGAAGGTGAAGCCCAGCGTCGCCTGCCAAGCCTCGACGACTGTGACGGCCTTTCCGGCGGCGGCCGCCTGGAACACCGGGTTCACGTATTCGGCGAGCGGATCGCCGAGGAACACCTTCTTGGCGAGGCCAACCGTCAGCAGCATCAGGCCGCGGGCGAAGCGCTCGGCGGCGTCCGGCCGCGCGTAGGGCCGCTCGTCGAACTGGTGCATGATCTCGCTCCAGCGCACGAGCGGGCCGGCGAGAACCTGCGGGAAGAAGGCGATGTAGAGGGCGTATTTCACCAGCCCGAAGGCGGGCGCCCGTCCGGCCCGGAGGTCGGCGAGGTACATGATGTGGTGGAAGGTGAAGAACGAGATGCCCAGCGGCAGGGCGAGGCCGAGCCGCGGCGCCCCGAGCCCGGGGATCAGATTGGCGAGATCGGCGAAGAAGTCGAGGTACTTGAAGACGCCGAGGAGCGCGAGGTTGGCGGCGATGGCGGCCGGGATCAGCCATCGGCCGGGATACCGGCGATAGACGCGGGCCACGCACCAATTCGCCAGGATCGAGCCGGCGAGCAGCGGCACGAAGCGCACATCCCACCAGCCATAGAACACGAAGGACAGGCCGACGAGGAGCGGCAGCCGCCACGCGGGCGCGGCGCGCGCCACCAGCCCGTGCAGGATCAGGGCGGCCGGCAGGAAGGCGAGGAGGAAAACGAAGGAGTTGAACAGCATCGGGCGAGGCGGCGCGGAGGAGCCCGGATGGGCCGCCGTTGTCTCCGAGCGGAAGGGACCGCCTTGTCGGGGATCAAGGCCGGCCCGTCAATCGCCGGCCGACGCGCGGCACGCGGCCGTGCCCGACGCCTCGCCGCGACCGGGGATCAGGCCGGCCGCGGCGGATCCTGCGCACGCTGCTGAGGCGGGGCGCTTACGTCGGCGCCGGGACCGGAGTCGCCAGTGGCTTGCCCTTCTGCACCGTGAAGGTCACGAACAGCTTGCTCGGCTGCGGTCCGTTCTTCAGCGTGTGCGGGGTTTCCGCCGGGGTCACCCAGGAGGTGCCGGGCTTGATCTGCCGCGTCTCCGCGTCCTTGACGCGGAACTCGCCGACGCCTTCCAGCACGTAGCCCGCCTCGGTGCCGGGATGGGTGTGCCAATCGATGAGGAAGTTCGGCTCGACATCGACGATGACTTGAAGCGTCTCGTAACCCTGCGTCGGGCCATCGATTCGGGACGTAATCGTCCGTTTTAATCCGCTCGGCGCCTGTGCCGATACGTCTTCTGCCACGAGGCCGATCGCTGCGCAGAGCGCACAACCGGTGAACATCCGCCTGCTCAACATGCGCTTTCTCCCCTCGTGCCCGACACGGACCTCTTGGACCCGGTCAGGTCGCCAGATCATCAATCATAAATCTCGCATACTCTTCGACAGCATTCAGGACGGTCCGATTTTATCTCGATCGACAGTCTATCGACTGAACGTACAGTTTTAGGCGCAATCGTTCGTCCTGACAATGCAGGTGATTATCGCAAATCGAGCCCCGTCGCGGGCGCCGGATCAGCCGGCGCCGTGGATCACGCGCCGCGCCGGGCCGCCTCGATGGTCAGGCCGAGCCCCACCGAACCGAACGTGTCGCCCTCGACGACGCGCGCCGCCGGCAGGGCGCCGGTCAGCGCGGCGCGCAGGTGCGGCAGACCGGTGGAGCCGCCGGTGAGGAACAGGGCATCGATCCGCTCCCGCGGCAGCTCCGCCTGGGACAAGCATCGGTCGATGCGCGCCGCCACGGCGCCGGCGAGATCACCCGTCTGCGCCGACAAGGTCGCACGATCGACCGGCGCGGCCAGACCGCGCTCCACGAAACCGAGATCGAGCATCGTCGCGTCGCGCTCAGAGGCTGCGATCTTCGCACCCTCGACCACGCCCGCGAGGGCATGCCCGCGCTCGCCCTCGACCACCTCGCGCAGCCGCCCGACGAGGTCGGGCCGGGCGCAGTCGCGGATCACCTCGCCGATCTCCCGCAGCGTCTTGGCATTGTAGAGCCGGTTGATCGCCGACCACGTGGCGAGGTCGTGGTAATAGGCGTTCGGCACGGCGAGATCGCCCCGGCGCATCGGGCTGCCGAGGCCGAGCAGCGGCATGACCGTTCCGAGGCTGAGCTGCCGGTCGAAGTCGGTGCCGCCGATGCGCACGCCGTCATTGGCCAGGATGTCGCCGGCCCGGTCCGGGCGCCCCCGCCGCTCGGGCGACAGGCGAACGATCGAGAAGTCCGAGGTGCCGCCGCCGATATCGGCCACCAGCGCGATCTCCTCGGACCGGACCTGCCGCTCGTAATCGAGGGCCGCGGCGATCGGCTCGTACTGGAACGAGACCTCGCGAAAGCCGACGTCGCGGGCGATCTCGCGGAGCGTGTCCTCGGCGCGCCGGTCGGCCTCCGGATCGCCGTCGACGAAATGGACCGGCCGTCCGTGGACCACGCTGTCGAGGACCTCGCCGCAGGCCGCCTCGGCCCGGGCCTTCACCGCCGTGAGATAGCGGGCGATCACGTCGCGCAGGCGCAGGCGCTGCCGGCCGACCGGCGTCGCCTCCTCCATGAGCGGCGTGCCGAGCACCGATTTCAGCCCGCGCATCAGCCGTCCCGACCGGCCCTCCACATAGGCTGCCGTGGCGGCCCGGCCGATCACCGGCTCGCGGCCGAGTTCGAAGAAGATCGCGCTCGGTATCGTCCGGTGCGCCTCCTCAAGGGGCAGCAGGGTCGGTCCATCCGGGCCGGTGTGACCGAGCGTGGTGTTCGACGTGCCGAAATCGAGGCCGCAGGCCGCCATCGTGTCGTGGGTCCGGATTTTCGCAGGGAGGGGCGTGGCCCTACAGGGCCGGGGCGCCCGGGTCCAGGCCGGCAGAGCGTGGCAGGTATGGCGGGAAGCGTGGACAGCTGTCCGGCGGGGCACCCGGAACCGTCGCCGGCATGCTATGAGGCGCCATGCGTTCCGACATCGATCTCGGCCTGACCGGCGAGCGCCCCGCGCTCCTCGACCTCACCGAACTGCTCGCCACGCGGCTCCTGGTCCAGGGCAATTCGGGCTCCGGCAAGTCGCACCTTCTGCGGCGCCTCCTGGAGCAGAGCGCCGGGCTCGTGCAGCAGGCGATCATCGATCCGGAGGGCGATTTCGCGAGCCTCGCCGACCGCTACGGCCACGTGGTCGTGGAGGCCGACGGCGACGACGTGGCCCTGCAGCGGATCGCCGCCCGGGTGCGCACCCATCGGGTCTCGGTGGTGCTGTCGCTGGAGAATCTGGACGCCGACGGGCAGATGCGGGCGGCCGCCGCCTTCCTGGGCGGCCTGTTCGACGCCGACCGCGACCATTGGTATCCGATGTTGGTGGCAGTCGACGAGGCGCAGCTCTTCGCGCCCGCGGCCGCCGGCGAGGTCTCGGACGAGGCGCGGCGCCTGTCGCTCGGCGCCATGACCAACCTGATGTGCCGCGGCCGCAAGCGCGGGCTGGCCGGGATCATCGCGACCCAGCGGCTCGCCAAGCTCGCCAAGAACGTTGCCGCCGAGGCGTCGAACTTCCTGATGGGCCGGACCTTCCTCGACATCGACATGGCCCGCGCCGCAGACCTCCTCGGCCTCGAGCGCCGCCAGGCCGAGACGTTCCGCGATCTGCCGCGCGGGCATTTCGTGGCGCTCGGGCCGGCCCTGTCGCGACGCCCCCTCACCATCGCGGTCGGCCCGACACAGACCGTGAGCCGAAGCTCCTCGCCGGTGCTGGTTCCCCTCCCCGATCCGACCGAGGACGCCCGCGCGCTCATCCTCACGGCAAGCCCGGCGGAGATCGCGGTCCCGCTGGTGCCCCGGCCGAAGCCGCGGCCGACGCCGGCCCCGGACGTGCTGGTGCAGCTCGCGAATTACCGGCCACCGGCGCCTGTGGAGGAGCCGGAGGAGGAGCCGATGGATCCGGAGGCGCGCGAGGCGGCGCTGGCCGAGGTGCTCGCCTCGGTCCTGGCGGATGCCGACGCAGCCGCCTGCACGCCCGCCACCCTCTACCAGGACTTTACGGTCCGCTGCCGCATCCGGCGCCTGCGCGGCGACACGATGGGGCTGCCCGAGTTCAAGCGGCGGCTCGCGGTGGCGCGGGCCGAGGCCGGTGGGGTGGTGACGGACAATTCCGGCTGGGAGCGGGCACAGGAGATCGCCGCGAGCCTGCCGGACGATCTCGCGGGGCTGTTCCTGGTGGTCGCCCGCGCGGCGATCGAGGGTGCCCCCTGCCCGACCGACGCGATGCTGGCCGAGGCCTACGGCACCAGCTCCGGCGGCCGCGCCCGGCGGATGCTCGCCTATCTGGAGGAGCGCGGCGCGATCATTACGCGGAAGGACCTGCGCGGCGCGCCGATCATCGCCGTGCCGGATCTCGGCGTGGAGACGGGGCCGGGTGAGCCGCAGATGCTGCCGACCGGCCCGAAACGCCGGGCGGTGTAGCGCGCGGCTAATCGGCCCGTCATCGCGCGCGCAGCGAAGCGACCCAGGGCGGCGCGCGGCCGGTCGGCGTGGCGCGGCCCTGGCTTCCTTCGCTCCGCTCGCAAAGACGGGAGAGGCCGCGCGGTCAGACGCCCCGGGCGACGTCCAGCTTGGCAAGCTCCACCGCGGCCCGCAGCTCGATCTCGGCCATGAGCCCGTCGAGGCGCGGGTCGCCTGAGAGGCCGGCGCGCTCGTTGAGCCGGCCCGCGATGGACCGGAGTTCATGAGTGGCAACCCGGCCGCCGAGGATGGCGGCCTTCAGCCGGTCGAGGCCGTCGAGGAGGTCCTGGCCGCGCTTGGCCGAGCGACGGCGCCGCTCCTGCGGAGTCTCGCTCTCGGCCTGGAGAAGCAGGACCGCGTCGAGCCCCGCCAGCGTGGCCGCTGCCGCGGGGGCGTTGGCGCTCGTGGCGGAACCGGGCGCGGCGCCGAGGCTGAAGCCTCCTCCACCCTCGGGCCGCCGGGGGCCGCGACGCCGCCCGCGCTCTGGATCGGCTGGCGAGTCTCGACGCGCATGATCCCGTTCGCGTTGCTCCAAGCGCCCTCGCGCTGGACCAGTAAGTCGGCCCGCAGGGTTAAGCGCGGGTAAACGGGCCGGCAGAAGCTGCCGGGTCGGCAGCTTCCGTGCCGGTGCCGCAGGACGACCTACGCGCGCCGCTTCTGGATAAAGCGAGATGCCTCAAGGGCTTGCCGATAGGGCCCGCTTGGCACGGCCCTGGCAGGATGGCGGCAGGTCCGTTCACCCTCGATTTGCCGGCATGCGCCCGAGTCCCGCGTTCAGTCTCCTTCGGTCCCTGCTCGGCGCCCTGACCGGTGCGCTGCTCCTCGTCGCGCTGGCCGGCCCGGCGCTCGCCCTGTCGCGGGTCAAGGATCTCGCCTCCATCGAGGGCGTGCGCCAGAACCAGCTCGTCGGCTACGGGATCGTGGTCGGCCTCAACGGCACCGGCGACACGCTGAACAACATCCCGTTCACCAAGCAGTCGCTCCAGGCGATGCTGGAGCGCCTCGGCGTCAACACGCGCGGGGCGACGATGCGCACGCAGAACCTCGCCGCCGTGATGGTGACGGCCAATCTCCCGCCCTTCGCCGCGCAGGGCTCGCGCATTGACGTGACGGTCTCGTCACTGGGCGACGCGAAGTCCCTCCAGGGCGGCACGCTCTTGGTGACCCCGCTGCTCGGCGCCGACGGCGAGGTCTACGCCCTGGCTCAGGGCTCGGTGGCGATCGCCGGTTTCTCGGCGGAGGGCGATGCCGCCAAGATCACCCGGGGCGTGCCGACCAACGGCCGGATCTCCAACGGCGCCAATATCGAGCGCGAGATCGCGTTCAAGCTGAATGATGCCCGCTCGCTGCGCCTGTCCCTGCGCAATCCCGACTTCACCACCTCGAAGCGGATCGCCGCCGCGATCAACGACTTCATGGGCGCCGATACCGCCGAGCCCACGGATCCGGCGACCGTCACGATCCAGATCCCGCCCCGCTACACCGGCAACATGATCCGGCTGATCACCGAGGTGGAGCAGCTCAAGGTCGAGCCCGACCAGACGGCCCGGGTCATCGTTGACGAGCGCTCCGGCATCATCGTCATGGGCCGGGACGTGCGCGTCTCCACGGTCGCCATCGCGCAGGGCAATCTCACGGTCACCATCACCGAGCAGCCGCAGGTCAGCCAGCCGGCGCCGCTGTCCAACGGCCGCACCGTCGTGGTGCCGCGCACCGGCGTGAAGGTCGATACCGGCGACGGCAACAAGCTCGCCCTCGTCAAGGAAGGCGTGAGCCTGCGCGAGCTGGTGGACGGCCTCAACGCCCTCGGCGTCGGCCCGCGGGACCTGATCTCGATCCTCCAGGCGATCAAGACGGCGGGCGCCCTGCAGGCCGATATCGAGCTGATGTGATCGGACGGAACGGGAGGGTCGAACCATGTTGCAGCTTGCCACTCTCGCGGCCAAGGCCGCCGCCGGCGTCGGGACCTCGGCCGCCGGCAGCGCGGTCGACGGCATCATCAAGACCGCCAACAAGGCCAAGGCCTGGAAGACCGCGACCGAATTCGAATCGATGTTCCTCGAGAGCAGCCTCGACCGGCTGACCCAGTCGGAAGGGACCGACGGTCCTCTCGGCGAGAACGGCACCGGCGGCGGCGTCTACCGCTCGATGTTGACCAAGGAATACGCGGGGCAGATCGTGAAGAGCGGCGGCGTCGGCATCGCCGACTCGATCTTCCGTGAGATCCTGAAGCTGCAGGGTGCGGCGAGCGAGGGAGCGAGCAATGCAAAGGGCTGAACCGCTGCGCGTTGCGGACCGCGTGACCGCCGAGGCGCTCGTCGCGGGCGTGCTCGGCAACATGGCCGCGCTGGAGACCGTGCTGGCCGACGAGGCGGCCCATGTCCGGGCCGGGCGTCTGCGCGAGAGCACCGTGGTGGCCGAACCGAAGGCGGCGCTCGCCGCCGCCTACATGCAGGGACTGGAAGCCGCCAAGGCGAACGCCGTCGCGCTGAAGCGCTTCCACCCCGAGGGAGTCGAGATGCTGCGGTCGGCGCATCGCCGCTTCACCGCGGCCGTGGAGGCGAACCAGGCGGTCCTGGCCAGCGCCAAAACCGTCTCGGAGGGCCTGATCAAGTCGCTCGCCGAGGAGATCGGGCGGGCGCAGATGCCGGTGGGCTACGGTCGCCGTGCTCCGGCACCATCCCCGTACGGCCGCGGCGTGCGCAGCGGCCCGCTGGTCCTGTCGCGGAGCCTCTAGGCACCGCCTCAGCGGCGGCCGTTGCCGATCCGCACGTAGGTCCGCACCTCGCCGAGATCCGTGTCGGCCCGGTTGTCGATGGCGAGGCGCCCCGCGACGACCGGGGCTGCCGCGACCCCGTGCCCGGCGCGCATGTCCATCCCGGCAGTGACGCGCCCGGAAATGCGGACGCAGCTGTCGCTGCCCGGCATGCGGACGAAGCCCTGCCCTTTCGACGGACACGGCACCAGTCCCGGCGTGACCGGCGCCTTCTGCAGATCGACGGACAGGGCCGGACCGACAAGTACCAGCGCCACGGTGGTCGCGATCGGCAGAACCAGCCTGCCCATCTCAGGCCGCCCGCCGGGCGAGATCCCGATGGAGCAGATCGATGTAGGTCTCGACCTCGCCGATGAACCGGTCCAGGGCGGCCTCCTGGACGCGCAGCCGCGCGAGATCGCGCAGGAGGATGTCCAGCGCGATGGTGCGGTCATCGGGATGGCTGTAGCCGGCGAGGTACGTGTCGACGGCCTGCTCGGCCATGACGATCGCGCCGATCCGTGGCGCGCAGCCGAGACGGCGGACGAGTTCGACGGGCTCGGACAGCGACACGCGGACCTCTCCTCGTTGGACCGACGGCACGGATGCGCGTCCGCACGCCGCGGTTCATTACGCGAAAACGGCAAGACTATGATCGGGGCGGTGGATTCGGATCCGGTCAACGACAGGCAGAGGAGCGTCGTCTCGCGACGCCCAGGCGGTCTCGGACGACCGGCGCCGATTCAAGCAGGGAGGGTCTGACCTCAGCTGATGTAATTGACCAGCGACAGCTTGGAGAGCGAAGCCGTGACTTGGTAGCTCGCCTGAAGTCGGTTCTGCACGTCCAGCAGCTTGGTGACGACTTCCTCGGTGGGCGCCTGTTCAATGCCGTCGAGTGTGTTCTGAAGCGTATTCTGGGTGGCCTTGTTGGTCGTCGCGGCGTTCGACAAGCGCGTCGACGCGAGGCTGAGCTGTGTGACCGTATCCTGCACGCTCGGGAGCGCACCGGTCGAGGACGCGCTGGGGCTGGTATCGGCCGACGAGAGAAGGGCTGCGCTTGGCTGCTGATCGCGCTGTAGAGAGCGGCCGCGTTCGGATCCGACGAGTTTGGCATGCCGAGAGCCACAGTCGCGAGGCCCGCGAGCACGTTGCTGATCGCCGGCTGGTTGGCGCGGACACCGATTTGAACGCTGCTTCCCGCGCTGACCTGCACCGACTGGGTGCTCAGCGGGTCGGTCGTCCCATTCTCACCCTGGTACCAGACGACGGTGTTCGCGGCGGTGGTTGTCGGGTTCGGCGCGGAGAAGAAAGTGCTCGCCGCTTGAGCGGTGGAGTACGCCGGCAGCGTGCTGCTGGCGGATGCCGACAGGGCGCTCTTCAGGGCCTCGTTGAGATTGTTTGCCGTCTCAGCCTTGTCCGCGCCGATCGCGAAGCCTGTGCTTGAGGACGCGGGCGTGGTGCCGCTGGCCGCCGCCGTCAGTGTCACTTTGGTCTGCGTTCCGTCGGGCAATTGCAGGGTTAGCGTCAGGCTGTCGCCTGCGGCGGGCTGCTGATTGACATCGATCGTGACGGTGGCCGATGTCCCGGTCGAATCAAGCGCGCGGGTTGCAGCGATGCCGCCCGGGGTCGGCACCGCGGAAACGCTGGTGATCGCGAACCCGGATTGCGGCTTCGCCCGGGAACTCGGGTCATCTGCAAGTGTGATCTCGGTCGGATTTGATGCGAGGTAGGTTTGGGTCAGTCGACCGTTACCATTCGCACCGAGGTCAGCCTTGACTTGGCTCGACACAAACTCCGTCAGGCCCATCTGGTCGGTGGAGCCGTCCGGTTTCTTTGTCCCGTTCAGGATCGTATCCGCGTCGAGGACCGGCTGCGTCGAGCTGTCTTCGCCGCCGAACAAGTAATTGCCCGCCACCGATTGGTTCAGCGTATCCAGCGCCGCCTGAAGGTTATTGAGTGCGTTGGCCTTCGCGGCGGTCGCATTCACCGGCGTGCTCTGCAGACCGTTGTTCAACGTGGTGCGCGCATCGATGCCCAAAGTCGCCACTTGCGTCAGGCTCGTCACCGCGACATTTGTCCGGGTCTGCGCGGCGGTGATGCCGGCGGCGTAGCCGGTGAGCGCGCTGAGGGTCGCCTGGGCGCTCAGGGCCGTGGACCGCCCGGAGCCCAGGCCGCCATAGGTCTGCGCCGTCAGCCCAGTCGAGAGCTGGGTCGACAGATCGTTGAGCTGGCTCTTCAGCGTTGTAAGCTGGGCGGCATTCCGCGTCGTCAGGTAGGAGCCGGCCGCGAAGGGGGTAATCGTAGTCATGATTAGATCTGCAGCAGCTGGTTGAGCATGTCGCGGGCCGCGGTCAGCACCCGGGCATTGGCGCCGTAGGCGGTTTGGAGCGCGATCAGGTTCGACATCTCCTGGTCGATGTTGACCCCGGCACCGGCCGCGAACCGGCCCTGCGCTGTGGAGAGCGCGGTCTGCTGCGTGTCGTCGAGCGCTGTCGCGTTCGCCGAGGCGGCCCCCTGCGTCGAGATGATGTCCTGCGCGAAGCCGATCACTGTGGTGCTATGCGGAGCCGAGACGCCGCCGATACCGCTTGCCGCCGAGAAGGTCTGCTGGGTAGAGGTAAGCGCAGAGAATAGCTGCTGAGCCCGCGCACCGGATGCCGTCATATCGGTGGCGCTCGTTGCCGTCAGCGCCGCTGGCTTTCCCGATAGATTTCCGTTGACGGTGATGCGTTGCGCGAAGCCGGTGAGCTGCGAGCCGGAGTCGAGGGAGCCGGTGTAGAGGGCATTGCCCGCGCTATCGGCGAACAGTGGGATCTGGGGATAGCCCGATGTGGGATCCGCCGAAGTTGGGACGGTGATGCGCGCTGTCGCTGCGACCGGAGGCACGCCGGCCGCGCTTGTGATGGTTAGAGTCGCGCCGCTACCGCTCGCCGAGAGGTTTGGGTCAATAAGTTTGAGAGCCTTGTCGATCTGCGTCTGATCCACTGGGAGTTGGATCTTCGCCACGAGTGCATTGGGATCGACAGTCTGGCTGGCTGTGATGGGCGACGTGTTGTTGGACGCCACCAGGATGATGTTCCGGCCGGTGCTGTTCGCGTTGGCCGGGATTGTCAGGGTGTTGCCGGCCTGAAAACCTGTGAGGTCGATTGTGGCGGTGGCGGTGCCCGTGTTCTGCGTCGCCTGCGTCGCGGTGACCTGCTTGTCGGTCAGCGAACTCGCGAGTCCCGCGGCGAGATCGTCGAGCTGGCGCTGCGCCTGCGGCAGCGTCTGATCGCGCAGCTCGAACTCGGCCGCCAGACTGCCGGAGCGCAGCACGCCGGGCTCACCGAGGTCGATCTTGCCGCCACCGGGCAGCGTGGCGGTGATCGTGCCGACCGAGCGCGGCGTGGCCGAATAGGACGAGTTCGCGCTCAGCGTCCCGCGGCCATCGAAGCTCAGGGATGCGGCGTTGCCGCGATCGACCAGCGTCGCCCCCGACTGCGTCAGGACCGTCACGGTCCCATCGCTTTGCGCGGTGGTTTTGACATCCATGTAGCTCGACAGGTTGTTGATCGCCTGATCGCGCTGGTCCTGGAGGTCGGCCAGGGACGTGCTGTCCGTGGTATTCTGGATCTTCTTGTTCAGGTCCGCGATGCTGGACAGGAGCGAGCTGGCCGATTGGGTATCGGCACCGAGCTGCGCCTCGATCCCGGTGCGCAGATTCTGCACCGAATTGGCGGCTCCGTTGATCTGGCTGGCGAGCGCCGAGGCGTTGCTCAGCACCGTTGTCCGGGCAGCCGCCGAGGTCGGATTGGCGGCGAGTTCCTGGAGCGACTCGGTGAACGTGTTCAGCGTGCCGTCGAGCGCCGTGGAGCTGCCGGGTGTCCCGTACAGAGCGTCGAGCTGGGAGATGATCCCGGATTTTGTGCTCGTGTAGGCGGCGCCCGAGGTTTCCAGCCGAAGCTGCTTCAGCGCCGCCGCATCGAAGCTGCGGGTGACCGCCCCGGAGGCGACGCCCAGGTTGTTGGTGCCGGTGGCAACGGACGAAAGCGTCCGCTTGACGTAGCCGGCTGTCCCCGCATTGGCGACGTTCTGCGAGACGACATTGATCGCCGCCTGCGTTGCGGCGAGCCCGGCGGTCGCGTTGGACAGTGCGTTCAGCGACACTTCACAGCCTCCTCAGCGACCTCCGGAAGACAGATTATCGAATCACGTTGAGCAGGTCCGACATCATGGTCTGAGCGGTCGACATGACGCGCGTGTTCGCAGAGTAGGCCTGCTGGGTTACGATCATCTTAGAGAATTCGGTCGCAATATCCGTGTTGGACTGCTCGAGGCTCGCTCCCGTGATGGTGCTGCCATTGAGGCCCGCGATCGGCGGACCGGAATCGGCCGTCTGAAGATAGTTGCCGTTCGAATCGGCCTTCAATCCGTCCGGATCGGCGAACTGCACGACCCCGGCGGTGGCGAGGGCGACCACCGACCCGTTCGAGAACGTGCCGTTGATCTTGCCGTCGGTGCCGACCGCGACACTCGTCAACGTGGCGGAGGTATTGCCGTTCTGGCTCAGCGTGCTGGTCGTCGCCGCGCCGGTGGCGTCGGCATATTGCGTCAACCCGCCGGTCACATCCAGTTTGAGGTTACTAAAAGTATAACCGGCGATCGATTTACCACTCAGATCAATGGTGGTCGTGCTGGGCGTGGTCGCGCTCGCGGCCGGTGCCGTCAATTTTCCCGTCGCGTCGAATGTGAACGGCGTGCCCGAGTCGACCCAATTGGGCGTACCTGCGGCGTTGCTGTTGTACATCAAGCTCCAGGTCGAGGAAGATCCATTGCTGCCGGCGGTCGTCTGAACCCAGCGCGTGTTGATCGTCACGGGCGCACCCGACGATGTATAAGCCGTCAGCGATGGGCCGGCGATGCTGCCCGCCGGATCGGCCGAGGGGCTCACCGTCGGCGTCGCCGGCAGGTTGGCTGAGTAGGTGATGAGTGTCGTCTCTTTGGCCGGCAGCACGGGATTCCCGATGACGATCGGACCCGAACTGGTGACCTGACCGGTCACGGGGTCGAGATTGTTGCCGGTGAGGTACCCGCCCGCACCGTTCATCAAGTGACCGTCGGCGGTCGGAGCGAAGTCGCCGCGACGCGTATAGGCATTGGTCCCGCTGAAGGTCGCGGCCCCGTTGGCGTCGCCGGTCTTCTGCACCACCGTGAAGAAGCCGCTCCCGCTGATCGACATGTTGGTCGGCACGCTCGACGCCACGACGTTGCCGGCGATGGTGTTGGTCAGCTGCGATTGCGCCAGAACCGAGCCGGCGACCTCCCGCTTCTGCGTCGTCTCCGCCATCATGTCGATGAAGCTGGTGTCGACGCGCTTGTAGCCGGTCGTCTGGGAGTTCGCGATGTTCCCGGAGATGTTGCTGATGGCATAGGACTGCGCCTGCAATCCGGAGACTGAGGTCTGAAGGGCGCTGAATAGATCCATGGCAAGCAATCCCGTTGCGCGCCCTGACGGCCCGCAGGCCAGGGCAGCCGCAACCGCCATGCCAGGGCTAAGCCACTGACAAAACAGGACGCCCGCCACCAGCGCCCGGCAGGCTTGACCGGTTAGAGACCTGGACTCGGCAGATCTTGCCCGGCAGGGCCCGTCCCGGTTCCGGCGAGCGCCGCCTGGGCGTTTACGGGGTGTTATCCGGCGCGCGCGAGGATGCGCCCGGGCTCAGGATCGGGCGCAAAGCGACCTGCCCGGACGTGCTGAACGGATACGGATTTCGGATCTCAGGGTCATGCGGGCGAAACGGACGAGCCTCGTCCACATCATATACTTCTCGCGCCTGAACCTGTCGTCGGACCCCGCGAAGCGGTCCGAGCAGATCGGCGAGATCGGCCGCACGGCTCAGAAAAAGAATGAGTTTGCAGTGATCACGAGCTTCCTGGTCATCGAGGGCAGTTTCGCCTGCCAAGTGATCGAGGGCGAACGCTCCTCGGTGCACGAAACCTTCGACCGGGTCAGCGCCGACAGCCGCCATCGGGATGTTCAGATCAGCGAATGGCGCGAGATCGCCAAGCGTGAATTCGTCCATTCGTTCAAGAGCGCCCAGCGGACCGCCGGCAACGAAACCCTGTTCGCCAAGGCCAACCTGCTGCCCATGCTTCAGCGCGGGACACCGAAGGCCTCGGCGATCCACGGCCTGTGCCTGGCGCTCCAATCCGACACGATGTCCCGCCAGGGCATCGATCATCTCTTCGTCTGAGGCGAGCGATGTCCGACAGCGAGACGCACCCGATCCTCATCGTCGACGACCAGGAGAAGCTTCTCCGCCTCATCGTGATGCTGATGACCCGCATCGGATTCCCCGATGTCGAGGGCGTCACCAGCGCGCCGGAGGCGCTGGAGCGGCTCAGGCAGCGCCGCTACGCGCTCGTGATCTCCGACCTCGACATGGAGCCGATGGACGGGCTCAGCCTGCTCCGCGAGATCCGCGCCGACGACGCGCTGATGAACACGCCGTTCATGCTGACCGAGTCATCCTTCGACTTCGAGGACATCAACCTGGCGCACCAGGCGGGCGCGGATGCCTTCATCCTCAAGCCGTTCGACATGGCGGTGCTGAAGACCAAGCTGAAGCAGGTGCTCAACCGCAAGCCGCGCAAGCGCGAAGCGCCGATCGCCGCGGAGTCGAGCCTGAGCGTGGAATTTCCGATGCTGGGGAAGTTCTAAAGGCAACGCCGTCATCGCGAGCGCAGCGAAGCGACCCAGGGCAGCGGGACCTCTCTGAAGATAGCGGCCCCTGGATTGCTTCGCTGCGCTCGCAAGGACGCGTGTGCGTCACTCAAGCGGCATCTCGGACAGCTCAGGCTGCCCGCTTCTGGTAATCCTTTACGTCGGTGAAGCGCACGGCCGGGTAGCGCTCCTCCTCGTACCGGAGGGAGAACGCGGTCGTCGCCATGAAGACCGGGGCTCCGTCGAGGTCCTTGGCCATGGCCGAGCCGTGCGTGTCGATGAACTTGTCGAGTTCGGCTTCCGAATCGGACGACACCCAGCGGCAGACCGAGAAGCGCGAGGTCTCGTAATCCACCGGCAGGCCGTACTCGGCCTGGAGCCGCTCCTTCAGCACGTCGAGCTGAAGCGCACCGACCACGCCGACGATCGCTTGGCTGCCGTCCTGCGGCACGAAGACCTGGACGACGCCCTCCTCGCCCATCTGCTGGAGCGCCTCGCGCAGCTTCTTGGCCTTCATGGCGTCGGTCAGCTTGATCCGCCGCAGGATCTCCGGCGCGAAGCTCGGCACGCCGCGGAACACGATGTCCTCACCCTCGGTGAGCGTGTCGCCGATCCGCAGCGTCCCGTGGTTCGGGATGCCGACCACGTCGCCGGCATAGGCCTCGTCGGCGATGGCGCGGTCCTGGGCGAAGAAGAATTGCGGCGCCGAGAGCGAGATCGGCTTGCCGGTGCGCACCAGCCGGGCTTTCATGCCCCGGTTGAGCTTGCCCGAGCAGACCCGCATGAACGCGATCCGGTCCCGGTGGTTTGGGTCCATGTTCGCCTGGATCTTGAACACGAAGCCGGTCATCCGCGGCTCGGTCGGCTCGACGAGGCGCTTGTCGGCATCCTGGCCCCGCGGCGGCGGCGCCACCTTGGCCAAGCCGTCGATGAGGTCGCGCACGCCGAAATTCCGCAAGGCCGAGCCGAAGAAGACCGGCGTCAGGTGGCCCTCGCGGAATGCGTCGAGGTCGAACGGCTTCAGGCCGCCCTCGGCGAGCTCCACCTCCTCGCGCCACGCGTCGGCGGCGCCATTCTCGGTGAGCAGCTCGTCGAACAGCGGATCGTCCGGGCCGGACACCGCGACCATCCCGGCATCCTCGGCCGCGTCGAGGCGGCGGACGCGGTTGCCGCCGAGCTCGTAAGTCCCGGAGAAGTTGCGGCCGGTGCCGATCGGCCAGGTGACCGGGGCTACGTCGAGGGCCAGCGTCTTCTCGATCTCGTCGAGCAGCTCGAACGGGTCGCGGGCCTCGCGGTCGAGCTTGTTGATGAAGGTGACGATCGGGATGTCGCGCAGGCGGCAGACCTCGAACAGCTTGCGCGTGCGCGCCTCGATGCCTTTCGCCGCGTCGATCACCATCACGGCCGAATCGACCGCCGTCAGCGTCCGGTAGGTGTCCTCCGAGAAGTCCTCGTGGCCGGGCGTGTCGAGCAGGTTGAAGACGCAGTCGCCGTACTCGAAGGTCATCACCGAGGTGACGACCGAGATGCCGCGCTCCTTCTCGATCCCCATCCAGTCGGAGCGGGTCGAGACGCGGTTGCGCTTGGCCTTGACCTCGCCGCCGGCGAGCTGGATCGCGCCCCCGAACAGCAGCAGCTTCTCGGTGAGCGTGGTCTTGCCCGCATCCGGGTGGGAGATGATCGCGAAGGTGCGCCGCCGCGACACCGGGTCGGCCGGCGTCGCCTCGGTCTTGGTCTGCATCAGCATGGAGCGAACGCTCTGATCGGCGGAATATGGTGGTGCGCGGCGCGGCACTCGCGCGGTCTCGGGATCGTGTAGCGGCAAGCCCCGATATTGGCAAAGACGCGGGCAGAATGGGGCCGCCTTTCAGGCGCAGTACAGGAGAGCGGCACCACGCTTCCCCGGCCGATTCACGCTTCGCGAGGCCCCGATGTCGCGCGCCGCACCACGCTGCTGTCTGGTCACCGTCCTGCTGCTCGCCGCGACGGCCCCCGGTCCCCGCGCGGCCGAGGCGCCGCAGCGCGCCGCGGCGGCCGATGCCGCTTTCCTTGATGCCCTGACCTGGGGCGCCACGCCCTCAGCCTTCGCGCAGCTCACCGCGGAAGGGCGGGCGCGCTGGCTGCATGCCCAGCTTCATCCGCCGGCCGAATCGCGCCTGCCGCCCGCCGCTCAGGCGCAGGTCGACGCGTTGACCCCACCGGGCAGCCTGTTCGAGCGAGCCCAGGCGCTGGATGCCCAGGCCAAGGCCGCCAAGGAGATTGCAGATCCGGAGGCCCGAAAGGCTGCGCAGCAGGCCTTCCAGGGCGCGCTCAACACGGCCGCGCGGAACGCCGCCTCCGTCTGGGTGCTGCGGGCGCTCTACAGCCCCGATCAGCTGCGCGAGCGCCTGACGTGGTTCTGGTTCAACCGGTTCAACGTCCACCAGGGAAAGTCGACCCTGCGCGCCGCCGTGGGCGACTACCTCGACACCGCGATCCGCCCGCACGTGCTCGGCCGCTTCCGCGACCTGCTGATGGCGAGCCTGCGCCACCCGGCGATGCTGCGCTACCTCGACAACGACGCCAACGCGGCCGGTCGCCCGAACGAGAACTACGCCCGGGAGATCATGGAGCTGCACACGATGGGCGTCGGCTCCGGCTACACGCAGGGCGACGTCGAGACGCTGGCGCGGGTCCTGAGCGGCGTCGGCATTGATCTGAAACCTGAGACCCCGAAGCTCCGCCCCGAGTACGCCGCCGATTTCCGCCGGGACGGCCTGTTCGTGTTCAACCCGAACCGGCACGATTACGGTGACAAGGTCTTCCTCGGCACGCGCATCCAGGGACGCGGCTGGCCGGAGATCGAGGAGGCGGTGGATCTGATCGCCCGCCATCCCGCCACCGCCACCAACGTCTCCCGAGCGCTCGCGACCTACTTCCTCGGCCAGCCACCCGACGACGCGCTGGTGGCGCGGCTCGCCGCTGTCTTCGGCCGCACCGACGGCGACATCGCCGCGGTGATGGAGGCGCTGGTGCGCGAGCCGGCCTTCACGTCCGAGCGCGGCGGCGCCTTCAAGGACCCGGTGCGCTACGTCTTCTCGGCCCTGCGCATGGCCTACGACGCGCGCGTGATCCGCAACGCCGGCCCGGTGCTCGGCTGGCTGAACCGGCTCGGCGAGGGCCTGTTCAACCGCTCGACGCCGGACGGCTACCCCCTCGACGCGGCCGCCTGGAGCGGGCCCGGGCAGCTCGCGACGCGGTTCGAGATCGCCCGGCAGATCGGGTCCGGCTCGGCCGGCCTGTTCAAGCCGTCGCTGCCCGATCAGGCCGAGGAGCCGGCCTTCCCGGTGCTCGCGAACGGGCTCTACTTCGCGGCTTTGTCCGGCACCCTGTCGGCGGCGACGCGGGCGGCCCTCGCCCAGGCGGTCTCGCCGCAGGACTGGAACACCCTCTACCTCGCCTCGCCGGAGTTCATGCGATGAACCGCCGCGACCTGATCCGCGCCTCAGCGGCGCTCGGCCTGTCCACGGTGGCCGGCCGCGTCTGGGCCGCCCCGAAGGCCGATGCCCGCCTCCTCGTCGTGTTCCTGCGCGGCGCCTACGACGCCGCCAACGTGGTGATCCCGACCGGCAGTGATTTCTACTACCGGTCGCGGCCGAACCTCGCGATCCCGAGGCCGGACGCCGCCGACCCGAAGGCCGCCCTGGTGCTCGACGCCGACTGGAGCCTGCACCCGGCGCTGCGCGAGACGCTCCTGCCGCTCTACGCCAAGGGCCGGCCGCCTTCGTGCCCTTCGCCGGCACCGACGACCTGACTCGGAGCCATTTCGAGACGCAGGACACGATCGAGATGGGCCAGACGGTCGGAGCCGCCCGCGACTACAATTCCGGCTTCATGGCCCGGCTCGCGGCGGAGCTGACCCGGGTTCGGCCGATCGCCTTCACCGATCAGATGCCGCTGATCTTTCGGGGCGGCGAGACGGTGCCGAACATCGCCATCAACGGCGTCGGCAAGCCCGGCATCGACGACCGGCAAGCCCGCCTCATCGCCGCCATGTACAGCGACACCAAGCTGGCCGCTGCCGTGACCGAGGGGTTCCGGGTGCGCGACGCGGTCTACCAGACGATCTCCGACCATGCCGGGCAGGCCGACCGCGGGGCGGTCTCGCCTAAGGGCTTCGAGCTGTCGGCCCGGCGCATCGGCCGCCTGATGCGCGAGACCTTCAACCTCGGCTTCGTGGATGTCGGCGGCTGGGACACGCACGTGAACCAGGGCGCCGGCACCGGCTACCTCGCCGACCGGCTCGGCGAGCTGGGCCGCGGCCTCGCGGGCTTCGTCGAGGAGATCGGGCCGGGCTGGTCCGACACGGTGGTGGTCGTGCTCTCGGAGTTCGGGCGCACCTTCCGAGAGAACGGCAGCCGCGGCACCGACCACGGCCACGGCAGCGTCTACTGGATTCTTGGCGGCGGGGTGCGCGGCGGCCGGATCGCGGGGCCGCAGGTGCGGGCCGACGAGGCGCACCTGTTCCAGAACCGGGACTATCCCGTGCTCACCGACTACCGCGGCCTGCTCGGCGACCTGTTCCGGTGGCTGTACGGACTCGACCAAGCGAGCCTGCGGCGGATCTTCCCCAGTGCGGATCCGACAGATCTCGCGCTGCTGTAGAGGTGGCGCGCGGTCAGGACGCGACGCGGTGTCGGCGGCGCGATACCGGCCCTTCCCATCAATCCCCCTCATCCTGAGGTGCCCGCATCAGCGGTCCTCGAAGGAGGCTTCTGGTAGCGCGGCGCCTTCTGGAGGTCTCCCTCGAGGCCTTCGCTACGCTCCGGCACCTCAGGATGAGGAGGAGGATCGGACTGGCGCGGCGGAGCGATGGGGCGCGTGCCGAAGGTTCGGACTGCACACGTCCAGATCGTCCACCCGGTCAGGCCGCGGCGGCCGCCAGCGCGCGCAGGTCGCCGACCAGCTCGTCGACCCGCTCCGGCCGGGCATCCCAGGCGAACATGAAGCGCGCCCCGCCGCCGATGAAGGTGTAGAACCGCCAGCCCCGGGCGCGCAGGCCTTCCATCGTGGCAGCGGGCATCGTCAGGAAGACCGCGTTCGCCTCGACGGGAAACAGCGCCCGCACCGCCGGCAGCCCGGCGACGGCTTCGGCGAAGCGACGGGCGCAGGCATTGCCATGGGCCGCGTTCTTCAGCCACGCGCCGCTTTCCAGCATGCCGACCCACGGTGCGGCGAGGAAGCGCATCTTCGACGCCAGCTGTCCGGCCTGCTTGCATCGGTAGCCGAAATCCTCGGCGAGCTTAGCGTCGAAGAACACCACCGCCTCGCCGGCATGCATGCCGTTCTTGGTCCCCCCGAAGCACAGGACATCGATGCCCGACCGCCACGTCATGTCGGCCGGGCTGCAGCCGAGGCTCGCGCAGGCATTGGCGAATCGCGACCCGTCCATGTGCAGGGCGAGGCCCAGCTCGCGGCAGGTCGCCGACAGAGCCCGCAGCTCGGCGAGGCTGTAGACCTGCCCCGTCTCGGTCGGCTGGGTGATCGTCACCACCCGCGGCCGCGGGAAGTGGATATCGCTGCGGTTCTGGGCGAGGCCCCGGATCAGATCCGGCGTGAGCTTGCCGCCCTCCGTCCGGACGGTCAGGAGCTTGGAACCGTTGGAGAAGAATTCCGGCGCACCGCACTCGTCGGTCTCGACATGGGCCGAGTCGGCACAGATCACGCTGTGGTAGGACTGACACAGCGCGGCCAGCGCCAGGGCGTTGGCGGCGGTGCCGTTGAAGGCGAAGAACACCTCGCACGGCGTCTCGAACAGGGTACGGAAGGCATCCGCGGCGCGCTTCGTCCAGGCATCCTCGCCGTAGGCCGGTGCGTGGCCGCGATTGGCCGCCTCCATGGCTGCCCAGGCTTCCGGACAGATGCCGGAATAGTTGTCGCTGGCGAATTGCTGCGAGTCGTCCTGTCTCATCCGCGCAACCTAGCACGGCTCCGGCGCAGATCGATCGCGCGGACAGGTTGGAACTGGTGCGCGCTTGGTGTAATAGCCCCGTCAAGGCGTGGGCTCCACGCCGATTCGGAAACCGACGTCCCCGTCCCTCCCGGGTCCATCCCGGGCGAGGGACGTTGTCGGTTTCCAGATCGGCGGCGGGCCGCGTGAGCCCGAAAATCCAGGTCCAGAGGATCAAGTCCGTTGCAGGTACTCGTTCGCGACAACAACGTCGATCAGGCGCTCCGCGTCCTCAAGAAGAAGATGCAGCGTGAGGGCATCTTCCGCGAGATGAAGCAGCGCAAGGCTTATGAGAAGCCGTCGGTGCGCAAGGCGCGCGAGAAGGCTGAGGCCGTCCGCCGCGCCCGCAAGCAGGCCCGCAAGACCGCGATCCGCGAGGGCCTGATCGCCGCGCCGAAGCCGAAGCCGCGCTTCCCCGCCGGCGGCCGCCGTCCCGGCTTCCCGTCCCCGTCGGCCGCGCAGGGCCAGGGCGGCAACGCCTCGGGTCAGACCCCGGTCAGCCCGGCCTCCGTCGCCTGAGCGACCGTACAACGGTTTCGAGAAAGCCCGGCCTGCGCGAGCAGCCGGGCTTTTTCTTTGCGCGATGTCAGACGGATTCCGAAGCCGATCAAGCCGCGCAGGTACCCTGCCGTCTTTGCGTACGGAGCGAAGCAATCCAGCGGCGCGACATTCAGGAATGTCGCGCCGCCCTAAGTTGCGTCGCTGTGCTCGCGATGACGGTTCGGAACGGCGGCTCTAGCTCACGCCGCCTTCGCGGCGATCGTGGCCCGCTCGGCCTGGACCAGCACGTCGAGCGCCCGCCACGGCTTCTGCATGTAGACCGCTTGATCGGGCAGGCGCGCGTCCCGGCTCGCTCCGGAGGTGACGACCACGCGCACGTCCGGCCAGCGGCGGTCGACCGCCTGAGCGAGGGAGATGCCGTCCATGGCCCCCGGCAGGCGCACGTCGGCGAAGAGCAGCGCCACCGTGACATCGGAGCGCTCGAGCACCGACAGGGCGGCCTCCGCGCTCTCGCAGGCGATCACGCCCAGATCCGTCTCCTCCAGAACCGCGGTGGCGAGATCGCGCACCGCCGCATCGTCCTCGACGACGAGCGCCACGGGGCTGGAACTATCGGGCGTTGCGCGATCCATGAAAATCTCCTGATGACGGTGCGTTGCCCCTCGACGGGTCACGGTCCCCTAAGCGGACTTCTGATTCCCCGATTCGGCCATGCTGGCCTGTCAGGAGCCGGCTCACAAGAGTCCGAGCGAATCGGCGGACGTATGCCTGCGTTGCAGTCAAGCCGCGCCAGTTTCATGCGAAACGCTCGAAATTGGCGCAGTGGGGAGCCGGTTAAGAAACTGTTCACCGAAGCGGACTGACTGTTAACCTGCTGCGACAACGCGGACCCACCCCGGCGGGGCGTTCCCATCGGATCCAACGCGAACCAGAGCTGAAGGATCAACGTCCGTCATGTGCCGTTTCCTCGCCTACAGCGGTGAGCCGGTCTTCCTCTCCGACCTCGTCTGCGCGCCGACCCACTCGCTGGTGCACCAGTCGCTGCACGCCGACGAGGGTAAAACCGAGACTAACGGAGATGGGTTCGGTATCGGTTGGTACGCGGAGCGGCCGGAACCGGGGGTCTATCGGGACATCTCTCCCGCGTGGTCGGACGAGAACCTTGTGAACCTGTGCGGACAGGTGCGGGCGCGGACGTTCTTCGCGCATGTCCGCGCCTCGACCGGCACCGCCACCGCACGGGCCAACTGCCACCCGTTCGTCTTCGGCCGGCACCTGTTCATGCACAACGGGCAGATCGGCGGCTACCATCGGATCAAGCGCCGGCTCGAGGCCCTGATCCCGGACGCGTTCTACGATCATCGGCGCGGCAGCACCGATTCCGAGGCGCTGTTCCTGCTGGCCCTGGCCAATGGCCTCGAGGAGGATCCCATCGGCGCGATGGCGCGCACGCTGCGGACCGTCCGTGAGTTGATGGCGGCCGCCAATGTCTGCGAACCGCTGCGCTTCACCGCGCTGCTGACCGACGGCGAAACCCTCACCGCCTATCGCTGGGCCTGCGACGGCCGTCCGCCGAGCCTGTATTTCCGCGATGGACCCGGCGGCATCGTCGTGGTTTCGGAGCCGATCGACGGGTGCCGCGACGGCTGGCAGGTCGTGCCCAAGGGCGGCACCCTCCGCGCCCGCCGCGGAGGGCCGACCGTCGCCGAGGTCCCCGAGCGCGCCCGCGCCGCCGCCTGAATACAATCCGGCCCAGCCATGCCGGAAAGGGCATTGCCCGTGGGCGCCCCATGACCAAAATCCGCTGACGGCTGAGCATGCGGCCGAGCGGGAACTGACCGATGTATCCGGATACCGAGCTTCATATCGCGGGACGCTGGCGGGCGGGCGCTGACCGGCAGACCCTGGGGGTCCTGAATCCGGCGACCGGCGAGACGATCGGCCAATGCGCCGTCGCCACCCAGGGCGATCTCGACGAGGCTCTCGCGGCGGCCGCACGGGCCTTCCCGCATTGGCGCAAGGTGGCGCCGTTCGAGCGCGCCAAGGTGATGCGCAAGGCCGCCGACCTCCTGCGCGCCCGGGTCGACGAGATCGCCCGCGTCATGACCCTCGAGCAGGGCAAGCCGCTGGCCGAGTCGCGGGTCGAGACCCTGGCGGCGGCCGACATCATCGACTGGTTCGCCGAGGAGGGTAAGCGCGCCTACGGCCGCGTGATCCCGGGCCGGGCCGACGGCGTGCTGCAGGCGGTCGTGCGCGAGGCGGTCGGCCCGGTGGCCTGCTTCACGCCCTGGAACTTCCCGATCAACCAGGCCGTCCGGAAGATCTCGGCGGCGCTCTGCACCGGCTGCACGGTGATCCTGAAAGGCCCCGAGGACACCCCGGCGAGCTGCGCCGCGCTGGTCCGCGCCTTCCTGGATGCCGGCATCCCGGCCGACGCGCTGTCGCTGGTCTACGGCGACCCGGAGACGATCTCCGCCTACCTGATCCCGCACCCGGTGATCCGGAAGATCTCGTTCACCGGCTCCACCGTGATCGGCAAGAAGCTCGCGGCGCTCGCGGGCGAACACATGAAGCGCGCCACGATGGAACTCGGCGGCCACGCACCGGCGATCGTATTCGGTGACGCGGACGTAGAGAAGGCCATCGCCGTCCTCGCGCCCTCCAAGTTCCGCAATGCCGGCCAGTCTGCGTGTCGCCGACCCGCTTCCTCGTGCACGATTCGGTGTTCGACCGCTTCGTCGAAGGGTTCACCGACTTCGCCAAAACCTTGAAGGTCGGTGACGGCCTCGATCCCGAAACCAAGATGGGCCCGCTGGTTCACGGGAGGCGTCTTGACGCCATCGCGGCCCTCACGGCGGACGCCGAGGCGAGCGGCGCGAGCCTGCGCACCGGTGGCAAGCGGATCGGCAACCAGGGCAACTTCTTCGAGCCCACCGTCTTCACCGAGGTGCCGCTGACCGCCCGGATCATGAATGAGGAGCCCTTCGGCCCCCTGGCGATGATCAATCGGTTCTCCGACGACGACGAGGCGCTCACAGAGGCCAACCGCCTGCCCTACGGGCTCGCAGCCTACGCCTACACCCGCTCGGCGGAGCGGGCGGCCCGGGTGTCGAACATGGTCGAGAGCGGCATGATCTCGATCAACCATCACGGTCTTGCCCTGCCGGAGACGCCGTTCGGCGGCGTCAAGGATTCGGGCTATGGCAGCGAGGGCGGCGCTGAGGCACTGGACGCGTATCTGGTGACGAAGTTCGTCACGCAGGCCAATTTCTGATCGCGCGGCTGGCGGGTCTCACGGGGCCGCCGGCCGAAAGTATCAGTAATGAGGCGGCGGCGGCTCGGGGCCGCGCTGGCCGGTTCGTGCCGCCGCCTCCTCCACCTGCTCTCGCAGGGCCTCGATCTTCCGCGTGAGCCGGTCGATGACCTGCCACTGCTCGGTCACCGTCCGGTTCAGATCGTCGATCGTCGCTTCCTGCTCGGTGAGACGCATTTCCAGGCGGTCGATCCGGCTCGGGGCGTTCATGTCGATCTCCAAGCGGGACAGGTGATGAGCCGATCACGGCCGCCACCCGACCGTGCGAGTCTGTCCGCCCGCCCCTCCTAACCGAAGCGGCACCCGGGCAGCGACACCGATCCTCGCGGAAACCAACGGCAATACACCACCGGCGGGCGAGCGAGCCAGGAAGCTCGGTGCGCGGCGAGCCCGCGCACAAGCCACCTCAGGTTGTTGTCAGAAAGAGCGCGCGCCGTGAAATCAGTTTCTGATCCGCGCATGCTTCGTCCGCGCGTAAACAGGACATCCGCTTTAGCCTCGCTGCTTGTGTAAATTGTGACTTTTTAAACGTTCCTATTTTACAGGTCGTCAATCGAATTGACAGAGTGGGCCGGGGCGACGGATGGCGATGTTTGGTGTGCGCGCTGACGCGCTGGTCTCGGCCATCGATCGGACCATGAGCCGGGTCGAGTTCGATCTGGACGGCACGATCACGGACGCCAATCCCGCCTTCCTCAACCTTGTCGGCTACTCACTGGAGGAGGTGCGCGGGCGTCACCACAGTCTCTTCGTCTCGGAGGCCGAGCGCGCCAAGCCGGACTATGCGACGTTCTGGGCGCGACTGGGCGCCGGGCACCACGAGGCGCGGGAATTCGCCCGGGTGACCAAGTCCGGGCAGATCATCTGGATCAGGGGCTCGTACAACCCGATCCTCGACCGCCGGGGCAAAGTCGTCAAAGTCGTGAAGTTCGCCACCGACGTCACCGAGGAGCGCGCGCGCAACGCGCTGTTCGCCGGACAGATCGCGGCGCTCGACCGGTCGCAGGCCGTGATCTGCTTCACGCTGGACGGCACCATCACGGATGCGAATGCGAATTTCCTGTCGGCGATGGGCTACACCCTTGAGGAGGTCCGCGGGCGCCATCACAGGATGTTCATGCCGTCGGCCGACGCGGCCAGCACGGCGTACACGACATTCTGGGCGAACCTCGCCGCCGGCCGCCATCAATCCGGCGAGTTCCGCCGGGTGGGCAAGGACGGCCGCACCGTCTGGATCTTCGGCGCCTACAATCCAATCCTGGATGCGGCGGGCGCGCCCTGCGCCGTCGTCAAGTTCGCCACCGATGTCACCCAGCAGGTCGAGGACCGGGAGCGCCGGGCCGCGGGTCAGCGCACCATCGATGCGGACATCGCGGCGATCCGCGACTCGATGAGCCGTGTGGTCCAGCAGGCCGACGAGACCTCGGCGGCCTCGAACCAGACCGCGCACAACGTCCAGGCCGTCGCCGCGGGCTCGGAGGAGTTCGCCTCCTCGATCGAGGAGCTGAGCCGCCATGCCTTGCTGGCGAAATCCTCGGTCGACAAGGTGGTCACGCGCGCCGAGGAAGCGGGTGCGATCGTCGTCGGCCTGACTGGCGCCGCCGACCGGATCGGCGCTGCCGTCAGCCTGATCCGCTCGATTGCCGACCAGACGAACCTGCTCGCGCTCAACGCGACGATCGAGGCCGCCCGGGCGGGCGCGGCGGGCAAGGGCTTCGCGGTCGTGGCGGCAGAGGTGAAGGCGCTGGCCGAGCAGACGGCCCGGGCGACCGGGGAGATCGGCACCCAGATCACGGCCGTGCAGACGGAAACCGCCCGCGCGGTGGCCGCGATCGACGGGATCGGCACCACCATCGAGCAGCTCAGCGAGATCACGCTCAGCGTATCCTCCGCCGTCACCGAGCAGGCGGCGGTGACCCGCGATCTGACCGAGAACATGCAATCGGCCGCGCAGAGCGTCGAGACCGCGCGCGCCGCGATGGCGGACATCGCCGCATCCGCAGCCTCTGTGGACGCCTCGGTGCGCAAGGTCTCGGAGGCCGCGCGCGCCCTCGCCTGAGCGCCCAGGTGCCCCGAGCCCGACCTCAGGCGGCCCGTGCGGCCGCCATCTCGGCCACGGCGACCCGGTCGCGGCCGCCGTGCTTGGCGGTGTAGAGCGCGGCGTCGGCCCGCAGCATCAGCGTCTCGAACCCGACGCCGTCGCGGGCCTGCGCAATCCCGATGCTGACGCTCACGCGCAGGTCGGGCAGTTCGGGCACAACCAGCTGCGCGAAGGTGTGGCGCAGCCCCTCGGCCCGGGCCAGTGCCTCGGCGGGGGAGACCTCCGGCAGGAAGCAGGCGAATTCCTCGCCGCCCAGGCGCCCCAGGAGCGCCCCCCGCGGCAGCAGGGAGGCGGTCATGGCGCAGAACCCCACCAGCACCGCGTCGCCGACCGCATGCCCGTGGACATCGTTGACGGCCTTGAACCGGTCGAGGTCGAACAGCAGGAGCGCCCCGCCTTGCTTGGTCATCGCCACCTGGGCGGCCTCCGCGAAGGCCCGGCGGTTGCGCACGCCCGTGAGCGCGTCCGTGGACGCGGCGATGCGCTGCTTCCGCTCGGCCCGCTCCTTCACCAACGCCATGAAGGTGAAGGCGGAGGCGATCGAGAATAGCAGGGTCATGAAGCACAGGATGGCCACCCACGGCGATGCGAGCGGGTTCAGACCGGGCCGCGGCGGCGCCAGAAGGGTCGAGGGAATCCGCACGCAATAGAAGAGCCCGTGCAGCCCGAGAACGGCGGCAGCCGTGATCCGGGAGGCCGGCGCTCGTCACGGCCGCGCCAGATCTCGACGGTCGCCGCGCCGCAGTAGAGCGTCGCCACCGCTGAGGCGTACAGGATCCGCAGCACGATCGAGTCGTGGAAGGCGGGGACGAAGCAAAGTGCGCACCAGACGAGCGCACCGGCCATGGCCCAGCCAACACGTGGATTCAGGCCTTCGAACGAGCGGACGCCGCTCCAGATCAGGCCGTAGGCGGCAAGGACGATCGCGTTCGCCACGCCGATCGAGACGAGATCGGGGATCTGCCCGCGCAAAGCCAAGCCGGCTGAGCCGACCGCGCCGACGAGGTGCGCGGCGCCCCAGAACGCGAGCGAACGCGATTCGGGTGCCTGTCGCCACGTGGCCAGGAACAACGCGCCGACCAGCAGCGTCGTCGCCGCACTGACGATCAGCAGGGTGGCGGGATCAAGCTGCACGACCGTCCATCGATCTCCAACCAGATGCACTGCCGAGTGCCGCCCCCGAGCACGCGCCGCTGAGCCCGTTCGAAGACGAATCGCTTGACACAAATATCAGTACAGTACGTTTATCTATGTGACAATATACCTACCATCATAGCGAATAATGATTGAGCGGCAAAACACAGAATGGTCAGCCGATAACATAGCGCTGTCAGGCGAAGTCAGGCCGGGTGGATGCGGGAGATCCGTGCCGACGACTGTTCAGGGTCCGGCCGCTCATACCATTCTCGATCGATGATTTCAGCATCGCCGTCCTTGCGAGCGGAGCGAAGCAATCCAGCCGGCGTGACGACTTCCGACGTCGCGCCGGCCTGGGTCACCGCTCTGCGCGCGTGATGACGAGGGACGCGTCGACCGAACCGCTCAACGCGCCCTCGTATCAGGTGGCATGGATCACCGGGACCGCCGGTGCGCCTTCCCACTCGGTGTTGGCCGGGATCGACTCGCCCTTCATCACGATGGTGAGGGGGCGCAGCCGCGCGAAGTCACCGACCTTCGTGTCGTAGAGCACCGTCGAGAAGGCGCCCACGGAGACGCCGCGCCCGACGACGACGCGGCCGATCTTCATGATCCGGTCCTCGTAAAGGTGGGTCTGGAGCGCGGACACACGGTTGATCGTGGCGTAGTCGCCGATCGTCACGCAGTCGAATTCCGTGATGTCGGTGGTGAGCATGCACACGCCCTGGCCGACTTTCACGCCGAACAGGCGCAGCACCCAGGGCAGGAACGGCGTGCCCTGGAGGTGCTCCAGCAGCACCTTGCCGGCCAGCCCCCAGTAAGCCACCGCGATGGCCTCGGTGCGCATCGCCCACCAGGACCACATCGGCTGCATGCCGGGCTTGTAGACGCCCATCAGCAGCCACTTCATGGCGATGACGGCCGACGACTGGATCAGCGCGATGGCGACGCTCGCCGCCACGAAGCTGACGGCCAGCCCCGTCCAATCCTGCTCCAGGATGGCGGGATAGAAGTACCAGTCGATCACGGTGATCGCGAGCGTGATGTAGAGCATCGGCGAGAACGAGGTCGCGAACGCCTCGAAGATGCCGCGTCGCACCTTCGGCCAGATCCCGGGCTCGTAGGTCTGCGCGGTCGAGCCGAGATCGACCTTCTGCCGGGCCGGCAGCCGGATCGGCGGCGAGCCGAACCACGTCTCCCCGGGGTTCATGGCCTCGTTCGCCGGCGGCTTCGACTTGATGCCGATCAGCACGTCGTCCGGGATCACGGCGCCCGGCGGCACGACGGCGTCGTTGCCGACGAACACCCGCGCTCCGGTGCGGGTCGGCTCCAGGTGCATCCAGCCGCGTCGGATCTCCTCCTCGCCGTACACCACCTCGTCGGCGATGAAGTTCTTCGCGCCGACCTCGGCGAGGTCGTAGCGTCCGGAGAGGTTGGTCGAGATCTCCGCGCCGTGGCCCATATTGGCGCCCATCAGCCGGTACCAGGCCCGCATGTAGACCGTGGCGAACAGCGACGAGAGCGTCTCCAGCGTCACCTCGACGGCGAGGGCCAGCGACCATTTCCGCAGGTAGAACAGCGAGTGGACCGAGTAGGTACCGGAGCGCGTCCGCGGCAGCACGATCCAGCGGATGCCGGCGATCAGCAGCACGGTGCCGGCGGTCATCAGCATGGCGGTGGGCCAGGTGAGGATCGGCAGGTACCAATGGTAGTCGACGTCGGTGATGTCGGACAGCGAGTCCGAGATCTGGTCGAAGATGAAGAAGGCCGGGAAGATCGGCAGCAGGCCGACGGCCGGGATCGCGCCGAGCAGTACCACATAGGCCGCCATGAAGCCGGCCCGACGCCGCCATGAGGCCTCGGCCGGTGCGGGCAGCTCTGCCGGCTCGGCCATGCCGATCTTGCGGCCGGGCGAACCGTCCCAGCGCTCGGCGGCGCCGACCCGCGTTCCGGCCGGGATCGTAGTGAGGTCGCCGATCTCGGCCTGCGGGCCGACCACCGTGTCGTGGCTGAGCACGCAGGAGGTCCCGACCGCCGTGTCGGCGCCGATCTCGACCCGGCCGATCACCAGCTCGTTTCCGACGATCTCGGCATTGGCGATGACCAGCCGGCCGCCGAGCGAGGCTCCGTCGCCGATCGTCAAGAGGTCGGGCGCGCCGACCTCGATATCGGAGATCAGGGTGTCGCGGCCGATCTTGGCGCCCATCAGCCGGAGATAGATCGCGATGGCCGGAGAACCCTGCAGCCACTTCACGTGGACGAGCGGCGCAAGCCGCTGCGCGAGCCACCAGCGGTAATAATAGGCGCCCCAGAGCGGATACCGGCCGGGCTTGGTCTTCCCGAGGATCAGCCACTTGCCGGCGACCGCCGCCACGGCCGTGACGCCGTTGATCGCCACGTAGACGATGAGCAGCACCCCGAGTTCGGCGAAGAAGCTGAGGCCGCCGCCGGTGAGCAGCAGGTAGGTGACGAACATGCCGAGCCACTGCGCGGTCGCGAGTGCGATCACGAAGGGCAGCGCCACCAGTTGCGCGAGGCCGCACAGGGCCCGGCGCAGCAGCGGGGGCGGGTCGAAGCTGAGGTCGCGGATTGCCGCCGAGGCGCCCATCCCGCCGGTGCGCGCGATCAGCGCGTCGGCCATCGCCCGCACCGTGCGCAGGGCGTAGACGTCCGGCAGGGTGATGCCGGCGAGGGCCGGGGTCTCGCGCACAGCCGAGACGAAGCGGGCTGCGAGCAGCGAGTGGCCGCCGAGGTCGGCGAAGAAGTCGCCTTCCAGCGGGATCGGTTGGTTGCCGAAGATCTGCTTGGCGGCTGCGACGAGGGCCGCCTCCGTCTCGTTCGCCGGGGGCTCCTGCTCGCCGTCGGCCGAGACCACGGTGAGCGGGGCGATCTTCAGTGCCTTGCGGTCGACCTTGCCGGAGGTCAGGCGCGGCAGCGTCTCGGTCACCTCGAAATGGCCGGGCACCATGTAGGGCGGCATCTGCCCGGCCAGCGTCCGCCGGAGCGCCGCGGTATCGATGGCGCGACCACGCTCCGGGATCAGGAACGCCACGAGGCGATCGACCCCGTCATCCTGCCGCAGCACCACGGCGGCCTGATTGATCTCGGGTACGCTGCGGATCCGCGCCTCGATCTCGCCGAGCTCCACGCGGAAGCCGCGGATCTTGACCTGATCGTCGATGCGGCCGTGGAACACGATCCGGCCGGCGGCATCGAGCGAGACCGCGTCGCCCGAGCGGTACAGGACCGGGTCGGTCCCGTCCGACGCGAAGGGATTGGCGATGAATTTTTCCGCCGTCAGCTCCGGCCGGGCGAGGTAGCCCCGCGCCACGCCGGGGCCGCCGATCAGCAGCTCGCCCTGCTGGTCGCGGCCGAGCAGGCTCAGATCCTCGCCCGCCACATAAACGGAGTAGTTCGGGATCGGGCCGCCGATCGTGACCGGCTCGCCGGGCCGCATCTCGGCGGCGGTCGCCACGACCGTGGCCTCGGTCGGTCCGTAGGTGTTGAACAACTGGCGCGACCCGGTCGCCCAGCGGGCGACGAGAGGCTCGGGCAGCGCCTCGCCGCCGAGCAGCACAAGGCGCACGGTCGGCAGATCGCCCGAGATCATCGCCAGCAGGGTCGGCACGGTGTCCAGCACCGTGATCCGCTCCGCCTCCAGGATGCCCGGCAGCGATTCCACATCGCCCATCATGGCAGGGCTCGCCACGAACAAGGTCGCGCCCACGAGGTACGGGACCCAGATCTCTTCCATGGAGAGATCGAAGGCGACCGAAGCTCCCTGGAACACCACGTCGTCGGCGCGCATCCCGTAGAGCGCGTTTCCCGAGCGCAGGAAGTGGCAGATGTTGGCGTGGCTGATGACGATGCCCTTGGGCACGCCGGTCGAGCCCGAGGTGTAGATCAGATAGGCGGGGTGCTCGGGCGTCAGGCCGGCGGCGCGGGCGTCGGGGACCGGTGCGTCGGCAGGGGTCGCGGCGTCGAGATCGGCCGGCGTCAGGGCGGGTGCCGCGTCCGGCGCGGAAGGCTTGAGCGCCGGAGAGACCAGCAGCGCCTTGGCGAACGCATCCGTCAGGCAGACCCCGACCCGGTCGGCCGGCGCCTCGGCGTCGAAGGGCAGCCACGCGGCTCCCGAGAGCGTGATGCCGATCTGCGCCACGAGCAGGTCCGGGCCGCGGGCCATCCACAGGCCGACCACGTCGCCGGGACCGATGCCGCGGTGGGCGAGCCCGGCCGCGATCCGGCCGGCGCGGGCGGCAACGGCGGCGTAGGTCAGGCGTGGGTGGACGCCGCCCGCCTCGACGCGCGCGCCGTCGATCAGGCACGGATGGTCAGGGCGGCTGCGGGCCGAATCCAAAAAGATCTCGGCCAGCACCTCGTCGCGGATCAGGTCCGGACGGTGCGCGCCGCGCAGGACGGCGGCCCCCTCGCCGGGACGCTCGCGCTTCCCGGCCGCCAATCCGGGCCGGGTCTTCTCGGCGACGTCGCTCATCCGCTGCTCCGCTGGCCGCCCGCCCGGGCCGGCACTTCCGTGGCGGCCGCCCTATAGCCTGCCGATCATGCCGTTATCGAGGCGGCTTTGCACTGCGCCCGCGCACGGGATCAACCCCAGCGCCAGCCGTCAGGCTCGAGGACCAGAACCTCCCCCTGGCGAATGCCGAGCCGAGGCGCGGCGTAGATATCGAGGTGACCGAGCGCGACCAGGGCCGCGCGCGCCACCCCGCCATGGGCGACGACGACCGTGTCCCGTTGCAGCCCGGCGAGCATCGGGCCGACCCGCTCCACGAGTGCGGCATAGCTCTCGCCGCCATGGCCCGGTGGGCGGTGATGCCAGCGGTCGCGGTCGCGCCCGGCGGCGCCGGCCGGGTCGCGGCGGCGGATCTCCGCCCAGGTCGAGCCCTCCCAGTTGCCGAAACCGATCTCCCGCAGCCTCGGGTCAGTCCCATACCCGTCGGCGCTGAGCCCCAGCGTCGTGCGCAGGATCTCCATGGTCCGTCGGGTGCGCTTGAGCGGACTCGCGACGAACTGCGCCTGGGCGAGCGTCGAGCCGGCCAGCTTGGCGAGGCGCTCCGCAACCGCGACCGCCTGCGCCTCCCCTTGAGCGTTCAGGTCGGTGTCGCGACCGCCTTGAAGGCGTCCTTCGGCATTCCAATCGGTCTGGCCGTGGCGGATGAAGTAGATCGTAACCAACCGTCTCACATCCCGTCCTTGCGCAGGCGTTCGGAACGGCCAGGAGTGCCGGCCGTTCTCGCCGTCGGTCGGCAACGTCCGGAAACAGGTCCTGCCCTATGTCGAAGAAGCACGGCAAGCATCATCGCGGCCAGAAGCGCGACCAGCGCATGACAGACGGGGACGACCTGCACGGGACAGCCCATGCGAAGCGCCCCTCGACGGCCCGATGGGCCAGCACGATCGACGCAAACGCCGAGAGCATCCCGGCCGCCCTGGGAGCGCATCGGGAGGTCTCGATCCCTGCCGCAGCGGGCATCACGGTGGTCGAGCCCGGCACGCGGATCGACCTCGGCGCGGTGGATGCCGACGCCGACGGCGGCCTCGACAAGGACTGGGCGAAGGAGGCCCTGGGCCGCCAGCGCGAGCGGATCATCGCGCTGCAGGAGCGCCTCTATGCCGAGCGGGCCCGCAGCCTCCTGCTGGTGTTCCAGGCCATCGACACCGGCGGCAAGGATGGGACGATCCGGGCGGTTCTGAAGGGCGTGAACCCGCAGGGTTGCACCGTCGCCTCGTTCAAGGTGCCCTCCAGCGACGAACGCGATCACGATTTCCTGTGGCGCTACCACGCCCGAACGCCGGGGCGCGGCATGATCGGCGTCTTCAACCGCAGCCACTACGAGGACGTGCTCGTGGTGCGGGTGAAAGGCTTGGTCCCGGACGCGGTCTGGCAGAGCCGCTACGGCCGGATCAACGACTTCGAGCAGCTGCTCACGGAATCGGGCACGACCATCCTGAAATTCTTCCTGCACATCTCCAAGGCGGAGCAGAAGAAGCGGCTGGAGGCGCGGATCGCCGATCCGGAAAAGCACTGGAAGTTCGATCCCGCCGACCTCGTCCGAGCGGAAATCCTGGGATGCCTATCAGCAGGCCTTCGCGGACGCGCTCTCGCGCTGCTCGACCCCCGTGCCCCGTGGCTGGTGGTGCCGGCCAATCACAAATGGTTCCGCAACTACGTGATCGCCAAGACCGTGGCGGATACGCTGGAGGCGATGAATCCGCGATTCCCCGAGGCTGCCAAGGGCATCGCCGATCTGACTGTTCCGGATTGAAGCGGGAGGCTCGGCATGCTGGCGGTACGCGAGGTCGCGGTCTCGGGTTACCGCTCGCTCCGGCGGATCAGCTTCCCGGTCGAAGACCTGTCGGTCTTTGTCGGCGGCAACGGGACGGGCAAGACCAACCTCTACCGGGCCCTGGAGCTGCTGCAGGCGGCGGCCCTGGGCACGCTGACCCGCGACCTCGCCGCGGAAGGCGGCATGGATTCGGTGCTCTGGGCCGGCCGGCGCCGACAGGGCGAGCCCGCCCGTCTCCGCCTGTCCGTCAGCCTGCGCGATGACGAGACCGAGCAGGTTTTCGCCTACACGGTGGAGATCGGGCTGGTGCCGCAGGCCGGCGCCGAGATCTACGGCGCAGCCTTCCGGCAGGAGCCGCAGGTGAAGGCCGAGCGTCTGACCGTGCGCAACGGAGGCCGGACGGCTGTGATCCTCGACCGGGACGGCCGCAGCGGCTTCGTGCGCGACGCCGACGGGCGCAAGCAAAGCCTCGGGATCGATCTGCTCGCCACCGAGACCGCCCTCGGCAGTGCCCTGATCGCGACCGGCCAGCCGGAGATCGCTCTGGTGCGGCTGGCCATGACGGCGTGGCGATTCCACCACGGTTTCCGGACCGACGCCGATTCACCCCTGCGGCGGCCGTGCCTCGCGGTGACCACACCGACCCTGGCCTCGGACGGGTCCGACCTCGCCGCGGTCTTCGCGACGCTCGCCCATATCCGCCAGGACACGACGGACCTCGATGAGGCCATCGACGGCGCCTTTCCGGGGGCGCGCCTGATCGTGCCGGAACCGGCGCGGGAGGCGAGCTTCGGCGTGACCTTCCCCGACTTCGCAAAGCGGAGCTTCGACGCTGCGGAGCTGTCGGACGGAACCTTGCGCTTCCTCGCCCTGGCCGGTGCGCTGCTCGGCTACCGGCTGCCGCCGTTCATCGCCCTGAACGAGCCGGAGACCAGCCTGCATCCCGACCTGATGGAGCCGCTGGCCCGGTTGGTCGCCCGGGCGGCGGAGCGCACGCAGGTCTGGCTGGTCACCCATTCCGATCGCCTGGCCGATGCGATCGCGGCCTCCGGCGGTCCGCGTCCGCGGACCGTCCTCAAGCGCGAGGGCGAGACCTGGATCGAGGGGCTGCGGCTCTCGGGCACGTTCGCCGACGCCGACGACGATTGATCCCGACGCTGGCCGGGCGGCGAAACGGAGGCCGGCGGAGCCTAATCCTTGTCGAGGGTCAGGTCCGGCGCCTCGGGGTTCTTCATGCCGACGACGTGGTAGCCGGCATCCACGTGCAGGATCTCGCCGGTCATGCCGGCGGCCATATCGGAGACGAGATAGGCGGCGGTCTCACCGACCTCGCCGATGGTCACGGTCCGCCGCAGCGGGGCGTTGTACTCATTCCACTTCAGGATGTAGCGGAAGTCGCCGATCCCCGAAGCCGCGAGCGTCTTGATTGGGCCCGCCGAGATCGCGTTGACGCGGATGTTCTTCGGGCCGAGATCGGCAGCGAGATACCGGACCGAGGCTTCGAGCGCCGCCTTGGCGACGCCCATGACGTTGTAATGCGGCATCCACTTCTCGGCGCCGTAATAGGTCAGCGTCACGAGCGAGCCGCCCGGGCGCATGATCTTCTCGGCCCGTTGCGCCACCGCGGTGAAGGAGTAGCACGAGACCAGGAGCGACTTGGTGAAGTTGTCCTCCGAGGTCTCGATGTAGCGGCCGGTCAGCTCGTCCTTGTCGGAGAAGGCGACGCAATGGACCACGAAGTCGATGCCTTCGGGAAAGACCCTGGCCGCCTCCGCGAACACCGCGTCGATCGTGGCCGAGTCGGTCACATCGCAATGGCCGATGACGTGGGCGTCGAGTTCCTTGGCGAGCGGCTCGACCCGCTTGCGCAGCGCATCGCCCTGATAGGTGAAGGCGAGCTCGGCTCCGTGGGCACGGGCGCTGCGGGCGATACCCCAGGCGATCGAGCGATTGTTGGCGACCCCGAGGACGATGCCCCGCTTGCCCGCCAGAAGGCCCTGCCCGTGTTCCGCCATGATCGATCCCGAAGCCTCGCGGCACCTCGCGGCGCCGGGGCGCCTCCTTAGCGGAGGCGGCCCGGAGACGGAAGTCCGGGCTGCCTCCACGCACTTTCAGGCCGGCGCCACTTTCTCAAGCCGCCTTGCTCAGGCCGCCTTGGCGGCGCGGCGGCCGCGGGCGAACTCCATCAGGGCCGCGTCCTCATCCCGCGGCAGGACGATCGCGGTCGTGGCGAACAGGTCACCCTGCGTCCCGTCCTTCTTCGGCAGGCCCTTGCCGCGCAGACGGAAGGTGCGGCCGGAACTGGTCATCGCCGGGATCTTCATCTCAACGGCACCGGTGAGCGTCGGGACGCGGATCGTTCCCCCGAGGACGGCATCCTCCAGCGGCACCTCGACGGTGGTCCGCAGATCGGCGCCCTCGACCGTGAAGCCGGGATGGGGCCGGAGCTTGATGGTCAGCAGCGCGTCGCCCGCCTCGCCGCGCGGGCCGCCGCTCTGGCCGAGGCCGCGGAGCCGGATGGTCTGGCCATCCACCACGCCGCGCGGGATGACCACGTCGACCTCGCGCCCGGTGGGCAGGTACAGGCGCAGCTTCTCCTCGCTGGCGACCTGCTCCAGCGTCACCGACAGCTCGGCGGCCACGTCGTCGCCCTTGGCGGTCTGACGTGCGCCGGGACCGGCTCCGCCCGCGCGGAAAGCCTCGCCGAAGATGTGCGAGAAAATATCCTCGCCCATCCCGCCGCCCATGCCACCCTGCCGACCGCGGGCCATGTTCTCGAAGTCGAACCCGCCGCCTCGTCCGCCGCCGAAGCCCTCGAAGCCGGTCGCGCGCGGCTTGCCCTCGGCGTCGATCTCGCCGCGGTCGAACTGCTTGCGCTTCTCGGCGTCGCCCAGGATCTCGTAGGCGGCATTCGCCTCGGCGAACCGGTCTTTCGCCTTCACGTCGTTCTTGTTGCGGTCGGGGTGGAAGTCCTTGGCGAGCTTGCGATAGGCCTTCTTGATCTCGGCCTCGCTCGCCCCCTTGGCCACGCCCAGCACGTCGTAGGGATTGCGCATGGAACTCTTGGCTGTGCGGTGTGGGGTTTCGACCCCGATGTGGGAAGGATGTTGCATCCCTGCAACGGTCCTGCCGCCGAAAGTCTGCGGGTTCGGGCGTGGCGTCAAGCGGCGGCTCTCGCCCCGGCGGCCGGCGAGGCATACTTGTGCCGTCAGCCGGGTGCGCGCTGCCTCAGCCGCCCTTTGCCGACGCTGAACCGCGACAGACCGGAGCCCCGATGCAATACGCCTGCGACCACGTCCATCTGCGCAGCCGCGACGCCGTGAAGGCCGGGGCGTTCTACGTCGAGACCTTCGGGGCTCGCGAGGTGAAGCGCGTCGGCGACGCCCCGGTGCAGCGCGTCGTCCTGGATCTCGGCGGGCTCACCGTGTTCATCGAGCAGGCGCCGGCCGAGACGACCCCCGCGGCACCGACCCCCTGCCTCGGCCTCGAGCATATCGGGTTGCGAGTCGCCGATATCGAGGCGGCGATGGCCGATCTCACCGCCCGCGGCGTGCCGGTCCGAACCGGCATCACCCAGCGCGCGCCCGACCTCCGGATCGCCTTCGTGGAGGGTCCGGACGGAGCGCTGATCGAGATCCTGGAGCGCAAGGCCGCGTGATGCGCGAGTTCGCCCTCGGCCGCGGCGAAGCACTCGCCTGCGCGCTGGGTCTGCTCCTCGCGTCGGCGGGCGGAACGCTGGCGCGTCCGTTCACGGATGCGGCCGGCCGAACCGTCGAGCTTCCCGACCGGATCGAGCGGGTGCTCCCGGCCGGTCCACCGGCGGCGGTGCTGCTCTACAGCTTGGCCCCAGCCAGGATGACCGGCTGGGTGAGCGCCCCGCGTCCCGAGGCGCTGCCTTTCCTCGAACCCCGAACCCGGACGCTTCCCGCCTACGGGCGCCTCACCGGTCGCGGCGGCACCGCCAATGTCGAGGGCGTGCTGGCCGCCAAGCCCGACGTGATCGCCGATTCCGGCAGTCTCGGTCCGACCTACGCGTCCCTCGCCGACAAGGTCCAGGCACAGACCGGCATCCCCTACATCCTGCTCGACGGCAGCTTCGCGAGCACGCCCAATACCTACCGGCAGCTCGGCGCGGCGCTCGGCCTGCAGGCGGAGGCGGATGCGCTGGCCGCCCAGGCGCAGGATCTGATCGATGGCGTGGCGAAGGCGATCGGAGCGACGCCGCAGGATCAGCGGCCCCGGGTGTACTACGCCCGCGGACCGCGCGGACTGGAGACGGGCTTCGCCGGGTCGATCAACACCGAGGTGCTGGAGCTGGCCGGCGGCCGCAACGTCGCGGAAAGCGGCGACGGGCGCCTTGGCAGCGTCTCTCCGGAGCAGGTCCTGGCCTGGAACCCGGACGTGATCGTCACGCTCGACCCGGCCTTCGCGACCGCGATCCGCACCGATCCGCTCTGGCGGGACATCAAGGCGGTCCAGTCGGGTCGGGTGTATGTGGTCCCGCAGCAGCCATTCCCGTGGTTCGACGCGCCGCCCGGGATCAACCGGCTGATCGGCCTGCGCTGGCTGGCCGGACTGCTTCATCCAGACCTGTTCCCGGAGCCGATGCCGGACGTCGTGCGCCGCTTCTATCAGCGCTTCTACCATGTCGGCCTCGATCCGGAGCAGGCAGCCGCACTGCTGAGATCCACGGTGCCGGACACGGCGCGATGAGCCGAACCGTGCTCGAGGCGGTCGACGCGGCGCGGGGGCACTGGGGCTTCCGGGTCTCGGCGACGCTGCTCTCGGGGTTCGTCCTCCTGGCCCTCGCCCTGCTTGCGCTGGCCACCGGCAAGTACCCGGTCTCCCTTGCCGATGTCGCGGACGTCCTCGGCCATCGCCTCCTCGGACTGCCCGCCCGAGCATCAGCGACGATCGATACCGTGATCATGAAGGTACGCCTGCCTCGGGTCGTGGCTGCCCTCGTGGTAGGCGCGGCGCTGTCGGCGGCCGGAGCGACCTACCAGGGCTTGTTCCGCAACCCGCTGGTCTCGCCCGACATCCTCGGCGTCTCCGCCGGTGCCGGGCTCGGGGCCGTGCTGGGGATCTATCTCGGCCTGCCGGTGGCCCCCATTCAGGGCCTGGCCTTCCTGGGCGGCCTCGGGGCGGTGGCCGTTGTCTACGGGATCGGGCTTGCGGTCCGGCGACAGGATCCGGTCCTCACCCTGGTTCTGGCGGGTGTGGCGGTCGGCGCCGTGCTTGGCGCCGGCATCTCGCTCCTGAAGGTCCTGGCCGATCCCTACGATCAGTTGCCGGCGATCACGTTCTGGCTGCTCGGCAGCCTATCGTCGGTGAGCCTGGGTGATGTCGGCGCGATCCTGCCGATGATGCTTCTGGGGCTCGCACCGCTGGTGCTGCTGCGCTGGCGCATGAACCTGATGAGCCTCGGGGACGAGGAGGCCCGGGCGCTCGGCGTCGAGACCCGGGTGCTGCGCCCGATCCTGATCGCCGGTGCGACGCTGATCACCGCGGCGGCCGTCTCGATGACCGGCGTCATCGGCTGGATCGGGTTGATCGTGCCGCACGTCGCCCGGCTGCTCGTCGGGCCGGATTACCGCCGCCTGCTGCCCGCCTCCCTGGCGCTCGGCGCCGGCTACCTGCTGGCCGTCGATCTGATCGCCCGGACGGCGGCGACCATCGAGGTGCCGCTCGGGATCCTGACGGCCCTGGTCGGCGCCCCCTTCTTCCTGTGGCTGCTGGCAGCCGGGCGCCGCAGGATTGCGTGATGCTGCTCCGCGTCCAGGATCTCGCCTTCGGCTACGGCGACCGGGCCATCGGGCGGGACGTGTCGTTCAACCTCGGCGCGGGCGAGGTGCTGTGCCTCCTCGGGCCGAACGGCGGCGGCAAGACGACCCTGCTCAAGACGCTGCTCGGCCTGCTTCCGGCACAGGCCGGGCGCATTACCCTCAAGAATGCCGACCTATCCCGGCTGTCACGCGCGGCGATCGCCCGCGTAGTCGCGTCCGTGCCGCAGGCGCATGCCGCCTTCTTCCCGTTCACGGTGCGCGATGTCGTGGTAATGGGTCGCGCCAGCCGACTCGGCCCGTTCGCCGCGCCCGGACCATCCGATGACGCTGCGGCCGAGCAGGCGCTCGCCACGCTCGGCATCGGCCATCTGGCGGAGAAGATCTATACCGAGATCAGCGGTGGCGAACGGCAGCTCGTCCTGATCGCGCGCGCCCTGAGCGGGGAGCCCGGTCTCCTGATCATGGACGAGCCGACCGCCAGCCTCGATTTCGGCAATCAGGCGCGTGTGCTTGGACAGGTCCGGCGCCTGGCGCGCGGCGGCATCGGCGTGCTGTTCTCGACCCACGATCCCGACCACGCCCTGCTGTGCGCGGATCGCATCGTCGCGCTGCATGGCGGCCAGCTCGTCGCCGACGGCCCGCCGTCGGCGACGATCACCCCGGCCTTGCTGCGCCTGCTCTACGGGATCGACGTGGTGATGGCGTCCGTGCCGGGCCTTGCCGTACCTCTCTGCATGCCGGTCATCGACTGAACAGGAACGGCCCTGGGTCAGTGCGCGTCGGCCTAGCCGGCGGCAGCCGCGACTCGTGCGGTCCGGTCGAGGTTCTCCGTTCCGTACACGTCACCGAGCACCGCTTCGCAATGCAGCCGCACACGAGCGTGGCACTCGCAGGCTGCCGCCGAGACCGCGCGCCGGTCCAGGATGGTGATCCGTCCGCGGCCGACCTGAATGAGCCCCTGCTCCTGAAGCACGCGCAGGATCCGCGTCAGATAGGTGCGCTGGACACCGAGCATCGACGCCAGCAGTTCATGGGTGACCGGCAGCGTGTCGTCCTGAATGCGATCCTGGAGCGCCATGAGCCAGCGGAGACAGCGTTGCTCGATGGGATGCAGGGCGTTGCAGGCAGCGGTCTGAAGCAGCTGCGCCAAGAGGCAATCGGCGTAGCGCGCGAAGTGGTCTCGCAGCGAGGCGGACCGGCGGACAGCCTCCTGGAGCCGCTCCACCTCCAGGCGCAGCATCGGCCCACCATTCTGCACCAGCGCGTTGGCGGATGCCGGCAAGCGCCCCTGACTCACGATCCCGCCGACGGCGCCCTCGTGGCCGATGGTGGCGGTCTCGGCAGTTCGCCCGTCCCGGGTGGAGACGACCAGCGCAACCACGGCGTGATCGCAGGGGAACGTGATGTGCGTGACGGCGTCGCCCGCCTCGAAGATCGTCTGGCCCTTGACGTGGGAGATCGCTTCCAGATCAGGCGCGATCAGTCCGCGGTCTGCGGCGGGAAGCGCATCGAGAAGCAGGTTGCCCGTCGGGGCGGCATTGTCGATTGGCATCACGAACGGAGCAGTGCGGGACAGGAGGCTCCCGACAAGCTCCTCTCGGACCCGCCCGTCGGCGGCCGGACCCGACACGCATACTCCGCGGCCCGCGCCCCTGAACTAACGTAGATTTCTTTCCATCGTAGGCATCTACTTGTCCGTGCAAAGCCCCTGCTCCGAGAGCCGCTTGTGCTCGCGCGGATCGCAATCCGTCGACAGGAAGGATGCCCAATCGGAAGGCGTGCCGTAGAACGCGTTTCGGTCGACATCGCCCCGGACGCCGGGGACCCGGCCCGTGGATGTGAACTGCCAAAGCATCCACTTGCGGTTGACGAATCGCTGCTCCGGCTCCGCCGCTGTCGAGCGCAACCAGTGCGGGTAATCCGGCAATTCGCCTTCCAGCACGTCCTTATGGAAGGTGATGTCGGTGTAGATGATCGGGCGCTTGCCGGTGTAGCGCTCCATCTCCTCCAACATCTCCGAGACCATCGCCAAGGCTTGCGCCTTCGGCAGCTTCTTCGGGCAGGTCTGCGAATGCCCGTTCCACTCGACGTCGAGCACCGGCGGGAGCGCGCTCGGATCGTTGGGGACGTTCCTCTTGAACCAGTCCATCTGCTCCTTGGCCGAGCGGCACCAGAAGACGAAGTGGTAAGCCCCCCGAGGCACGCCCGCCCGCGCCGCACCGTCCCAGTTGGTCCGGAAGCGCTCATCGACGTGGTCGCCCCCCTCCGTCGCCTTGATGAAGGCGAACTGGGTGCCAGCCGCCCGGACCGAGGCCCAGTCGACGTTGCCCTGCCACTTGGAGATGTCGATCCCCTGGATCGGGTGGAGCTTCGCCTTGGCCACGCCCGGATGCGGCTTCGCGTCGCCCTTGGTCGGGTAGAAGTCGGAATTCGATGCGCAGGCCGCGAGGCCAGCCAAGGTCGCCGCGGCGGCGAACCGCGCGGCGAGTCGCCGGACGGCGCCGAAGCGGCCGCTCAGGCCCCGGCTCAGATCCTCGGAAAGCGACCGCGAAAGCGTGTAGATCCGCGTCATCAGTGCTCAGCCCGCCACCGAAAGAGCGCCACAGACAGGCGTATTCGATGGCCCCGGCGCGGTTAACGGAGCTTTGCGATCATTGCGGCGGAATTCCGAGATGCGTTGCAACGCCGCGACATACGCGGGGCATCCCCGGCTGTTGCACAGGATGACATCCGGCTAAGTGCCGGTCCCGAAACGCAAGTCTGGTCACGCCGCCGTGAGCAAGCAACTGTTTACCATAGGCTACGAAGGCCTCGATTCGGAGCGGCTCGGCAGCGTCCTGCGCTCGGCCGGGATCGCCACGCTCGCCGACGTCCGAGCGGTCGCGAACTCCCGCAAGCGCGGGTTCTCGAAAGGGGCACTCAGCGCCTCCCTTCAGGAGGCGGGGGTCGGCTACACGCACCTGCGCAGCCTGGGAACGCCGAAATCCGGGCGGCAGGCGGCGCGGGCCGGCGATGCGGCGCTGATGCGGCGGATCTACTGCGAGGATGTTCTCGACACGGCCGGCGGACAGGCGGCGCTCGACGAGCTCGCCCAGATGGCCAAAGCCGCGCCGATCTGCCTGCTCTGTTTCGAGCGAGATCCTGCGCTGTGCCACCGGCGCGTGCTGGCGGAGCGCCTTGCGACCAGAGGCTTCGCCGTCAGCGATCTCTACGGCTGAACGCGTCGGCTCACGAGCCGAGCAGCGGCTGCACGCGCGCACCCAGCGCCCCGGCGAGCCGCCGGACCGGGTGGAAGGCGGCGCTCAGGCGCTTCGAGGGAGCCCTGCCCGGCGGGCGTGGCCGCCGGCGGTCCGGATCGGCCACGGGCTCGACCGGCATGTAGAGTGCGTCGCGGAAGGAGAGTTCCAGGAGCGTCGCGCCGTCATCGTCACCGATCACCATGGTGGCGTCCAGCAGCCGCGGATCGCCGCCGTGCTGACGCATGAGCCGCTGGACGATCGTGCGCGCGACCGATCGGGCGGCCTCGATGTCGTCGACCGACTGGGCCGCCGACGCGGGCAGCGAGTTGCCGCCGAGGCGAATGGTGAAGTGGGCGCGGATCATGGAGCGCTCCTCGTGAGCCGGCGGCGTGCGTCAGGCGGCCTGCGCGTCGTCGACGGATTCCGCCTTCTCCGGGACCGATGCCGGATCGAACGCGTCGGCCAGCAGGGAGAGGCGCCGCGCCATGTCCCGCACCTCGTTCAGCGCAATCGACTTCTGGCCCTCCTTCACAGCCCGCGTGATGTCGCTGACCTGCGTGGTGGCGATCCGCTTCAGTTCGTCGGCGAGTTGCTGGCTGGTCATCATCGCATCCGGACCCGGGATCGGTGGGAGCGGCGACCGTGAAGCGCCGGCGCTTACCAAGGAGTTTCGCCGGACCGGAACACCTGTGGACAAGGTGGGGATTCCGGCAGGCTCAGTCCTGCAGGTGCCGCGCGGCGATGATCGAGGCGGCGGTGCGATTCTCGACACCGAGCTTGGCGTAGATGCCCTCGAGGTGCTTCGTCACCGTCCGGTGGCTCAGCCCCAGGATCTCGCCGATGTCGCGGCTCGACTTGCCCCGGGATAGCCAGAGCAGAACCTCGGCCTCACGGCCGGTGACGGGGAGCTTCGCGCGCAGCCGCTCGATCCCGGAGGCCGGCTCCTCCCGGGACAGGCGAAGCAGGATCTCGTCCGGTGTGCCCCCGATGAAGCTCAGGGCGTAGGCCGCGCCGTCGGGATCGGTCAGGGTCAGGGTGGTGCCGACCGCCCCGGCCAGATGCGCGCCCAGCCAGTCGCGGGCGCGCGCCGGCAGTTCGAGCGTGCCCGAGCGCTGGACGCCGAGGCTGCTCAGAAGCCGGCCGGCCTGCGGCGTCGACCACAGAACCCGCCCGTCCGCCGAGACGGCGAACAGGGTCCGGCCGGCGGTGTCGAGGGCGGCCCGGGCACTCTGCGCGGCGCGGGCGCTCGCGAGGTGCACGCGGATCCGGGCCAGGATCTCGTCGGGGGCGATCGGCTTCGTGACGTAGTCGATCCCGCCGGCGGAGAGCCCCTTCACGATGTGCTCGGTCTCGCTGAGCCCGGTCATGAAGATCACCGGCACACCGGCGAGATGCGGCTTGGCCTTGAGCCGCCGGCAGGTCTCGAACCCGTCGAGGCCGGGCATCACCGCGTCGAGCAGGATTACGTCCGGCGTGATCTCGTCCACCAGGGTCAGGGCGAGGTCGCCGCCGACCGCGACTAGCACGGTCGCGCCGGACCGCTCGATTGCCTCGGTGAGGAAGCTCAGCGTGTCGGGCGAATCGTCGATCACCAGGACGATGTCCCGGTGCGGCTGGACCTTCGGCGCCTCAGTCATGGCGGGCGAGTTCCTGCAGGACCGAGAGATAGCGGCGAAGGTCGTACCCTTCGACCAGCCCGCGCATCCGGGCGACGAAGGCGGGCGGCACAGTCGCGTCCGCCTCCATCTGGGTCAGCTTGGCCTCGATGGCGCGGATATGCCCGATCCGGCCGAGGCGCAGGAGCTCGCCGATATGCTCGGGCCCGGGCCCTGGGAGATCCGCCGCGGCCGGGACGGGCTCCGACCGCGCCGGCGCGGCGCCCTCGGTCCATTCGAGGTGCAGGAGCTTGCCGATCCGCTCCATCACGTCGCGCAGGTCGAAGGGCTTGGCGAAGATCGCGTCGTGGGGGGCGTCGTCGCCGCGGGTCGGGCTGATCTCGTGGACGTTGGCGGACATCATGGCGATCGGGCCGGTATGCCCGGCCTGCCGCAAAGCCGCCGCCGCCGCCCAGCCGCTCATCCCGGGCATCGCGATGTCGAGGAGGACGAGGTCGACGCCGCCCTGCGCGACCATCGCGAGGCACTCGGCTCCCGACCCGGCCTCCCGCACGGAGATGCCCTGCGGCTCCAGGATCGCCCGCATCAAGGCGCGATGGGCACTGTCGTCGTCGGCCACCAGGACGGTGCGGCGCGCGCCCCCATAGGCCCGCTCCGGGGCCGGCACCGGCGCGGGCGCGATGATCGGCGCGGGCTGGGCCACGGAGGCCAGCATCAGGCGCAGCCGCGCCTGCGTGCCGCCGCCAGGGGCGGCGGTGACGGTGATCTCGCCGCCCAGCAGCTGCGCCAGCAGGTTGGCGATGGTGAGCCCGAGCCCCGTCCCCGGCGTGCTCCGGGCGGCCGGGGTCGAGCCGCGCTCGAAGGGCTCGAAGACCCGCGCGAGGTCCGCCTCCGGGATGCCGGGGCCGGTGTCGCGGATCGTGAACACCGCGATCTGGCTCCGGTAGCTGAGGTCCAGCGACACGGTGCCGGCTTCCGTGAACTTGATGGCGTTCGACAGCAGGTTGAGCAGCACCTGCCGCAAGCGCTTCTCGTCGGTGGCGACCACCGCCGGCAGGATCTCGGGCCTTGAGAACCGGAACTCCAGTCCGGCCTCCCGCGCCTGGAGGCGGACCATGTCGACCAGTTGGTCCAGGAAGTCGGTCAGCCGGACCTCGTCGCGGTGGATCTGGAGGCGCCCGGCCTCCATGCGCGAGATGTCGAGGAGGCCGTCGATCAGTCCCGACAAGTGCTGGGCGCTGCGCCGGATCACCCGCAGGCCGTTGAGGCGATGCGCCGGGATCGCGGGGTCGGATTCGAGGAGCTGGGCGTAGCCGAGCACGGTCGAGAGCGGCGTGCGCAGCTCGTGGCTGATCCCGACCACGTACCGGCTCTTGGCCTGGTTGGCGGCTTCGGCCCGCTCCTTGGCCTCCTGCAGCTTGGCGTCGGTGACTTTATGGGCGGCGATCTCGGCCTGGTAGAGCGCGGTCTGGCGCATCGTCTCGGCCTGGGCGACGCGCCGGCTCTCCTGGGCGAGCACGAACAGCCACGCCACCACGCCGAGGATCACCACCAGGGTGTAGAACACGCTGGTCAGCGCGGTGCGCAGGAACGCGCGATTCTCCGGGTGGGCGATCGTCGCGCCGGCGTGCACGATGCCGAGGATCAGCCCGATCACCGCGCAGAGCGTCAGCATCACCGCGAGATAGCGGCCCAGCGGCGCGCCGATCCAGGCGGCGGTGCGGCCCGGCAGGATCCGCGCGACGGCGGCCTGCGCCTGCACGTCCAGGCGTCCGTGGGGCTTGCACAGGTCGCCGCAACGGGCGTCGAGCGAGCAGCAGAGGGAGCAGATCGGCGCGTCGTAGGCCGGGCAATGGGCCATGTCCTCGCCCTCGAAGGGCAGTTCGCAGACCCGGCAGACCACCTCGGCCGCGCCCCAATCCTGCTTCGGGACCCGCGCCAGATACCAGCGCCCCGCAGTCGCCCAGGCGATCGCCGGGGCGGCGCAGAACGCGATCGCCAGGGTGAGCAGCGGCGCGAAGGGCTGCAGGGTCGCGCCGAGCCAGCCGACATAGGCCGCGCCCCCGGCCGCGAGGGCCAGCGCCATGGCGCCGGTCCCCACCGGGTTCACCGCGTAGAGATGGGCGCGCTTGAACTCGATGCCCGGGGGCGAGAGGCCGAGCGGCTTGTTGACGGCGAGGTCGGCGGCCAGCGCCCCGACCCAGGCCGAGACCACGGAGGCGTAGAGCGGCAGGGTGCTCTCGATGGTCTTGTCGATGCCGAGCTCCATCAGGAGCACCGCGATGGCGACGTTGAACACGAGCCAGACCACCCGCCCCGGATGGCTGTGGGTCAGGCGCGAGAAGAAGTTGGACCACGCGATCGAGCCGGCATAGGCGTTGGTCAGGTTGATCTTGAGCTGCGACACGAGGACGAACAGCCCGGTGAGCAGCAGGGCCGCCCGGCTCCCCTCCCCCGTCAGGTAGCCGAACGCCACCGCGTACATGCGGGTCGGCTCGGCGGCGTGCTCGGCCGGGACGCCGTGGCCCAGCGCCAGGACCGCCAGCGCGGCGCCGAGCAGGATCTTCAGCATCCCGGGCAGGATCCAGCCGGCGCCTCCCGACAGGACCGCCAGCCACCAGCGGCGGTCGCGCGGGCCCTGCGGCTCCGGCACGAAGCGCAGGAAGTCGACCTGCTCGCCGACTTGGGCGAGCAGCGCCAGCAGGACGCCCGTGGCGAGGCCGAACCGGGCGAGATCGAAGCCAGTCCCGCCGCCGTCGAGGCCGGGGAAGCCGGCGAGCGCCCGCAATGGCCCCGCACCCTGTGCCGCCACGAAGATCAGCGGCAGCAGGCTCAAGGCGATCCAGATCGGCTGCGTCCAGATCTGGAACCGGCTGATCAGCCGGATTCCGTAGACGACGAGGGGTATTACCGCCCCGGCACAGAGCAGATAGCCGATGCCCAGCGGCAGCCCGAAACAGAGCTGCAGCGCCAGCGCCATGATCGCCGCCTCGATGGCGAAGAACAGGAAGGTGAAGCTCGCGTAGATCAGCGACGTCACGGTCGAGCCGAGATAGCCGAAGCCGGCGCCCCGGGTCAGGAGGTCCATATCCACCCCGTAGCGGGCAGCGTAGACGGTGATCGGCGCGGCCGTGGCGAAGATGATCAAGCCGACGACCAGCACGGCCGCGATCGTGTTGGGAAAGCCCGCCGTCAGCGCCAGCGTCCCGCCGATCGCCTCCAGTGCCAGAAACGAGATCGAGCCGAGGGCGGTCTGCGCCACTTCGAGGCTCGACCAGCGCCGCGCCTTCTTGGCGGTGAAGCGGAGGGCGTAATCCTCCAGCGTCTCGTCGGCGACGAAGCGGTTGTAGTCCCGCCGGATGGGGATGATGCGCTGCGGCCCGCTCATCGACCCACGGCCGGGGCGATCCGGCCGCCGCGCCCGGGCAGCGACACGCACAGGCGGGCGCGCGACGCGCGCGCAAAAACGGGCACCGGAGCGGTGCTCCCACTCTTCGCGCTCTCAGCCACCCCGACCTCGAAGTATTCCGTCGCGATGGTGCAGCGCATGCAAGAGCACGGCCATACGCAAAATCGCGTATAGGCCGCACCGCAACCCAGGACCTAGCCTGCGCTCATCGATCCGGTCCGCCTCTCAAGGCCCGGACGCGAACAGGGGCAGGCATATGGCAGACGACACCGAGACCGGCGCCGATCACGGCTTGCGCTCCCCGCTGCGGCGCCGGCTGCTCATGGGGCTCGCAGGCGCCCCGGCGCTGGCGCTGATGCCGCGCACCGCCTGGGCCGCGCCGCCGACCGCTTCGGTGAACACCACCGGCCTCGCGGTGACGGACACGGAGGTGACGGTCGGCATCCTGCACTCGATCACCGGCACGATGGCGATCTCCGAGACCGGCGCGCAGGAAGCTGAGAAGCTCGCGATCCAGCAGATCAACGATGCCGGCGGCGTGCTCGGCCGCAAGATCAAGATCATCCAGGAGGACGGCGCCTCCGACTGGCCGACCTTCGCCGAGAAGGCCAAGAAGCTCCTCGTCAACGACCATTGCGCCGCCGTGATGGGCTGCTGGACCTCGGCCTCGCGCAAGGCGGTGCTGCCGGTCTTCGAGCAGTACAACGGCCTGCTCTACTACCCGACCTTCTACGAGGGCCTGGAGCAGTCGAAGAACGTCTTCTACACCGGCCAGGAGGCGACCCAGCAGATCCTCGCCGGCCTCGACTGGGTCCACAAGGAGAAGGGCGGCGACAGCTTCTACTTCATCGGCTCCGACTACATCTGGCCGCGCACTTCCAACAAGATCGCCCGCAAGCACGTGGAGAACGTGCTCAAGGGCAAGGTCGTCGGCGAGGAGTACTTCCCCCTCGGTCACACCCAGTTCAACTCGGTGATCAACAAGATCAAGCTGACCAAGCCGAAGGTGATCTTCGCCGACGTGGTCGGCGGCTCGAATGTGGCGTTCTACAAGCAGCTCAAGGCGGCGGGCATCGACCTGTCGAAGCAGGTGCTGATGACGATCTCGGTCACCGAGGACGAGATCGACGGCATCGGCGGCGAGAACATCGCCGGGGCCTACGCCTGCATGAAGTACTTCGAGTCGATCCAGAACGACAACAACAAGGCCTTCGTCGCCGCGTTCAAGAAGATGTGGGGCGAGAAGACCGTCATCGGCGACGTGACGCAGGCGGCCTATCTCGGGCCATTCCTGTGGAAGATGGCCTGCGAGAAGGCCGGCTCGTTCGACGTCGACAAGGTGGTGGCGGCCTCGCCCGGTCTGGAATTCACGGGCGCGCCGGAAGGCTACGTGAAGATCGACCCGAACCATCACCTCTGGTCGAAGACCCGGGTGGGCCGGGCCAAGCCCGACGGCCAGTTCGAGATCGTCTACACCAGCCCCGAGCTGATCAAGCCGGATCCGTTCCCGAAGGGGTACCAGTAGTCACCTCGTTCGGAGGGGCGAATGCGCCCCTCCCCAGCGTCATCGCGAGCGTAGCGAAGCGACCCAGGGCAGCGGGACTACTCAGGACGTAGCGCGTCCCTGGATTGCTTCGCTCCGCTCGCAAAGACGGTCCGGCCCGCCCCGGAGGCCGTGACGAGTCGGCAGAAGACGCACTCCTTTTGCGGAAGACCAAGACATGCTCGGCGACTATTCCCTCGGCGACCTCGGCGCGATCTTTGCCATGCAGGGCTTCGCCGGCCTGATCCTGTTCTCCGTCTACCTGCTGATGGCGCTCGGCCTCGCGATCATCTTCGGCCAGATGGGCGTGATCAACATGGCCCACGGGGAGTTCATGATCCTCGGCGCCTACGTCACCTATCTCTGCTCGACCTTCTTCCAGACCTACCTGCCGGCGCTCTTCCCGATCTACTTCTTCATCGCGATGGGCACTGGCGTTCCTCGCCTCCGGGGCCCTGGGGATGCTGGTGGAATGGGGCCTGATCCGGTTCCTCTACAAGCGCCCGCTCGACACGCTGCTGGCCACCTGGGGCCTGTCGCTGATCCTCCAGCAGGCCTACCGGTCGATCTTCGGCGCCCGCGAGGTCGGCGTCGAGCTGCCGTCCTGGCTCATCGGCTCGGTGCAGGTCACCGACACGATCGAGATCCCGATCAACGGCCTGTTCGTCATGGGCGTGACGATCCTCATCACCGTCTGCGTCGCGCTGCTGATCTTCCGCTCGCGCTTCGGCCAGCAGGTGCGCGCGGTCATGTCGAACCGCGCCATGGCGGGGGCGGTGGGCATCGATACCGAGAAGGTCGACCGCTACACCTTCGGCCTCGGCTGCGGCATCGCGGGGATCGCCGGCTCGGCCTTCACGATGATCGGCTCGACCGGGCCGACCTCGGGCCAGCTCTACATCGCCGACACCTTCCTGATCGTCGTGTTCGGCGGCGCCGCGAGCCTGCTCGGCACCATCGCGTCGGCCTTCTCGATCTCCCAGACCCAGTCGACCCTGGAGTTCTTCCTCTCCGGCTCGATGGCCAAGGTCATCACCCTGCTCGCGGTGGTCGGCATCCTGATGCTGAGGCCCCAGGGCCTCTTCACCCTCAAGGTCCGGCGCTGAGGATTTTTCGACCATGACGAATCCGGTCCAGACCCTCACCAAATCCGTCACCGTCAACGACAACCCGTTCATGAAGCCGGTGGAGTGGCTGAGCCTTCTCCTCCTGGCCGGGGTGATCCTGGTCGTCCTGCCGCTGGTGCTCGACGGCTTCCGCCTCAACCTCGTCGGCAAGTACCTGACCTACGCCTTCGTGGCCCTCGGGCTGGTGATCTGCTGGGGCTACGCGGGGATCCTGTCGCTGGGCCAGGGCGTGTTCTTCGGCCTCGGCGGCTACTGCATGGCCATGTACCTGAAGCTTGAGGCTTCGAGCATCGAGAACACCAAGATCCAGTCCACGCCCGGCATCCCGGACTTCATGGACTGGAACCAGATCACGGCGCTGCCCTGGTTCTGGCAGCCGTTCAAGAGCCTGCCGCTGACGCTGATCCTGGCGGTCGCCGTCCCGGTCCTGTTCGCGATGCTGATCTCCTTCGCGATGTTCAAGCGCCGGGTCGGCGGCACCTACTTCGCGATCATCACCCAGGCGATCGCCGCGATCCTGACGATCCTGATCGTCGGCCAGCAGGGCTACACCGGCGGCATCAACGGCATCACCGACCTGCGCACGCTCCACGGCTGGGACATCCGCACCGACTCGGCCAAGTTCATCCTGTACTTCGTCAACGGCGGCCTGCTGATCGCCTGCATCCTGGCGGCGCAGTACGTGAAGAAGTCGAAGCTCGGCCGCATCCTCGTCGCCATGCGCGACAAGGAGGACCGGGTCCGCTTCTCCGGCTACTCGGTGGCGGGCTTCAAGGTCTTCGCCTTCTGCTTCGCCGCCGGGCTGGCGGCGATCGGCGGAGCGATGTTCACCCTGCAGGTCGGGTTCATGTCGCCCTCCTTCGTGGGCATCGTGCCGTCGATCGAGATGGTGATCTACGCCGCGGTAGGCGGGCGCCTGTCGCTGTTCGGCGCGGTCTGGGGCACGCTGCTCGTCAACTGGGCCAAGACCAGCTTCTCGGAGAGCTTCCCCGACCTCTGGCTGTTCGGCCTCGGCGCCCTGTTCATCGCGGTGGTGCTGGCCTTCCCGAACGGCCTCGCGGGGATCTGGCGGGAGCACATCGAGCCCCGCCTCACCCGCCGCGCCAAGAGCCTGCAGGCGCCCGCGCCCGCCATCGCCCCCCACGGCGCCCCGGCCGAGTGAGTCCCCCATGAACGCCGCGATCCTCTCCTCCCCCGTGGTCGGCGCCGAGGCCGCCCCGCCCGACTACCTCCTCGCCGTCGAGGCGCTGACGGTCTCGTTCGACGGGTTCAAGGCAGTGAACGACGTGTCGTTCTACGTCGATCCGGACGAGATCCGGGTGATCATCGGGCCGAACGGCGCCGGCAAGACCACGGTCCTCGACCTGATCTGCGGGCGCACCCGGGCCAGCGCCGGCTCGATCAAGTACAAGGGCCAGGAGCTGACCAAGCTCTCCGAGAGCGCCATCGTGCAGGCCGGCGTCGGCCGCAAGTTCCAGACGCCGTCGATCTACGACGACCTGACGGTGTTCGAGAACCTGGAGATCTCGTTCCCCCGCGGCCGCTCGGTCTTCGGCGCCCTCACGTTCAAGCGGGACGCGGAGGTCCGCGACCGCATCCACGCCATCGCCGAGACGATCTTCCTGAAGGACCAGCTCCGGGAGCGGGCCGAGTTCCTGAGCCACGGCCAGAAGCAGTGGCTGGAGATCGGCATGCTGCTGATCCAGGACCCGGAGCTGCTGATGCTCGACGAGCCGGTGGCCGGGATGAGCGTCGGCGAGCGGATCAAGACCGCCGAGCTGCTCAACCAGATCATCAAGGGCCGCTCGGTGCTGGTGATCGAGCACGACATGAAGTTCGTCGAGGACATCGCCCACCGGGTGACCGTCCTGCACCAGGGCAAGGTGCTCTCCGAGGGTTCGATGGAGCGGGTCAAGAACGACCCGAAGGTCATCGAAGTGTATCTGGGACATTGACGATGGCCTCGCTCCAGACCGCGCACGCGACCCCCGTCCAGGCGCCCCCGCTCGCCGCGATCCCGTCCGCCACGCCGGCGCTCGCCGTCGACGACCTGCACGCCGCCTACGGCCAGAGCGAGGTCCTGCACGGGCTGACCTTCTCGGTGGCGCCCGGCGAGATCGTCGCCGTGATGGGCCGCAACGGCATGGGCAAGACCACGCTCATGAAGACCCTGATGGGCCTCGTGCCGGTCAAGGCCGGCTCGATCCAGGTCGAGGGCGCGGACGTCGCCGGGCTGAAGAGCCACGCCCGGGTCGCCAAGGGCCTCGCCTACGTGCCGCAGGGCCGGATGATCTTCTCGACCATGACGGTCCAGGAGAACATCGAGACCGGCCTGACGGTCACCGGCGCCCGCAAGGTGCCGCAGGATCTCTACGACATGTTCCCGGTCCTCCTGGAGATGAAGGGACGGCGCGGCGGCAACCTCTCGGGCGGCCAGCAGCAGCAGCTCGCCATCGCCCGGGCGCTGGCGAGCCGGCCGAAGGTCCTGCTCCTCGACGAGCCCACCGAGGGCATCCAGCCCTCGATCATCCGCGAGATGGGCCGGACGCTGAAGGCGATCCGCGACCAGCGCGGCCTCTCCATCGTGGTGTCCGAGCAGGTCCTGAGCTTCGCCCTCGACGTCGCCGACCGGGTGATCGTGATGGAGAACGGCGCCATCGTCCACGAGGCCCCGCGCGACGGGATCGGCGAGGCCGCCGTCGCCCGCTTCCTGTCGGTCTAGGGGCGCGCGCATGGCCGATTACGAGATCTTCGAACTCGGCGACTTCGTGCTCCAGTGCGGCAAGACGCTGCGCGCGGCCAAACTCGCCTTCAAGACCTTCGGGACGCTGAGCCCGGCCAAGGACAACGCCATCGTCTACCCGACCTGGTATTCGGGCCAGCACACCGAGAACGAGTGGCTGATCGGCCCCGGCAAGGCGCTCGACCCGGATAAGTACTTCATCATCATCCCGAACATGTTCGGCAACGGGCTCTCGTCCTCGCCGAGCAACACGCCCGCGCCCTGGAACGGGCCGCGCTTCCCCAACGTCACCGCCTACGACAACGTCCGCGCCCAGCACCGCCTCGTCACCGAGCATTTCGGCATCGAGAAGCTGGTCCTCGTCACCGGCTGGTCGATGGGCGCGCTCCAGACCTATCACTGGGCGTCGATGTACCCCGACATGGTGCCGAAGATCCTGCCGTTTCAGGGCTCGGCCAAGTGCTCCCGGCACAACTACGTCTTCCTGGAAGGCGCCAAGGCGGCGCTGCAGGCCGACGCCGCCTGGGCGGAGGGCTGGTACACGAGCCCGCCGACCCGGGGCCTGCGCGCCTTCGGCCGGGTCTACGCCGGCTGGGGCCTGTCGCAGACCTTCTACCGGCTCGAGGCCGACATCACCCACATGGGCTACGCCTCGCTGGAGGACTTCCTGATCGGGTTCTGGGAAGGCCTGTTCTACGAGCGCGACGCCAACAACCTGCTCGCCATGCTGTGGACGTGGCAGCACGGCGACATCAGCGCGAACGACACCTTCAAGGGCGACTTCAAGGCCGCGCTCGGCGCCATCCGCGCCAGGGCGATCCTGATGCCCGCCTCGACCGACCTGTATTTCCCGCCCGAGGACAACGCCATCGAGGCGGCCGCCATGCCGAACGCGGAGCTGCGCGTGATCGACACGTGGTGGGGCCACTTCGCGGGCGGGCCCGGCACCAGCCCGGACGACATCAAGGTCCTCGACGACGCGCTGAAAGAGCTGCTCGCGAGCGGGTGAGAGACGCGCAACGGCGCGCGGACGGGGCCTGCCCCGGTTGAGTCAGGGAGCTGGAGACACGAGATGCCCGAGACGCTGATCAAGGTCGATCTCACGCAATCGGCCTACGACAACGACATGGTGCACAACCGCTGGCACCCCGACATCCCGATGGTCGCCTACGTGAAGCCGGGCGCGGACTTCATCGTCGAGACCTACGACTGGACCGGCGGCCTCATCAAGAACAACGATTCCGCCGACGACGTGCGCGACATCGACCTGTCGATCGTGCACTTCCTCTCGGGACCGATCGGCGTCGAGGGCGCCGAGCCCGGCGACCTTCTGGTGGTCGACCTCCTCGACATCGGCGCCAAGCCCGAGAGCCAGTGGGGCTTCAACGGCTTCTTCTCCAAGAAGAACGGCGGCGGCTTCCTCACCGAGCACTTCCCGCAGGCCCAGAAGTCGATCTGGGACTTCGAGGGCATGTTCACCAAGTCCCGCCACGTCCCGGGCGTGCGCTTCCCGGGCCTGATCCATCCCGGCCTGATCGGCTGCCTGCCCGATCCCAAGATGCTGGAGACCTGGAACACCCGCGAGAAGGCGCTCTACGACACCAACCCGGAGCGCGTGCCGGCGCTCGCCACCCTGCCCTTCGGCCCGACCGCCCATATGGGGCGGCTCAAGGGCGACGCGAAGGACGCGGCCGCCGCCACCGGCGCCCGCACCGTCCCGCCCCGCGAGCACGGCGGCAATTGCGACATCAAGGATCTGTCGCGCGGCTCGAAGATCTACTTCCCGGTCTACGTGCCCGGCGCCGGCCTCTCCATGGGCGACCTGCACTTCAGCCAGGGCGACGGCGAGATCACCTTCTGCGGCGCCATCGAGATGGCCGGCTGGGTGCACCTCAAGGTCGAGCTGATCAAGGACGGCATGGCCAAGTACGGGATCAAGAACCCGATCTTCAAGCCGTCGCCGATCACGCCGAAATACGACGATCACCTGATCTTCGAGGGCATCTCGGTCGACGAGAGCGGCGGCCAGCACTACCTCGACGTCCACATCGCCTACCGGCAGGCCTGCCTGAACGCGATCGAGTATCTCAAGAAGTTCGGCTACTCGGGCGCGCAGGCCTACTCGATCCTCGGCACGGCGCCGGTCCAGGGCCACATCTCGGGCGTCGCCGACATCCCGAATGCCTGCGCGACGCTCTGGATACCGACCAAGATCTTCGAGTTCGACATCAATCCCGGCGCCGACGGACCGACCAAGTTCCTCGACGGCTCGATCCAGATGCCGCTCTCGCCGGACCTCTGATCTTCCGGTCGTCCGGTGGGTATTTCGGTCTCACCGGACGCGACCTGCCCCCTCTCCCGTGCGGGCTACGATGTTCGCACTTCGCGAGCCGGGGCGCTCTCTCCCCCCTTGCGGGGAGGAGTTGGAGGTGGGGGTGGTTCAGGATCGGGCGTTGCGGTGCCTCCTGCTCCACCCCCACCCCTGGCCCCTCCCCGCAAGGGGGAGGGGACCCGCGATCCTTCGGCACCGTTCGCATTTCTCAAGACCCTGCTGGGAGCACACCCCATGCCCGTCTACGACTACGCCTGCGAGGCCTGCGGCCCGTTCACGGTGATGCGGCCGATGGCCGAGTTCCGCGATCCGCACGCCTGCCCCGATTGCGGCGGGACGAGTCAGCGGGCTTTCCTCACCGCGCCGCGCATCGCCGGCATGGATGCGGGCCTCAGAACCGCCCACGCCACCAACGAGCGCAGCCGCCACGCGCCCAAGCGCTCGGGCAGTCACGGGTCGGGCTGCGGCTGCTGCTCACCCAAGAAGGTGACCACCGCCCCGGCCGCCGCCAAGAGCTTCCCGAAGGCGCGGCCCTGGATGATCAGCCACTGAGCCGGACAGGCGGACTGCGCGCACCATCGTTCCCCTCCCCCTGTGGGGAGGGGCCAGGGGTGGGGGTGGTGCAGAAGGCACCGCAGCGCTCGATCCTGCTCAACCCCCACCTCCAACTCCTCCCCACAAGGGGGAGGAGAGCGCGTCAGCGCTGGAAATCCACGGTCAGGAGGACATCACGCCATGATGCACGGAGACATCTCGTCCAGCCAGGACAGCGTCGGCGTCGCCGTCGTGAACTACAAGATGCCGCGCCTGCACACCCGCGCGGAGGTGCTGGAGAACGCCAAGGCGATCGGCAAGATGATCGTCGGGATGAAGACCGGCCTGCCCGGCCTCGACCTCGTGATCTTCCCCGAATACTCAACCCACGGCATCATGTACGACGCCGCCGAGATGTACGAGACCGCCTCGACGGTCCCGGGCGCGGAGACCGAGGTGTTCGCGGCGGCCTGCCGGGAGGCCAAGGTCTGGGGCGTGTTCTCCCTCACCGGCGAGCGCCACGAGGAGCACCCGCACAAGGCGCCCTACAACACCCTGATCCTGATGAACGACCAGGGCGAGATCGTCCAGAAGTACCGCAAGATCATGCCCTGGACGCCGATCGAGGGCTGGTATCCGGGCGACCGCACCTACGTGTCGGACGGGCCGAAGGGGCTGAAGATCAGCCTGATCATCTGCGACGACGGCAATTATCCCGAGATCTGGCGCGACTGCGCGATGCGGGGCGCCGAGCTGATCATCCGCTGCCAGGGCTACATGTACCCGGCCAAGGAGCAGCAGGTCGTCATCTCGAAGGCGATGGCGTTCGCCAACAACACCTACGTGGCGGTGGCCAACGCGGCGGGCTTCGACGGCGTCTACACGTATTTCGGCCACTCGGCGATCATCGGCTTCGACGGTCGGACGCTCGGCGAGTGCGGCGAGGAGGAGATGGGCATCCAGTACGCCGCCCTCTCCAAGTTCCTGATCCGGGATTTCCGCGCCCACGGCCAATCGGAGAACCACCTCTTCAAGCTCCTGCACCGCGGATACACGGGCATGATCAACTCGAAGGAGAACCGGCACGGGATGTCGGAATGCCCCTACGACTTCTACCGGCGCTGGATCGAGGATCCCGACGGAACCCGCGACGCCGTCCGGGCCATTACCCGTCAGAGCGTCGGCACGGAGGAATGCCCGATCGAGGGCATCCCGTTCGTGGGCAAGGGCCAGGGTGCGCCCGACCCGGCGCGCTGATCGCCGGGCAGGCGCCGCGGGGGGCGGCCCTGGGCCGGACATTGGACCAGGAGACCCATGGACACGACTCCCTCGGCCCCACCGCCTTCCGGGCCCCCGCGGTGCTGCTCTCCGGCCCGGTCGACTACGACATGTACAAGGATTTCCGCCGCCAGCTCGGCGCGGCGGCGGACCGCGAGATCGTCGTGATCGAGCTGACGACGCTCGGCGGCGATCCGGAGGTCGCCCGGATGATGGGCGAGGATATCCGCTTCAACAGCGCGATGGACCCGAACCGGCGGTTCGTGTTCCTCGGCAAGGCGGCGATCTACTCGGCCGGCACGACCTTCATGAGCTTCTTCGCCCGGCAGAACCGCTACCTGACCTGCGGCACGCGCCTGATGATCCACGAGCGCAAGATGAACAAGCAGCTCCAGGTCGAGGGGCCGCTCACCACCTGCATCGCCTCCGTGAAGGCGACGCTCAACGAGATCCTGTGCTCGATCGAGATCCAGAACGAGGGTTTCGCCAACCTCGTCGCGGGCTCGGACGTCACCCTCGACGAGGTGCTCGAGAAGGCACCGTCGAACTGGTACCTTGAGGCCGAGGAGGCCAAGCGGCGCGGCCTGATCGAGGCGGTCATCTGAGCCTGAGCCGCGCCCTTGCGAACGCAGTGAAGCAAACCGGGGCAGCGCGACACCGGCGAGCGTGGCGCTGCTGGATTGTTTCGCCTTGCTCGCAAAGACGGCAAGCCCTCACGTCTCCGGGTAATCGGCCCCGAGGCTGGTCTCGCGCCATGCCTCGATCTCGGCGAGACGCTGCTTCAGCCGGCTCGTGACTGCGTCGTAGCCCCAGGCGCCGAGGACGAGGTGGCGCGGTGGGTTCTCCATCTCGGTCACCCGGATCATCGCCTCGCCGGCCCGCACCGGATCGCCCGCCTGGGTGCCGCTCTTCTCCGACGTCGCCTTGAGTCGCGCGCCGGCGGTCTCGGCGTAGTCGGCGATCGCGTTCGGCGTCTGGATCAGGGAGCGCCCGGCCCAGTCGGTGCGGAACGGGCCCGGCTCGATGCAGGTCACGCGGATCCCGAGCGGTGCCACCTCGGCGGCGAGGGAATCCGAGAACCCTTCGACGGCGTGCTTGGTCGCCGCGTAGTAGCCCGAGGCCGGGAAGCCGACGAAACCCGCCACCGAGGTGATGTTGAGGATGTGGCCGGAGCGCTGCGCCCGCATGACCGGCAGCACGGCCCGGGTCAGCGCGAACAGGCCGAAGACGTTGGCGTCGAACTGGGCGCGGATCTTGTCCTCCTCGCCCTCCTCGATGGAGGATTGATATCCATAGCCGGCGTTGTTCACCAGTACGTCGACCCGGCCGAACCTGTCCTGCGCGGCGCGGAGGGATGCGGCGATCTGATCGGCTTCGGTCACGTCGAGGGATAGGGCCAGAACCCGGTCCTCGGCGCCCTCAGCCAGGTCGGCAACCTTGGTGCGGTCGCGCGCCGTCACGACCGCCCGCCAGCCGCGCCCGATGACAAGCCGGGCGAGCTCCCGGCCGAAGCCGGTGGAGCAGCCGGTGATGAACCAGACCGGATTGCTGTTCTGCGTCATGGGAGATCCTGAACTCGGGCGGCGGGGTCAAGGCGTCGCGGCCGGCTCGGTCAGGCGATCGACCGAGAGAAGGTAGGCGATCAGCGCCGTCTGCTCCTCCGGGGAGACGCCCGAGCCCGCATCCGCCCAGAAGGCGTGCCCTCTGCCGGTAACGCGGGCGGTGCACGCTGTATCCGAGGCCGCGTTGGTGGCGATGACCTTCGCCCGCAGGTCCCGGTCGACAAGGGCGCGCAGGCTGTTGGCGGGATCCGGTGCGATGCCCTTGTACAGGGTGCCGGGCACGCCGAGCTGCGTATCCGCGTCGCGACCGACCGCCACGCCGGAATCGTGCAGATAGGGTGCCGTCCAGGCGAGGCCCACGAGGTTCGGCACCTTGTAGCCGCCCTCCGTGCCGCCCTGTCCCCAGGCGAGTTGCACCTGCGCGAGGGCGTCGCCCGCGAGCGGCACCGGGACGATCACCGGATCGGTCGGCACCGGGAACGGGGTGTCGGTGGCGAATATCGTCGGTGGCGACAGACGCGCCTCCATCTTGGCGCCCGCCCGCGCCCGGGTCGGCTCGGTGCCGATCTCGGCCTCCGGGACGACCCGATGGTTGGTGAGCGCCGGCCCGGAATGGCAGGTGCCGCAACCGGCCTTCTCGAACACCGCACGCCCGGCTGTCGCTCTGTCGGCATCCTGCCCGGCCGCAGGCGGGTGCAGCAGGTTCTGAAAGGCCGACATGGCGTTGTTGGCGTGGTTGACCGGCTCGCCGGGGACCGAGGTGAACAGGCCGTTGTCGGTGACGTAGTTGGTCGCCGGGTCGGTCGGCAGGACCGCGTAGCTGTTGAGGCCCGGCGAGGCCGGCGTCGGATCGACGCTGTCCAGCACTGCGGACGGGCTCCGGCCGGCATCCGGCTTGTAGCGGAACGCCTCCGTGGCCGCACCGCGCAGGACAATGCCGAGATACGTTTCCGGATTCATGCCGAACAGCCACGGCGCAGCGGCGGCGAGCTGGGTCGTGTCGGAATTGGCGGCGTGGACGTTGTTGTTGAGGGAGGACAGGCCAGCGAAGGGCCCGATCGCCTCGCGCCCACTCCAGCTGTAGGGCTCGCCGTGGGCGGAAAAGCTCGACGGGATCGAGGTCGGGTTGGTGACCCGGTCGGCGGACGAGTCGAAGCTGCCCGGGGGCCAGCTCGCGACCTGCACCTTGGTGGCCGCCTCGACGGAAGCGGCGTCCGGCAGGGCCGGTCCCGTGGTGGTCGAACCGGTATGCTGCGGGTCGGCGGAGGGCCGGGCATCGGCCTCCGGCACGCTGGCGTGCATGAAGTAGGCCGAGGAATTCTTGGCGAGGGCCAGCAGCAGCCCGGCATTGAGGTCGGTGTTCGGCGCGCCTTCCACGACCTTGCCGGTGCCGGGATCGACCGCGGCGTGGCACAAGGCGCAGGTGATCCCCATGCGCAGGTGCCCGCGGTCGGAGAAGGTCTTGATCCCGATGATGAAGGATCCGCCCTTCGGCACGTCGAGACCGGTCGGGACCAGCTCGCCCGTCCGGTAGAGGCGGTCGCCGACGCGCACATCCTTGGCCATGGCGACCTGCAGGTTGCCGGTGCCCTGCCCGCCGAGCTTCGCCACCGCCAGGGCCACCGCGGTGGGCGTGAGCCCCCCGTCGAGCATGCCCATCACGTCGGTCAGGAAGACCTCGTTGCCGAACGTCTCCTGGTAGAAGGCCTGCCGGCCGCGTTCGACCATAGCGGGATCGATCGCCACGCTACCGCTGGTCGGCGCGAGCGCCTTCCGCCCGGCCTCGGTGCTGATCAGTCGGTCGGACTCCGCGCGCGAGACCCGGCGGCCGAGGACGTCGAAGGCGGTCTGGATCGGGTAGCGGTCCGGGTTGAGCAGGTCCGCCCGGTCGGGCATCGGCGCGTAGCTGAAGCGGCCGAGGCTCAGGGTCACGCCCGCCGCGACGGTCACGAACCCGGCGGCGGTCAGGATGCGGCGCGGCCAACCCATGAACCCTGATCGTCCTTCCCGGCGCCGGCCCGCGGATATGCGAGGATCGAGGGCCGGGCCCTTAACCGCGGGATACGGCCAGGGTTCATGCCGGCGGCCGGGACGGGGTGTCGCGTCCCGCCCAGCCGGACTTCAACCGTCAGATCTGGATCTGCCCGCCGTCGGCGAACAATTCCACGCCGTTGACGAAGCTCGCCGCGTCCGAGGCCAGGAACAGCACCGCCTCGGCGATCTCCTCCGGCTGGCCGACGCGCCCGGCCGGGATCTGGCCGGCGAGGTAGTCCTTGGTGGCCGCCGCCTGATCACCGCCGCCGAACAGGTCGTTGAGACCGGCGGTCTCGGTCACGCCCGGGCTGATCGTGTTGACCCGGATGCGGCGGTCCTTGAGGTCGAGGATCCAGTTCCGCGCGAAGCTCCGTATCGCCGCCTTGGTGGCTCCGTAGACGCTGAAGGCGGGCGTGCCCGAGCTGCCGGCGGTCGATCCGGTGAGCACGATCACGGCCCCGTCGCGCAGGAGAGGCAGGGCCTTCTGGACGGTGAACAGCACGCCCTTCACGTTGGTGTCGAAGGTGCTCTGGTAGTGGGCTTCCGAGATCGCGCCGAGCGGTGCGAATTCACCGCCGCCGGCATTGGCGTAGACCACGTCGATCTGTGCGTGCTTCTGCTGGACCGCATCGTAGAGGCGGTCGATGTCGGCGAGGTTCGCCATGTCACCCCGCACGCCGGTGATCCGGCCGCCGATCTGCCTCACCGCTGCGTCGAGCGCCTCCTGTCGGCGCCCGGTGATGAACACCGAGGCGCCCTCGGTGGCGAAGGCCTTGGCGGCGGCGAGCCCGATACCGCTGGTGCCGCCGGTCACCACCACGACCTTGTCCTGAAACCTGCCGGTCATCGTCATCTCCATCGATCGGCGTCGACTGCGCCGCTGCCGAGAGAGATGCTGATGGAACGATGGTGCCGGTAGACGATAATTTTGGTACTCAGCGTTCCGTTGGAGGAACGATGAACCGCGCCGACCTCAACGACTACGTCTACTTTGCCGAGGTCGTCGCCCATGGCGGCTTCGCTCCTGCGGGCCGCGCGCTCCGTGAGCCCAAATCGAAGCTCAGCCGGCGGGTGGTCGGACTGGAATCACGTCTGGGCGTCCGCTTGATCGAGCGGTCGAGCCGGCGCTTCCGGGTCACAGAGGTCGGCCAGAGCTTCTATGAGTGCTGCCGGGCGATCATGCTGGAGGCCGAGCGGGCCGAGGCGCTGGTCGCCGAGGCCCAGACCGAGCCGCACGGGCTGATCCGCATGAGCTGCCCGACCGGTCTGACCGAGGTCGTCGCCGCGACCGTCCGGGGCTTCCTCGCCCGCTATCCGAAGGTGCGGCTGCAGCTGCTGGCCACCGACCGACCTGTGGACCTGATCGAGGAGCGGGTCGACGTGGCGCTGCGGGTCCGGCGGGAATTGACGAGCGACGCCTCCCTGACCATGCGCTCGCTCGGCCTGTCGCGCTGGATCCTGGTGGCGAGTCCGGCGGTGGCGAGCCGGATCGGGCCGGACATCGACGGGCTCGCCGGCGTCCCGACGCTTAGCACGCGCGACGATCCAGGCCCGGTGGAATGGCGGCTCGAACGGGACGACGGGGCGACCTACACGCTCCGTCACGAGCCGCGCCTGACCTGCAGCGATTTCGCGGTGCTCTGCGATGCGGCGGCCGTCGGTCTCGGGGTCGGTTTCCTGCCCGACCACGCCTGCGCCGATCACATCGCATCCGGGCGGCTGGTCCCCGTCTATCCCGACTGGCGCGGTCAGGCCGGCATCGTCCATCTCGTGTTCACGACGCGGCGCGGCCTGCCGCCGGCGGTGCGCGTCCTGATCGACCACCTCGCGGCGGCCTTTCCGAAGCTGTGACCCCGATGCCGGGCGTCCGGCCTAGTAGCCCCGCGCCGCGTCGACTCCGCTGGGCGGCCGTCCGGTCCGGCGATACGCCCGGATATTGGTCGCGACGGTGGCGGCGGCCGAATCCATGTCGGTCGGGCCGGACACGTGCGGCAGCACGGTCACCCCGGGATGCCCCCACAGAGCGGACTCCGCCGGCAGCGGCTCGACGTCGAACACGTCGAGCACCGCGTGCGCGAGCTGGCCGCTGTCGAGCGCCGCGACCAGGTCCTCGGTCACGACGATTGGCCCGCGGGCGAAATTGATCAGCGCCGCACCGGGCTTCAGCGCCGCGAGCCGCGCGGCGTTCACGAGGCCGCGCGTCTCGGCCGTCAGGGGCACGAGGCAGACGAGGATATCGGACCGACCCAGCATCGCCGTGAGCCCGTCCGCCCCATGGACCGTGTCGAGGCCCGCGACCGCCTTCGGCGTCCGGCTCCAGCCGACGACCCGGAAACCCGCGCCGACGAGCCTGTCGGCCGCCGCGGTGCCGAGCGCTCCGAGCCCGAGCAGGCCGACCGTCGTGTCGGACGGCTTGCGATAGGCGTGCGGGCGCCAGACGCGGTCGCGCTGCTGACGCGCATAGGCCGGCATGTCGCGCTGGAGATAGTAGGTCCAGGCGAGGACCGCCTCCGCCATGGTCCGCGCCATTTCCCGGTCGGCGAGGCGGACGATCGGCAGCGGCCGGTCGAAGGCGCCGACGAGCTTCTCGACACCGGCCCACAGGCTCTGCACCCAGACCAGGCCCGGCAGGGCCGCGACCTCGGCGGGATCGGGGTTCGCCACCACGGCGATCCGCGCGGCCGTCCGCTCCGCGGGTCCCATCGTCCGGAACGGCGCGAGGTGTTCCTCGGGCATCGCCGCCGACAGGATGTGCAGATATTCCGCCTCCTGCGCCGGGCTCTTGCACCCGACAAGGGCGATCGTTTCCGACATCCGCGAACTCCGTACCGACCTCGAGCCTATCATCGGCGCGGGACGAAGCAGGCGCTGTGCCTAAATGGCCCGGAATCGCCAAGCCTGAAACGCCGCTCGGTCAGCGCGCTTCGATCAACGCCGGGTAGACGAGGCGCACGTTGCGGCGCTCCGCCGGGATGGCGGTCTCGGCCCGCTTGCGGATGCTGCCCGTCGTGCTCGCGAGTGCCGGCTCGGTCGGCCGCAGGCGCCACCGATCGGCGGCCGGCATCTGCACGCGGGGCTTCGGCCGTTCGAGATGGACATCCGCCCCTTCCGTCGGGACGATCGCCAGCCCCGCGAACGTCATCGTCGCGAGCATGACGAGGCGGATCAAGGGTTGCGGCTGGAAACGGGCAGGTCGGGAGGGCATGAGGGGGCACCGCGTGAACGCCCCCTGTTCTGCGCGTCGCAAGTGAAGACCGGATCGAACCGAATCGATTCCCAAGTCGTTGCCAACACCTGCCTGCAGTCGCGGTAAATGCCGGCTGTTCAGGTACGGTAAACGACAGTTCGGGAGGGTTTGCGCGGATGGCGAGCAAGGTCGAGGGAGGCTCCGGGACCCCGGAGCGGGCGGAGATCGGCCGGGTGATCGACACCGACATCTCTGCTCGGCTCGACCGACTGCCCTGGGGCCGCTTCCATGTCCTCGTCATCGTGGCGCTCGGCATCACCTGGGTGCTCGACGGCCTGGAAGTGACGCTGGCGGGCTCGCTCGTCGGCGCCCTGCGCAAGCCGCCGATGTCGTTCTCCGAGTTCGATGTGGGGCTGGCCGCCTCCTGCTACCTCGTGGGCGCCGTCACCGGGGCGCTCGGCTTCGGCTGGCTCACCGACCGGATCGGCCGCAAGAAGCTGTTCTTCATCACGCTGGCCCTCTACCTGGTCGCCACGGCGGCCACCGGCCTGTCCTGGAACGTCTGGAGTTTCTGCCTCTTCCGCTTCTTCACCGGCGCGGGAATCGGCGGCGAATACACGGCGATCAACTCCACCATCCAGGAACTCGTCCCGGCCCGGGTCCGGGGCTGGACCAACTTGGTCATCAACGGCTCGTTCTGGATCGGCGCCGCGCTCGGCTCGTTCATGTCGATCGTGCTGCTGAAGCCCGAGGTGATCGATCCAGCCTGGGGCTGGCGTGTGGCCTTCTTCACGGGTGGTGCCATCGGCCTCGTGATCCTGCTCCTGCGAACCTGGATCCCCGAGAGCCCGCGCTGGCTCGCCACCCACGGCTACGCCGCGGAAGCCGACCGGGTCGTCACCGGCATCGAGAAGCGCTTCAAGGACGAGGGCGTCACGTTGCCGCCCGTGGACGAGAGCAAGCGCATGAAGGTGCGCACCCGCGATCACACCCCCTGTCGGAGGTGTTCAAGGCGCTGTTCGTTACGAGCCGCAAGGAGACCATGGTCGGCCTCGCGCTGATGATCGCGCAGGCGTTCTTCTACAACGCGCTGTTCTTCACCTACGCGCTGGTGCTGGAGCGCTTCTACGAGGTGCCCGGCAACCATGTCGGCTGGTACCTGCTGCCCTTCGCGCTCGGCTCATTCCTCGGGCCGCTGCTGCTCGGCCGCCTGTTCGACACGATCGGCCGGCGCAAGATGATCGCCTTCACCTACGGGATTTCGGCGCTGCTGCTCGCCGGCGTCGGCCTGCTGTTCCGCCTCGACGTGCTCGGGCCGGTCGGCCAGACGGGGGCCTGGATGGTGGTGTTCTTCTTCGCCTCGGCGGCGGCGAGCTCGGCCTACCTGACCGTCTCCGAAACCTTCCCGCTGGAGATCCGGGCGCTCGCGATCGCGGCCTTCTACGCGGTCGGCACCGGCATCGGCGGCGTCTCGGGCCCGCTCCTGTTCGGCACCCTGGTGGAGACCGGCTCCCGGGACTGGGTGTTGTTCGGCTACGGGATCGGGGCCGTGCTGATGCTGGTCGCCGCGGTGGTCGGCGGCATCTGGGGCACGGCCGCGGAGGGCAAGTCGTTGGAGGAGGTGTCGAAGCCCCTGGCGGCGGCCTGAGCGCCTGTCCGCATCAGCCTTCGTCTTTGCGAGCGGAGCGAAGCAATCCGAAGCGCGCTACGCCGGTCGGCGTCGCGCTGCCCCGGGTTGCTTCACCGCGCGCCACGACGGGCAAGAGGCGGTCACATAGCCTTCCGCCACACCTGCCCATGATAGACGAACTTGCCGCCCTCGTTCGCCAGGGCGGCAAGGCCCCGGAAGGCCGGATCCTGGACGGTGATCACGCTCGTCGGGATCTTGCGCATCATCTCGGCAAAGGGAGCCTTCCGCTCGAACGCCGTGCGGAACCCGCTCTCCTGCAGCACCTTGAGGATCCGGGGCGCAATGCCGCCGCCGATATAGACGCCGCTCGTCGCCAGGAAGGTCAGCGCGAGGTCGCCGCAGACGCGGCCGAGCAGCCGGCCGAACAGTTCCAGGGTCTCGGCGGCGTGCGGGTCGGAGGCATTGAGACCCGCCTCGGTCACGGCCGCAGGATCGATCTTCTCGTGCGGCTTGCCGGTGCGAACATGGGCCACGGCCGCGTGGAGCCGCGCCAGACCCGGCCCCGACAGGACCGTCTCCACGGTGATGCGATCTTCGACCCGCTCGAGGACGTGCCAGACTTTCTCCTCGAATTCGTCGGCGGGGCCGAAATCGGTGTGGCCGATCTCGGTCGAGACGATCGCGAGATGGGCAGCGTAAGGCACCAGGGCGGCAGCGCCGAAGCCAGTCCCGGGCCCAAGCACGACGCGGGCGCCCCCGGCACCGGGGGACAGGGTCCGACCGGCGAAAGGTCGTGCGGCTCGATATCGGCGGCGCCGGCCGCGACCGGCACGTAATCGTTCACCACGACCGCGGAGGAGAGACCAAAATCCTCGGCGATGCGCTGACCGGCGATCTTCCAATGGGCGTTGGTCAGCTGGATCTCCGGCCCGTCGACCCGGCCGGCGATGGCCAGGATCGCCGAACGCGGTCGGGGTGCGCGGTCCCCGTCCTTGGCCAAGGATGCCTTGATGGCGCTCGACGGATCGGCGTGGTCGGCGGTGGCCTCATGCGAGAGAGGCCGGGGCTGATCACCCTTCGTCTCGATGAGGCCGAAGCGGGCATTCGTGCCGCCGATGTCGCCGACCAGAACCGGAAACTCGAACATCGAAAGGCTACCTCTCGTTTCTGGCCCGCCCCAGGCGAGATACGGGCCTGCCGACAGCGTGGATGACTCCATCCGACGCTCGGGTCCAGGCGCTCAGGCCCGGTGCGAGGACGGCCGCACCCATCAGGATGTCGTCACGTTCTCACGGCTCCGGCCGACCGCGCCAAGATGCGTATCGCCGAAACCGCTTCCGTATTTAAGGCCGTAGCCGAGCATGCGGTCCAGACCGATATGGGCGAGCCAGATCAGCGCCACGCCGGCGAGGCCCGGTTGATGCAGGCTTGCCGCCAAGCCTAGGGCGATCAGCGGCCCGGCGAGCGTATGGACCGCATTGTACAGCACGGCGCCGGAGCGGGCGCCGGTCACGTAGCCGAGCATGCTGAGATCGGGCGCGAGGATCAGCACGGCGAACGTCCACCAGGGCTGCCCGAGCCAGGCATACGCTCCGACGGCACTGCCGAGGATGCCGGCGCCCTCGATCCGCAGCAGCACGCGCGGGACGCCGCGCACAAAACCGTCCGGCATCGTGATCCTCGTCGAATGCGCGGGGCGAAGCGCGGGCCAGCCGTCCTCACGCGCATGCCGAGAGGCCTCGCGTGGACTTGGCACATCATGGACTTGGCAAATACGGGGCCGCTCCTGCCTCAGGCCGGCGGCAGCGCCGCCGGATCGATGGCGCCGCCCTCGGCCCAGTCCCGCAGCAGCGCGCGGACGGCGGCCGGATCCGGCAGGCGCCGGCCCGCCACGGTGTCGCCGTCGCCGACCCGGACCGCGATGCCGCCATCCTCGTTGACCGAGGCGAAGGCGATCTCGTCGGTGCGGTCGTCGCCGAAGAAGACCGGCCTGCGCCCCGCGTAGGGCGCCTGCTCCAGGAAGGCGCGGATCGCGTGCGCCTTGGTGGCCTGCGCCGGGACGAGCTCGCCGACCGCCTTGCCGAGCTGGAGCCTGTAAACGCCGCCCAGGGCATTGGCGGCCGCCTTGACCAGAGCTTCGGCCCGGGCGGCATCCTCGGGATCGGCGAGGCGCCAGTGCACCGCCACCGAGGCACCCTTGTCCTCGATCAGCACGTTGGCCAGCGCCGCGCTCTCTGCCTGAAGGCGCTCGACCTGCCGGCGCAGATCCGGGTGATCCTCCGGCCGTCCGCCCGCGAGGCGCCCGTCGACGCGGCGCTCGACCCCATGGAGTCCGGCCGCATCGAGGCGGGCCGGCGCCAGGAAATCGTCGATCACCGAGACCGGGCGCCCGGTCACGATCGCGAGGGCGCCGCCGAGGCGCTCCCGCAGCCGTTCCAGGGTGTCCACCAGGCCGGGCGCGACCTGCACGGCGTCGGGCCGCGGCGCGATCTCGGCGAGGGTGCCGTCGAAGTCGAGGAAGAGGGCGATGTCCATCGCGGGCGATCCCGGGGCTTGAGCGTCGGCCCCGGGGCTAGCACGGCCCGGCCCACCGACAAATGACGGCCGTGGTGCCCTATGTGGGTCCACGAGCGATTGGCACGAGGTCCCGATGAGATGCTGCCCATGACTGGCCCGGCGAGGCGACCCGTTCCGGACCCGGTTGGGCCGGGCGCGGAAAGCGTCTGGGACTACCCGCGCCCGCCGCGGCTCGAGCCGGTGCGGGAACGGCTGCGCGTGGTGCTCGGCGGCGCCGTGATCGCCGAGACCGAAGCGGGCTTTCGCGTTCTCGAGACCTCGCACCCGCCGACCTACTACCTGCCGCCGGACGCCATCGTGGCCGGGGCGCTCGCGAACCCGCGGCGCGGCGGGATCTGCGAATGGAAGGGGCAGGCGCGGCTGTTCGACGTGCGCGGCGGTGACCGCGTCGCGCCGGGCGCCGCCTGGACCTATCCCGCCCCGACCCCGGACTTCACCCGGATCGCCGGCTACGTCGCCTTCTACGCCGGCCCGATGGATGCCTGCTTCGTCGGCACGGAACGGGTGACGCCGCAGCCCGGCAGCTTCTACGGCGGCTGGATCACGCCCGGGATCGTCGGCCCGTTCAAGGGCGGCCCCGGCACGATGGGCTGGTGATTTTTCGGGTCCCGGCCCTTACGACGTCGGACAGACGAGGCGAGGACGACCGCATGAGCGCGCTGACCGAGACCGATCCGCAAGGGGCCGGCTTCAGCCCGGAGGGGCTCGCCCGGATCGCGCCGTGGATGGACCGCCTCGTCGCCGAGGGGCGGCTCGCCGGCCTGTCGGTGACGGTCAACCGGCGCGGCCGCACCGCCTTCGCGCGCGCCTCCGGGCAGGCCGACCTCGCCCGCGCGACGCCGTTCACCCTCGACACGGTGACGCGGATCTACTCGATGACCAAGCCGCTCACCTCGGTCGCAGTGATGCAGCTCTACGAGCAGGGCCTGTTCCAGCTCGACGATCCGGTGTCCCGGGTCCTGCCCGAATTCGCCGCGATGCGCGTCGCGGTCGGCGGCAACCGGGCGAAGCTCGAGACCGAGCCGGCGCGCCGGCCGATCACGGTGCGCGACCTCCTCACCCACACGGCGGGGCTGACCTACGGCTTCATGGAGGCGACGCTCGTCGACGCGCAGTACCGCGAGCGCGGCGTCGATTTCCTGGCCCGGGAAGGGACCCTCGCCGAAATGACCGCCCGCGTAGCGGCGCTGCCGCTGCTGGCGCAGCCCGGCACGGCCTGGAACTACAGCGTTGCCACCGACGTGCTCGGCCATTACGTGGCCACGCTCAGCGGCCGGCCCTTCGCGGACTATCTGCGGGACGAAGTCATCGCCCCGCTCGGCATGGTCGATACCGACTTCCATGTCCGGCCCGACCTGATGCCGCGCTTCTGCGCGACCTACGCGTATGACCGCGAGCGCCGGCTCAGGCCGTTCGGCGATTCGGTGGACACGGTCTTCGCGCACCCGCCCGCGATCGCGTCGGGCGGCGGCGGCCTCGTCTCGACGGCCACCGATTACCAGCGCTTCTGCCGGATGATCCTCAATCGCGGCACGCTGGACGGCCGGCGGCTGCTCGGCCGCAAGACCGTTGATCTGATGCTGGCGAACCACCTGTCCGGCGACCTCGCCGCGATGGGCACGCCGCGCTTCGCCGAGACCTCCTACACCGGGATCGGCTTCGGCCTCGGCTTCTCGGTGATGCTCGACCCGGCTCGCGCCCAGATCCTCGGCACGCCCGGCGAAGTCGCCTGGGGCGGCCTCGCCTCGACGGCGTTCTGGATCGACCCGGCCGAGGATCTCTCGGTCGTGCTCATGACGCAGCTCGTGCCGTCCTCGGCGCTGCCGATCCGGCGGGAGCTGCGCGTCCTGACCTACGCGGCGCTGGACAGCTGAGGCGCAGCGCGCCTCACTCCTGCGCGGGCGCGCCGGCAGGGGCGGTTTTCGCCGCCGGCTTCGGAGCTGCCTTGGCCGTCGGCTTGGCGGCGCCGGCGTATTCGGGGTCGCTGCGCGGGCCGTTCGGGCCGTTGGTCGGGCCGGGGAGCTGGCCGGGGGCGAGGTCGGTGACCTTGTTCCAGGTCTGCGACTTGCACAGGAACGCGATCAGGCAGCCGCGCACCGTCAGCTCGCCGGGTGCGTCCGTCCAGATCGTGACGTCGTACGACTTGCCGTCCTCCGAATTGTAGATCTTGCCCTCGTAATGGGCATCGGCATTCGGCTTCAGGCCCATGATCAGCTGGTGGCCCAGGGACGGACGCGCCTGCTTCTTGGGATCAGGGTTCTTGAAGTCGACCCGCGGCTCGCCCTTGTCGTTGAGCGGAACCTTCAGCCAGACCACGTAGCCGCACAGCCGATCGTTGGCGGCCCCGCACTTCTCGAGGCGCACGCGGGCGCGGCCATCCTCGGTGAGATAGGTGCCGCTCGGATCGGTCGGGGTCGCCGCATGCGCTTGGCCCGCCAGCGCCGAGAGCGCCAGGATCGCAAGCGGCGCGATCCGGCGGCTGATCGAAGTAAACCTCATACCCGAACTCCCATACCTCGCGAGCCGTGTCGAAGACCCGACCGCCCACGCGTAAACCGCTTGCGCGCGCGGAAAGCCCCCTTCCCTCGCGACATCGCGCTCTCGCCGGGCCGAGCCCCGGGCGGCACGCGCTTCCTGCCCGCCCTGTCCCGCGCGAAGTTGTCCGCATCATGACAACGCAGCTTAGGGCTGAAGATGCAGACCTGCTCCCGTGCGGCGCGGATCCGGGTTCAGACGCGGGTCGGCGGCGCCGTCCGGGCGGCGGCGAGCGGGCGCTGCATCAGGGTGACGTCGAGCCAGCGCCCGTGCTTGTAGCCGACCCCGGACAAGGTCCCGACCGGGGTGAAGCCGAGCCCGGCATGCAGCGCGACGGAAGCGGGAGAGCCGCTCTCGGCGATGACGGCGACCATCGTCCGGAAGTCGATCCGTTCGCATTCCGTGATCAGGGCCGCGAGCAGGCGGCGGCCGATCCCGCCGCCGCGGCACGCCTGCGCGACGTAGATCGAGTCCTCGACCGTCGAGCGGTAGGCGGCGCGTTGATGGTAGGGGCCGGCATAGGCATAGCCGGCGACGGAACCGTCCCGCACGGCCACCAGATAAGGGAAGCCGCCCGCGCGCAGGATTGTGAAGCGCCGCGTCATCTCATCGAGGCTCGGCGGCTCCGTCTCGAAGCTGGCCGTGCTGGTGCTGACGGCGTTCCCGTAGATCGCCGTGATAGCCGTCAGATCGTCCTCGGTGGCCGGGCGTATTTCGTCTGTCACGACGGCAGAATAAGCGGGCGATGGCGAGGCCGGCAACGGCCCCGCGCGTGCAGCCCTGTCGTCAGAGGCGCGGCGCAAGCGGGGCGCCGTGCGATGATGCGCGGGGCGGCGCCGGGCACCGCACCCGTCGGGCGCTCCGGAGAGGCCGCTTACTCGGCCGCCGACATCTCTGCGGTGAAGTGGCCGCACCAATCCTTGGACGCGACCACCGGCCAGAGGCCCTTGGACTCCGGGGCGGGCTGGCTGACCGGCGGATTGAACCGGCAGAGACCCTCGTCGCCCTGCGCGCTGGCGCCGTTGAGCTTGTGATCGTCGAAGAAGCGGCAGCTCTCGCAAGCGGCGTTCGCGGTACCGGCCATCGGGTCTCTCCATCGTGAATCGCGGTGGCGCGACCAAGTTCGCGGCGCGCCCTGCACAGTTCTTAATTAGAACAGGTATAAAGAGCGGTCAACGTTGAGGCTTGGCTGAGGCTTGCGATCGGTGGCTTTCCGCAGGCCATTCCGAACAGGGTCGGCGCGCGGTCATCTGCACGGGATCGGGCGAATGCGGCGCGACCGACTTGGTCCGCAAACCCAGAGAAGCCGGACCCTGGATCAGGGCCCGGCTTCGGAGCGGTCGCGGGGTCGATCCGGGTCCCGCACGCGCAGAACCCGGTCTGTTTCAGGTGCGGATCGGCTCAGCCCTGCTTGGCCTTCTTGTTGGCGTTGTGGTGCCCGATGGCGCAGCCCGCGGCCGCCCCCATCTTGCCGTGGCCGGCCACGTGACCGGCGACGCCGCCCACCACCGCACCTTTGAGGCAGCCCTTCGCCTCGGCCGGCGCACCGGCGAGAAGGGCGCCGATGGCCAGGGCGGAGGCGAGCGCGATACGATTCGTCATCAGAGGGTCTCCAGTCGTTGAGGTTCGTTCTGTCGTCCCCTGTCAAACGGTGCCGCGAGCTGACCCGTTCCGCCATCCGGGCCGGACGGCCCGGCGCGGCGGCTGGTCAGCGCGCGAGACCGGCGATCAGCCGGACGAGGTCCGACTGACGCGTCGCGCCGGTCTTGGCGAAGATCGCCTTCAGCTGCGAGCGGGCAGTCGCGGCCGTGATTGCGAAGCGGGCCGCCGCTTCCGCCAGCGAAGCGCCGCCGGAGACGGCCTGCGCCAGACGCGCCTCCGCAGGCGTGAGCCGGTAGGCGGCCTGAAGGATGGCCGAGGTCGGCACCGGCGCGGCCTCGGGGACGCTTCCCAGGAGCAAGGTGCATCCGCCCGCGAACAGTCCGCGGCTGGGCCCGACGAGCGGGACGACGTGGATCACGACCGGCGACGCGTCCTCGCGGGCCACGACCACGGCGGAGATCGGCGGCCGGCCGGCCGGGCGTCCTAACGCCTCCAATTGCCGGGCGGCCTCGGGCTCCGCGGCGGTGAGGCGTCCGCCCGCGAGCTTCAGGTCGCGGCCGAGCAGCGCGCCGAAGGCGGCGTTCCAGCACACCGCGCGTCCCGTGGAATCGAGGATCAGCGCCGCGCGCTCGATGACGTCGAAGGCCTGATTCATCCCGGCCAGCCGGGCCTTCTCGACCATCGCGGTGAGCAGGCCGGCTCGCCGGAGAAGGGGCGACAGGGCAGCCAGGCGCGTCTGCTCGTGCGGCTCGTAGGGCCCCTGCGCGATCGTCCGCTGCAGCGACAGGCACCAGAGCTGGCCCTTCACCTCGAACCCGATCCCCGCAAACCAGCGCAGGCCACGGGAGGCGAGCAGGTCCTGGTAGAACGGAAGCCGCGCGAATTCCTCGGGCGAGGTGAAGTCCTGATCGACCGCGATGCCGCGCTGGCGCATCAGCGGAATGCCGCGCAGCCGGTGGTCTTCGCGGTGCCAGCCCTCATCGAAGTAGCGGCGCGAGGCATCCGCCAGGGACGGCGTGCAGAGCGCATCGAGCGCGGTGCGGTCCGAACGCAGGAGCAGGGCGCCTTCGCTGCCGGACGCCCGCGAGGCCCGGTCGATCAGGTCGGGCCAGCGTGCGGCGTCGATCACCGCCTCCTCGAGATCCTCCCGGAAACGGGCCTCGAGGTCGTCCTGCAGGCGGATCCAGGGATCGTGGCTCACGCCGGCCATCGGACCCGTCCGCAGAGTCCAGGGGGTATCGATTCAGTCTTGATCTGTTCGAACGTCATCCCGATGGCAGACATCAGCCAAGCAACCATAATTCTGCCCGGTCCCGCAAGGCAATCGCTCGGTTTTTTACATTTTTGAATGCGGAAATCTGACCGAACGATTGACCTTCGCGGTTATCGGGCCAGCCAACTGCGCCGGCATGGCCGTATCCGCTGATTTCGACTCACGAGGTACGTCCAAACAGTTGCGCCCGATTCGAACGGCCGCAACCGGCCCCGCTCCCGTGCGGGACCGGGGCGACGCTATCTGGAAGATCCGTCTTCGCGCAGATGTTCGGCGAACGGTGAGCCGCGCCGTCAGACCCGGGCCGCGCAGCAGAGCCCGGACCCGGAGGGGCACGCCGGAGGCGGGCGATCCAGATCCGCTATCAGTACAGGATCCTGGCGCGTCGGCGGCTCTGGATTCCGGGTTCGCCTGCGGCGACCCGGAATGACGGGGTCGGGGGTTTGCGATGTGGCGCTAGATGAAAGGATCGAGCGGTCCGCGCGAAGGCGCAATCGGAAACGCCTCCGTCGTCGCGGGTTCGGATGATGATCTCGGCCCCGCCGTCTTTGCGAGCGGAGCGAGGTAATCCAGCCGGCGCCACGATCTGAGAAGTCGCGCCGCCCTGGGTCACTTCGCTGTGCTCGTGATGACGGAGAGGGACACCTCACTCCCCGTGCCGCAGCTCATCCGGCCGCGTGCAGGCCGTCCACGAGCGGGCCCGCCGGGACCTCGTCGACGATCGGATCCTGGATCAGCGTCCAGTAGCCGAGGGCCGCGATCAGCGCGATCACCGCGCCCGTGATGAACGCCATCGAGAAATGCCCCGTCCCGCCGACGATGAAGCCGGTCACAGTCGGGGCCAGGGCGCCGCCGATATAGCCGCCGAAATTCTGCATCGCGCCGAGCGAGGCCGTGCAATTGGCAGGCGCCGCCACGGAGGCCATCGCCCAGGCGGAGGACGAGCTCAGATAGACCAGGAACAGTGAGGCCGAGATGCACGCGATGGCCAGCGTGTCGCTCGGCGTCAGGGCCGCCACCACGGTGAAACCCGCGGTCGCCACCAGGGAGGCGACCATCGGGATCTTGCGGCTGCGGATCGGATCGACGCCGCGCCGGACCAGCATGTCCACGACCCGGCCGCCCAGGATGCCGCCCATCACCCCGAAGGCGAAGGGGATCGAGCCGATGAGGCCGGTCTTCTGCAGGGTGAAGTGCCGCTCGATCTCCAGGTAGCTCGGCAGCCACGCGGTGTAGAGCCACGTCATGTAGATGCAGCCGAAATAGCCGACGATCATGCCCCAGCTGGTGCGGAAGCCGAATAGCCGCCGCCACGCACTCCAGGTCACCGGCCGGCTGGCATTCGGCGCGTCGCCCTCTTCCAGGAAGGCGCGCTCCGCCGGGGTCAGATCGGTCTCGCGCGGGTTGCGGAACACGAGGTAGACGATGGCGGCGAGCACCAGCCCGGCCGCGCCCATGATCACGAACATCGCGCGCCAGCCGAAGCTCACCATCAGGAATGTGAGCAGCGGCAGGGCCAGGAAGGTGCCGAGGGAGGAGGCGCAGTTCCAGATGCCCGTGGCGGTGCCGCGCTGGCGGATGTTGAACCAGTCGCGGGAGACGCGGGCGCAGGTGGGAAAATGCGGCGCCTCGCCGATGCCGAGGACGATGCGCGCACTCACGAACTGCCAGAACGACGTCACGGCGCCGCCCAGCATCTGGCCGAGGGACCAGCAGGACAGGCCGAGGGTGAGCGTCAGCCGCGGCCCGAGCCGGTCGGCCAGCGCACCGGCCGGAAGCTGGGCGAAGGCGTAGGCCCAGAGGAACGCCGAGAGCAGCAGGCCCATGTCGGGGATGGAGAGGCCGAGATCCTCCCGGATCAGCGGGTTGGCCACCGCCAGGGTGGCGCGGTCGACGTAGTTGACGACGCCCGCGGTCACGAGGAGGGCGAGTGAGATCGTCTGGATGCGCCTCACGCGCGGCGTTGCGGCCAGGGCCATCGATTTCTCCTCCCGGGATGACGGGCACCGTTGGGGTGCTCCGGGTCCGACCGGCCGTTGCTCGACTCGTGACGTCCCGCCCGCATTCTGCACCGATTGCGGGCGACGGGAAGAGCCCGCCGCCCCTCGCCTCCCGGCGCCCGACGTCGTAGACCGCCCTCCTCCCTCATCCTCCGAGACCGCTCCGCGTGCGCCTGACCCAGATCACCCACCACGACCTCGACGGCTACGGTGCCTCCACGGTGGCCGCCGCCTGCGCGACGGTCGAGCGCGTCGTCCACGTGCCGCGCTACAGCGATGTCGGCCCGGTCTTCGAGGACGAGATCAAGCGCCTCGGCCGCGCCGCCGAGAGCGAGATCCTCCTGATGACCGACCTCGGCCTGGAGGAGCAGACCATCGCCGGGCTGAAGAAGTTCGCCGCGATGAACCGCCGCCGCGACGAGGGCCGGACGCACCGCCTCGTGGTTCTCGACCACCACGCCTCGTCTCTCGACCAGTTGCGCCGCCTCGGGCTGGAGCCGGCCGCGGATCCGGAGCGGCCCGGCCTGAACCGGATCGATCTCGGCGATCCCGGGATCGCCGTGCTGATCGAGGAGGATCTCTGCGCCACGCGGATGACCTTCGATCATCGCGCCCTGTTCGCCAGCCACGAGCCCGAGACCGACCTGTCGAGCCTGCTCGCCGCGGTCGACGCCCTCGACCTCTGGCGCAAGGAGAGCCCCGCCTTCCGGGGCGGCCTGGCGCTGGACGAGCTGTTCTGGGATGTGGTGTCGAGCTTCGTGCCGGTCGGGCATCCCTGGCACGACCGGTTCGTGTCCGACATCCTGCTCGGCGCCGCTGCGGCGCTGCGGGACGGCGCGGTGGCGGCGGAGCTGGAACGGCGCGCAGTCGCCATCCGAGGCGACGTGGTCGACGCCCTGCTGCGCGACGCGCCGGACGACGATCCGGCGCTCACCACGCGGATGCGGCTTGCCCGGGCGCTCGCCCGCTCGGACGCCCTGTTCCGGCCGCTGAAGGACGGCACGCTCCTGTCCTTCGCCCTCGACTCGGGCACATTCCAGCGGGTCTCGGACCTGATCATGGATGCGGGCCGGGCGAAGCGCGTCGTCAACGTCCAGCGGATGGGGAACCTGTCGTTCCGCTCCAATGACGGCACGGCGCTCGACGGCGCCCGTCTGTTCCGCGGCGGCGGCCACCGGGACGCGGCTGGTGGCCGGCTTCAGAGCGGCTCAGCCTTCTCGATGGCGGACGCGATCGCCCAGGTGGAGCCGGTGCTGAACCCCGAGAAGCCCGCGGGCTCGGACAGTCCGTTCGCGGCGCTGAAGAACTGGAAGGGGTGAGGCCGTCGGGCTCGCCCGTTCTCGCGCGCGCAGCGGAGCGGCTCAGGGTCGCACGCCATCGACTGTCGTGGGGGCTCTGGATCGCGTCGCTGCGCGCGGACGATGAACGGCCTAGAGCCGGAAATCCTCACCCAGATACAGCCGCCGCGCCTCGGGGTTCGCCACGATCTCCTCCGGCGTACCCTCGGTGAGGATGCGGCCGGAATGGGCGATGTAGGCGCGGTCGATCAGGCCCAGCGTTTCGCGGACGTTGTGGTCAGTGATCAGCACGCCGATGCCGCGCTGCTTCAGGTGCTTCACCAGATCCTGGATGTCGCCCACCGCGATTGGGTCGATGCCCGCGAAGGGCTCGTCGAGGAGCATGAAGGTCGGCGAGGAGGCGAGCGCCCGCGCGATCTCGCAGCGCCGCCGCTCGCCGCCCGAGAGGGCGATCGAGGGCGACTTGCGCAGGCGCGCGATGTCGAACTCCTCCAGCAGGGAATCCAGCTTGTGAGCGCGGGCCTTGCGGTCGGGCTCGACCACCTCCAGCACCGCGCGGATGTTGTCCTCGACGCTCAGCCCCCGGAAGATCGAGGCCTCCTGCGGCAGGTAGCCGATCCCGAGCCGCGCCCGCTGGTACATGGGCAGGTGCGTGATCGGCAGGCCATCGAGGGTGATATGGCCGCGGTCGGCCGCCACCAGCCCGGTGATCATGTAGAAGATCGTGGTCTTGCCGGCGCCGTTCGGCCCGAGCAGCCCCACGGCCTCGCCGGTGCGGACCGTCAGCCCAGCCTCGTGCACGACCGTGCGGGCCCCGTAGCTCTTGCGCAGGCCGCGCACGCTGAGGATGCCGAGACCGCCCTCCTCGGCCGCGGACCAGCCGTCGGACCCGGCAGCCTCCGGCGGCCGCGCGCGCCGGCCGAACAGCCGGCCGAGCCAGCCCGTATGGCCCGGCGCATCCTGCGGGCCAGCCTGAAATGCCACGGCGCCGCTCAATCGACCTGCGCCTTCGGCTTGGGCGGCGGCTGCGTGCAGCCCTTCGCCTTGCCGTCCTTGGCGTCCGTCTTCTCGCCGGGGACGAACAGGGCCGAGACCCGGCCGCCCGCCACCGGATCCATGTTGGCCCGGCCGGTATTCATGTCGTAGACCAGCCGCTGCCCGCGGGTGACGTTCTGGCACTGGCTCAGCACCACGTTGCCGGTGAGCACGATCCGCTTGGCATCCTGGTCAAACACCGCGTGGTCGCCGGTGGCGACCTGATCCTTCTGCACGACCGTCACCGGGCCGGCGCAATCGACCTTCTGGATGCCGTTCTCGGCGGGGTTGCGGGGCGCCGCCTCGGCGCCCTCGTCCTTCGGCTCGGCCTTGGCGCCTTTGGCGGGCGCGTCCTTGCCGCGCTTGTAGGTGACCGTCATGGTCGAGCACCGGATGGTGCTGTCGCCCTGCACGGCCACGACGTTGCCGGCGAAAACCGCCTTGTTCTCCCGGTCGAACACGTCGAGCCGGTCGGCGTCGATCTTGATCGGATCCTTGCCGCTGCCGCCGATATTGCCGAAGGGCGAGATCCTTGCGCGCCGCGGGCTTCTCGGCCAGCGCGGGACCGGCCAGGAGCAGCCCGGCCGTCAGGGCGGCGCAGAGGCGGCGAGCGGCCCTCATCGGCCGACGCCCCCGGCCTCGGCATCCGAGGTCAGGATGCGGGCAGGCGGCTTCTCGGCCTGATCCTCGTTGACGATGACCACGTGGACGTTGCCCACGAAGGAGATCCGCTTGCCGCTCTCGGCGACGTCGAGGGTGTCGGCGTTCACCGTGGCCCGCGGGCTCGACACGGTGACGGGCTCCTGCGAGCTGATCGCCCCGGTCTTGAACGTCACGGCGGCCGAGCGCAGGCGCGCCTCCTCGCCCTTGTCGGTCCAGATCCGGATGTCGTCCTTCAGGTCGAGGGCTTCGCGGGCGGTGTCGAACAGGCCCGAGGCCGCCGAGAGCCGGGCGACGCCGCCTTGGTCGTCGGTGGCGATGTGGCCGCGCATCTGCTGCAACTCGATCTGGCTGGGCTTGCGCACATCCTGCAGGGCGGCATCCGCCGTCACCTCGTAGCCGCGCGTGCCCTGGCGGAATCCCGAGAGCCGCGGGTTCTCCATGCGGACCTTCGAGCCCGCCAGCGTCACCGGGCCGACCGACACGCCCGGGAGCTTGGCGGCGAACGGATTGAACAGGTAGGCGAGCAACAGCGCCACCGAGCCACCGGCCGCCACGGGGATCAGGCGGCGCATCGTGCGCACGCGGTCGCTGTGGCGGTAAGCCCGGGCGTGGGCCCGAGTCCGCGCTGCCGCGACCGCCTGTCCGTTGCCGGCTTCAGCCTCGACCGGGTTCATGCAGCGTCCGTGAGGCGCATGTGAAGCGCGCGCGAGAGGGATCGGCTCAGACGCCTGCGGCCCCCACCGCGCCCGCGCCATCGGCCGGGCAATGATCCCGACCGGTGGCGAAGTTATGGCTTGACCATTTCCGAATGATCAACCGAACCCGCAAATGTCGGGCTCGAATGTGTGTGGAGACACACGCCGCGCGCAGCCTCACGGCGACGCGGGGCGCGTCTCTCCGTAGTTTTACGCGCCGCGCGCCGCGGCCAGGGCCGCCGCCACCGTCCGCGCGAACGCGGCCGGGTCGCGGGGGCTGTCGCCGTCCTGGATCCGGGCGAGGTCGAGGAGCGTGCCGGCAGCCTGCGGCACCTCGGATTCGGGCGAGGCGGCGAGCGCCCGAATCAGCGGGTGACGCGGATTGATCTCCAGCACCGGCTGGCCTCCGCCGGCCCGTCCGGCGCGGCGCATGAGGCGCTGCATCTGGAGGTCGGGGCCACCGGTGCCGGCCGAGAGCACCACAGCCGAATCGACCAGCCGGTCGGTGGTGCGCACATCGGAGACTTCGGCGCCGAGCGCCGTCTTCACGGCGGCCACGAAGGCGTCGATGCCCTCCGGCGCTTCGGGCTGCTCACCGTCGAGGGCGAACTTCGACAGGTCGAGACCGCCCTTGGTGATCGAGCGCAGCGGCTTCTCCTCGAACGTGCCGAGCTGGTCCGGCCAGAAGGCATCGACGTGGTCGGAGAGGAGTAGAACTTCGAGGCCGCGGGCCTTGAAGCCCTCGAGCTGGGGCGACGATTTCAGCGCCTCGGCATCGTCGGCGACGAGATAGTAGATCGCCTCCTGCCCGTCCTTCATTCGGGACATGTAGTCGGGCAGCGAGGTCCAGCCCTCGACCGCCGAGGACCGGAAGCGCAGGAGCGGCGCGATCTCGCCCCGGCGCTCGAAATCCTCGTAGATGCCCTCCTTGAGGACCGCGCCGAAATTCTCCCAGAACGCCGTGTAGCTCTCCGCGTCCTTGGCGCGCGTCGTCAGCTCGGACACGACCCGGCCGGTCACGGCGCGGCGGATCCGCGCCAGGGCCGGCGTCGATTGGAGCATCTCGCGGGAGACGTTGAGCGGCAGGTCCTCGGTGTCGGCGACGCCCTGGACGAAACGCAGCCACGGCGGCAGCAACTCGGCCTCGTCGGTGATGAACATCCGCCGCACGTGCAGACGGACCTTGCTCTGCCGCTCGTTGTCGAGGGCCTGGAACGGCTTCGAGCCCGGCACGAACAGCAGCGCCGAGAATTCGAGTTGTCCCTCGGCGCGCCAGTGCAGCGTCGCCCAGGGCTTGTCGAAGTTCATGCCGATGGAGCGGTAGAATTCCTCGTACTGCTCCTCGGTGACCTCCGATTTCGGCTTGCGCCAGAGCGCGGTGCCCTGGTTAGCCGACTCGTCCTTCCCGTCGCGCACGACGGCGATCGGCACGGTGATGAAGTCGGCCCACTTCCGCACGAGATGGTCGAGGCGGTAGGGCTCGAGGTACTCGTCGGCATCCTCCTTGAGGTGCAGGACGATGTCGGTGCCGGGCTCGGCACGCGTGGCCGGCTCCAGCGTGTAGCTGCCCTGCCCCTGCGAGGCCCAGGTCCAGGCCTCGTCGCTGCCGGCGCGGCGCGACGTGACGGTGACCCGGTCGGCGACCATGAAGGCCGAGTAGAAGCCGACGCCGAACTGGCCGATCAGGCTCGGCCGGTCCTCGGCCTTGGCGGATTCCAGCGTCTGCGAGAAGGCCCGCGTGCCGGAGCGCGCGATGGTGCCGAGATTGGTGGCGAGATCCTCCTTGGTCATGCCGATACCGGCATCGGAGACGGTCAGGGTGCGCGCCTCCTTGTCGGGCGCGATGCGGACCTTGGCGTCCGGCGGCAGGGCGCTCGCCGCTGAGGTCAGCGCCTCGAACCGGCGCCGATCCATGGCGTCGGCAGCGTTGGCGACGAGCTCGCGCAGGAAGATCTCGCGGTCGGAGTAGAGCGCGTGCACGACGAGGTCGAGGAGCCGGCCAACCTCCGCCCCGAACTCGTGCCGCTCGATCGTCTCGCTCACGGGTGATGCCTCCGCTGTGGGGAAAAACGCGGTGGCGATATGCTTGCGAACGCGGCCGTTTTCAATGCGCATGCCGGCCGGCTTCGGCCTCCGATGCGCGGCTCGCGCGCCGCGGCCGGTCAGATCTCGATCTCGGTCCCCACCTCCACGATCTGCCGGGTTGGCAGACCGAAATGGGCGCCGGTCCGCTCGGCGTTGCGCTTCATGAAGGCGAACAGGCCCTCCCGCCAGGGCGCCATGCCGGGATGGGTCGGCGACGGGATCACCACCTCGTGGCCGACGAAGTAGGTCATGTCCTCCAGATATTCCGGCGGCAGCAGGCCGCTCGCCACGGCGCATTGCAGGCCCTCGGGAATCGAGGCGGTCTGCATGAAGCCGTAGTGCAGGACCACGCGCTCCATGCCGGGCGTGTACTTGGAAATGGCCTTGCGGATGCCCTGGGCCACGAGCGTCACCTCCGCCCGCTCGGTAGCGGGAATGACCGGCTCCTCCTCGTAGATCACGGTGATCAGGAGGAGCCGCTCGTGCAGGCAGCGGCTGCGCTCCAGCAGGCGGCCGAGCGCCATCGGGATGCCCTCCGTGGCGGCCGTCAGGAAGGCTGCGGTTCCCGGCAGCGTCACCGGTGGGTGCGAGGCCAGGCGGGCGAGGAAGGTCGCCTCGGACATGCGCATGGTCTGGCGGACGGATTCAAGGACGTGGTTGCCCTTCATCCAGGTCAGCATCAGGAATGCGACCGCGCCCGCCAGCAGCAGCGGAAACCAGCCGCCTTCCAGGAGCTTCACGCTGTTGGCGGCGAAGAAGACGCTGTCGATGGCGAGGAAGAAGCCGTTCACCGCGACGACCAGGATCAGATTGTAGCCCCACCGAAGCGCGATCAGGGCCGCCAGCAGCGTGGTGATGCCCATCAGCGCCGAAACCGCGATCCCGTAGGCGCCGGCCAGCGCGTCGGACGACCCGAACACCACGACGGCGGTGAGCGTCGCGACGGCGAGCATCCAGTTCACCCCGGGCACGTAGATCTGCCCGCGCTCGTCCCGGTCGGTGTGCACGACGCGCATCGCCGGGAGGAAGCCGAGCTGGATGGATTGCTGGGTCAGCGAATAGACGCCCGAGATCACCGCCTGCGAGGCGATGACCGTCGCCATCGTGGCGAGACCGACCAGGGGATAATGCGCCCAGTCCGGAGCCAGCAGGTAGAACGGGTTCTCGATCGCCTCGTGATTCGCGAGGATGAGGGCTCCCTGGCCGCAATAATGAATCAGCAGGGCGGGCAGGACGAGGACGAACCACGCGGCGCGGATGGCCGGGGCGCCGAAATGGCCGAGGTCGGCGTACATCGCCTCGCCGCCGGTCACCGCCAGGAAGGCCGCGCCGAGCATCAGGAAGCTGACGTGCCAGCCCGCATGGATCAGGAAGTCCAGGGCCCGCCAGGGATTGGCCGCCGCCAGGATCTCCGGGGCTCGAAGGATGCTCGGGACCGCGAGCAGGACCAGCACGACGAACCAGACCAGCATGACGGGCCCGAACACCCGGCCGATGGCGGCCACGCCCTTGTGCTGGACCAGGAACAGCCCGACCAGGATCACCAGCGTGATCGGCACCACGAACGGCCCGAGCGCCGGCGCGTCGACCTTCAGGCCCTCGATCGCCGACAGCACCGAGATCGCCGGCGTGATCGCCCCGTCGCCGTAGAGCAAAGCCGCGCCCACGAGCCCGACCACCAGAAGCAGCGCCTTCCACGTCCCCGGCCGCGCCTGCCGCGCGCCCAGCAGCGCCAGCATGGCGACGATGCCGCCCTCGCCGCGGTTGTCGGCGCGCAGGATCAGAACCGCGTATTTCAGCGACACGATCAGGATCAGCGACCACAGGATCAGCGACACCGCACCCGTGGCCGCCGCCGGCACCGACGCGCCGCCGGCCGTCGCCGCCTTCACCGCCTCCTTGAACGCGTAGAGCGGGCTCGTGCCGATGTCGCCGTAGACCACACCCAGCGCGCCGAGCATCAGCGCCGGCCCGGGACCGTGCCGGACGGCGCCGGGCTTGCGCACGACCGGTGCGTTGGGGAGACCGACTGCCGGTGCTGCCGCAGGGTTGAGGGCTTGGCTCACGGGCAGGTCCGGTCGATGGCGTCGCTATCGGCGCGACTTTAGCAAGTCGAGGGCGCCGCGGAAGACTGTCTGATAGCCCGAAGGAACTACGATGAAGGCTTGTCACCGTCCGTGATGACGATCGCGTGAAACCGGCGCGTCAGAGCACGGCCTCACGGTCCCGCCGGAGTTCCGCGACGAAGGCCATCGACGCGAAGGCTGGTCCGATGGGGACCCGCCCGCACCGTGTCAGCGCACCGGCGGTTTGCTGAGGACCACGACGGACTGACCGAGCATGGTGCCCGACGGCCAAGGGGCGGCGGGCCCGTCGACGAACTGCGCGATTTCGAACCCGAGATGACCGGCCCAGATCTCCCAGACGCTCCGCTCAATGAACGTGTTGAGGTGAGGCACCGAACTGGTGCGTTGCTCGCCCACGGTCGTCGTGAAGATGCCCCAATGCGAGGGGGTGCTGAATTCGAGAAAGGACGCAACGACGCGCCCGCCCGGACGCAGCGCGCGATACATCTCCTCAAGATAGATGTAGCACTCGGTGTGCAGCAGATGCGTGAAGATGCTGAAGGCCGCAAACAGATCGACGCTGTCGTCTGCAACGGGCAGAGATAGCTGGTTGTTCTTCACGAAACGATAGCTGTTCGGACATTTGGTTTTCGCGTAGTTCAGCAGATCCTGAACGACGTCGAGACCCAGATAAGTGATCCGGGTTTCTTTCGCGAGATTGACCGCCAGGCGGCCGGACCCGCGCCCGAAATCGGCGACCGAATCCCCGTCCTTCAATCCGAAATGCTTCAGGATCTCGCACTCAACCGCGCCGATGCGATCATAGTCGCCGCCGACGGCCCGGCTCATGGCCTCGTCGAGAGGCAAGTCGCGCATCAGCTGGCGGACGAACTGCTCGTAGTCTTCGGCGAAGTGAAACTTCGCCATCCGGGCCACCTCGATCGATGGGTTAGTGACGAGGCTCCGGCTTTCTGGCCCCGCGGTCGAGCGGGGAAAAGCCTGCGCGACGCGAACGTCGTTGTGTCAGCTTTCCCGCGGTCGCGATAGCAGCAACACCGAGGCGCGGGATGAGACGCCCGGGCGCCGGTGTGCTGCCCCGGCTTCAGCTCCGCAGGTCGGGACAGCGCCGCCTCAAGCGGCGTCGAGGCCGAGGTCGATGATCGCGGCCGAGTGGGTGATCCAGCCGCAGGAGATCAGATCGACCCCGGACGCCGCGACCGCGCCCACTGTCTCGCGGGTGATCCGGCCCGAGGCCTCGGAGAGCGCCCGGCCGTCGATCATCGCCACCGCGCGGGTGAGCTGGTCGGGGTTCATGTTGTCGAGGAGCACGGCGTCGACCCCGACCGAGAGCGCCTCCTCCAGCTGCTCCAGGCTGTCGACTTCGCACTCGATCTTCACGAGATGACCGGCCCGGGACCGGGCGCGCTCGATCGCCGGGACGATGCCGCCGGCCACCGCCACGTGGTTGTCCTTGATCAGCACCGCGTCGCCGAGGCCGAAGCGGTGGTTCGAGCCGCCGCCGGCCCGGACCGCGTGCTTCTCCAGGGCGCGCAGGCCCGGCGTGGTCTTGCGGGTGCAGACGATCGAAGCCTTGCCGTGCGGGCGCGCTGCCGCGACAAGGCCGTGTGTGGCGGTCGCGACGCCCGACATGCGGCAGAGCAGGTTGAGGGCGACGCGCTCGGCGGTGAGGATCGCCCGCGCCGGCCCGTCCAGGCGCAGGACCACGTCGCCCGGCGCGACGCGGGTGCCGTCGCCGCGCTCGACCGTGACGGTCACGGCCGGGTCGACCAGCGCGAACGCGATGGCGGCGGCGTCGGTGCCGGAGATCACGCCATCCTGGCGGGAGGCGATCACGCCGCGCATCCGCTCGCCCGGGGGCACGATGGCGTCGGTGGTGATGTCGCCGGCCCGGCCGAGATCCTCCAGCAGGGCGGCGCGCACCACCGGCTCGACCAGGAGTCGCGGCAGGGGCAGGATCTCCTCGGAGAGCACCGATCGGGTCATGGCGTCAGGGCCTCCTTGGCGGTCTCACGACCGCTCTGCGCGGCCCGGAGTTCGGTCAGCGCGGTCTCGGTGTGAACCGGGGCTGCGAGATGCGGATAGTCGCTCCGCCAATGGGCACCGCGGCTCTCCTGGCGTTCCAGCGCGCCGCGGGCGATCAGCAGCGCCACCAGCGCCGCGTCGCAGGATTCCGCCTCGGGCGTCAGCGCGGCCACCGCCCCAGCAAGACCGGCAGCGTCGCGCACGACCCCGACCTGGCGGTCCATCAGGGTGCGGATCGCCGGCAGGTCGCCGGAGGTCCGGACGGTCACGGCTTGCGGCACGATGGCCGCCGGCGGCGGCGCGTCGAGCCCGTCGGCGATGAAGCGCGCATAGGCGAGCCCCTCCAGCAGCGAGTTGCTGGCGAGCCGGTTGGCGCCGTGCAGGCCCGTGGAGGAGACCTCGCCGCAGGCATAGAGGCCCGCCACCGAGGTGGCGCCGTGCGCGTCTACCTTCACGCCGCCCATGTGGTAGTGCGCCGCCGGGCGGACCGGGATCGGCTGCACCGCGGGGTCGATGCCGGCAGCGGCGCAGAGGCCCGCCACCGTCGGAAAGCGCGTCGGCATCGCGGCGCCGAGCGTTCCGCGGGCGTCGAGATAGACCGTGCGGCCCCGCTGCAGCGCCTGAAAGATGCCGCGGGCGACCACGTCGCGAGGGGCGAGATCGCCGCCCGCGACGCCGGCCATCACGGGAGCGCCGGTCTCATCGATCAGACGGGCGCCCTCACCGCGCAGAGCCTCGGTGGCGAGCGGCATCGGATCGGAACCGGTCGCGATGGCGGTCGGGTGGAACTGCACGAATTCCATATCGCGCATCACCGCTCCGGCGCGGGCGGCGAGCGCCAGCCCGCGTCCGACCGCGCCCGGCGGGTTGGTGGTGGCCGCGTACAGGGCTCCGACGCCGCCGGTGGCCAGCACCACGGCGCGGGCCGGGATGCGGAACAGGGCGCCGTCGCGCTCGGCGACGATCCCAGCCACGGCCCCGTTCGTATCCCGGAGCAGGTCGCAGGCGCGCGCCGTGACGACCTCGATGGAGGGTGTCGCCAGCACGGCCCGGACAAGCCCTTCGAGGACGCGCGCGCCGGTGGCATCGCCGCCGGAGCGGACGATCCGGCGGCGGCCGTGCGCGGCCTCCAGCCCGAGGGCGAGCGCCCCATCGCCGGTCCGGTCGAACGGTACGCCGATCCGCACCAGCCAGTCGATCAGTGCCGGCCCTTCCTGCGCGACGCGGAGCGCGACGTCGGGCTCGGTCAGCCCGGCGCCGGCCGCTTCCGTGTCGGCGGCGTGCAGCGCGGCCGCATCGTCGGCGCCGACCGCGGCGGCGATGCCGCCCTGCGCCCAGCCGGTGGCCGTGCCGAGACCGAGGGGCGAGGCGCTGAGAAGCGTCACCGGGCGGGGCGCGAGGCGCAGCGCGACGCTCAGCCCCGCGACGCCGCCGCCGACCACGACGACGCGGTCGGCGGCGTTGGGCGAGATCGCGTTCATCGCGTGCGCACCTGGAGCATGCGCTCCACCGCCGCCCGGGCGCGGTCGGCCAGCGCCGGATCGACCGTGACCTCGTGGGTCATCGTCTCGAGCGACCGACGGATGTTCGCCAAGCTCATCCGCTTCATGTGCGGGCACATGTTGCAGGGCTTGATGAACTCGATGTCCGGGTTCTGTGCCGCGATGTTGTCGGCCATCGAGCACTCGGTGACGAGCACCACCTGCTTCGGCCGCTTCTCGGCGACGAAGTCCATCATCATCGCGGTCGAGCCGGAAAAGTCCGACTCGGCCACCACGTCCGGCGGGCATTCCGGGTGCGCGATGACGGTGACACCGGGATAGCTGTCGCGGACGTCGCGGATGTCGGCCGGCGTGAAGCGCTCGTGCACCTCGCAATGGCCGGCCCAGGTCAAGATCTCGACCTCGGGGATCTCGGCCTGGACGTTCTGCGCCAGGAACTCGTCCGGGATCATCAGAACTCGCGGGGCGTTCAGCGACTTCACCACCGCGACCGCGTTGCCGGAGGTGCAGCACAGGTCCGACTCGGCCTTCACGGCCGCCGAGGTGTTCACGTAGGTGACGATCGGAACGCCCGGGTACTTGGCGCGCAGGCCGCGCACGTCCGCGGCGGTGATCGAATCGGCCAGCGAGCAGCCCGCACCCATGTCGGGGATCAGCACGGTCTTGCTCGGGTTCAGGAGCTTGGCCGTCTCGGCCATGAAGTGGACGCCCGCCAGCACGATCACGTCGGCGTCGACGTTCACCGCCTCGCGGGCGAGCGCGAGGCTGTCGCCGACGATGTCGGCCACCGTGTGGAAGATCTCGGGCGCTTGATAGTTGTGCGCCAGGATCACGGCGTTGCGCTCCCGCTTCAGGCGCAGGATCGCCTCGATGTCCGGAGCCAGCGCCGGCCACTCGATTGCCGGAACGTGCCGGCTGACACGGGCGTAGAGATCCGGAAGCGGCAGGCCCGGGATGGGCGTGCGGGAGACGGGTGCAACGGTCGCCGCCATGGCGTCCTCCATTATGCTCAGTTTGAGCATTGTGCCGTCTAACTTATGGGGGCCGGAGGCGCCTGTCCAGATATGCTAGCTGTGAGCATAAATCTTTTGCGGCGCGATGTTATGCTGCGCCGCCGAAGACCGAAGGGTCAGCAGAAGGTGGCGGGGTCGGGTCCGATCCGGCCGTCGGGCCGATCCACGGCCGCGATCTTCTCCATCTCGTCGGCCGCGAGTTCGAAATCGGACAGCGCGATGTTCTCGAGGATGCGCTCGGGCCGAGCGGTCTTCGGGATGGCCACGCAGCCGATCTGAATTTGCCAGCGCAGCACCACCTGGGCGGGGCTCTTCCCGTGGGCTTTCGCGATCGCCACGATGACCGGGTCGTTCAGCTCCTTGCCCTGTCCCAGTGGGCTCCAGGATTCGGTCACGATCCCGCGACTGGAATCGTCGGCCCGCGGCGCCTTGCGCTGGAAGTGCGGGTGCAGCTCGATCTGATTCACCGCGGGCGCGACGCCCGTTTCGCCGATCAGTGTGGCGATGTGCTCGGGCGTGAAGTTCGAGACACCGATCGACTTTGCGCGCCCCTCTTCACGGAGCTGGATCAGGGTCTTCCACGTCTCGACGAACAGGCGCCGCTGTGGGCACGGCCAGTGGATCAGGTAGAGATCGACATAGGACAGGCCGAGTCGCTGCAGGCTCTCGCCGAAGGCACGCCGCGTCTCGTCGCGACCCTGGCGGTCGTTCCAGAGCTTGGTGGTCAGGACGATCTCGTCCCGGGGCACTTGCGCGTCGCGGACAGCGCGGCCGACGCCGGCCTCGTTGCCGTAGATGGCGGCGGTGTCGATCAGGCGATAGCCGGCCTGGAGAGCCCGGCCGACGAGGTCCGGCGCCTGCGCGTCCGAGAGCTGCCAGCAGCCGTAGCCGATCTGCGGGATGCGGCGCCCGTCGTTGAGCGGCAGGGTCGGGACGGCCATGGGGCGAGACTCCGGTGTCGTTGTCCGATCAACCCAAATGCTGCCAGCGGGACGCGTTCCAAGGCGCCACCGCCTTCGCGAGCAACGCGAAGCAATCCGGCGGCGCTACGGTCACCGATGTCGCCCTGCCCTGGGTCGCTTCGCTGTGCTCGCGAGGACGAACTGCCGGAGTCCAGCACGCGACGCCGTGCAGCCGCGAAGCCGCGGTGAACGGGCGCAGTCTGGACCGGATCTAATCCGGCGAGCTGGGCGTTGGCACACCGGATTCCAGACTGCGTCGCGCCGTGATGCGTTGCGCACGGGCGGGATAACAGCATGACAGACGCGACTTCGAAGAAGCCGTTCGCCTTGACGCGGCGGGCCGTGGTGGAGGGCTGCGCCGCGGCCGGGGCGCTCGGCGCCCTCGGTCTCCGGCCTGCGCCCGCAGCGGCGGCGCCGGGCGATCCAGCCCCGCAGACCATCCCGGTGCGGCTCACGATCAACGGTCAGCCGCGGGACCTCGTCCTCGACACGCGCACGACGCTGCTCGATGCCCTGCGCGAGCATCTGGCGCTCACCGGCACCAAGAAGGGCTGCGACCACGGCCAGTGCGGCGCCTGCACGGTGCTGGTGGATGGTCGGCGGATCAATTCCTGCTTGACCCTCGCGGCGATGCACGAGGGCGATCAGGTCACCACGATCGAGGGGCTCGCCACCGGCGACCAGCTCCACCCGATGCAGGCGGCCTTTCTGGAGCATGATGGCTTCCAGTGCGGCTACTGCACGCCGGGCCAGATCTGCTCGTCGGTCGGCATGCTGAGCGAGGCCAAGGCCGGCTGGCCGAGCCACGTCACCGAGGACGTCGCGTCAACGCCGACGCTCAGCGATGCCGAGATCCGCGAGCGCATGAGCGGCAACATCTGCCGCTGCAGCGCCTACCCGAACATCGTCGCGGCGATCCGCGACACCGCCGCCAGCAACCTCTGAGGGGCGGACATGAAGGCTTTCACGTACGAGCGTCCGGCCACGGTTCAGGACGCCGCGAAGCTCGCGGCCGAGCGGCCGAACGCCAAGTTCATCGCCGGCGGCACCAACCTCCTCGACCTGATGAAGCTCCAGATCGAGACCCCGGCGACGCTGATCGACGTCAACCGGCTGCCGCTCGACAAGGTCGAGGCCACGCAGGAGGGCGGCCTGCGCGTCGGCGCGCTGGTGCGCAACTCCGACCTCGCCGCCGACCCGCGGGTGCGGAAGGACTACGCCGTTCTGGCGAAGGCGCTGCTGGCCGGCGCGTCGGGGCAGCTGCGCAACAAGGCGACCACCGCCGGCAATCTGCTCCAGCGGACGCGCTGCTACTACTTCTACGACACCGCCATGCCCTGCAATAAGCGCGAGCCCGGCTCCGGCTGCTCGGCGATCGGCGGGTTCAACCGGATCATGGCGGTCGTCGGCGCGAGCGAGGCCTGCATCGCCACCAACCCGTCCGACATGGCGGTCGCCATGCGGGCGCTCGACGCCACCGTGGAGACGATGAACCCGGACGGGCAATCGCGAAAAATCCCGATCGCCGACTTCCACAAGCTGCCCGGCGACACCCCGCAGATCGAGACCGAGCTGCGCAAGGGCGAGATCATCACCGCCGTCACGCTGCCGAAGCCTGTGGCCGGCACGCACATCTACCGCAAGGTCCGCGACCGGGCGTCCTACGCGTTCGCCACCGTGTCGGTGGCCGCGGTGATCGCCGGTGAAGGCGGTAAGCCGGCAGCCGCGCGCCTCGCCTTCGGCGGGCTGGCGCACAAGCCCTGGCGGGTCGCCGAAGCCGAGACCGCCCTGGTCCAGACCGGATCCGCCGACGCCGCCGCCGACGCGGTGCTCAAGGGCGCCCGCGGCTACGGCAGCAACGACTTCAAGATCCCGCTGACCCGGCGGACCCTGCGCGCCGTCGTGGCGCAGGCGACCCGCGCGTAGACTCCGGCAAGGACCGTTCCCATGGAGATGAACCAGCCGATCGGCCGGACGCCCCTCGACGACCGGCCCGACGGGCTCGTCGGCAAGCCGCTGAACCGGGTCGAAGGCAAGCTCAAGGTCACGGGCCGCGCGCCCTACGCCTACGAGACCCGGGCGCTCGAGAACCCCGCCTACGGCTTCATCGTGCCGGCGACGATCGCCTCCGGCACGATCCGCTCGATCGACGCGGAGGCCGCCCGCAAGGCGCCGGGCACGATCCTGGTCCTGACCCATGAGAACGTGCCCGAGCAGGGCGAGAAGAAGGAGCAGGTCTGGCCGCAGCTCCAGGGAACCGAGGTCAGGTTCTACGGGCAGCCCGTCGCCTTCGTGGTGGCCGAGACCTTCGAGCAGGCCCGCGCCGCAGCGATGCTGGTCAAGGTCCGGTACGACGCGGCCAAGCCCAAGGGGCTGCTCAAGGACAGCTTGGCGGCCGCCTACGAGCCGAAGCCGGTCAACTCGCCGCCCGATTCCAAGCTCGGTGATTTCGACGCGGCCTTCGCAGCCGCACCGGTGAAGCTCGACGTGGAATACGTCACGCCGAACCAGATCCACGCGCAGATGGAGCCGCATGCCACCATCGCTGCCTGGGACGGCGACGGCGTCGTGCTGCACACGTCGAACCAGATGCCGAACCGGGGCCAGAAGGCGCTCGGCTCGGTGCTGAAGCTGCCGCCCGAGAAGGTGCGGATCGTGAGCCCCTATATCGGCGGCGGCTTCGGCGCGAAGCTCCAGGTCCAGCCGGAAGCCACGCTCGCGATCCTGGCTTCGAAGGTCATCCAACGGCCCGTGAAGGTGGCGCTGACCCGGCAGCAGGAATTCCACGTCGCGACCCACCGCACCGACACGATCCAGCGGATTCGGCTCGGTGCCGACACGGAGGGGCGCCTCTCGGCGATCAGCCACGAATCCTGGTCCGACACCGCCGAGGGTGACGGCTTCTTCGAGACCTCCGCCAACGTCACCCGCTCGCTCTACGCGGCGCAGAACCGCGTGACGCGTCACCGACTCGTGAACCTCAACATGCCCATCGCCTCGTCGATGCGTGCCCCCGGCGAGGCCGTGGGCCAGCTCGCCTTCGAGTGCGCCATGGACGAGCTGGCCGAGCAGCTGAAGGTCGATCCGATCGAGCTGCGGGTGCGCAACGAGCCGGCCGAGGATCCCGAGAAGAGGGTGCCGTTCTCCACGCGCCAGCTCGTGCCCTGCATGCGCGAGGGCGCCCGCCTGTTCGGCTGGGACAAGCGGCAGACGGCGGGCAGCCGGCGCGAGGGCAACTGGCTCGTCGGCATGGGCATGTCGGCCGCCGCCCGCCTCAACCCGCTGATGCCGTCCGCCGCCAAGGTGCGGCTCGGGCCGGACGGCGTGCTGGTGGTGCGGATGGCGATGACCGATCCCGGCACCGGCACCTACACGATCCTCACCCAGATCGCCGGCGAGATGCTGGGGCTGCCGCCCGAGCGCGTGCGGGTCGAGATGGGGGATACCGATTTTCCCTTCGCCTCCGGGTCCGGCGGCTCGTTCGGCGCCGCCTCGGCCGGCTCGGCCCTGTACGTGGCCTGCGACAACCTCCGTCTGGCCCTGCTCAAGGCCGGGGACCTCAACCCGGACGGGGCGACGTTCCGCGACGGCGCGGTCACGTCGGGCAACCGCACGGAGGCGCTCACCGACCTCGCCGGCTCGGGGCTGGAAGCGGCGGGTGAGATCAAGCCCGGCGAGATGAAGCAGAAGTTCTCGCAGTATTCCTACGGCGCCCACTTCGCCGAGGTCGGTGTCGACGTCGATACCGGCGAGATCCGGCTGCGGCGGATGCTCGGCGTCTTCACCGGCGGGCGCATCCTCAACGCCAAGACCGCGCGCAGCCAGGCAATCGGCGGCATGACCTTCGGGGTCGGCGCGGCGCTGATGGAGGATGCGGTGGTCGATCCGCGCTACAGCTACTTCGTCAACCACGACATGGCCGAGTACCACGTGCCCGTGCACGCCGATCTGCCGGAAATCGACGCGGTGTTCCTGCCCGAGCTCGGCGACAAGGCGAACCCGCTGAAGAGCAAGGGCCTCGGCGAACTCGGCATCTGCGGCGCCGGCGCATCGCTCGCCAACGCCATCTACAACGCCACCGGGATCCGGGTCCGGGAGTACCCGCTGACCCTCGACAAGATGCTCAAGGGCTTCGAGGAGCAGGAGGGACAGGCGCAGCGGCGGACGTGATCCGGAGCTGCTGCGCGCGGCACCCCGCCGAAGGTTGACGGACAGGCGCCCAGGCAGGACACCCGGCCAAAAGCCCGAATGCGGGGGAGTGCCCGGTGCCCGAGAGCCTGTCCAACGACCGCCAGCCGCCCGCGCGGTTCAACGCCGCGCGGTACTGCCTCGCCGAGAACGCGCGCCTGCGCGCCGACAAGACCGCCCTCGTTCTGGTCGGGGACGGGACGGCCGACCGCCTCAGCTTCGGCGCGGTGGAGCGTTCGGCGCGCGCGATCGCGGCGGGCCTCCTCGGTCTGGGGCTCAAGCCCGGCGACCGGGTGATGATCCGGATGGGCAACGAGGCCGATTACGTCCTCGTCTATTTCGGCGCGCTGGCGGCCGGCCTCGTCGCCCTGCCCTCCTCGCCGCAGCTCACCGAGGCCGAGGCGGCGTTCCTGATGGAGAATTCCGCCGCCGCCGCCGTTGTGGTCGGCAGCGGCTGCACGGTCGCACCCGAAGCCCTGGGCGACCGCATCCTGCTCGACGCCGCCGCCATCGCGCGGATGAAGGCGGGGCCGCCCCTGCCCGACTACACCGACACCGCCGCCGACGATCCGGCGATGCTGATCTACACCTCCGGCACCACCAGCCGGCCCAAGGGCGTGCTTCACGCCCACCGCGCCGCCTACGGCCGCCGGCCGATGCTCGACCACTGGCTCGGACTCTCCGAGTCCGACGTGATGCTGCACATGCCGGCACCATGAACTGGACCTACACGCTGGGCGTGGGCCTCAGCGATCCGTGGTCGGTGGGCGCCACCGCGGTGCTCTACAACGGACCGCGCGATCCCGCGGTCTGGCCGCGCCTGATCGCGCAGTACGGCGCCACCCTGTTCGCCGCCGTCCCGACGCTCTACCGCCAGATCCTCAAGTACGGCGATCTCGGCGCGCACGACTTGTCGAGCCTGCGCCATGGCTGCACTGCGGGGGAGCCGCTCCCGGTCGAGTTGCTCGACGCCTGGACGCGCGCGACGGGCAAGCCCCTCTACGAAGCGCTCGGGATGAGCGAGATCTCGACCTACATCTCCAGCGGCCCGACGATCCCGGTGCGGCCCGGCTCGCCCGGCAAGCCGCAACCCGGCCGGCGGGTGGCGATCCTCCCAACGGAGGGCGATGCCGTTCCTCTGCCGGCGGGCGAAACCGGCCTGCTCGCCGTCCATCGGTCCGAGCCGGCGCTGATGCTGGGCTACTGGAACCGCCCCGACGAGGAGGCCGAGGTGATGCGCGGCGAGTGGTTCGTCGGCGGCGACCTCGCGCGGCTCGACGCGGACGGCTACCTCTGGTTCGAGGGCCGCAACAACGATCTGATGAAGGCGATGGGCTACCGGGTCTCGCCCAACGAGGTCGAGGTGGTGCTCTCCGCCCATCCCGCGGTGGCCGAGGTCGGCGTAGCCGAGTTGCCGGTGCGGGCCGACGTCTCGGTGATCTGCGGTTTCGTGGTACTCCAGCCCGACGCCGAGCCCGACGCCGCGGCCCTGCTCGCGTGGTGCGCCGAGCGGCTTGCCGCGTACAAGCGCCCGCGCGAGATCCGCTTCCTCGACGCCCTGCCGCGTACGGCGAACGGGAAAGTTCAGAGGAAGCGCTTGGCCGAGACCGTGTCACGGTGAGGAGCCCGGTACGGGTGCGATCCGCGGCTCCGGTTCGCCGCCTCGCAGCCGTTCCATCCCGTCATCCCGGGGCCGCGCAGCGGAGCCCGGAATCCAGAGCCTCTGCCGCTGCACGATCCTGGCGCGTCGGTGCGTCTGGATTCCGGGCTCGCCTGCGGCGCCCCGGAATGACGGCGCGGGTTCACGAGCCACAGAGGGGCCGCGCCCGGCGTAGACGCCCCTACAGCAGCGTCCCGCGCAGGATCAGCAGCGCCACCGAGAAGTAGATGACGAGTCCGGTCACATCGACCAGGGTCGCCACGAACGGCGCCGAGGCGGTGGCCGGATCGAAGCCGATCCGCTGGAGCAGGAACGGCAGCATCGAGCCGGACAGCGACCCGAACGTCACGATCCCGACGAGCGCCGCGCCGACCGTGGCGGCGACCAGCGGCCAGTGCTCGCCGTAATCGTAGAGGCCGAGCTTCTGCCAGGCCACGATCCGGATCACCGCGATGATGCCGAGGATCGCTCCGAGGAAGATCCCGGTCGGCAATTCGCGCAAGGCCACCCGCCACCAGTCGCGCAGGCGGATCTGGTGCAGCGCCAGCGCCCGGATCAGCAGCGAGGTCGCCTGCGAGCCGGAATTGCCGCCCGAGCTCATGATCAGCGGGATGAACAGCGTCAGGACGATCGCCTTCTCCAGCTCGCCCTCGAAGCCCTGCATGGCCGAGGCGGTCAGCATCTCCGACAGGAACAGCGCGCACAGCCAGCCGGCCCGCTTCCGGATCATCGTGAAGAAGCCGATATCCATGTAGGGCTCGGGGAGCGCCTCCATGCCGCCGAAGCGCTGCACGTCCTGCGTCTGCTTCTCGATCATCGCGTCGATCATGTCGCCGACCGTGACGATGCCGATCACGTGGCCGACCGCATCGACCACCGGTAGCGCCAGCAGGTCGTACTTGGAGATCAGCCGGGCCGCCTCCTCGCGGCTCGCCGTCGGCGAGACGGCGAGCGGCCGCCGCCCGGGCGCGACGCTCAGCACGTTGTCGTTCGGGTCCCCCGAGATCAGCCGGCGCAGGGGCACCGCCTTGGTGAGGGCGCGGGTTCGGGGATCGAGCACGAAGATCGCGTAGATGGTCTCGCGGGTCTTCTCGACGTGGCGGATGTGCTCCAGGGTCTGGCCGACCGTCCAGGTGCCCGGCACGGTGACGAACTCGGTGGTCATCAGCGAGCCGACCGTCTCCTCGCCGTAGGCCGAGAGCCGGTCCACGGCGCCCCGGGTCTCGGCATCGAGGCGGGCGCGCAGGTCGGAGCGGCCCGGCTCCTCGATCTCGCGGAACACGTCGGTCACCCGGTCGGCCGACATGCCCGACAGGTAGCCCGCGACCCGGTCGCGCGGCAGCATCTCGATGATGTCGGCGACGCAGTCGAGCTCCGGCTGGTCGAGCACCTCGATCGCCCGCTCCATCGGCAGGCCCAGCAGGATGGCGGCGGCGACCTCGGGAGCCTCGTCGTTGAGCTTCTCGGCGATGTCGGGGGCGCGCTCATCCGAGAGCCGCGCGGCCAGCACGGACGGGTCAACGCGCGTGTCGAAGAGGGCGATCTCGTTCATGGCCTCGCCTCGTGGGTTACGAGACGACGCGTCGCCGGTCATCCTGGGTCAGGGCCGTGGCCGGCAGCCGCGCCGGTCGCCCCGCGGCCAGGCCTCTCAGCGGCTCAGGCGGGACGACGGCACGGGGCCGGGCACGGCAGGCACGATCGGTCGGGCACGTCGCTTCGCGGGTCGCTGCTGAATGGGAGCACGGCGTCGCCGGAGACGATGTCGCGCGGCTGCGTCGTGCGCCCGCGCGGAAAGCCCGTCAAGCCGAAACCGTTCCCGATTCCGCGCCTTCCGACCATCCGCCTCACTCCGCGCGCGGGTGTCACACCGCGGCACCAGCGTGCGCCCCGATCAGGGCCGCGTCCCTATGAGAAATATAAGTGTTGCGCTCGCTTGTATTGCGTCCAAGATATTGCCTATATGCACTCAGCAACAGCGAGGAGAAACGCCATGGCCTGGTCCGCCCCGATCGTGTCCGAGATCTGCGTCGGCATGGAAGTCACCAGCTACGAGTCGGCTGAGATCGACACCTTCAACTAAGTCTCTGCGGTCCGAGGCGGATCGTGCCTCGGTCATCGCGGTCTCCAACTAAAATTCCCGAATCTCGTCAGGAGGAAAACATGGCTTGGTCTGCCCCGATCGTTTCCGAGATCTGCGTCGGCATGGAAGTCACCAGCTACGAGTCGGCTGAGATCGACACCTTCAACTAAGTCGGCGACAGCACGGTTTGAGCGCCGCTTCATTCGAAGCGGCGCTTTTCGTTTGTGCAGTGTCGTGACCGGCGCATCTAGCGCGTCAGACCTTCCGGCAAGCGACCGTGGGTGCCGCAAACTCCGGATTGTCGTGCCGGCTGCGCCTACGAGACGCCCAGCCGAACCGGAACGGTTGTTGGATGCCGGCCCCCAAGGACGCTGGGGCCGCCGAGGCCGAATCAGCTCACGAAGAGCCCCGCGATGGCCGCGCTCGTGAGATTCGAGAGGGACCCCGCCAGGATCGCCCGGAGCCCGTAGCGCGCGACCTCGGAGCGGCGCTCGGGGACGAGGCTCGAGAAGCTCGCGAGCTGGATCGCGATCGACGCGAAATTCGCGAAGCCGCACAGGGCGAAGCAGACGATGGCCTGCGAGCGCGGGTCGAGCGTGCCGGCCTTCAGGGTCGGTGACAGGTTGGCGTAGGCGAAGAATTCGTTGAAGGCGAGCTTCTGGCCGATCGCGCCGCCGACCAGCGCCGCGTGCTCCCACGGCACACCGAGAAGCCACGCCAGGGGGCTCAGCACCCAGCCGAGCACGCCCTCGAACGAGGCGCCGGGATAGCCGAGCCAGCTCCCCGCGGTGCCGAGAAGCCCGTCCGCCAGCGCGATCAGCCCCACGAAGGCGATCAGCATGGCGCCGACCGAGACGGCCACCGCCAGCCCCTCTGCGTGCCGTCCGCCGCCGCCTCGATGATGTTGGCGGCACGGGTTTCGCCGAACTCCACCCGGGTGGTGGCGATCCGGGTCGGCTCGGTCGAGGGCATGAGGATCTTGGCGTAGAGCAGGCCGCCGGGGATCGCCATCACCGAGGCGGCGAGCAGGTAGGTCATCGGGACACCGAGGGCGGCGTAGCCGGCCAGGATCGAGCCCGCCGTCGGCGAGGCGCCGCTCGACATGACCGCGAACAGCTCGGCCCCGGTCAGGAGCGCGAGGAACGGGCGCAGAGCCACCGCGATCTCGCTCTGGCCGATGGCGATCGTGATGACGGCGGCGAAGGACTCGATCGGCGCGGTGCCGAGGATCCGCTGGAGGACCGCACCGAGGCCGCGGGCCAGGGCCTGCATCAGGCCGACATGATAGAGCACCGCGATCAGGGCCGAGACGTAGAGGATCTGCGGCAGCACGCGCAGCGCCAGGATGAAGCCCGAGCCCCCGAACAGCTCGAACATCTTCGGCTCGGCGAGGCCGCCGAACAGGAAGGCCGTGCCGCGGTCGCCGTAGGACAGCACCGTCACCACCACGTCGGCGGCCGCAACCAGCGCGGCCTGTCCGGCGGGCAGGAACAGGACCAGCGCCCCGAGACCCACCTGCAGCGCGAGGGCCGTCAGCACGACCCGCGGGCGGATCGCCCGGCGGTTGGTGGAGAACAGGGCCGCGACGGCGAGCAGCAGCAGGAGGCTGAGGCTGGCATGGGTCAGGCGGTCGAGCATCGCGTCCTTCGGGTCCGAGCTTGGCCGGCGCTTATGGAAGGTTCGGGCCAGCGACCGTCAATCCGGGCGATCCGGCGCGAGATAGGGGGTGAACAGGTCGCGGACCTGGGCGAAGCCCCAGTCGAGATCGGCCTCGGTCAGCGCGGTACCACCCTGGGGGCGATGGCTCATCCAGTGGCTGGACACGATCCAGGCATTGTCGATGAGGCGCCCGAGGGCGTCGGGGCCGATCCGGAGCCGCCCGGCTCGCGCCGCCGCCTCGAAGACGCCGCGGGCCAGTTCCTGGGTCCGCGCCCGCAGCGCATGGACACGCGGGCGCAGGGCCGGCGCGATCTCCACCATGGCGATCCCGTCCCGGTAGACGCAGCGGTAGCGCCAGATCAGGTCGAACCACGCTCGCTGGTAGGCGAGCAGCGCCTCCGGTGCCGCGGGATCCGCCGGCATTTGGCCGGCGACCGCCACGGCCTCCGCCTCGAAGCCCGCGAACATCGCCTCCACGAGGCCACTCTTGCGCGGGAAATGATATTGCAGGTTGCCCTCGCGGATCCCCGTGGCCGCGGCGATCTCCGCGGTCGTCACCCGGCCCAGGCCGCGGGCGTTGAACAGCGCCAGGCTCACCGCCAGGATCCGGTCGCGCGTGCTCGGCGCGGCCAGGGCCGGCGCCCGCTCCTCCTTCAGTGATGCTCGGCCCCGCGCCATCGTCCATCGTCTCGTCTAGGGTGTTCACCCTAGACAACCTCCGGAGCGGAGGCTATCCCTCGTTCAAGGCCCGGACCAACCGGCACGACGGGAGGCACAGCTTGGCTCAGCGGTTTCAGCTCGCAGGCGCGGTCGCGCTGATCACCGGCGCGGCGAGCGGCATCGGAGCCGCCCTGGCGGCGGGTCTGGCCGCCAAGGGCTGCAGCCTGCTGCTGGTGGACCGGGATCCGGTCGGCCTCGAGGACGTCGCCGGGCAGATCCGGGCGCGCGGCGCCACGGTCGAGACCCGGATCGTCGATCTCGTGGATGCGGACGCGATCCGCGCGCTGCCAGACTGGGCCCAGGACCGGTTCGGGCGCCTCGACATCCTGATCAACAATGCCGGCGTGGCGCTCGGCGGCCGGTTCGACGAGACGCATCTCGAAGATTTCGAGTGGCTGATGGACATCAACCTGCGCGCGGTCGTGCGGATGTGCCACGCCTTCCTGCCGATGCTGCGCGCCCGCCCGGCGGCGCAGATCGTCAACCTGTCGAGCCTGTTCGGGCTGATCGCGCCGCCTGGCCAAGTCGCCTACTGCACCAGCAAGTTCGGGGTCCGGGGTTTCTCCGAGGCCCTGCGCCATGAATACGAGGGCACCGGGCTCGGGATCACGGTCGTCCATCCGGGCGGCGTCGCCACCGCCATCTCCCGCAACGCCCGCGGCCGGCGGCCGCCCTCCGATCCCGAGGCGGCCAAGCGTGCGGCGGTCGAAGACGAGAAGGGGCGCGAGGCCTTCGGCAAGCTCCTGACGCTGCCCCCCGCCGACGCCGCGGACGCGATCATCCGCGGCATCGAGGCCCGGGCGCCGCGCATCGTCATCGGCAAGGATGCCCGGAACGCGGCGCTGATCCAGCGGCTGATGCCGGTCGGCTACTGGAAGACGATCGTGCGGCTGTCGGGCGGGAACCTCTGAGATGGCGAGCCTGCGCGCCTATATCGGCGCCTACATGATCCGCAGCCGGATCCGCGGGCCGCTGGCCCGGGCGCGGGACGCCGCCGCCTTCCGCCGCATCTTCGAGGCGCCCGCCTTCCCCGATCCCAAGGGCGTGACCTACGAGCCCGGGACCGTCGGCGGCGTCCGGGGCGAGTGGGTGCGGCCGAAATCCGGGCCCGGCCAGCGGATGCTCTACATCCACGGCGGTGGCTTCATCGCCTGCTCGCCGCGCACGCATCGCCCCGTGACCGGCGCGCTGGCGCTGCGCGGCTTCACGATCTTCGCTCCGGATTACCGCCTCGCCCCCGAGCACCCGTTCCCCGCCGCCGTCGAGGACGTCGTGGCGGTGTGGCGGGCCTTCAGCGCCGAGGGAGCGGCCTGCTTGGCCGGCGAATCGGCCGGCGGCAACCTCGCCCTGGTCCTGATGGGCGAGGCTCGCGACCGTGGCCTGCCGATGCCCTGGGCCGCCGCCCTGTTCTCCCCCGCCACCGACTTCGTCTCCGAGGACGGCTCGCGGGTGACGAATGCCTGGCGCGACGCGATGTTCGACCCGCAGGCGCTCGCGGCGATCCGGCCGATGTATCTCGGCAAGGCCGACCCCGCCGACCCGCGGATCTCGCCGATCTACGGCGACCCGACCGGCCTCCCGCCGCTGCTGTTCCACGTGGGCGACCGCGAGATCCTGCGCGACGATTCCGTGCGCATGGCGGAGCGGGCCCGGGCGGCCGGGGTCGAGGCGGAATTGACGGTCTTCCCCGTCGTCTCCCATGCCTGGCAGTTCGCCGCCCATATCCTGCCGGAGGCGCGCATCTCCCTCGACGCGGCCGCCGCCTTCCTGAAGGCCCGCGCGCCGAAAGCCCACGCCAGCTCCGGGAGCCTCGTGCCATGACCGATCCTGCGCGCGGAACCGCCCCTGAACCGCTGGCGGTCCTCATCGTCGGCGCCGGATTCTCCGGCCTTGCCATGGCGATCCGCTGCCGGCAGGCGGGGATCGGGCCGCTGCGGGTGATCGAGAAGAGCGGCGGCCTCGGCGGCACGTGGCACGACAACACCTATCCGGGCGCGGCCTGCGACGTGCCCTCGCATCTCTACTCCCTCTCCTTCGCCCCGAAGGCCGACTGGAGCCGGATGTACGCCCCGCAGCCGGAGATCCTCGCCTATCTGCGCGAGACCGCCGAGCGCCACGGGCTGATGCCGCTGATCCAGCTCCGGACCACCTTCCAGGGCGCGACCTGGGACGAGGCGCGCGCCCTCTGGCACGTCGAGACAGACCGGGGGCCGGTCACCGCGCGGGCGATCGTCTCCGGCATGGGCGGCCTGCACCACCCGGCCTATCCGGACATTCCCGGCCGCGAGTCCTTCGCAGGCCCCGCCTTCCACACGGCGGCGTGGGATCATGCCGTCGACCTCGCCGGAAAGCGCGTCGGGGTGATCGGCACGGGGGCGAGCGCGGTCCAAGTGGTGCCGGAACTCGCCGCAATCGCCAGCCACTTGACCCTGTTCCAGCGCACACCGCCCTGGATCATGCCCAAGAACGACCATGCCATCGCGGAGCGCGCCAAGGATCGGTACCGGAAGATCCCGTTCGCCCGGCAGCTGGAGCGGGCGCGGCTGTTCTGGCTCCACGAGGTCCGCGCCCTTTTGGGCTTCACCAAGGTCTCGAAGCTGACCGGCCAGGCCGAAGGCTTGGCGCGCCGGCACCTCGCCAAGGCGATCCGGGACCCGGACCTGCGTGCGAAGCTGACGCCGAACTATCGGCTCGGCTGCAAGCGGGTGCTGATCTCCGACGATTACTACCCGGCCCTCCAGCGCCCGAACGTCACCCTGGAAACGGGCTCGATCGCGCGGATCACGCCGACCGGCCTCGTCACGGAAGACGGCCACACGCTCGACCTGGACGTGATCGTCTACGCCACCGGCTTCGACGTCACCGCGACCTTCGCGCGGATGAACCTCGTGGGGCGCGGCGGCCTGCGGCTGACCGAGGCCTGGGCGGGCGGCATGGGCGCCTACCAGGGCATCACCGTCGCGGGCTTTCCCAACTACTTCATGCTGCTCGGGCCGAATACCGGGCTCGGCCACAACTCGGTCGTGTCGATGATCGAGGTCCAGGTGCAGCACGTGCTCGACTGCCTGAAGGCCCTGCGCCGGGGCGCCCGGGCCATCGAGGTCCGCCCGGAGGCGCAGGCGCGCTTCCTCGACCGGATCCGCACCCGGATGGCCGACAGCATCTGGCAGGCCGGCGGCTGCAAAAGCTGGTATCTCGACGCGCAGGGTCGGAACACGACCCTGTGGCCGGACTCGGTGATGGCCTACCGCCGCAGCGCCCGCCGGGCCCGGATGGCCGATTACCGGTTGGGCTGACGTCCCGTCAGGCGCTCAGAACGCGAAGCCGGCCTCTTCCGCGAAGGCGTCGAGGCCGGGGAGCGAGGCGTCGAACAGCGGACGTGCCCCGAACGCGTCGCCGGCGCGGACGAACAGCGTCACCTTCGCGTTGCGGTGCGGGCCCATCACGCAGACGAGGCGGCCATCGTCCTTCAGCTGCTCCAGCAGCGCCTGCGGACGCACCTCGACGCGGCCGTTGACCAGGATCACGTCGAACGGCGCCTGCTTGGGCGCGCCGGCGCCGATCGGGCCCTCGACCACCTGGACGGCGGTGCCGAGCCGGCTGCGCGCCTCGGCGGCGAGTTCGGGAACCGATTCCAGCGCGGTCACCTGGGCGCCGAGATGCGCCATGACCGACGCGGCGTAGCCGTAGCCGCTGGCGACATCGAGAGCGGTGACGCCCGGCCGGATCCGCAGGGCCTGGATCATCCGCGCCAGCACCATCGGCGCCGGCATGCAGCGGCTCTCGCCGCCGGCCGGACCGATATGCAAGGTCTGGTCGATATACGCGAAGGGCTCGCGGTCCTTGGGAACGAAGGTCTCGCGCGCCACGGTGTCGAACGCGTCGAGCACCGTGTTTTCGTTCACGTCGAAGGTCCGCAACTGGCAGTCGACCATCATCCGCCGCGCCTGCGCGTAATCGATCATCGAACCCTGTCCTCGAACCGGATCGGAACGCCGCGTCGGCCGGCCCCGGCGGCCGGCCGGCGCCCCGGCCAAGCCTAAGCTTCCCGGATGGGGGGCGTTTTCGGAGATCGTTGCCCAAAACGCAAGGTGAGCGCGTGCGCAGCCGTCCGCGCGTGCCCAGGCCCGCTCCGGTCTGGTCGCTGACGGAAATTTGTAACGCTGGCGTTTAGAATGCCGTCGACATGGAGCGCACGCGCGACGCTTAATCCGCTCCATGGCCCTGAGGGCCTCAGAAAGAAGGCATTCGGGGGTCAGGGATGTTTGTCCGCGCCGTGCGCTTGCGTGCCTGCGTCGCTGCCCTATGCCTCGCGGTGCCGGCCGCCACGCCGGCCACGGCCCGGATCGTGGGCCTCGACATCACTGCCGTCGAGCCGTTTGCAGGCGGTGCGAGCTTCGGAGAGACCGGCGCCTACGAGCGGGTGACAGGCTTCGCCCGCGGCGAGATCGACCCGGCGGACCCCGCCAATGCCGGCATTGCGGACATCGTGCTGGCGCCGCGCAACGCGCGCGGTCTCGCCGAGTACCGCACGGACCTGTTCATCCTCCGCCCCAAGGACCCGGCACGCGGCAGCGGCACGCTGCTCTACGAGGTGCTCAACCGCGGCCGGAAGTTCCTGTTCAACTGGGTGCTCGACGCGCCCGCCCAGGCCGCACAGGCGGTCAACGACCCGCGCGAAGCCCGGGATGCGGGCACGGCCCTGGTCCTGAACCGCGGCGACACGATCGTCTGGTCGGGCTGGGAGGCGGACGCCCTGCGCCAGAACGGCGGCATGGCGATCGACGTGCCGGTGGCCACCCGCGACGGCAAGCCGATCGTCGGCACCGTGCGCGACGAACTGGTGAGCGGAACGCGCGGCCCGACGGAGGCGCCGTTCTACCTGACCTTCGCGGCTGCCGGCACGGACCAGCCCGGCGCCACCCTGACGGTCCGGCGCCGAGAGGCCGACCCGCCTCTGCCGGTGCCGCGCGAGGCCTGGACCTTCGCGGGGCCGCGCCAGCTCATGCTGCTGCCCGCGGGCACGAAGCCCCAGCCCGGCTCGCTCTACGAGTTCACCTACGAGGCCGTCGGCCCGAAGGTTCTGGGCCTCGGCTTCGCGGCGACGCGGGATGTGGTCGCCTATCTCCGCAGGAGCGCCGCGGACAACCCGGCCGGCGGCAAGATGCAGCGCGCCTTGGCGCTCGGCATCTCGCAGAGCGGCCGCTTCCTGCGGGACTTCGTCCATCTCGGCTTCAACCGGGATGAGGCCGGCGCCCGCGTGTTCGACGGGGTGCTGGCCCATATCTCCGGGGTCGGCGGTGTCTTCCTCAACGCGCGCTTCGCCCAGCCCTCCCGGACCAACACCCAGCACGAGGATCACCTCTACCCCGAGAACGCCTTCCCGTTCTCGCCGGCCGCCCAGCACGATCCGGTGACGGGGCAGCGCGGCGCGCTTCTGCGCGGCGACGGCTTCGACCCGCTCTGGATGGAAGTGAACACCGAGACCGAGTACTGGCAGAAAGGGGCCTCCCTCCTGACCACGGATCCCCTCGGCCGCGCCGACGTGGACCTGCCGGACACGGCGCGGGCCTACCTGATCGCGGGCGGCTTCCACTACGGCCGCTCGGGCCTCGTCTCGGACAAGGGGCCGTGCGCCAATCCGCGCAACACGCTCAACCCCGGCCCGGCCCTACGCGCGCTGCTGGTCGATCTCGAGGAATGGGTGCGCGACGGCCGGGCGCCGCCGGCGAGCCGGGTGCCGCGCCGATCGGACGGGACCCTGGTCGAGCCGACCGCCACGGGCTTCCCGTACGTGCCGGGTCTCGCCGTCGCGACGTTCACCAACGCCATCGCGCGGTTTCCGACCTACGTCGATCCGCATCCCGAAGCGGGGCCGCAATACCGGCCCCTGGTTCCGCGGGTCGATGCGGACGGGCAGGCCATCGCGGGTATCCGCCTGCCCGAGGTCGCCGTGCCGCGCGGCACCTATACCGGCTGGAACCTCTACGCCGAGCCCTTCCCGGCCGGCGCGCTGTGCGATCGAGAGGGCAGCCTGCTGCCCTTCGCGGCGACGAAGGCCGAGCGCGAGGCCAAGGGCGACCCGCGGCTCTCGCTCGCCGAGCGTTACCCGGATCAGGCCGCCTATGCTGACGCCGTCGCCCGCGCCGTCGACGGGCTCGTTGCGGAGCGGCTGCTCCTGCGTGAAGATGGCGAAAGGTACGTGGAACGCGCCCGCACGGGCGCGCAGCGCCCCTAATCCGGGCGGGAGTTACGTCGCCATCGCGCTGTCGCGCCCAGGCTTGCCCGGCGGGTCGCGTCGTCGGACAGTTCGTTGAATAATGAGTGCAGAACAAGTGGGCCGGCCGGAGCGCCGCCCGCATCGGGAGACACCATGACGCCGAACCGCAAGCCGCTCCTCACCCGCTCCCTCGCCGCCGCCCTCACCTGCCTGGGCGCCATTGGCTCCCAGGCCGCGCGCGCGCAGGAGACGCCCGCCTCCGCAGCCCCGCCGGCGAGCGTGAAGGCCGTCGAACGCGGTGATGCGCTGTACGGTCGGCCTGAGGGCGGCGCGGCCGCGAAGCTCGCCCCCGTCGCGGGGCCGCCGCTCGCCACCCCGGTGGCCAAGCTGCCCCTGGACCAGTTGAAGGTGCCGGACGGCTTCAAGATCGAGGTCTACGCGAGCGGCCTCGCCAATGCCCGCGAGATGACCCAGGCACCGGACGGCACCCTGTTCGTCGGCACCCGCACGGTCGGGAAGGTCTACGCCGTGCTGCCGCAGGCGGGCCAGGACGGGAAGCGCGAGGTCAAGACCATCGCGTCGGGCCTGCACCGGCCGAACGGCGTCGCGTATCACGACGGCGCGCTCTACGTCGCCGAGCTCTCGAAGATCTGGCGCTACGACGACATCGCGCAGCATCTTGACGGCGCGGCCAAGCCCACCCTCGTCTACGACGACCTGCCGAAGGACGAGGCGCATGGCTGGAAGTTCATCGCCATCGGCCCGGACAACAAGCTCTACGTGCCGATCGGCGCGCCGGGCAACATCCTGATGCCGCCGGACACGCACGCGCAGATCCGCCGGATCGATCTCGACGGCAAGAACGCCGAGGTCATCGCCCGCGGCGTGCGCAACACGGTCGGCTTCGACTGGAACCCCAAGACCAAGCAGCTCTGGTTCACCGATAACGGCCGCGACTGGGTCTCGGAGGACATCCCGAACGACGAGCTGAATGTCATCTCCGAGCCGGGCAAGCAGCATTTCGGCTACCCGTTCTGCCATCAGGGCACGTTCACCGATCCCGAGTACGGCTGGGGACATTCCTGCTCGGAATTCACCGCGCCGGCCGCTCTGCTCGGGCCGCACACGGCCTCGCTCGGCATGCGGTTCTACACCGGGACGCAGTTCCCCGAGGCGTATCGCGACGCGATCTTCATCGCCCGACACGGCTCCTGGAACCGCACCAAGAAGCTCGGCGGCGACGTGGTGATGGCCAAGGCCGGCGCCGACGGCAAGATCACCGCGGTGGAGCCGTTCCTGACCGGCTTCCTGCAAGACAACAAGTATGTCGGACGTCCGGCCGATGTCCTCGTCGCGAAGGACGGCTCGCTCCTCGTCGCGGACGATTACAACGGCGCGATCTACCGCGTCAGCTACGGCAAGTGATGGCGCCTGTGACGCGGATGCGCATCCTCCGAGGGCTGGGACCGGCCCTTGGCGCGATGCTGGCCGGCGCGGCACTCGCGGCGCCGGATGCCGCGATGCAGGAGCGCCTCGCGCCCTGCATCGGCTGCCACGGGGCGGGTACCTCGGAGACCGAGGGGGTGCCCTCGCTCGGCGGGCAGCTCCCGGACTACGTGGTCACGCAGCTGTTCCAGTTCCGGGAGAAGCAGCGCGAGGCGCCCCCCATGAACGACGTCGCCGCCGGGTTCTCCGACGACGACCTGCGCGCCTATGCCGACGCGGTGGCGACCCTGCCGCCGCCGAGCCGGTCCGGCCCGCCCGCCGACCCGGCCCTGACGGAGCGGGGGCAGGCCCTCGTCGCCAAGCACCAGTGCAATTCCTGCCACGGCCCCGACCTCGCGGGCCGCGACGCGATCCCGCGGATCCGGGCTCAGCGGGAAGATTACTTGGCCAAGGCACTGACCGGCTACAAGTCGAACAGCCGGCCCGGCTACGATCCCGCGATGAACGAGGTCGCGCAGGGCCTGAGCGAGGCCGAGATCAAGGATCTGGCGGCCTACGTGTCGCGCCTCTGACACGCTGTCCCTTCGACCGCGCCGATCCGTCATCACGAGCGCAGCGAAGTGACCCAGGGCGGCGCGCGGCTTGTCGGCGTGGCGCCGACTGGATTGCTTCGCTGCGCTCGCAAGGACGACAGCGTCGGATCGAAGGAATCGCGCGTCAGCCCACCGGCCGCAGCGCGTCACCCTTCGCGAGCGCCCCACCGGCGATCACCTCGGCGTAGACGCCGAGGTCGCGGTGGCCAAGCCGCGCGTCGAGGGTCCACGGGATGTCGCAATCGCGGATGCCGCTCGCCGGATCGACATTGGTGGCCGCGCAGCGCACCGTCCGCTTGGTGATCTTGAGGCGCAGCCCGCTCGGCGCCTCGATCACCCGGCCGACCATCTCCAGCTCGGCGAAGGGCGCGAGCCCGTCGACCAGCAGGTTGCCGCGGAAGCGGAGGGGATCGACCGGCGCGCCGATGTAATCCTCCACCGCCGCCACGCTCGCGCGGTTGATCAGCGACACGTAGCCGATGGGCGAGTCCGTGAAGCGGTATTGCGGCGGGGCCGCGAGCACCTTCGGCTCGCCCCGCAGGCTCTCGGGGATGAAGCGGCGCATCAGGTCGGCGAGCCCGTCCCGCCCGGCCTCGGTGTCGAGCCGGAAGGCCTGCCTCTCGCCGCAGCCCTCGATGGTCAGCGTCGCCGTGGCGTCGTCGTAGCGGGTGCGCAGGCGGGCCAGCGCCTCGTCGCGCATCAGCATCAGGTACTTGGTCTTGGGCTGATGCCGGGGCGCGACTGCGTTGAAGCCCGAGGGGCCGTTCTCGATGGCGTAGAGCCGGTCGCCGGGGAAGAATCCGCTCGTCGCGAGCTCCGCCCGCTCGATGGGTTCGGGGCTCAGGCCCTTCACCGGATAGCGATACAGGGCGCTGACATGAATCAATGCGGTCATGCGCGGAGCGTGGCCCTGAAATGATCCGCCGCGCAAGAGCTTCGCCGCCCCTTGTGGTGCTCAATTGCAACACCACATCCGGTCTACCGGCGGCCATCACGGCGCCGGGGCCCTCGCGCGGCGGATAGCCGGAGGGCGACGTTTCGGTGGCGCCGCGCCTCTCATCGGGCGGCGGATGCCGGTACGGGAGGGTTGTGCATGAACTTTGAAAAATACACCGAGCGCGCCCGCGGCTTCGTGCAGGCGGCTCAGAACCTCGCGATGCGCGAGGGACACCCCCAGCTTCAGCCGGGTCACCTGCTCAAGGTCCTGCTCGACGATCCGGAAGGCCTGTGCGCCGGCCTGATCGACCGTGCGGGCGGCCAGTCGCGCGTGGCTTTGGCTCAGACCGAGCAGTGGCTCGCCAAGCAGCCGAAGGTGTCCGGCAACGCGGCCGCCCCGCAGGCGACGCGCGAGCTGATGCGCCTGTTCGACACCGCCGAGAAGGCCGCCGAGAAGGCGGGCGATTCCTACGTCACGGTCGAGCGGCTGCTCCTCGCCCTGGCGGTGGAGAAGGATTCCGAGGCCGGCCGCGCGCTTCAGGCGGCGGGCGTCACCCCCGCCTCGCTCAACGCCGCGATCAACGCGCTGCGCAAGGGCCGCACCGCCGACAACGCCTCGGCCGAGAACGCCTACGACGCGCTGAAGAAGTATGCCCGCGACCTCACCGAGGCCGCCCGGGACGGCAAGCTCGACCCGGTGATCGGCCGCGACGAGGAGATCCGGCGGACCATTCAGGTCCTGTCCCGGCGCACCAAGAACAACCCGGTCCTCATCGGCGAGCCCGGCGTCGGCAAGACCGCGATCGTCGAGGGTCTGGCTCTGCGCATCGTCAACGGCGACGTGCCCGAGTCCCTGCGGGACAAGAGTCTCCTCGCCCTCGACATGGGCGCGCTGATCGCCGGCGCGAAGTACCGCGGCGAGTTCGAGGAGCGGCTGAAGGGCGTGCTCTCCGAGGTCACGGCGGCCGAGGGCGGCATCATCCTGTTCATCGACGAGATGCACACGCTGGTCGGCGCCGGGAAGGCGGACGGGGCCATGGACGCCTCGAACCTCCTGAAGCCCGCGCTCGCCCGCGGCGAGCTGCACTGCGTCGGCGCGACCACGCTCGACGAGTACCGCAAGCACGTCGAGAAGGACGCGGCCCTCGCCCGGCGTTTCCAGCCGGTCTTCGTGTCGGAGCCGACCGTGGAGGACACGGTTTCGATCTTGCGCGGCCTGAAGGAGAAGTACGAGCAGCACCACGGCGTGCGCATCCAGGATTCCGCCCTGGTCGCGGCCGCGACGCTGTCGAATCGCTACATCACCGACCGGTTCCTGCCCGACAAGGCGATCGACCTCGTGGACGAGGCCGGCTCGCGCCTGCGCATGCAGGTCGACTCGAAGCCTGAGGAGCTCGACAACATCGACCGCGAGATCGTCCGGCTGAAGATCGAGGGCGAGGCGCTCAAGAAGGAGACCGATTCCGCCTCCCGCGACCGGCTGGTCCGGCTGGAGAAGGAGCTTGGCGACCTGGAGGAGCGCTCGGCGGCGATCACCGCCCGCTGGAAGGCCGAGAAGGACAAGCTCGGCACGGCCGCCGGCCTCAAGAAGAAGCTCGACGAGGCCCGGAACGACCTCGCCGCGGCGCAGCGCCAAGGCCAGTACCAGCGCGCCGGTGAGCTCGCCTACGGGGTCATCCCAGGCCTCGAAAAGCAGCTCGCCGAGATCGAGGCGAAAGCCGAGAACGGCCGCGACGGCATGATGGAGGAGGCGGTCACGCCCGCCCACGTCGCCGGGGTCGTCTCCCGCTGGACCGGCGTGCCGGTGGACAAGATGCTGGAGGGCGAGCGCGAGAAGCTGCTGGCCATGGAGGAGGCTCTGTCCAAGCGCGTCGTCGGCCAGCGCGAGGCGGTGGAGGCGGTCTCGACCGCGGTCCGTCGCGCCCGCGCCGGGCTGCAGGATCCGAACCGGCCGATCGGCTCGTTCATGTTCCTGGGTCCGACGGGTGTCGGCAAGACCGAGCTGACCAAGGCGCTCGCCGGCTTCCTGTTCGACGACGACACGGCGCTCGTGCGCATCGACATGTCCGAGTACATGGAGAAGCACGCGGTCGCCCGGCTGATCGGCGCGCCTCCGGGCTATGTCGGCTACGAGGAGGGCGGCGCCCTCACCGAGGCCGTGCGGCGCCGGCCCTACCAGGTCGTGCTGTTCGACGAGGTCGAGAAGGCGCATCCGGACGTGTTCAACGTCCTGCTGCAGGTTCTCGACGACGGGCGGCTCACCGACGGCCAGGGGCGGACGGTCGACTTCCGCAACACGCTCTTGATCATGACCTCGAATCTCGGGGCCGAGTATCTGGTGAACCAGCCCGCTGGCCAGGACACCGACGCGGTCCGCGACGAGGTGATGGGCGTAGTGCGAGGCCATTTCCGGCCGGAATTCCTGAACCGGGTCGACGAGATCATCCTGTTCCACCGCCTGGCGCGGTCGGAGATGGGGGCGATCGTGGAGATCCAGCTCGGGCGGCTGCAGAAGCTCCTGGACGATCGCAAGATCACCCTGGAGGTCGACGAGGACGCCAAGAACTGGCTCGCCGACAAGGGCTACGACCCGGCCTACGGGGCGCGGCCGCTGAAGCGGGTGATCCAGAAGAACGTGCAGGATCCGCTGGCCGAGCTGGTGCTCTCCGGCAAGGTCCACGACGGCGAGACGGTGCCGGTGCGGCTCGGCCCGATGGGTCTGATGATCGGCGACGTCACGGTCCGCACCGAGCGCCGGCCGGTCCACGCGACGCTCAACTGATCGACCGACACGGAAAGGGGCGGCGCGCCACTACGGGGTGCGCTGCCCCTTTTTCTGCAAGTTTGGCGTGCGCGGCTGCCGGTCGAACCCCTCGGATGCGGATGCCCGAAATCATCACGAGCGAAGCGACGTGACCCAGGGCAGCGCGATCTCGGTGAGCGTGGCGCACCTGGATTGCTTCGCTCCGCTCGCAAAGACGGTGGCGGCAAAATCACGGACCGGGAACGCTGTCGAGCGGCCGCGCTTCCCCGCCCCTGCGGCGGCCATCATGGCGCACCAGCGCCGCGATGAAGGGGACGGTGAGACCTCGGCCTAGCCGCCTTCTGCCGAGCCGGTCACCGGCTCGGCACGGCGGATCGCCTGCGCAAGGTCGGCCGCCTGATCCCGGTTGCGGCAGACCATCCAGAGGTCGTCATGGGCTGACAGGCCCGCATCGAACAGATCGACGAAGGCGGCCGGCGGCGGCGTGAGATCGGGCCAGTGGAACAGGCCGAAGCCCAGCGCCTCGAACAGCGGCAGGATCGGCGCCAGATCCCACAGCCGGTTGTTGCTGAGCGTCGCGTCGAGGCGCCCGGTCGCCAGGAGCGCGGCGTCGGAGATCGTGCCGCCCTCGCTCCAGGGGAACCAGCCGCGCCCGTAATCCAGGGTAAATTTCTGGGCGGTCACCGAGAGCCAGCCGACATGGCCGGTCCGGCGCCCGGGCCGCTCCAGCGGCCGCAGGGCCTCGGCCCGGATACCGCCCTGCGTGGGCGCCCAAAACGCTTGGCCGTCGCAGGCCGCGAGCAGGATGCCGCGCGCCGCCTCGGCCGGATCGATGCGGGCCGGGCCGGCGCGGTCCTCCGCCCAGACGGGCAGGTTCATCACGCAGGCGCGGGGCCAGCCCGCGCGGCAGGCGGCCACCATCACACCCCAGCCCGTCAGGCCGCCCGCGAAGGGGCGGGTGCCGTCGATCGGGTCGCCCACGAAGGTCCAGGCGTCCCGGGCGAGCAGCGCCGCCGCGGCCGCGTGGCTCAGGTCGTCCGCCGTCTCCTCCTCGATCAGGTCGGGGCCGAATCGGGCGTGCAGCAGCCGGCTCACTGCGAGATCGGCCTCGGTGAGGGCCTGACCCAGATCCGGGCCCTTGTTGGTCATGTCCAGCCCGGCCGCGCGCATCCGCAGGGCGAGCGGGGCCGCCTCCTCGGCGAAAGCGAGCATGCGGGCGAGGACATCCTGCGCGGGCGCGTCGGGCGGAAGAGTCATGCGGCGAACAACTCGGGTCTGCGGAGCATCAGCGCCTGGACGAGCACCAGGGTCTTGAGGTCGGGAAACCGGCCCGAGCGGGCCGCTTCCGCCAGCGTCGCCAGGGGCACCTCGACGGGAACCACCTGCTCGCCCTCCGCGTGCAGACCGCCGCCGGCGGCGACCTTGTCGGCCTCACCGTAGGGCGCGAGGTAGAGCCAGAGGCGCTCCGAGGACACGCTCGGCATGCTGTAGGCATGCGCCACGCAGTCGAGCTGCCGGAGACGGACGCCCGCCTCCTCCATGGCCTCGCGGATCGCGGTCGCCTCCGGCTCGCCGCCGTCGAGGCCCCCCGCCGGCGCCTCGTCGAGATCGGCCGGCTCGCCCCAGAAGGCCGGCCCGACCCGGGCCTGCCGGACGAGTAGCGCCACGCGCCGCTCGGGATCGTAGGGCAGGACGCAGGCGGCTTGGCCGTGGTCCTCCAGGGCCCGCGGCACGGTGCTGCCGTCCGGCAGCGTCAGCGTGGCGATCCCGAAGGTGTTCCACCCGCGATGGAGCACCTTCAGCGGCAGCGCGGCCGGCGTTCCGCTCATCGGGACGGATCAGCGCTTGGTGCTGGCGGCCGTCTGGCCGAACATCACCTTCTTGGCGTCCTCGCTCATGGTCTTCCCGAAATCCGGGTTGACCTCCGGGGCCCGGGCGTAGGCCGCCTTCGTCGCGGGCCGCTCCGCAATCGCCGTGAACCAGCGCTTCAAATTCGGGTGCTCGCCGAGGTTCTGGCCCTGCTTCTCCCACGGCACGATCCAGGGATAGCAGGCCATGTCGGCGATGGAGTAGTCCGCTCCGGCGACGAAGGCGCGGTCGGCCAAGCGCCGATCAAGCACGCCGTAGAGCCGGTTGGTCTCGTTGACGTAGCGCTTGATCGCGTAGTCGATCTTCTCGGGCGCGTATTGCGAGAAATGGTGGTTCTGGCCGAGCATCGGGCCGAGGCCGCCCATCTGCCAGAACAGCCATTGCAGCACCTCGGCGCGGCCGCGCAGGTCGCCCGGGATGAAGCGGCCGGTCTTCTCGGCGAGGTAGAGGAGAATCGCACCCGACTCGAACAGCGAGACCGGCGCGCCGCCGCCCGCCGGCTCGTCGTCGACGATCGCCGGCATGCGGTTGTTGGGAGCAATCTTCAGAAAATCCGGATTGAATTGCTCACCCTTACCAATATTGACCGCGTGAATGCGGTATGGAACGCCCGCTTCTTCGAGGAACATCGTGATCTTATGGCCGTTCGGCGTCGGCCAGTAGTAGAGATCGATCATCGGCTGGTGTCCCGCTATGCCCCCGGCGGACGGGAAGTGGGTCGGCACGGCGCTCCGGTCAAGCACGGCTCCAGATCCGTGCCGCACCGCGGTGGAAGGCTCATCCCCCGGCGCAACCCTGCACGTCGACATAGAGGGCGTAGAGGGACTGGCTCGCGGCCATGAACAGCCGATTGCGGTGGCGCCCACCGAAGCAGAGGTTGGCGCAGCGCTCCGGCAGACGGATCCGGCCGATCAGCCGGCCGTCGGGGTTGAACACCATCACGCCGTCCAGGGCATCGTCGCCCATGCCCCATCCGCACCAGAGATTGCCGTCGACGTCGCAGCGGATCCCGTCGGGCGTCCCCGGCCCGGCATCGATCAGCACCCGCCTGTCGCGCAGGGCGCGGCCGCCGACCACGTCGTAGGCGACGATCCGCCGGGTCGGCTGTCCGCGGGATTCCACCAGGTAGAGCCGGCTTTCGTCAGGGGAGAAGCACAGGCCGTTGGGACCGGCGATGCCGCTCGCCACCACCTCCAGCACGCCCGTCTCCGGATCGATCCTGTAGACGTTCTGGGACAATTCGGGCTCGGCCCGCTCGCCCTCGTAGAAACCCGCGATCCCGAAGGGTGGATCGGTGAACCAGACCGCCCCGTCAGAGGCCACGACGACATCGTTCGGGGAATTCAGCCGCCTGCCGTCGAACGCGTCGGCCAGCACCGTGATCGTCCCGTCATATTCCGTCCGGGTGACCCGACGTCCGCCATGCTCGCAGGTGACGAGGCGCCCCTGCCGGTCGCGCGTGTTGCCGTTGGCGAAGCGCGACGGTTTGCGGAAGGTGCCGATCGCCCCGCTCTCCTCGTCCCAGCGCAGGATGCGGTCGTTGGGGATGTCGCTCCACAGGAGGTACCGCCCGTCCCCGAACCAGACCGGCCCCTCGCACCAGCGGAAGCCGGTGGCGAGGCGCTCGACCGCGGCGCTGAACACCCGATAGCGGGCGAAGGAGGCATCGATGATCTCGATCGCCGGGTCGGGGTAGCGCGTGCTCGGTGTCCACACGGTGTCGATCTTCTCGCGTCCGGACCACCGTTACGGTTTCCGGGTCGCGGAGCAAGACGCGAGAGCGCGAGCGAGGCCTTTCCAGGCTCGGACCTTCAGCCGAGGGGTCGGTCAACGTGCGGCGTGCCGCACCCGGGGCGACGGCCTGCGCCGGCGCTCCAGCGCGATCCAAGCCTGATACAGGACGAGCGACAGCACAGCCGCGCCGAGCACGAGCCCGGCGACGAGGCACAACACGGCGATATTGAGCGCCTCCCACACGGACATGTCGGCAAAACGGTCCCGCTTGCCAAAGCTCGGGAGAAAGTCAGCGGCCTCGTGGGTCTTCATGAGGATTGACTCCGCATTGCCCCAGGCTTGTTGACGTCCGGGCGTTGTTATCCCGGGATGCGGCACAACAGCCGCCGAAGCGGCGACGTCCACCCGTCGCGCCGGGCGATCCCGGTCCGATTGCCACCGGTTCGCCCACGTCCTACCGAATCGTCAGCAGACCCCGTCGGCGCAGGCGAAGTCCTTGAGGTCGGCCAGCCGCTCGATCAGCACGATGTCGCGTCCGACCGTCCTGATGTGTCCCGCCTTCTTGAGCTTGGCGAGGGAGCGGCAGACGGTCTCGACGGTCAGGCCCAGATAGTCCGCGATGTCGAGGCGCGACATCGGCATCCGGACCTCGACCTTGCCGGCCGATCTGCGTTCGCCCCTGGGGACCAACTCCAGGATAAAGCTCGCGACACGCTCCTCGGCGCTCTTCTGGCTCAGGTTCAGGACGAGCGACTGCGTCCTCGACACTTCGGCGCAGAGCTCGGAGATGAACTCCTCCCGCAGCACCAAGCTGTCGGCAAGCAGCGTATTCAGCTTCTCCCGCGGCAGAGCGTATATATAGCAGTTCGTGACGGCCTCAGCTGAGTAGATGTGTCTCGTACGCGCCGATAGCCCCATGATGTCTCCAGGAAAGACAAATCCTATGACACCACGCCGGCCATCCATGAGGAACCGCGAGATCCTCAAGACACCGTCAGCCACAAGAAAGATGGAGTTAGCCTGATCGTCCTCCCAGAAAATGCGCTGTCCCGCAGGATACAGGATGGTGGGCCGATGAGAAAATTCTGATCTCAAGCTCGCTGTACGAAAATTTTTATCGGCCAACGCCGTCCGGATCGGAGAACGTGAGGTGAGCGAAGCGAGGCATTCCACGGCAGGCACCTCTAGACTGTTAAAAAATCCTTAACAGCTTAGGCAGGCGATGCCACACACGTATAACTGCTGTGTCCCCAATTGTCACGAGATTCGATATTTGGTTACAGATGATCGACAGAATGTAACAATGCCGCTTTTCCGACCCACTCTCTGCATATTGCCCGGGCAGAATATGCTTCCATCTTGCTCGGACACCGTATTTTCACGCGAATTACAACGTGTTAGCGTGTGACATAGGGTACTCACTACGCAGCCCCGTCACGCTATGCATTTTGTGGACAAGTGGGTCGTCCAAACGGGCGAAAGATTGATATTTCCAAACATCGCTCGATGCAACCTGTGTTAGCCGGTCGTCACTTCGTCACGGGAGCGCTGAATGAAAGCTGTCTTGTTGACCGGCGCCGCCGGTTTCATCGGATACCATGTCGCCAAGCGCTATCTGGATGCCGGTCGCACCGTCATCGGCGTCGGCGACCTCAACGACTATTACGAGGTCGCGCTCAAGGAGAGCCGCCTCAGCAATCTCTCGTCTTACAGCAACTTCGCCTTCAGGAAAATCGATCTGGCCGATCGTTCGGCTATGGAAGATGTCTTCAGGGCGCAGGCCTACGACACCGTCATCCATCTCGGCGCCCAAGCAGGCGTGCGTTACTCGCTGGAAAACCCGCACGTCTACGTGAAGAGCAACGTCGAAGGCTTCCTCCATGTCCTCGAAGGCTGCCGGCACAATCCGGTGGCGCATCTCCTCTACGCGTCATCCAGTTCGGTCTACGGCGCGGTGACGCAGATGCCGTTCTCCGTCCATCAGAATGTCGATCATCCGGTCAGCCTGTACGCGGCCACCAAGAAGTCGAACGAGCTGCTCGCCCACTGCTACAGCCATCTCTACCGGATCCCGTGCAGCGGCCTGCGCTTCTTCACGGTCTACGGGCCGTGGGGACGGCCCGACATGGCGCTGTTCCTGTTCACGCGGGCGATCCTGGCGGGCGAGCCGATCAAGGTCTTCGCCAACGGTCAGATGATGCGCGATTTCACCTATATCGGCGACGTGGTCGAGGGCATCGTGCGGCTTGCCGAGCAGCCGGCCCGGAGCAACCCGGGCTGGGATTCGGATGTGCCCGACCCGGGCACCAGCAACGCGCCCTACCGGGTCTACAACATCGGCAATCACCAGCCGGTGCAGCTGCTGCACCTGATCGAGGTGCTGGAGACCTGTCTGGGCCGCAAGGCCCAGAAGGAGTTCCTGCCGCTCCAACCCGGCGATGTGCCGGCCACGTATGCGGATGTCGAAGACCTCTCGGCAGCCACCGGCTACGCGCCGAGCACGCCCATCGAGGTCGGCGTGGAGCGTTTCGTGCGCTGGTACCGGGACTATTATCGCGTCTGATGCGGCTGCCGGCGGTCGCGCATCGCCGGCTCCTCGTGCGCGCGCCCGCTCGGATCGTCACGCGCCGGGCGTGAGGCCCGGCGCGGCAAACCTCACCGCTGGTGACCGAGATAGATGTCCTGCGGGTGCAGACTGGCGGTCGAGGCAGGGACCTGGGCCGGCTTGCGTCCCAGGAAATAGACGCCGTTCGCGCTGTCGACCTGTCGCGCCTCGGGAAGACGGTGGTCGAGGAAGGCCAGCGGCAGGAACGGCAGGGAGAGCAGCCCCCCGAGCTTCCGGGAGCGGGTCAGATCCCGCATCAGCGCGCGGATCGCCCAGTAGGCGGACAGGCCCGTGCCGCCGAGGGACCCCCGCGCCATGGGCTCGAAGGCGCGGAACAGCAGGCGGTGCCCGCTCTCCGTGAACCGCCAGAAATCGTACGGCCCCTCATGCACGTGCTGCAGGAACGGCGTCTCGGCGTAGACGTGCCCGCCGTGCTTGAGCACGCGCTCGATCTCCGCGACGATCCGGGCCGGATCGGCGACGTGCTCCAGCACCGCCTGCACCACCACCGCGTCCACCGAGGCGTCCGCGAGGGGAATGGCGTGTCCATCGGCGATGAAGGAAAGGTCCGTGCTCGGGTAGACGTCGAAGGCGATGACCTTCAGGCCCGGATCTGCGTAGAGGTCGCGGGAGCCTTCCCCGCGCGTCCCGCCGCCCACAACGACCACGATCGGATCGTCGGCCGAGGCCTTGGCGGCCGCGATCAGGGCGCTGAAATTGGCGCGGCTGCGCTTGGTCGAGGGAAACAGCGCCTTGGCGATCTGGCGCAGGCCGGAATGCGGCTTGCGGTCGATGAGCGGCGCGAGCCCCTCCTCGCCGAGATCGGCGCGCCGGACGACGCTCCGCTCGAAGTCGATGAGCACTGGCTGACCGTGCACCACAGGAAAGGCGGAGAGCGCGGAGGCGGCGCGGACCGCGCCGGCCTTGCCGGGTGTGATCACCACGCGCTCGTCGGGCCGGCCCGGATGGCGCAACAGACCTGCGTAATCTTCGAAGCTTGCCAGCATACCAGGAACTCCACGTTCGGGGCCGATCCGGCCGGTGCTCGATCAGGACGCGCTCAGACGATCAGCCCCCGCACCGGCGGCAAGTGCTCGGTCCCCGGGAACACGTCCCGGGAGAGGGCGGCGTCGGAGGCGCCCAGCAGATCCATCGCGACGCCCTTCAGGACGGCCCGCAGGTCCAGGGTCGGCATCAGATCGCGCCGCTCGTAGAGCTGGTTCTCGCGCAGGCCCGGCCAGTCGGTGATCATCCGACCGCCGGCGATCGCGCCGCCCGCCAGCAGCGCGATGGTCCCGTTGCCGTGATCGGTGCCGAGAGTGCCGTTGAGCCGGGCGGCCCGCCCGAATTCCGTGGTGACGACGATGGCCGTGTCCCGCCAGACCGGCGCGAGCTCGACCTCGAAGGCCTGCAAGGCCGCGTCCAGGGCCTGCAGCAGATCCGCCAGCCGGCCGGACGCGCCGCCGGTATGGGCATGCGTGTCGAAGCCGTCGAAGGATAGGGCCGCGACCCGGGGGCCGTCCGGCCGGACGAGGAACCGCGCGGCTCCGGTCGCGATGGAGCGTGCGGCCTGCACGTGGGGCTGGGTGCGGGTGTTGAGGTTCGCGCCGATCCCGGCCTCGGACGCCATCCGGTCGGTCTCGATGGCGCGATCGAGGGCCTGCGCGAGCTTCGGATCGGTATGGGCGTAGATCTGCTCCATCCGGTCGAACAGCGTCGCTGTGGCCGCCGGCAGATCCGACGGGTACCACGCGAGCACCGGAGCCGGCCCGCGAAGGATCAGAGGCGTCGAGGCCCCGATGGCAAGGCCGCCCGCGCCCGGATTGCCCGCCTGCCCCTCGCCGCGCCCGAGCGCGCGCCCGGCCGGCAGGTGCGCGGCGAGCCGGTTCAGCCAGCCGGTCCGGGACGCGCCCGGCCGCGGCGTCCCGCTCTCGAGCACGTCCTGTCCGTCGAAATGCGAGCGGTCGCGGTACGGCGTGGCGACCGCATGGACTACCGACAGCTTGCGCTCGCGGAACAGGCGCGCCGTCTCCCGCATGGCCGGGTGCAGGTAGAAGAAGCCGTCGAGCGGCAGGGCCGGGTTCGCGCCGCCGGCCTCAAGCGCGATCGATTCGCGCAGGCCGCGATAGGCCGGGTCGCCGATCGGAGCGACGGCCGACAATCCGTCGAGGGCACCGCGCAGGATCACCACCAGCAGGCGGGGGTCGCGGCCGGTGGTCGCCTGCGCGAAGCGGGGCGCGTGGGCCCAGGCGTAGAGCGCCCCGGCTCCGAAGGCCAGGCTCCGGCGGGTCGGCCCGGCCCCATGTCCGTACGCCATGGTCATCTCCGCTGGAATTCGGGTGACAGGAGCAGGACGGCGATGGCTTCCCGTCTGTTCGGGGCGGCACGCAGGCCCTCGCTCGTCTCGCGGGTCAAAGCGGGACCGAGGATCGCGGCCGCGAGCTCCCCGACATCCCGGTCCGTCCGCTCGTGCTCGGCCACCACGGAGGCGGCCTCGAACCGGGCCCGGAAGTTGGCGGGCGAGAGCCACGCGGCCTCCGTATCGGGGAACCCGTTCGGGCCCGGCACGTCCCAGACCCTCTGGGCGAGGCTGCGCAGGATCAGGGTGAAGCCCTCTGCCGAGAGCGGCACGCCGGTGGCGCGCAGGGCCGCCGCCAGGAATTCCTGGGGCGTGCGCAGCTTCACCCGCTCGCCCCAGGCGAGATCGGACTCCACCAGCGCGCGCGTGACGGCGCCGAGATCCCCGTCGGTCCGCCGGTAGGTCTCGGCGAGCGCCTGGACGAGGGCCTCCGGCGGCTGGTCGGCGACGAAATGACGGCAGAGCTTGAACGCGATGAAGCGGGCGGTCGCGGGCTTGCGGGCCAGTTCGTCGAGGGCGTCCAGCGCCTCCTGCGCGCCGGCCTCGGGGTAGGTGCGTCCCAGCAGCACCTTGGCGCCGGGCTCGTGCGCGGCGGCGTTGAACACGAAGCTGCCGGCAACGGCTCCCTTGCGGGCGTCGCCGGTCGTCCAGCCGGTGAGCATGCGCGCGAGGTTCTCGACATCGCGCTGCCCGTAGCCGCCGTCCACGCCCAGCGTGTGCAGCTCCAGGATCTCACGGGCGAGGTTCTCGTTGAGACCCGCCCGGCCTGCGCCGGACGGCGAGCGCCCGGCTGGGGAATTGGGACCGATCGAATTGCTGTTGTCGAGGTAGGTCAACATCGCGAAGTGCCGGGTCGAGGCCTTCAGCATGTCGGCGAAGCGACCCAGGACGCGCGGTCGCACCACCTCCCGCTCGAAGGCCCCCGCGGTGATGCGCTGCCAGCCGCTCTTGGCGACGCCCACCGCGAAGTGGTTCGACCAGAACCAGACGAGCCGTTCGGTCAGGCCGATGGCCGGTTGCGGCAGGATCGCGAGGCGTGCCTCGACCTCCTTGTCGTAGAAGCGTCCTTCCGGAAGGCGGAAGACGCCGGGGGGCAGTTCGGGCGGTGATGGAGGCGCGGCGTTCGCGCGTCCGTTGAGACCCATGCCGGACGCCGGCATATCGGCCATGGCCATGGCGGGCCGGCGCGCGGTTGTGGAGGCGAGGTATTGCTCCCAGCGCATCTTGTGGGTGACGAGTTCGGCGAGGCTGGGCATGCCCTCAGGCACCGCGGCGCCACCGGCGAGTTCGGCCGCCACCCGGGCCCGCGGGTCGTCGGCGACCGCGTCGAGGTCGCCCGGACGGGCGCCGAGCCCGAACCGATGCAGCGCGATGCAGGCGGCCTGCGCGCGGGCGATCATTGGCCAACAGGCGCCGGGACGCCGGCCTCGGCGCTGCCAATGTCGCGGCCGCGTGCAGGAGGCGCCCGATTCAATCGGTCATCGGCCATCTCGCGATAGAGGCGCAGATACGCCTCGGCCACGACATTGATCGCGTGCTTCTCGCACACGCGCTGTCGCGCCTCGGCGCTCATGGCAGCCCACTGCGCCGCATCGAGGCCGCCGGCGGTCACGAGGCCCTCCAGGATCGCGTCGCGGGTGTTGTCCGCCAGCATCACACCCGACTGCCCGGGGACGACGAGGTCTCCGACGCCGCTGACATCGGTGATGACCGGCACGGCACCGTACGCCATGGCTTCGAGCAGGGTGTTCGACATGCCCTCGGAATCGGAGGGCAGGATCATGAAGGCCGCGCCCCCGTAGATGGCGTCGCGATCGTCGGTGACGCCCATGAAGCGCACCGAGGAAAGACCGGCGGCCTGCTCGATCAGACGGTTCTTCTCCGGGCCGCTCCCGAAGATGCGCAGGGTCGCGGGGTGCTCGGCGGCGAAGATCCGGAAGGCCTCGATCAGCCGATCGACGCGCTTCTCCTGCGCGAGCCGGCCGGCATAGACGAACACGCATGCGCCATCCGGAGCGCGGTAGGCCGCCCCCGGCTCCATCGGGCACTCGACCCCGTTCGGCACCCGCGCCACCCGGTCAGCGGGTATTCCGAGGGCGGCGAGGTCCCCCGCGATGTCACTGCTGTTGGCCACGAAGATGAGCCGCGAGCGGCGCGCGAGGGAGACCACGAGCTTGCCGAAGGGCAGCTTCTGCGCCGGCAGCCGGCGCAACTCCATATGTTCGCCCCCGCGCCCGAGCTTGGCCGAGAGCAGCTTCCCGAACAGCCGTCCGGCAACCAAGCCCGGCCACGCATGCAGGCGCAGGTGCTGGATCGCGATGACGTCGTAGGAGCGGCGATGGCGGGCGAGCCAGAGGAAGGCGCGAAACCAGAAATGCAGCATCGAGAAGACGTAACGACCGCCAAGGGCAGGATCGCTGCGCATCGGAAGGCGGACCACCCGACCCTCGGGCTGGTCGTCGGTTCCGGCCGCCTGCGCCTGGAGGGTCGGTGTGAGGATCGTGATCGCCGCGCCGCGGTCGCGTAGGGAGCGGGCGAGGATGCGGGTCTGACGCTCGGCACCGCCGAAGCTGTCCGGATAGTAGGTCGGCATCAGGAATACGATGCGCATGGAGCGGTTCGTCCCTTTCGCGATGGAGGGCGCACAGACGGTTCGCTGGCTCCGTGGGACGAAAGTAGATCGGCCGTGAGGCCCTATGCTTGACAAAGGTCAAGGCGCGGGGCTGCAACACCTGAAAAGCAGCGTACAATCGCGACCGATATTGAGGCCGCCCATTTTAGCGCACGAGCGCAGCCGCGTCGGCACCTTGGACTTAATTTGCTATGGGACCGGCTTTTTCTCCAAACATCGCAACGGAAAGGCGGAACACTTCTTTCTCGTCCACTGCGATGACCGAACCTTGGACAGCTCGCGCGCTAGCAATGTCGTGCAGAACTGAATTCGCGCCAAGATCCTGGCTGGCATGACTGTTGCGAGGCATCTACTTACGTAGCGCCTCGGGGGAGGTCAGGCGGTGACGGTGTTCAACCTGTCGGATGCCGAAGGCGCGTGCCTGCGGCAGGAGGTTGATGTCTGCATCGTCGGCGGCGGAATGGCCGGGCTTGCCGCCGCCCATCGCCTGGGTGCGGTCCCCGGTCTCCGGACCTGTGTCCTGGAGAGCGGCGGCCGCGCCCGGGACGAGCACCTGGAAGCCCTCAACGACGTCGAGGATCCGAAAGGCCGCTATGCCGGGGCGCGGGCGAGCCGTGTCCGCCTGATCGGAGGCGCCTCGACGCTCTGGGGCGGCCGGCTCCTGCCCCTGACCGCACACGATCTCGGCGCCCGCGATTACGCCTCGATCGAGCCGTGGCCGATCAATCCCGAGGAACTGGATGCCCATACGTCCTCGGTCGAAACGCTGTTCGATCTCGATCACCGCCCGTTCGAATCGACGGACCTGGCGCGGGTCTGGCCGAAGTTCGGCCTCTATCCGCGGCATGCGGGCGTGAGCTGTCGATTCGCGAAGTTTCCGACCTTCCGCAACCGGAACATCGCCACGGCTCTGCGGCGCTCGGTCCTGGCCGGAGCACGGGTCACCGTCTACCTCAACGCCACCGTCCACGATTTCGGCCTGGATGCTGAGGCCGGACGGCTCCGCGAGGTCGTTGCCCGGGCTCCCGACGGGGCGAGCCTGCGGGTCGCGGCCCGGTATTTCATCTTCGCGGCGGGCACCATCGAGACGACCCGGCTCGCTCTCCTGCTGGACCGGGTCTCGCACCAGCGCGCCTTCGCAGGATGCGGGGCGCTCGGCCTCTACTTCAACGATCATCTCAAGGTGGCGGTCGGCCGAGTCTTTCCGATCGACGCCTGCGCGACCAATCGGCTTCTCGGCTACCACGTCGCCGGAGCGACCCGGCGGAACCTTCATTTCGAGCTGAGCGCGCAGGCGCAGCGCCAGCACGCGATCCCGAGCGCCTATATCGACTTCCGGCTCGCGATGCCCGAGCGGTCGATCTACAGCGCTCTGCGCGACCTGGGTCGGCGCATCCAGGGCAAGACGCCGCCTCATCGCGACCGGCAGCTCCTGCGGGAGGCACTGGACGTCGAGACCCTGTACCGGCTCCTGTTCTGGCGCCTGCGGCACCGCCAGCTCTATCTGTCGGACACGATCAGCATCACGGCCGAGATGCGGATCGAGCAGGCCCCGAGCGCGGCGCACCGGGTGACCCTGTCGGACCGCCTCGATGCGTTCGGCACACCCCAGGTGCGGCTGGACTGGTCTCCGACGGAAGCGGATCGCCGGACGTTCCTCGCGGCCTTGCGGCATTTCAAGGCGTTCTGGTCGCAATCCGGGCTGACGGCGGTAAGCCCGATTGCGTGGGAGCCGGACGACGAGGCATCGGGCGACCGGTTCCTGAACAGGGCGCAGGATGCCTCGCATCCCGCCGGCTCGACCCGGATGGGGCTCGACCCGACACGCTCGGTGGTCGACCCCGCGCTGCGCTGCCATGGGGTCCCGAATCTGTTCCTCGTCAGCGCCTCGGTGTTCCCCGGTGCGGGAAGCGCGAACCCGACGCTGACGATCCTGCAGCTCGCCCACCGCTGCGCCGCCCAAATCGCCGGCGAGATCCGTTCGGCCTGACGTCACCATCCGTTCGCCGGCTGTGTTCGGCCGGATCTTAAGGCATAGATCGACGAGAATTTGCCATCGTATTCAGAGCTAAAAAGCATAGATTGCATGACTAAAATCAACTGTCCGTGAGTCATCCAGCCTAGCCTGCCGCCATCTTGTTCCGATCTGGTGGGAGCGGCCGATGGTCGAGACTGGTCTGAAGATCGCCCATGTCATCACGCGCATGATCCGCGGCGGTGCAGACGAGAATACGATGCTCTCCTGCAACGCATTCGCCGAGCGGGGCCACGACGTCACCCTCCTGTGCGGCGGCGAGATAGAGGAGGAGATGCTGGCCCGGGCCCATCCGCGCGTGACCACGATCCGCATTCCGAGCCTGATCCGGCCCATCCATCCGATCGCGGACGCTGCGGCCCTGATCGCCCTGCGCCATCACCTCCAGGCACTGCGCCCGGACATCATCCACACCCACACCAGCAAGGCCGGCATTCTCGGGCGCGCAGCGGCGGTCCGGATGCGGTCCAGCGCGGTGATCCACGGCATCCATATTCTGCCCTTCGTGAATGTCGGCGCCGCCCAGCGCGCCATCTATCTCGGGCTGGAGCGCGCCCTCGCCCGGGCCACCGACCAGTTCGTCAGCGTCAGCGCGGGCATGCGCGACATCGCCGTCGCCCACGGGCTCGGCGGCGCCGACCGGCACCACGTGGTGGCCAGCGGCATGGACATCGCCGCGTTCCAGAGATTGGCGGCCCGTGGTCAAGCCCCCGCCCCCGGCAACGACAACCGGGCGTTCAAGGTGCTCTACCTTGCGAATTACGAGGCGCGGAAGCAGCATGCCCGCCTCATCGACGAGATCGCCGCGCAGGCGGCACGCTTTCCCGATACGACCTTCCTCCTCGCCGGGCAGGGCCGCGAGCAGAGTGCGCTGCAGGACATGGTCCAGCGCCGCGGCCTCTCGCAGAAGGTCAAGATCCTGGGCTACGTGGAGGCGACCAGCGAGCTGATCGCCTCGGCCGACCTGTGCCTCTACTGCAGCGAGCGCGAGGGACTTCCGCGAGCCGTCGTGCAGTACTGCGCCACGGGCCGTCCGGTCGTGGCCTTTCACTTGCCCGGGATCGAGGCCGTGATCCGGCACGGCCATAACGGCTATCTCTGTCCGCAGGGCGATTTCATCGACCTCTTCGCCCGGATCCGCGGCCTGCTCGACGACGCGACGGCGCGGGCGCGCATGGCGGAAAACGCAGCCGCCATCGACCTCAGCGAATGGGGCGCCGAGCGGATGTACCACCGGCTGAACGAGATCTACCGCAGCGCGCTCCGTGCCAAGCGCAACGCGGCCAGCGTCACTGTCCTGCCGACCGGCCTCGACGTCCGGAGCGCTTCGTGAGCGCCGCCGGTCTCGGCAGCGTCGCCGTCATCCTGACTTGCTACAACGAGGGCGCCTGGATCGAGCAGGCGGTCTCGAGCGTGCTCGCGCAGACCGCCGCCGACGCGATCAGCGAAATCGTCGTCGCGGATGACGGATCGGACGCCGCCACCGTCGCGGTGCTGGAGCGCCTCCGCGGGCTCGATGCCCGCATCACGGTGCTGCGTCACGGGGGGTACGGGACCTCCCGCAACCGCAACGCCGCGGTCCGCCACTGCAGCGCCCCTCTGATCGCCTTCCTCGACGCCGACGACCTCTGGATGCCGGGCAAGCTCGCCGCGCAGCTTCAAGCGCTCGCGGAGCACCCCGAAACCGGGCTCGTCTACACGGGCTTCTGCCTGTTCCAGAACCATGCCCCGGACGCGCTCACGCCCGTGCGCGTTCTGGATCACACGGATTCGCGTGATCTCGCGCTCAGCTACTTCTTGAGCGATCCGCCGGTGATTCCCTCATCGGTCCTCCTCAGGCGCTCCGTGTTCGAACTCGCCGGCGGCTTCGATGAGAGCCTGCGCGTGTTCGAGGATACCGAGTTCTTCGGCCGCCTTGCCCGCATCACGCGGTATCGCGCCCTCGCCGATCCACACTACGTCCACAAGCGGAATCACGGCTCGAGCATCACCAATAAGCGCCAGGACCTGATGATGCATCACGCCTTCGTGGCGTTCTACCTGCCCGGAGCGAACCGCGGCTGCTGGCCCACATCCCGCGTCGCCTCTCCGAGCGCGCGCGCAAGCTCGGGAACCTGGAAGCGCGGGACGGGCGCCCAGACAGCGCGAGCCGCTTCTACCGGCTCGCCCTCGCCTTGCGGCCCGTCTCGGCCCTGGCCTGGATCAACCTCGCCATGCTGAAGCTGCGCGTGACCGGCCTTGTCTATCACCTGCGCACGTCCGTGGGCTCAACCAAGGTGTAGGACGATGTCGCCGTGCCGTGTTCTGTACGTCATCAACGGGTTCAACAAGGGCGGCGCCGAGATCGGCCTTCAGACCATGCTGGAGCATGGCTTTCTCAGGGGCTGCGACGTCCGCGTCATCGGTCTGCATGAGGGCGCGCCCGAGCTGCGGGCGGCGATCGGGCGGCTCGTGGGGCCGGAAAATCTCGTCCTCGCCTCGGACGGACCCAAGCTGACGCTCGCCGGCCTCTGGCGCGGCTTCCGGACCCTGCGGGCGACGCTTCGTACCTTCCGGCCGCACACGGTGGTGCTGTCGCTCCGGCAGACCAACATCGTCGGGCGCCTCGCGCTCCTCGACCATCGCGCGATCCGCTGTATCGCCTTCGAGCACATCGCGAAGCTGGAGGCCGGACGGCTGACGACCCTCTACGCGGCCCTGCTGTGGCTGCTCTCCCCGCGCGTCGATGAGGTCTGGGCCGATTGCCGCGTCACCCTGGAGGGGCGCGGCGCTATCATCGCGGTCGTCCCCGGGAGCGGGTGGTGCCCTTGTTCGTCGCGGATGCGCAGGCACCGCGCAAGACGGAGTACCGGCTCGGCACGCCCGCGCGGATCGTGACCGCCGGGCGGCTCATTCCGCGCAAGCGGGTGGACGTGCTGCTGCAAGCCCTGACGCGCCTCCGCCGGGACGGCCACGACTGCACCCTGACGATCTTCGGCGACGGTCCGGACCGTCCGCGGCTGATGCAGCTGGCGGAGTCGCTCGGCCTCGGCGCGAGCGTCACCTTCGCGGGCTTCCGACCCCGCTGGTACGAGACGGCGCGGGAGCACGATCTGTGTGTGCATCTGAGCGATGAGGAAGGGTTCTGCATCGTCGTGGCCGAAGCGATGATGGTCGGGCTGCCGGTCATCGCGAGTCCCGTCGGCGGCGTGCTCGAATATGCCCGCGACGGGCTCGACGCGATCCACGCGCCGGTGCCGCCGAAGCCGGACGATGTCGCCCGGCAGATCTCGGGTCTGCTCGCGGATGCCGGGCGGCGCCGCGCGCTGGGTGAGGCGGCGGCCGAGCGGATCGCCGATACCTACGGCACAGTGGCGGCCGTCGCCGTCTACGACTCGCTCACGCGCACGCTCGCGCAGAGTGCGGCTGGGCCCGCCGCGTCCGGGCTGTTCGGGGGACATCATGGCCGAGCCTGAGCCCCGATCCGCGACGGGTCCCGCCGCACGGTCCTTCGTCCATGCCGGCGTGTCGTCACGCGGCGTCCTGCGTGGGGTCGGCTGGCTCGCCGCCGCGCGGCTGCTCGGCATGATGCTGTCCCTCGTGTCGACGGCGGTCCTCGCGCGTATCCTGTCGCCGGCGGATTTCGGTGTGATGATTCTCGTCGCGGTCATCGCCAACCTCGCCGCGCAGGTGGTCGAGGGCGGCGTTGCGGTGCCACTCGTGCAGCGGGCCCAGATCTCGACGGCCCACGTCCATATGGCTCTCCTCCTGGCGACCGGCGTCGCCCTCATCCTCTCCGCGGGCCTCGTGGCCATCGCGCAGGTCGGGCAGGCGCTGGCGGGCCGAGAGATCATCCCCGCCATGGTGGTGGTCTTCGCCTCGCTGACGATGCCGTTCCGCGCCTGGATCTCGGTGTTGTCCGCCATCCTTCAGCGCGAGGGGCGCTTCCGCGACAACACGATCATCGCCCTTCAGAGCAACCTGTTCGGCAACGTGCTGCCCGCCCTCGCCCTGGCCTGGGCCGGCTTCCAGATCCAGGCCCTGCTGGTCGGACTCCTCGCGGCGAGCATCCTGGAAGCGGCCCTAACGGCGCGCGCCGCCCGTATCCCCAGGTTTCGTCGGCCTCCGCTCGCGGCCGCCCGGGACCGGGCGAAGGCGAGCTACGCCGGCACGGTCATGCAGGTCATCAACTGGGCGGCCCTAAGCAGTCCCAACTTTCTCGTCGGGACGCTGTTCGGCGCGCACGCGCTCGGTCTGTTCTCGCGCGGCGCCACCCTGGTCAATCTCGCCAAGGACGTGCTCGGATCGAGTCTGTCCCGCGTGCTCCTCCCGACGTTCGCGGCGATGGCCCACGAGCCCAACCGCCAAGTCGAGGCCTTCTCGCGCGCGATGGCCGCCAGCCTGCCGGCCTTCGCGATCGCCAGCGTCGCCCTCGTCCTCCACGCCGAGGCGGCCGTCCGGATCCTCCTGGGACCGGATTGGGGGCAATCGATCCCGGTGCTTCAGCTTCTCGCCCTGGGGCTGCTCCCGCGGATCAGCTACAAGATTTCGGATTCCCTGCTGATGGCGAAAGGCGAGTTCTGGCCCGTCGCCGGACGGCAGCTGTTCTATCTGATGAGCATCGTCGGACTGTCCCTGTGTGTCACAACGCTCGGCCTCAACGGTGTGGCCGGGGCGGTGACTGCGGCGACAACGCTTTACTACTGTCTGTCGCTGCGCGCTGTTTCGAACCGCCTGCGCCTGTCCGGACCTCAGATCTTGCGGATGCATGGGACGGCCGCAGCCTGGGCAAGCTCGGCCGCGGGCCTCGACATGCTGCTGAGCTGGGCCACGCGTTCACTCGGCTTCTGGCCGTCGCAAGTCACAGGGGGTGCGGGATTGGCTCTCGCCTGTACGATCCTGTTTTTCGCAACGCCGCGTGGGGCCCTCGGGACCGACATGGCAGCCCTGCGGACGCGGGTGTGCGACCACCTCGCGTCGAAGCTCCGCTCCGTCCGCCAGCGGCCGATGCCGTCGGCGGGCTGAGGAGGACTACGCGTCTGAAACCGGCACGTTGGGGGACGTCAAATCAATCCAGCGGTTTCCAGAATTGAAACAAACGCCGCGGCGACAGAGCCCGTCAGCGCATTGATTGACATCTTGCAGACGGAATCTCACATATGATGCTATTAACCGACGAATACACGTGCTATTTAGACTCCCATAGCGAGATGTGCCTCGCCTGCGTCGGGAGACGTTGGTTGCTGCGAAGCGTGTTGCCTGGAGCACACCGCGTGCTGATCGCCGATCCCGACGAGGAGAGTCGCTCGGCCCTGGCGCGGCAACTCGCGCTGGAGGGGTTCAGCGTCCGAGACACGAGCGGGGCGGCCGGCATGCACCAATGCCTCGCCCATGACGGGATCGACCTCATCCTCCTCGACCTCGTACTGCCCGACATCGACGGATTGCAGCTCGCACGCGAGGTCAGAAGCCTGTCCTGGAAGGTCGGGCTGATCATGATGGCGAGCCGCACGGACGTCATCGACCGCATCGTCGGACTGGAGATCGGTGCGGACGACTACATCCTGAAGCCGTTCCATATCCGTGAGCTCATCGCCCGGATGAAGAGCATCCTGCGGCGCGTTCAGCCCACGATGCCCGCCAGCAGCACGGGCGAGCAGGTCTTCTCCTTCGACGGGTGGCAGTTCAATCCGAGTCGGCGCAAGCTCACCTCGCCCCTCGGCCATGACATCGTCCTGACCTCCGGCGAGTACGAGCTGCTGAAAGTCTTCGTCGAGCATCCGGGTCAGGTCCTGACCCGCAATCAGCTCATGGATCTCACGCGCGGGCGCGAGTGGAACGGTCTCGACCGGGTCGTGGATGCGCAGATCGTCCGGCTGCGCAAGAAAATCGAGATCGACCCGAAGAACCCGCAGCTGATCAAATCGGTCCGAGGCGCGGGCTATGTCTTCGCCTCCCGTCTCTCCTACGCGAGCGCGCGCACCTGTGGCGTGCCGGCCATGGACAGGGACCAGATCCTCTACCGGCAAACCGAAAAGTCACAGCCATACTGAGTCGGGGAATCCTGGCGGCGCGTTCCGCCAGGTCAGAACCGGTTTCCTTTTCCGCGCTGCCGGTCTGGCGAGGGCCGTAGCACCGAACCTTGGCGCGATTGTTCGGTCCATTGAAACGGTCAGCGCAAAGCGCGATCAATCCAGCCATCGGGCCGACCTCGGATGATCTGAGATTGGCTTGCGGCTCCGTCCTGTCGTTCGGCCGCGCCCGTCCGCTCCGATCGACAGTCTTCCCGACGACTGGGGCTCAGGGGGCAGCCGAGGACGATGCGTCTGGTCGTTTACCTCCTGATCGTGCTCCTCGGCGGCGGGATCGTGGGCGCCGTCCTCCTCGCCTATCCCGCCCAGGTCGAGATCGCGCCCGAACCTGCTTCGCCCGAGAAGCCGGAACCCAACCCGTCGACCTGTGAGGCGGCCCGCGGACCATCCGTCCGGCCATCCGACGTCAGCGAGTTCGATATCGGGGGCCTCAAGCTCGGCATGACCTTGGAGGACGCGCAGCACATCATGGAGTGCGCCCACGCCACGGAGCGCAACGTCTCCTTGAAGGAATGCGCCGCCGACGTGATCGCCTACGAGCAACAATGGCGGGAAGCGCGCAAACGGGGGGTGGTCAACACACGGGCGGTGGAGCGGAATTGCATCGGCTCGCTCAACTGGCGCGAGCAGGAACGCCGCGTCAATGTCAACTTCGTCGAAGATCTTCCCGATCATCCGGGGCGGATGCTCATCTACCAAGTGTCTACCGAGCAGGATGGGGCGGTCAACGACGCCTCCCTCCAGATTTTCCGGAAGGCCCTGATCGGCAAGTACGGCCCGCCGACATCGGACAGCAAGACCGATCTAGTCTGGGGAAAATATCCGGATCCGCAGCTACGATTCTTTCCTTATGCGCAGTACTACCTGGATCTGGTACATAGAGGCGCCAAGGTGGAGCGCGACCGCATCATGCTCAAATTCGTGAGCGATTCAGCGCCGACGGTTGAGCCGCGGCTCTGACCTTCGAAGCCCGAAGCCAGGCTTCAGAATGGATCAATGCCAACGCCGCCGGGGGCTCGCAATAGCTTGAGATTTGTCAATCTATCGATCTAAATTCCTCCTAAACTTCTGTCGAGAGTTGATGAGTCAGGTCTAAAACACCTTATGTCACTGCTCGATCAAGATTCTTGCCGCTGAGGGGATCGCGTCGGTCATCGGACCGGCCGTGCCTCGGCGCCTTCGGCCTGTCGCGCGCAGACCCGCCTTCCTGCCTTCGGCGAGCGGAATTCGCCGATGGTGCGGGCGCGGCCATGGCGCCTTCTCCGCGCGACCGCAGCGCAATCTCTCCCGGGGGCGTCGTGCGACGTCCCTATCAAGGATCGATCTCGATCGCCGTTGGAGACGCTTATGGCGAGCCTGCAGGCCGAAACGACATTCCCGAGGACCGGACTCGCGGGCGCGGCTCTTCCAGGAGCGGGGCTTGGCAGCCGTACGGCCGAGGGCCTCACGACGGCCGCCGCCAAAGCGCGGATCCCGCGCCTCCGCCTTCTGTCGAAGGACCTCCTCGTCATCCTGGCAGCCATCGACCTCATGCTGGTCAGCGGCAGCGCCTTTCTGGGCGCGATCGGCTATCAGTTCGCGCTGGCGGGTCAGTTGCGCGACATCGAGATCTATATCGCCGTCTCGCTTGGCCTCGCGGCCGCGACCGTCGTGGCAATGGTCTTCGACGGGGGCTACAGCGTCGAGCAGCAGGGCGACGAGGGCAAGCTCACCCGCAAGGCCTTCTTCAGCTTCAACAGCGCCTTCTCTGTCCTCGTCTGCCTCCTCTTCCTGACGCACGTCACCGATTTCTACTCGCGTGGCAGCTTGTTCACGCAATATGCGGCCGGCTGCGGCGGGTTGCTCCTCGGACGAGCCGCGGCCGCACGGCTGATCGAGGCCGCCGTCCGGACCGGCTACCTTGAGGCCCAGCGCATCGGCCTGATCGGCACCGCTCAGGCGATCGCCGCCTTCAGGATCAAGCAGCCCGACCGGATGGCCGTCCGGTTCACGGCCTTCGAGTTGCCCGACTGGGCGGTCTGCCCATCCGGCGTCGCAGACGAGGATGAACTGCGCGGCATCGTCGTGGACAGGATCGCCGCCCTGCGCGGAGCCGCCGTCGAAGAAGTGGTCATCCTCCTGCCGGAACAGGCACGCGACCTGATCCACCACATCGTGCGCGGCTGTACCCATCTGCCGGTGGGGCTCAATCTCCTCCTTGATCAGGAACTCTACGATCCGCAGACGATCGAAGTCCGGCGGTTCGGCTGGAACAGCGCGGTCAAGCTCTGTCGGCCGCCGCTCTCCGCCTTGGATCAGGTGGCGAAGCGCATGTTCGACATCGTCACTGCTCTCGCCGGCCTCGTGACCCTCGCGCCGCTGATGATCCTCGTCGCCGTGGCCATCAAGATGGACACCAAGGGTCCGGTGTTCTTCCGGCAGAAGCGCCATGGGTACAATCAGCGGCCGTTCCGGATCACCAAATTCCGCACCATGAACACCCTGGACGATGGGCCGGTCATCCGTCAGGCCACGGTCAACGACAGTCGCATCACCAAGGTCGGCGCGATCCTGCGTCGGACGAACCTCGACGAGTTGCCGCAATTGTTCGATGTGCTGCGCGGAGACATGTCCCTGGTGGGGCCTCGTCCACACGCCCTGGCGCACGACTGGGAGTACGAGAGCAAGATCCCGGCCTATGCGCGCCGCCACAACATCAAGCCGGGCCTCACAGGATGGGCCCAGATCCACGGGCTTCGCGGTGAGACGGACACCGACGACAAGATGCGGGCGCGCGTCGAGCACGATCTATACTACATCGACCATTGGTCGTTACTTCTGGATGTCCGCATCATCCTGACGACCGTCTTCTCGTCGCGCGCCTACCGGAATGCGCGCTAGGGCCGCGGCCGTTCGGATTGCGACGCGCTGCGCGAGCGAGGCGCGTGCTGGCGAGCCGCGACGGCGAGCGTCTGTCCCATGCCTGCCCTCACCCTGAGGTGCCGGAGCGCAGCGGAGGCCTCGAAGGCGGGCTCCAGGGATCGCGCGATTGGCTGGAGGGCGCCCTCACGGCGTCTTTGCCGTATCTCAGGATGAGGACGCGGAGGGGATGATCCGGTCCCACCGAGATCCTACAACGCGCGCGCCTCGCGACTGCCTGCCCAAGCAGGTCCGGTTCTCAGGCTGACGGTCGATCTCTGGATCCTGAAGCGCGCGACCCCGCCGGTGCGCGTCTCGACCACTTGCGCATCGGCCGGATATTCCGCCTCCACCAGCCACCCGCGCCGGCACGCGCAACCGCCGCTCGAGCCCGCCCGACGGTCTGCGCGAACCCAGGACGGACGCTGTGCATCCGCCTGCGTCATTGTCACCGCATCGTGTAAATCTTCCGGCGCAGGCTTGACTGTATCTTCCATCCGTCCGGTGACTGATAGACCGTCCAGAGTGGCGGCTCGGCCGACGGTGTCATGCACCGTCCGGTCACCCTGATGAGGTCGGATGATGAGAGAAGCGACGTTTCGCGAGATGGCAGACTGGATCAGCGCCCTCGAAGCGAATGACGAGCGCCGCCTCCAGCCGATCGTGCACATGGCCAGCGGCAAGACCTTCGCGTGCGCCCGTCTCGGGCTCAGCGGACACCGCGTCACGCTCCACCTTGCAGATGGAAAGCGGATCCGCGCCGACGTGGAATCCGTCGAAGCCATCGAGGTCCCACACGTCGATTAGGGGGACGCGGCGCGCTGAGCCCGGGGCCGGATGCCCTGCTGCGTCAGGACGGCGTTCCGCGTCCTTCTCGGTTCATTGAGCGGAAGGCGGCGCCCGCTTCCCTGAGCGTCGAGCCAAACCTCACCTTGGTGGATTCAGATCGGCGCGCCCGACGCGCCGCTCCTCAATGTCGGCTTAAAAACGAAGTATCCGTCAAGAATGAATTTGGTTGTATACCCAAAGATCAGCACCAGAGTACCGGTAACGTAATAAAGCGCGCACTCGCCGTATTTATAATATACAAGGCCCTGCGACGTCAGGTACAGGCCCGTCATGAGCACGCTGGTCCCTAGATAAAGGGCCATGACCCAGATCTCCTGCGCCGCACCGGACGAGGTGTGATAGAAGATGTAGTTCCGGTCGAGCAAATACTTCGCGCCGAATCCCGCCCCCGTTCCGGCGATCAGCGCCACATAGATGGCCCCGGCTCCCGGCACCGTCCGGAGCATGCAGAATTGCATCAGCCAGTTGATCGCGATCGAGAGCAGCGCGAACCCCGCGTAGCGCAGCATCAGGGATATGCGATCGAGGGGCATCTGCATTTCCTCTCCGGCTCTCACGGTGCGGGGTGCGTCCGAGCTCCACGGGCGTTGGCGGCGCCCGGCCCAAAGGCTCGATCACGGGCAGGAGCGGGCATCTTCAGCGCGTCGGGGGCAGCGGCCGCCGACGCGGGCGGTCAGGCGCCGCGACCGCTGCATCCGAAAAGCCCAGGCGTCGAACCGCTTCTGCCAGGGTCGCTCCACGAAGTGATACGTTCCGGTCGCGACGCCGATGACGGCGGCGATGTAACAGAGCGCGACGAGATCACCCATCCAGAGTGGCCCGACGGCCAGCACGTCGACGGGACGACCCGCGACGTCCATGCCGATACGCAACTTTCGATGCAGGATTTGTTCAAGGACCCGCGATCCACCGTTGATGCCGGTGATGATCACGAAATGAACCAGGTAGATCGAGTAGGAAATCTTCCCGAGGTATTGGAAGCCCCCGTGCAGAGCACGCGCGAGACCTCGCCCTCCTCGAAGGCGAAGACGATGATGATGCCGGCAAACAGCAAGGGAAGAACGATGACCAGTTCGTGCAGCCACGCAAACTCGAAGGCCAGACCGATCAGGAGGAGCGCGACGATCTCGAGATAGGCCCAGGGCAGGCGGACACGGCTCCGAATGTAACGGAACGCGCCATACGCGGCGACGCCGAGGAAGAAATTGCAGACGCAGATCGGAAAGGCGGCCCGCAGCCACGCGGCGCCCTGCACCTGCAGGAGGAAGGCCGCGAGCGCACCGGCCATCAGCGCGATGGCGAGAGCCACAAGGCTCAGGCGGCCGTAGACCCGGAAGCAGATCCAGCCGAACAGCAGATACGTGAAGAACTCGGCGCTGATGCTCCAGCTCGGCACATTCCAGGTCGGCATCGGGAAGGTGCCCAGACCGTGGAGCAGGAACGTGTTCAGGATCAGCGCGTGCAATCCGGTTTCGCCGACGAAGGCGCCTGCACCGGCGCGCAGATCGGCGAAGCGCAGCGCCGACCATTTGACGACCTCGTAGGCGACGAGGAGGCCCAGCGTGAACGCGTGGAGGGGCCAGAGGCGACCGACGCGCCGGACGATGAACGCCGCCAGCGAGATCCGGTCACGGAACGAGCTTGCATAGGCGTGCGCGAGCACGAAGCCGCTGAGCACGAAGAAGAACTCGACGAAATATCCCCCGTTTTGAACAAGGGAGACGTCGTAGAACGTGCCGAGGACGCTCAGGTGATACAGGCAGACCACGAGGGCGGCCGTGCCTCTCCAGCCATCCAGGGCCGCGAAACGCAGGTCGGCACCCGCGTCGACACGTTGATCCGGACGAGGCGCGGTGAGACCGTCCTGCCCGCCGGGCTGTCGTGTGGCGGCCTCTCGCTGGCCGGCGCCCGGGCCGTCAGACCATGTTTGCGTCACGCGCCGGGCCTCCCGTCGCCGAGCGCGGCTGGGCGTGCGCGTCCGCTCTCGCCCAGCCGCATGAGGCCGCCATAGGCGCCGATGAGCAGCACGATCACGAAGTGTCGAACGAGTCCCTGCGTCAGCACCATCGGGATGAGGAGCACGCCGCACAGAGCGAGGAACGAGAGCGCGCCGGGGCGGCGCAGCTCGGTCCGGCCGGCGGCGAACATGCCGACGAGCCCCAGGGCGACCAACACCGCGTAGGCCGCACGATCGACGCCGGCGGAGACCAAGCACCCGTAGCGGCCGTCATCCAGGCAGGCGTCGCCGGACAGCAGACCGACGACGCGCTCGCCCAGGCGCTGGAGGGCACCCGCCGGGTCCGCCCGGATTTCGTCGAGGGCGATCGCCTTGAAGATCCGGCGCTTGTTCTCGTCGTGCAGCCACTGCTCGTAGCGGTTGTCGGGCACCACGCGCGGCTTGGGATAGGCGACCCGGTCCCCGGCGGCGTACCGGCGCTCCATCTCGGCGAAGAGCAGGTCGTCGGCGACCCCGCGGGGATGGCTGTTCAGGTACGGATTGTTGTTGCGGGCGAGGTTTTCCTCGGCGGTCGTGGCGAACAACACCAAGCCGGTGTGCAGGCTGTTCTGGACCACGAAATAGGGCCCCGCGACGGCCAGGAAGGCGGCGACGAACATCCAGCGCCGGCGGAGATCGAGGAATGCGAGCACCGACAGGTACGCGGCACAGAGCGCGAAGACGGCGTGTGTGAGGCAGGTCAGACCGGTGATCGCACCGAGTGCCGCGTAGCGCAGCGGCGGCGCCGGATCGGGCCTGGCGGAATGGAACAGGTGCCCGCGCACGAGGGTGTGACACGCGAGGCCGACTAGAAGGATCGCCAGGTTCTCCGGCCGGATCTGGAAATAGGTCGTGGTCCCCACCAGGAAGCAGGCCGGCACGACGAGCGAGAGCAGCCGCAACCGCAGGTCGTCGATGCTCCGCGTGAAGAATGCGAAGCCCGAGAACACCAAGGCGACGTTGACCAGCCGCAGCCCGGGCACGCCGAGGCCGGTCGCGGCTTCGAGGGCGCCCATCAGGGCCGGGTAGAGCGGCGGCCAGATGCCGCCGCCATAGGCGGAGGCGATCAGGTCGGAGCCCAATTCGCCCCGCCAGATCCGGGCGAAGATCATCGTCCGGCGCAGATGCTCGGTCTCGTCCGAGTAGGTCACCCCGCTCGACAGGATCCCGTCCCGTGCGAGGAGCGCGAGGACGGCCGAGAAGATCAGACCGAGCAGGACGAGGTCGGCCTCGCGCCATCCACGCCCGGCGCGGGCCATTCCGGAAGCCGGAAGCGTCGGCGAGGCGCCCATCAGAACTTCAGCCGCATGAAGAGGGGTTCGGGCAGCAGGCGGATCGGCAGCATGATCCAGCGCCAGCGGCCGAGGGTGTAGATCACCGAGCGGCGACCGAGATGGGCGCGGACGATCTCCTGGGCGACCTGCGTGGGCGAGGCCGTGAGCACCGCCGGCAGCTTCATGCCGCTCGTCATCCGGGTATCGGCGAAGCCCGGCTTCACCGTCAGCACGTGGATGCCGCGCGCCCGCAGCCGGGCGCGCAGGCCCGACAGGAACGCGCTGAACCCGGCCTTGGCCGAACCGTACAGGTAGTTGGAGGCGCGCCCGCGATCCCCGGCAACGGAGCTGACGCCGATGATCGTGCCGGATCCCCGCCCCAGCATCCGGTTGGCCAGGGCCGAGAGGATGAGCGCCGGGGCCACGTAATTCGTCGTCATCACGGCCTCGGCGAGCGCCGCGTCGCTCTCCGAGCGCTCCTGCTCGCCGAGCAGCCCCGCCACCGAGATCACGGTCCCGGGCACGACAGGCAGCGCGTCGAGGAACCGCGCGCGGCTGTCCGCGTCCAGGAGATCGAGCGCGATGGATCGCGCGCTCACACCGTAGCGGTTCTGAAGATCGAGGAGATTGGCGTCGAGCCGGTCGGGCTGGCGCGCCGCCAGGATCAGGGCCGCGCCGCGCTTGGCGTATTCGTGCGCCAGGGCGAGACCGATATCGGATGTCGCGCCGACGATCAGGACCGGGGACAGGTCCGCGCTCATGCCGATGCTCCCGGATGCTGGCGTTGAGGCCCGGTATCGGGCGGAGCGCGGTCGGCGATCATCGGTGTCATAGCCCGAGCCTCTCTGACTGAACGGATCGAAACCGCCGCCGCGGATCGTAGCGGTCGCGCGTGCGGGAGAATTCATCGAGGCGCGGGTAGCCGTCGCGCAGGAGCCCGGCCCCACCGCGGGCGTCCTTGGCCAGGTAGAGGCGCCCGCCATGGGCCGCCACGACCTCGTCCGAGTTCGGTGAGCAGGCTGAAGTTGCCGGCCGTCGCCTGGAAATCCAGCGCCAGGGTATAGCCGCGGAACGGAAACGAGAGCGGCCCGCGCGCCGCCTCCCCGCACAGCTTCAGCACCGCCAGGAACGAGCCGGTGCCGCGGGCGGCGATCATCGTGAGCAGTTCGCGCAGGGCCTCGGCGCAGGAGGCCAGAGGCAGCACGCATTGGTGCTGCACGAAGCCCTGCCGCCCGTAGATCCGGTTCCAGTGCAGGAGCGCGTCGAGCGGATAGAAGAACGTCTGGTACGAGACCAGAGCGCGGCCCGTCTTCGCGCGCCGGTAGTAGACCGCGTTGAGCGCGCCCATGCTGTAGCGGTTCAGGGCGAAGCTCGGCGGCGAGGCCGGTACCGTCCGGCTCCGGATGGGCGCCGTGCCGTAGGCGCGGCCGCCGCGGTCCGGCAGCAGGTCGCCCAGGGTGGCGTGCTCGCCCCGGTAGACGACGCCGCGGCCGAGGGCGGGCCCGCGGGCGAGGCAGTCGATCCAGGCGACCGAGTAGGTCGACTCGGAGGCGTCTTCCAGCGCGTGCAGCGTCTCCGACAGGTTTTGCGTCCGTGTCGTGTCCTGCACGACGAGGTCGGTCTCCACCGGCCGGAGCCGGAAGGTGGCGCGCAGGATCACGCCGGTGAGGCCCATGCCCCCTTGCGTCGCGGCGAAGAGATCCGGGTTCTCGTTGTCGCTGCAGCGCACCACCGAGCCGTCGGCCAGGGCGAGGTCGATAGAGATCACGTGACGGCCAAAAGTCCCGTCGAGGTGATGATTCTTGCCGTGAACGTCGCTGGCGATGGCGCCCCCCACGGTGACGAAGCGCGTGCCGGGCGTGACCCAGGGGAACCAGCCTCGGGGCAGGAACACCTCGATCAGCTCGTCCAGCGTCGTGCCGGCCTCGCAGGTGACCACGCCGGAACTCGGATCGAAGGAGGCGATGCGGTTCAGCCGCGTGACCACCACGGTGGCGGCGCGGTTGAGCGCGGCGTCGCCGTAGGACCGGCCCGCGCCGCGGGCGATCAGGGTCGAGCGCGCGCCGATCGTGTCCATCACCTGTTCGGTATCCCGAGGACGCAGGACGGCGCAGTCCACGCGCGGGTAGTTGCCCCAGCCGGACAGCATCATCGCAAGGGTCCCTGACCTGCTTCGGGCTCGGTCGTCGCACGGATCCGCATGGGCTCAGATGCTCGCCGCGATGATCACCGCGCAGGCGACGCCCGTCACCAAGCTGACCCTGTCCTTCAGGGCGAACACGATCGGGTCGTCGTCCATCTCGCCCCGGCGCGTCTTCAGGATCATCCGACTCACCCAGAACAGGAGCGCGAGGCAGATCAGCCACATGCGCTCGGGGTGGCGGTACAGCGCCGAGACGGCGTCGCTGTTGAGGTAGAGGGCCATGACCAGGGCGGTGAGGTAACCGCTCGCCGCGGCCATCGATTCGAGGGAGGGCAGATCGTCCAGCTTGTAGCCGCGGCCCGCCGGGTCGCCCTTGCCGGCCTGCACGCGATCGACCAGCTCCGCGCAGCGCTTCACGAGGGCGAGGCACAGGAACAGGAAGATCGACAGCGCCTGGAGCCAATGCGACAGCGTCAGACCGACGGCGGCGGCACCGCCAACGAGGCGACAGGCGTAGAGGACCGCCAGGGCGACGACATCCGCCACCATCTTCCGCTTGAGGTAGAGGGAGTAGACCGTCGTCAGCATGAAGTAGCCGCCGAGGACCAGCAGGAATTCCGGCGGCAGCGCCGCCGCCAGCAGGACGGAGGCCGTCAGGAGCGCCGGGATCATGGCGGCCCCGTGGACGAGGGGGACGCGCCCGGAGGCGAACGGGCGACGGCATTTCCGGGGATGCGCCCGATCCGACCGCAGATCGAGGAGATCGTTCAGGACATAGACGGCGGAGGCGCAGAAGCTGAAGCTCCAGAACGCCAGCACGCAGAGCATCAGCGTGGGCCATCCGGCATGGGCGGCCAGCGCGGGGGCGAAGACGAGGATGTTCTTGAGCCACTGGTGCGGGCGCAGGGCGCGCAGGTAATCGCGCCACGGCGTCGTGCCCGCGTCGAGGGACACGGCGTCCGGGCTGAGCATCTTCAGCTTGCGGAAGAGCCGGTCGGTCCCCCCGGCCATCAGAGCCTTCCGACAGCGGCTCCAGACGTGGAGATCGACGCTCGAGCCTCCGATGTAGTCGAAGCGCCGCTCACCGAAGCGGCGGCACAGGGCATCGGCCTTGGCGCGCCCCGAAAGGTTCACGCCTCCCGAGGAACCGAGCACGCCGTCGAACAGCCCGACCCGGGCGCTCATCGCCTCGGCGAGGCGGATGTCCGAGGCGGAGGCGAGATAGATCTGTCGGCCCGCGGCCTTCTCCGCGCGGATCCGCGCGACCACGGCCTCGTTCAGGGGAATGCCCCCGATGTCGAGCCGCAACTCGTCGACGAGGCGTGCCTTAAGGGCACCCTTGCCGCTGCGCAGGCTCAGGAGCGCGGAGGCCGCCCGCAGCGGCCTGCTCGCCGCAAGGGCGAGGAAGGATTCGGCGAGCAGATCCGAGTGGATCAGCGTCCCGTCGAGATCGACTACGAGAGGGATCTCGGTCGGGGCGACGCCGGAAAAGGCCGCGCTGTCGGCGGCCGCGGCGGGCCCGCGCGGGAGCTCGATGATGGCATCGACGTCGTCGAGCAGTGAGGGCAAACTACTCACGTTGCCGGATCTCCACGCTACGATGCTGACAAGAAGAGGGAAAACAGCCTCTCGACTGCTTTGAACCATCTCTATTCCGTCACTGAATAGCTGGGCCTCGGCGTCGCCATATGACTTTTGTCAACACGCTGCCGCACTGCACAGCCTAACTTGGAATTGTGCACTTCCGAGCCGCGGAATGTTCGCGCCCCGCTGCTTAAAGCGGTGTTCCACGAGCAAGCGCGCCCAGAGAATCCCTGATGGCCATGCACGTAGAGCCGGTTGAATTTTCAGGCCGGCAGTTCAACCTGCTTGAACTGTCCCGTATTCTTCGGCGGCACTGGCGAGTTCTCGCGCTGGCCATCATCCTCTGCACGGGCGCCGGTGTCGCCTACGCCTTGCTTGCCGCGCCGGTCTACCAATCCACCGCGCGGATGCTCATCGACACGCGGCGGGCGCAGCTGTTCTCGCCGCAGCAATCGGTCGTCTCAAGCGACACTTTCGACGCCGCCTCGGTGGAGAGCCAAGTCGAAGTGATCCGCTCCGAGAACTTGGCGCGATCGGTGATCCGCGACCTCAAGCTCCTCGACGATCCCGACTTCATGCCGAAATCCTCGGGTCTCGGCAGCATGATCATGGCGCGGATCGCGCGCCTGCTCGGCAACGAGTCGCATCCCACCGCGGAGGATCGCGTCCGCGAAGCCCTGAGCCGCTTCGGGAACAACCTGAAGATCAACCGCCTCGGCATCACCTACGTCATCGAGATCAGCTTCTCCGCGCGGACGCCGCAGCTTGCGGCGCGCATCGCCAACGGCGTGGCGGCCGGGTACATCGCGGGCGAGCTCGACGCCAAGCGCGAGACGACGCGGCGAGCCACCGTCTGGCTCCAGGATCGAGATCTCGGAACTGCGCGAGCAGACCTTCGCGGCGGACCGGGCGGTCCAGTCGTTCAAGGCGGACAACAATCTCGTCACGATCGGGCGCAGCCTGATCAGCGATCAGCAGCTCGCCGAACTCAGCACGCAGCTCACCACCGCGCGCGGTCTGACCGCCGAGACGCATGTGCGGCTCGAATGGGCGCAACGGGCGCTCAAGGACGGGATGCCCGACGCCACGACGATCGACAGCCTGAAGAGCGATGTCCTCGGCCGCCTGCGCCAGCAGATCGTCGACCTGACGGCGCGCGAGCAGGATTGGTCCCGGCGCTTCGGCCGCGACAATTCCGCGTCTGAGAGCCTGCGCACGTCGCTCAAGCAGGCCCAGCGCGCCTTCGAGGACGAGCTCCGGCGGCTCGCCGAGGTCTATCGCGGCGAGTTCGAGGTGGCGAAGGCGCGCGAGGAGGCGATCCAGACCAATCTGGGCCACATGCTCAAGGTGTCGGCCGACACGGACCTCAAGGCGGTCGGGTTGCGGGAGCTGGAGAGCTCGGCCCAGAGCTACAAGGGCCTTTACGACAGCATGCTGACGAAGTTCATGGAGGCCAGCCAGCAGGCGCTGCTGCCGACCACGGACGCCCGGATCATCACGGCCGCCTTTCCCCCTCCGGCAAATCCGAGCCGCGGACCATGATCGTCCTGGCCGTGTCGGGCGTGCTGGGTCTGATGGCGGGTCTCGGGGTCGCCTTCCTGCGGGAGGCCACGGACCGGGTGGTCCGCCGTCCGGATCAGATCGAGGCCGCCACCGGGGCCGAGTGCCTCGGCCTGCTGACCGAAATCCCGGCCGGGAAGGCCCTGCCCCTGCCGGCGGTCACCTGCACGGGCGAGCGCCAGATCCGCTGCACCACGCTGATCGAGCGCTACTCGGTGATCGAGCCGACCTCGCTGTTCACCGAGACGCTGCGCTCGATCCGGGTCGCGATCGACGTGGAATCCGGCGACCAGGCACAGATCATCGGCATTACCTCCACGCTGCCCGGCGAGGGCAAGAGCACGATCGCGCTCAACCTCGCCCGGCTGATCGCCCATGGCGGACATCGCGTCCTGCTGATCGACGGCGATCTGCGCCGCCGTGCGCTCACCCTCGGCGTCAGCGAGGCCGGCGCCCCGGCCCTGGTCGAGGTGCTTCGCGGCGAGGTGCCCGTCTCGGACGTGCTCTGGCAGTGCCCCGACACGGGGATGCATTTCCTTCCGGTCGGCGCCTACGAGGGCGGCCGGCACATGGCCGAGCTGATCCCGGCCTCGGGCCTGGCGCAAGTGCTGTCCTGGACGCGCGAGGCGTTCGACTACGTCCTGATCGACCTGCCGCCGCTCGTGCCGGTGGTCGACGTGCGCGCGGCCAACCGGCTGATCGATCGGTTCGTGCTGGTCGCGGAATGGGGGCAGACGACACAGGACGTGATCCGCACCGAACTCGCCGCGAATCGCGTCATCCGCGACAAGCTCCTGGGTGTCGTCCTCAACCGCATCGACCCCCGCTTCCTCAAGCAGATCGACGCGAATCGCGGCAGCCGATACGGCACCTACCTGCAGCCTTCCCAGCCTGAGCTTGCGGCCCAGGCTGTCCCGACATGGCGCAACGCGATCCCGCGGATGCTCGCTTCGCTGCGCCGCGGCCGGTCGGCGCCGCGGCGTCGCGAGCAGCGCGGCGGTGCCGGACAGGCCCCGCCCGCGCAGGCCAGTTCCACCCGGCACGGCGGCGAGGCCTCATGACCCCGTCGCCCGTCTCACAGCGTCCGGCGGCCAGCCCGTACGGTGACCGGTCGTCCGATGCAGCGCGGCTCGACGCCTTCAAAGGTCTTTTCATCGCGCTCATCGTGGCCGGGCACAACCACACCTTCGAAGCCGTCGCCGGCGAGGCGCGGGGCGGCCTCTATCTGGTCCACGTGGCGATGTTCCTGCTGCTGCCGTTCCTCCGGCCGCGGAGCGAATGGAGCCGCCTCGGCTGGGCCGACGGCCTGGTCCGCTACGGCTGGCCGATGGTGGTCTTCTGCACCCTTTACGCGGGCCTGTTCGCCCTCTTCAGCGGCCGAAGCCCGGGCGAGGCCGTCCTCGACGTCCCCTACGCTGCCTTGGCGATGAGCGCGCCGGCTTTCGAGCGGGTCACCGGCCTGCAGATTCTCTGGTTCCTGCCGGCCCTGATCGGCCTGCGCTTCGCCCTGAAGCTTCTCGGTGCCGCGGCGATGCCGTCCCTGCGCCTGCTGCTTGTCCTGGCGTTCGCCGCGCACCTGTTTGTCGGACTGCTGCCCCAGGCCTGGCTCCAGGTCACGCCGCTCGGCTGGCCGATCGTCGCCTATATGCTCTTTCCCGGTCTCGTTGCGCACGCGCTTCAGAGCGGCGGGTTCCGCATCCCCCTCCGGCAGGTCGGGCCGGCGCTGCTCGTCGCAATCCTCCTCGCCGTGCTCTACCGCCATGCGGGAGCCGTCTTCGGCGCGTCGCCCTCGGCGCCGCTGTTCTCGCTGGGCAAGCTGGAAGTCCCCTCGATCGCCGAACCGGTCCGGCTGCTCGCGGCGGATGCCGCGCAGCTGATCGTCCTGTTCTCGGGCCTGACCCTGTGCGGGCTCGCGGCGATGCAGATCATCTTCGCGGATCTCGGCCGGCACTCTCTCGAGATCTACCTGTTCCACCAGCCGATCTACATTGCGCTGCTCACCGCGAGCCGGAAGCTCGGCATTGCCGCCGGCGATATCGGCATGGGGCTGGTGCTGTTCGCGCTCACCCTGGCGCTCGCCTTCGCGATGGCCCGCCTCCTGGCCGGCTTCCCCCGGCTGCGGCGCCTGCTGTTTCCGCATGGCGCCCCGGACCTGCGGCGGCTGTCGGCGCCGCGGGTCGGCGCGGCCGTGCCGATCCGCGCCCGCGCGTCCGACACGCCGGCCGGTCGATGAGAGCGACGATGCCCGGAATCATCGCGGCGGACGCCGCACTCCAGACGAGGACAGCAAGCATGCGACAGCGCAGCGCGAGACGGCTCGGCCTGACGGTTGTGCTCGCGACCCTGTTGGTCTCCGGGCAGAGCGCGGCCGACCCAGCGGCCGCGCCGACGCGGCCAGGCGTCAACGCGGCGGCGGCCCACCGGATGGAGCCCGGTGACGTTCTCGAGATCAACGTCGTCGGCACGGCCGACCTGAAACAGCGCGTGGTGGTCGGGCTCGACGGCGACGTCCAGCTCAACCTGGCGGGATCGGTCCCGGCGGCGGGCCTGACCCTGCAGGAGCTGCGCGGGCAGATCTGCACGGCGCTGTCGCGGAAGGTGCTCAAGCAGCGCACGCTCGACGGACGGGACACGGTGCAGACGATCGAGCCCGACGATGTGACTGTCACGATCGCGGAGTATCGCCCGATCTACATCAGCGGCGACGTGGCGCGTCCCGGCGAGATCCCGTTCCGCCCGGGCATCCTGGTGGGCCAGGCCATCACCCTGGCCGGCGGCTACGACATCATGCGGTTCCGGCTCAGCAATCCGTTCCTCGATACCGCCGACATGAAGAGCGACTACGACACGCTCTGGATGGATCTGGTGCGCGAGCAGAGCCGCATCGCGCGCCTGGAGGCCGAGCTGAAGGGGCAGGCCGATCTGGGCGGCTTCGACATCCGCGGCACGCCCCTGCGTCCCGCAGCCGTGCAGCAGATCATCCGCCTCGAGGCGGACCAGATGAAGGTCCGCAATGCCGACTACCAGAAAGAGCGCGACTTCTTCGAGCGTGCCATCGCGCAGTCCGACAACAACCTGGCCGTCCTGACGGAGCAGCAGAAGAACGAGAAGGAGGGGGCAGACCTCGACACCTCCGATTACGAGCGGATCCGCGAGCTGTTCCAGCGCGGAGCGGTGCCGATCACCCGGCTGACCGATGCACGGCGCTCCATGCTGCTCTCCTCCACCCGCGCGCTCCAGACGCAGAACCAGATCGAGCAGGTGAAGAAGGAGCGCGAGGATGCCCGGCGCAACCTCCAGCGGACGTCCGACAAGCGCCAGATGGACCTGACGCAGGATCTCCAGAATTCGGTCTCCAAGATCGCGGCGCTGCGCAACAAGCTGGAGGCCGTCGGGGACAAGCTGGTCTATACTGGCCTCGTCAAGTCGCAGCTCGTCCGCGGCAGGGGCGGAGAGCCCGATCTCAAGATCTCGCGGCGCAGCCCGACGGGGCGGGTGCGCCGCCCGGCCCGGGACGATACCGAACTCCTGCCCGGCGACGTGCTCGAAGTGTCGCTGGAAGCCGAGCTGGTCCCGCCCGTCCCCCCTCAGGCGAACTTCTCCAATGACAGGGCGGCTCCGCAGGCCGATCAGCCCGCGGCGCATGCCGAGCAGAGGGACGGCGCCCGCGGCGCCACCGTGGCCGCCAACGAGCCGGGCCGGTCGCCCGTCCGGGCGAGCCCGGACCGCAAGCCGCCGGGCGAGCGCGGCGCCGGCAGCGGAGCCGCCCGGTGACGGCACCGTCCCTGACGGAGCGCGCCGTGGCGACCGGCCTCGTGCTGGCGCTCGCCGGGCTCTTCAGCGGGCTCACGGCCAACACGCCGCTGGGCAGCCTGAAGCCGTTCGACATCCTGATCATGCTGATCACGGTGCCCTGCCTCGCGAGCAAGAGCCTGGCGGACTTCAAGATCAGCACGGGCCTGCTCCTGATGATCGTCTTCTATCTTGTCTGCACGGTGCCGAGCTGCCTGGAGAACGACTTCCTCTATGGCCTGCGCCGGGCGATCCAGGTCATGATCCTCGTGTCGTTCGGGGTCGTGCTGTTGAACGTGAACCCCGCCGCGTTCACGCGCCGGCACTACGTCCTCGCCCTCGCCGTCATGGCCTGCATCGTCGCCGTCAACGTCGTGTGGCACGTGGCGAATGGCTATCTCACCGATTGGAAGCGGCTCGGGGACCCGAAGTCACTGTTCATCTTCCTGCCGGCCTGCGTCGGCGTCGGGATCGTGCTCAAGGTCCTCCCGCGCAACGCGCTCACGGCCGCGATCTGGGCGCTCCTGTGCGTGCTCATCCTGATGTCGGGCGAGCGCAAGGCGCTTCCGGCCTTCTTCCTGATCAGCCTGGCCGTCTACCTCGACCTGAACAGCCTGCGCGGCTTCGCGCTGGCGGTCGTCGCCGGCCTCGTCGTCGTCATCGCCGGCGATATCGTGCTCGACGGCTACGTCTTCCGCCGCATCGAGAGCATCTTCGCGGGCTCAGATGCGCGCAACGATCCGCTCTACATCCTCCAGGGCGGGATCCCCGCCTCCCTGAGCGATGCCCAGCGGAAGCTCGGCATCCAGGTCGCGACCCAGCTGTTCCACGACAATCCGATCTTCGGCTCCGGGATGGAATCGACTGTGAATTATGCGCGAAGCCATTTCTCGAACTATCCGAAGTTCCTCACCGGCGTGGCGCACAACGAATTCTGGAGAGTACTGGCTGAGCACGGCATCTTCGGCATGACATTTATGCTGATACCGATGCTGAGAACACTCTATCTGACGGCGATGGACAGCATCACCCTGTACCGCCTGAACGGGCAGACCACCTACCCGCGCTGCATGCTCATCATCCTAGTCCCGATCGCGGCCTACATGTGGTCCGAAGGGTCGGGCGTCGAGATGTTCGCGCTGATCATGCTCGTCGCGCTCCTGCCCGACCTCATGCCGGGGATCGCGGCGCGGGCCCAGGCGCGCACCCGGCCGGAATCCCGTCGCACGCTCGTCGCCTTGCCCGCCTGATCGGATCAAGACGCCGCGTCGCCAACCCGTCGCTCAGACCCGGTTTCAACCAAGGAGATCCAGATGAGAATCACGATCGTCGGCTCAGGCTATGTCGGGCTCGTCTCCGGCGCGTGCTTCGCGGATTTCGGCCATAGCGTCGTCTGCGTCGACAAGGATGCCGACAAGATCGCCGCGCTCAAGGCCGGCCGCATGCCGATCTACGAGCCGGGCCTCGACGCGCTGGTCGCAGAGAACGTGCGGCAGGAGCGCCTGATCTTCACCACCGACCTGGCTGCCGCGGCCTCGGACGCCGATGCGGTGTTCATCGCGGTGGGCACGCCCTCGCGGCGCGGAGACGGCTTCGCCGACCTGAGCTTCGTCCACGCGGTCGCCCGGGAAATCGCCCCGGCGCTGCGCGGCTATACGGTGGTCTGCACCAAGTCGACGGTTCCGGTGGGGACGGGCGACGAGGTCGAGCGGATCATCCGGGAGGTCAACCCGGCCGCGGAGGTCTCGGTGGCGTCCAACCCCGAGTTCCTGCGCGAGGGCGCGGCGATCGCCGACTTCAAGCGGCCCGACCGGATCGTGGTCGGCACCCAGGATGCCCGCGCCGAGGCGGTGATGCGCGAGGTCTACCGGCCGCTCTACCTCAACCAGGCGCCGATCCTGGTCACCGACCGGCGCACCGCCGAACTGACCAAGTACGCCGCCAACGCGTTCCTGGCCGCCAAGATCACCTTCATCAACGAGGTCGCCGACCTGTGCGAGGCGGTCGGGGCCGACGTCCAGCAGGTCGCGCGCGGCATCGGCCTGGACAAGCGCATCGGCCCGAAGTTCCTGCATGCCGGGCCGGGCTACGGCGGCTCGTGCTTTCCCAAGGACACGCTGGCGCTGGTCAAGACCGCCCAGGATGCCGGCACGCCGCTGCGGCTGGTCGAGACCGTGGTGGCGGTCAACGACCAGAGGAAGCGCGCCATGGCCCGCAAGGTGATCAAGGCCTGCGGCGGCTCGGTGCGGGGCAAGACGGTGGCGCTGCTCGGGCTGACGTTCAAGCCCGACACCGACGACATGCGCGACGCGCCCTCGCTGGCGATCGTGGCCGGGCTGCAGGATGCCGGCGCGCGGATCGTGGCCTACGATCCGGAGGGCATGGCCCACGCCCGCACGCTGATGCCGGAGGTGACCTACGCCGAGGATGCGTATGCCTGCGCCGAGGGCGCCGACGCCCTGGTCATCGTCACCGAGTGGAACGCCTTCCGGGCGCTCGATCTCGGTCGCCTCGCCCGGATCATGAACGCGCCGGTCATGGTCGATCTGCGCAACATCTACCGCTCTCAGGATGTCCGCGCGAAGGGCTTTTCCTACCGGGGCATTGGGACCGATCCCGGCCTGTCCCAGGCGGACAAGGCGTAGGACCGTGCCGGAGCCGGCCGCGACGGTCGTCGAGGGACGGACCGCCCGGGCGCAGCCCCGCGCCCGGTGGACGGGATGGCGCGATGCCGCAGGCGTCCCGCCGACCGGCGCGGATCTGCGGCGCGGGGTGGCCGGCTGGCTCTTCCTCATCGGCTTCGCGCTCATCGTGATCGGCATGGCGCTGGCCCGCTGGGACGTGCGGCCGGGACACGAGGGCGTTCGGCCTCTGCCCGGCAACCAAGCGCCGGGTCTGCTCGGTCGGGTCGCGTCGGGGCCTCCACCTCCGGAGCGGCGGCCCGGTTGACGCGCCGGACCGTCTCGGCCGCCTTGCGGGCCGGCGGCCGAGACGCTAGGGATCTGAACCCCTCGCCGGGGTGTCGGGGTGTGGCGCAGTCTGGTAGCGCACCTGGTTCGGGACTTATACCCCCCGACAGGGGTACTATGTATTTAGATACAAGCGGTTAGGGGTGTGATACCTCATATCGAGTGGTAACATCGGGGCGTAGCTCAGCCTGGTAGAGCGGATGGTTTGGGACCATCAGGTCGCACGTTCGAGTCGTGTCGCCCCGACCAATTTTTAGTTCGAGTACCCTGCTTGAGAATGGGTACGCCCGTTTTGAGCCTGTGCCGCCTTGGGTCCACCAACCACAGACCAGCGATTACTAGGGCCTTGCTCAGAGTTCTCGGCTAGCTAGTGTGGGACAAGACCTGACGAAGAGCCTCGGCGAAGCCTGGGCGAGCAATCTCGATGTCAAACGCATCGACCAACGCACCATGCTCGTTCGTACGCCATTTCTTTGTAGTCATATTTGCCTCGCTGACGAAGTGCTCAATGGCATCGCGGCGCGACCTCGACATCTTCGTCATCCCCGCCGCGGTCGCAGGTAGCCCCTGTGCCGACGTGCTGAGCACCGTCGGGATAGGAGGTGCCTCCCGCGCGATCTGGTTCTTGAGAAGGTTCACCTGATTCCGGAGGCTCGCGCAGTCATGGAGGAGCAGCCGAACCTGATTTCGTGCCGACGTATCGTTTATGGCTGCTAGGAGAGCATCATCCTTGTCGACGGGCACCGGCAGAGCCTTCGGTTTCTCGACCTCTCCCTCGAATAGTTCGATGAGCGCTCGGTAATCAGAACCGTTGGCGTTCCTGATGGTCTGAGCGGTCGGACCGCCGCAAGCCGCCGTGCGGTTGCCAACCGTCGAGACGCGGTAGTCCTGAGATCGAGCGCTCGCTTGGATGAGGAGCACCCAGGCGAGGTTTCTGAGTTGGCGGATCTTGGTGGTGCTCGACGTGCGCGAGAGGATCTCGCGGTAACGCTCCAGGGTTCGCGGGTAGCCGGCGAGGGCACCTTCGGGCTCGAAGGCGTCTGGGACTTGCTCGGCCAGCTTGATCCCCGGGGAAGGCTGCGGCAGGTGGAACTCTTCGTCCATCGTCACTTCCTAGGCTGCAGAACTCATCGGAGCTTGCTCAAGGTCGATGCGCAGATTGCTGATCCTCCTCTCGTAGGCAGGCATGCGGCCCAGGGCCGCCGCCAGATCCCCCGGCGAGCCGACGAATACGGCCTGTTCCTCTGCACGGGTGAGCGCCGTATAGATCCAAGTCGGATCGACCCAGGTGCTGTCACTGAGGGGGATCACGACACGGCGCGCTTGGCTGCCCTGTGCTCGATGTGCGGTGACCGCATAACCGAGCGCCAGGTCAACGAGCCGGTCACGACCGAACGACATGTCCCGGTCGATCCCCTCGAACCGTGCCGTCAGGCCTTGACCATCCTCGTCCGACGGCGATGATCCTTCCCATGGAACCATTGCGGAGGCCCCGCTGGTAATCATTCCGTAGGTGCACGACCGGCTCGCCAGCGGCGAACCGCTGGCCTAGCCAGCCTCTGACGCCCTGCGCCTGGGTGCGCTTGACGTGCGCGTCATGGCAGCGCGTGTTCAGGCTCAGCACGGAGCCGCTCCCTCGCTCGTTCAGCGCGGCCACGACTAACAGCTCCGCGAAGGTGCCCTCCGGGTCCAGGGTCTTGATAACCTCCTCCACCGCCGCGTCGACATCCTCTCTCGCGCAGGGGAGCATGAAGACGCCCGGTGCCGCTCCCGCAAACCGCAGCAAGTCAGGCATGCTTCGGGCCCTCACGGAGGCGGCTACTGCCGGAATGCCCGACGCTTCCGATTGGCGGTGTATAGTCGTCAGCCTCGCCGTGATCCGTTCGACCTCGACCAGACGGTGGAAGCACACCCCGAAGCTGACCGGTGGCAGCTGGAACGGGTCGCCAACGAGGAGCAGCCGGCAGCCCGCCGGCATGGCTTCGAGGATCTGGTGCATCTCGCCCAGGCCGATCATTGATGCCTCGTCGAGGACGAGCAACGTGCGCACATCGAGCAGGGGCAACTCCGAGGCGGCGTCAGGCTTGACTCCAGGCGTCAACCAGTGGGTCGCGCCGTCCCGCCTCTTGCGAAGCCCGAGCAGGAGGCGATGGATTGTGAGGGCCGGCCGGCAGTTCCTCCCCAAGCGTCCGGTCCCCTCGGTCAGCCGCAGGGCTGCCTTGCCGGATAACGCGGCCATCTCGACGCGGCCGCCGAGCCCCTCCCACGCCTCGACAATGGCGCGGCAGGTGCTCGTCTTGCCGGTTCCACCACCACCAACCAGCAGCTTAGGGCGTTCCCTAAGACTTTGCAGGCGGCGTCGCGCTGCTCCGGGTGCAGTGGCCTTCCTCCCGCAGTCGAGGCCGCCAAGCTCAGGTCTAGCGCCGCTGGAGCAGGCACCATGACCGGGCCCCGAGCCTCCATGTCGTGCGCCATCCTGCGGAATCGGTCCGCGATCTCATCCTCCATCAGCGAACAGCCAGGCGAGCGCCACACCTCGCCCCCGTCGACCACTGCCCGGTTCCTAACGGCAACCGCGACGACGGCCTCGGCTAGTTCGGGCGTGGGGTCGCAGCCCAGACGCTTGATGACATCGTCAATGAAGGCCGCCTTGGGTGCGGCCGTATCGCCCTTGGCCACGACGTGGCGCATCGTGGCATCCACGGCCCCGACGAGCCTTTCGGGCGCGAGATCGACATCCGCTCCATGGTTGCGGTTAGCCAGGATGCGCCGACCTACGTTGTCGACCCTCCTCCACGGAAGGACGCCGGCGAGGACGTACGGGTTAGCCTGAAGGATCTCGGGAGCCTGAGCCCCCATCAGCGATACGATGGTCCGGGCGGCCCTGGCATCCTCGATGCCTTGCTGATCCAGCCACGCCGTCGTTGTGTACTCGCCCATGAGCGTCTGCCAGCTCATGTTGATGTTGGCAGCGATGCGGGCGGCGAGATGAGGCCGGTTGGGATCGAGGGTCGCGGCGATCTCCTCGACCGGGGCTCCCCCGAAAGGACCAGACCCAAGTCGCGGCCGTAGCGCTCGGCCAAGCGGCGTGCCCTTGCGGGGCCTAGGCCCGGCAGGGTGCACAGCCAGGACACCACCAGCGCGTCCCGTGGAGGGATGCGGCGGCAGGTTGCCGAGGGCGCATGCAGCTGCCACCCGTGCGCGGCATGGCTCCGCCACCGACCGGCGATCTGCCAGGAGGCTCCGACCTCCGGCTCGACACCGTGGCCGGTCACCACGACGCGAATGACCTCGCCCTTCGCGAGGCGAAGCGAGAAGATGACGCCACTTGGAAGTTCGCTGAGTACGGACGCGACCACGCCTTCGAGCGTGGCCTCCGCTTCGGGCCCGTTCATCGGACGGGGTCCGTGCGCAGGAGGCTTCCGGTACGCTGGAGGTGCTGCAGTCTGTTCCTGAGATTGGCATTTTCGGCCTCCAAGGCCGCGTTCCGCCGCGCCATGTCCGCGAGCTGCGCCCGGGCTTCGAGGTGCCCTTCTGCCTGCCGCTTTGCCTCGGAGCGTCCCTCGGCGAGCCGCCGGCGCACCGCGCCATCCTCTGCATCCGAGAGGGCCCTGCTGCCGATAGGCTTGAGACCTTGTGCCTTCGCAACGACGTTCACCGGGCCCGACAACTCGGGCTTGGTGAAGAAGTGCTGCTGGTGGCTTTCCAGCACTCGGGCCCCCCGGCCGACAACCTCCACCTCGGCAGCTTCGCGGTCGATGAGATCGCGGACGAGCTGCCGCACGTTGACCTTCCCGTCCGGGAGGTGAGGCAGCGTCGGGACCCGCTGGGCGGCCGGTGTCGCCTGCCATTCGGCCTCGATCGCATCGAGGTACGGCTCCAGCGCGGAGAGGATCACGGGGATGATGGAAGGCTGCGCCACGTTCAGGCTTTCAGGAGCGCCGGGCGTGCCAGTGCCGGGCGGGCACTCGGAGCCTCGATCATCACCGCGCGCTGTACAGGACGACCGATCTGCTGCTCGATCAAGGAAACCGTCTCCTCTAGCAGGCCGAGTTCCTTCAGGCGTGCCTCGCCGCTCATGAGCTGACCGATCTTGTCGCGCGACATCCGCCTCCGCAGCAGGTCGGAGGCGGCGTCGAGGGCCGCCTTGCTGACCTCGTCTGAGAGGCCGACGTAGACCGGCTCCAGCCCATTACGCATCAGCATGCGATTGAAGATCTCCTTCCGCCTTAGGTTGGCTGTCGACCAGTTGATGGAATGGTAGAAGCGCGCCGTCCGGCAGATCTCGTCGACGAGCTCGAACTCGGGCACCTCGACATAGTCGATGCCGATCCCGGCCCCCTCGGGCGCGTTGACGATGAGTGCCGGTCCCGTCGGCGTCGTGCCGTCGCCGACGGTCCCCTCACGACGTGCGATGGCCACCGCTTGCTCCACCAAGTTGTGGTAGGCGTGCATCGTTTCGGCGCAGACGTCCAGCTCGCGCATCGCGTCCTCGGCGGCGCTCGCGGCCCTGACCAGTTCCGCGTCCTGCTCCGGGCGCGGCGTGTCGCCCGCGTCCTCGGCCGCGATGCGCTCGCCCCTGAGCCTCTGCTCGATCTGGGTGCGGGAGCGCCACGCCTTCGACCACTCTGCCGCCCCGAAGCTGGCCTCGTTGAGCTTCGCGACCAGGCCCGGCAGGAACTGGTGGCCCGTGACGAAGAACCGGCAAAGGGCGCAATTGCCGACGCCTCCCCGAACTGGGCCGTAGTGCTTGCGGTCGCGCTGGTCGGCGACCGGCTCGCCTCCCTCGTGGCACCGGGTACGCCCGTTCGGGCAGATGCCGTGGTCCATCCACTGCCAGATGGCCGGCTGCGTCTTCTTCGCCGTTTCCAGACCTTGCACGGAGTTAAAAGCTGTCCGAAGCGAAAGCTCGTTGACCGATAATGCCTTGATGAACGACGCCATCTCGACTTGCGCCTGGTCGTCGATCCTGACCTTTGCGTTGCTGAGGACGTCGCTCACGTGGCCGATGTCCATTCGCGTATAGTAGAGCGTCATCAGGATGCTGGCATGACCTGCCACAAGCTTGCTGAGGATTTCGATGGGTACGCCTGCCTTCGCGAACGCCGTCAAGCCAGTCACACGCAGCGCATGCAAGTCGAAGATGGAGGTTGCAGGGACCGGCCCCGAGGGCTCCTCCCGCCAGCTATCGATGATCTGGATCTCTGACCCATCCTGGTTGCGGATGCCCCGCCTCTGGAGCTCCGTCTCCAACTCGGCGCACAGGGCCATCCAGAAGTTCCGCATCCGAGACGAGGTGACGGGCACGGCTCGCTTGTCGCTGGTTGCGTCTCGGAACAAATAGTAGCGGGCCGGCGTGCTGGCGACCACGTCGGGGCTGGCCTGGCGTGCGTCCGGCATGTTGCGATAGGGCGTGGGGGCCGTCAGTGAGTTGTAGCGAATCTGCCATTCACGCAGTTCTAGAACGAGCCGGATGACCTGCTCGTTTTCCCAAGGAATGACGTAGCCGCGATCTATCTCGCCGACACGGTCCTGGGTCTTGTTGGTGTTGACGTAAATACCAGTGAACCAGCTGGTCTGCCCCGGATCCCAGATACGGCGCAGCACGCCCTGATCCTCCTTGGAGGGGATGACGCCGAAGTCATTCGCGACCCAGGTCCGTGATGCCGCATTCAGCACCTCGCGGTCGCCCTCTCCGCTGTCCAACATCCGTATTTGGTGCGTCCGGAGTGGCAGGTAGAGCTTGAGCAGCACGAAGAAGGCGCGCACCGGGTTCCAGACGTTCGAAGTCTCCTTCGTCGTTGGATCTGCCACGCGCAGCCAGTCCGTGCCGGCGAACGTCTCCTTCGGCCAGCGGAATTGGTCGCGCGTGATGATCTCCTGGAGGATGGCCACCCAGGCCACGGGCATCGCGAGCCGGTGCGTCTGGCCGCCATAGTATGTCCGGGATGACGGGATTGCATCCTGGGGAACGGGGTTGACGACCCCCTCAAACGATAGCGGGATCCCTCCTCTTCAACCGTGCACAGGGTGTCGAGGGCGAATTCGAAGAAGGCGTGCGCCTTGGAGATCGTGTCGTTCTTCTTGTCCGCGATGTAGGTCAGGAAGCCCCCGGCCAAAGCATAGTCGGCCTTCACGAACACTACAGGATCCCGTGTCACGCCAGGGTGCAAAATTAGGAAATCCAGCAGGTGATTTCCGGTCACAATTTCTGCGCTGAGGCTCTTTCGTGCCCGGCGACTGCCGATCCAGTCCTCAAGGAGCTTGCGCCACGGTTCAACTTCGCGGTCCTTGAGCACCGACCAAGCGAAGGTTGGGTCGTTTCGGCGGGTGCTTCGCCGGCGGCGAGTGCCCTTATCATCCAACACAAGCGCGTGCTCCGCCGCCATGCGGGGCCGGAGGAACTCGTTGATGTCACCGGTGAACCCGTCCGAGCCGGCGCTTCGGTTCAGAGCGTAGATGGCCTCACGGAATGCCCAATATTTACGGTCGTCGTTCGGAGCGAATTCAGCGAAGATACGGGCGGTGTCCTCATTGATGGTGAGCTCGGGGGTGTAGGGGCCCACTGTCACCACGGCGCGGACCGCCCAACGGGAGATCAGGTCGAGGTTATTGCTAGCCTTGCTGCGTGCATGACGCCTAACGCGATCTTGAAGCGCCGCGAGCTCGGCAGCCGTGACTGCGTTCACTGGCGTCGATTGATTGCTATAGACGGGGCTGAACAGCGTCTCGCCCCCGCGCACGAAGTTGCGTGGAAAAGGATCGCACCCCGTACGTACAGATGCAGGCAGAGGAGGACGAACTCTGCCTGAGGGAACCGGCGCGCCACGAAGGACGCATACGTGGCGTCGAGTGCAGCGACGAACTCGCCTCGGTCGGAGGCTGCTGCAATGGACGCAAGCAACGCCAACGCCTTCGGACGCGCTCTTGGCTTGCGTCGTAGAATAGCAGCGATCGCATCTGTCGCCGCTATGGCACTCTCGGGGTTGAATGGGTCGATGACGGTCAGCCGTACATCATCGGCAGCAACAAACAGCGGCGGATCGCTCGCAAGATCAGGAGCTACCTCGATAGGCGACAGGCTTGTGATGCATCCCATCGTTGCTTACGCCCCTGCCAGTATAGGAAGCTCAATCCGCTCTTGTCGCGAGACGGCGTGGTTCAGAATGCGGTTCACCTTATCTGCGTCCGGGCGCGTGTAAATCGCGGTGCTCTCTGGCGACTTGTGGTGCATCGCCTTCTGGATCACGGCCTGAGGCACGTCCGCGTCGGTCAATATTTGACCGTAATGGTGCCGCAGCCCGTGCGACGTACCCCCGGTCTCCTTAACTGGCTTTATGCCCACGGACTTTACGGCCCTGGCTAATTTCTTGTTATACTGCTTGATCTTATACGGACTGCCAGCGCCGCGCCCCTCGTGGGTAACGAATAGAAAAGGGCTGGACGTCGGTGGCCTTACATCACTGACATAGGATCTGTATAACCCCCAAAAGACTTTGCCCCACCAAGTAGGGAACCATTGAACCTCTAGGTAGAAGTCACCGGATTTCTCTCTTACGAGGAGAGGATCCTTCCATCCGGCAAAGAGGTGCTTCGAGCCGGACTTGTGACGCGGGCAGAGACCTTGTGCGCGCAAGAACTCCTCGCGGCTGATCACGTGCCACTTCCGGTCAATCGGATTGAATGTGCGGTACTTCCCTTCGCTCGGGTGATGAATGCGAACAAGGGCGGAGCCGGGTGACCGCGGATCCTCCCGGACGTCGTCTAGGTATAGATGAAAGGGCTCCGACTCCCGCAACCCACCGGCCCCCTGCAGGATCGCGATCATCATGTCCCGCACGTGAAACTTCTGATGTGTCGCCCTCCGCTGATGTCTACCGGGTACGACAAAACCCCTTCTGATTAGGTCGGCAAACTTGTCGGGTGGAAAGTAGGGCGGCCGAGTTTCGTCGATACGCGGACGACGCCTCATTGCGACATCACGTACTCGACCTGCGCGATCCCAGGCAGCCTGCCGATCGCCGATGTGCCTCAAAAGGGACCGCCGGTTACTCAAGTCCCATGCACGAAATTGCGCTAAACGCTTTCCCCAATCGGCTATGGACCAAGGATTCAATTGGGCAGTATCACAATTCTCAAAACAATAATCCGATAACACCGTCAAACGTTTGACGTGAGCATCGGCGACGTCAAACGAAACTTTTGGCCAGTACAAGCCAGTGGGGTCACTGCCATCGGTTTGGATAGTTCCGCAGAGAAGGGCCTCAGCAAAATCCGAGAGAATCTCTCGTTGCTGTGCTGTCCCATCGTAGAGATGTCCGCGCTGTTTCGCAAAATCATAGAATAGACCGAAAGCTTGGGTATATCCGCGCTGCCAGCTCGCGCTCTTCTGCCTGTTCCTCGGCGCTAGAAACCAGTCCAACAGCACCTGAGAAATACCGTCCTCTGTAAGGAGGACACGGACGGAAGATCCATGTGGCGTCGCCAGCGGATAATCGCAGGCGACGTGGTGAAGGGGAGCGATAGGGCGCTCTGCAGCCATCAACGACCTCCCAGGAGCTACACAGCGAGCGGACACCTCCAATCGTGTGAGGCAACATCGCCACATCACGGGAGGTATGTGATGTTATATGTTATGGGTGTCGCAGATTAAATTGGGAAGCTTGGATCAGCGCCAACGCTGTGGACAGAGGTCGCATTTTCCGCGTATCGATCCGAACCGCGTCCCTAATGTGATACCCGCCCTGGGGGGAACAGTGGGACCAGGGGGTCGTAGGTTCGAATCCTATCGCCCCGACCATTCGTTCAGGAGCATGTCGCGTCAGATGCCGAGCGCCCGGATCTTCCGTCCATCTCGGGATGCCACGCAATCGGGCCTCGCCCGGACCAAGCAGTGGATCCTGGAGTTCGACCGGACCAGCCCGCGCGAGATCGATCCGCTCATGGGCTGGAACGGATCCTCCGACATGATGCAGCAGGTGCGGCTGGAGTTCGACACCGAGGAAGAGGCTGTGGCCTACGCGAAGCGCGAGGGCATCGCCTACCGGGTCGAGCAGCCGGCAAAGCCGGCCCTGCGCAAGGGCTTGTCCTACTCCGACAACTTCAAATTCAACCGCACGGCGCCCTGGACGCACTGACGCGTCAGGCCTCCCGGCGCGCCCGCCACGCGGCATAGGGCGCTTCGCCGGCCGGCCGGATCTGGCTCAGCCGCATCGGCTGTGCATCGAGGGGTTGGCACAATTCGGCGTAGATCGTGGCGCTGCCGGCTCCGTATTGCTCGGCCTCCTCCGCCGAGAAGGCGAAATAGCCCTGCTTGAAGCCGGCAAGCCGCATCGCGGCATGGCACATCGGGCACGGGCGGCCGCTCGCGTACATCACGCAATCGGACAGGTCGCGACGGCCCAGGATCTGGCTCGCCTCGCGCAACGCCACCATCTCGGCATGGGCGCTCGGGTCGTTGGTCGCGTGCACGGTGTTGGCCGCGCGCACGAGCACGGCACCGTCGCGCACGATCACCGCCCCGTAGGGTGAGCCCCCGGCCGCGACATTCGACTCGGCGAGCGCCACCGCCTCGCGGATATAGGCCTCGTGCGTGGACATGGATCCGAACTCCTTCGCCGGCGCTCCAACGCCGCGCGCGGCCCCGGAGTTCAGAACGCGTAGCGCACCGTGCAGTACGGCATGGTCTCGGCGAGCAGGGCCTTGAACCGGGCGAGCCACTGGCCCTTCCAGCCTGCCCGGTAGCGCAGGTTCGTGCCGCCGCCCTCGGAGACCTTCGCCTCCTGGATATCCGGCCGCCAGAGCAGATCCTCGGCGCGGGGATGCCAGCCCAGGTTCACGGCGTGCAGATCCGCGTTGTGGGTCAGCATGATGATCTCGCATTTGAGCTGCGCCTTGGCGGCGTCCGACAGCGTTGCGTCGATCTCGGCGAACAGCGCCCGCCAGTCGGCCTCCCAGCCCTCGTAGAGGATCACGGGCGAGAAATTGGCATGAACCTCGTAGCCGGCGGCGACAAAGTCATCGATGGCGGCGATCCGCTCCGGGATGGGAGCGGTGCGCACGTCGACGATCTTGGCGATCTTCGCCGGCATGAGGGAGAAGCGGATCCGCGTCTTGCCCTGCGGATCGTAGTCCAGAAGCTCGCGATTCACCGCCTTGGTGGCGAACGAGGCTTTCGCGTTCGGCAGGGCGCGGAACAGCTCGACCATGCTGCGCACGCCGCTGCTGACGGCGGCGTCGACCGAGAGGTCGCCGTTCTCGCCGATGTCGTAGACCCAGTACTCCGGATCGATCGCGTCCGGCTCTGGCAGAGGCCCCTGCCGCTTGGCATGCCGGGTGATCGCCGCGCAGGCCTGCTCGACGTTCACGAACAGGGAGATCGGGTTCGAGAAGCCCTTGCGGCGCGGCACGTAGCAATACGCGCAGGCCATGGCGCAGCCGTTGGAGGTGGAGGGCGCGATGAAATGGGCGCTGCGTCCGTTCGGGCGCATCGTCAGGCTCTTCTTCACGCCGAGAACGAGCGTCGAGCGCTTGATGCGAACCCAATCCTCCACGGACCCGGCATTGCCGTGCAGGTCCGGGATGTTCCAGTGGGACGGCACCACGATGCGCTCCGCCTCGGGATAGCGCGCGAGGATCTGCTGCCCGACGGGAAACGCATCGACCGCGGGCTCGTGGTAGATCGTCCGGATGTCGAGGAGATCGCGGGTCAGTGCCATGACGGGTCCGGGAGCCTGCAATGGCCCGTGGATCGATATGGTGTTCGGCAGCCGGACTGACATGGCTTGCGGCCTGACGCCTCAATCAACCGCAAGACCGGTTCAGATCAGGAAGATCTCTGTTTCTCGGCCGATCTTCAACGATATCTTACGATTCCCTGGCGATCCTCACGCGCCTCTCAGTGGACGTGCGATGATCGTTCAGGACCAGAAGAGATCCGGTCCGGAGACATCCGGCCCCGGCGAGGGCGTCGGACCTGCGGGATTGATGCGCGACGCGTTGGTCCGTCGGGACCAGCTCGAAGCCATGCGCGGCAGCGTCCTGACGGCGATCCCCGTCAACATGCTGCTCGGGCTGGCGAGCCTGCTGGTCGCGTTCCGAAGCGATCACGGCTCTGCCGGAGCCCTCTGGTATGCGGCCTCGACCGGGGTCAACCTGCTGCGCATCGCGCTCTGCCGTGCGCCCTGCCTCGGCTTGTCCCTGACGGCCGACATGCCGCCGCGGATGGCCGAGGCGGCCGCGCACTCGATCGATCGGCATCTGCACGCCAACATCGCCGTGGCATTCCTGTCCGGCTCGGTCTGGGCCTGCCAGCCCCTGCTCTGCGAGGGCTACACCTCCGCGCAGGCGCTGTTCTATCTCGGCGTGACCTGCGGCGTCACGGCCGGGGCCGTGACCCACGGGACGGCTTTCGCCCGCATCCCGGTCAGCTTCATCCTGCTCCCGCTGCTGTCGGTGACCGGCTGCCTCCTCATCGCCGGGGGTTTCGACCGGACCTGCCGGCGGCCTGCGTGCTGCTGTACTTCCTCGCCCTGACCCACACCGCCTTCCGCAGCGAGGCCGGGTTCCGCGCGGCGAGCCGGCTGAAGAACGAGGCCACCGCGCTGGCGCGCTCGCGCGCCGAGGCCCATGCGAGCGCGAGCGCCCTCGCCGATGAGATGCGCTGGCGCGCCACCCACGACGACCTCACCGGCCTGCTGAACCGGGCGGGCTTCATCCAGCAGGCGGAAGACCGGCTCGCGGCCGGCGCGCAGAGCCTGCTGCTGCTCGACCTCGACGGCTTCAAGTTCGTCAACGACGGCTACGGGCACAAGGCCGGCGACCATGTGCTGATCGAGGTCGCCCGCCGGTTGCGCGCCGCAGCGCCGGAAACCGCCCTCTCCGCCCGCCTCGGCGGCGACGAGTTCGCGGTGCTGTACGATCACGCCGCGTCCGGGACGCCCCACGACGTGCTGGCGGAGCGCCTCATCGCGGCGGTCGGCCTGCCGTTCGCCGGCTTCGATGCGGGCCGGCTCGGGGTCAGCATCGGCATCCATGCCGGACCCGAGCCGAGCCTGACGGAGATGCTGAGCTGCGCCGACGAGGCGCTGTATGCCGCGAAGGCGTCCGGTCAGAGCCAGTTCCGCACCTTCGATGCCGGCTTGCGCGACCGCCTGCAGATGCGCCGCGACCTGGAGCGCGACCTCTCTCAGGCCCTGGCCGAGAACGCCCTGGAGGTGTGGTTCCAGCCGATCTACGCCCTGGATGCTCATACGCTGGTGGGGTTGGAAGCCCTGGTGCGCTGGCAGCATCCCCGGCTCGGCTGGATCGCGCCGCCGGACCTGATCGCCGCGGCCGCCTCGGTCGGCCTGACCGAATCGCTGCTCCGCGCCATCCTCGAGCAGGTCTGCGCGATGATGCAGATCCTGCGCAGCCGGGGACTGGGCACCGTCCGCGTGGCGATGAACGTCTCACCCCGGGAGATGGCGCAGGTTCCGGTGGACGAGATCGTCATCGGCCGGCTGAGCCTGCTCGACCTGCCGCCCGCCATGCTGGAGATCGAGATCACCGAGGAGACCGCGCTTGATATCGGCGCGGTCCAGGGCAAGCTGCAGGCCCTGTCGCGGGCCGGCATCCGGGTGGCCCTGGACGATTTCGGCATCGGCTACTCGTCGCTCTCGTCCCTGCGCCAGCTCCGGGCCGACCGGATCAAGATCGACCGGAGCTTCGTCACCGGGCTCGGGACCTGCGAGGACAAGCACGGCTTGGTGCTCGCCGTGCTCGGCCTCGGCCGGCTGCTCGGGCTCGAGGTCGTCGCCGAGGGCGTCGAATCGGCCGAGGATCTCCGCATCCTGCAGGCGATGGGTTGCCCTTTCCTCCAGGGCTATCATCTCGGCCGACCGATGCCGGTGCACGCCTTGGAGAACACGCTGCTCATCGCACAGACCGAGGCGGCCTGAACGCCGCCCGATCGCGCCGAGACTGATCGGGACCAGGCTGAGGGCCGGGTTGGCCGCCTGACCCGTCCGTCAGCATCGCGGCGGCGTTGCTGTCCGCGCCGCGGGCGTGCGGCATACACCCCTTATGTGTTCGCATCAAAGATAGGGCTAATTCCCCAGCCGAATATCGAATATGTATCTATAAGCCGCGAGATGCGCTTTTTTCACATTGCATTTCGTCCGCAAGGGACTGCTTAATCAAGCCCGACGGCAGTGCGACTGCCGGACCGATTGCAGGACTCGTCATGCGCGCCTTGCGCACGCGCCGCGCCCTTTATTCCCTGATGATCGCATCGGCCACCTGTCCTGTCCCAGCGCAGGCCGAGATGCGCATCGAGGCCGCGAAGATAACCGGTGGGGACCTCTGGATCATCGGGTATGCCGACGATCCCGACACAGAGATTACTCTGGACGACGGGTTTCCGCAGCGAACAGACAGCCGCGGCTACTTCGAGTTCCGCATCGTCTACCATCCGGCCACTTGCATCGCGACGCTGCGCACCCCGCGGCAGTCCCGCGGCGTCGTCGTCGCCGGCTGTGGCCAGATGGGGCCGCAGGCGGCCGGCCTCGTCGGCCCGGCGGGGCCGCGCGGGGAGCGAGGAGAGGCCGGTCCCAGAGGCGAGCCGGGCGCCATGGGTCCTCCCGGACCGCCCGGGGCAGACGGTGCGCGCGGCGATCCTGGACCGGCGGGCCCGGCTGGGGGGATCGGTCCGGTGGGCCCGGCGGGTCCGGCAGGCGCCCCCGGCCCGGTCGGGGCAGTCGGTCCGGCGGGTCCGGCAGGCGCGCCCGGACCGGCGGGCGAGATCGGCCCGGCGGGTCCGGCAGGCGCGCCCGGCCCCCGCGGCCTGCAAGGGCCGCCGGGGCCGCACGGACCGCCGGGACCGCCTGGGCCGCCCGGCAAGATGGGACCGCCCGGGACGATCGCGAAGCCGAAGGTGCCCCCGACGCCGGTGCGGGCGGCGAGACCCCGCCCGGCGCGCAGAATCGGCGCGCCCGAGCGAAGCCCCCGAGGCCGAGCCGGGCGCCGGGGTGCCTGCCGAGGATCGCTATTGAACCGCGCATCGATGCCGCTTGCGGATTTGTGCGGGTGCCGGAGCGTGGCGCATCCGGATGCGCGCCAGGCCCGGCCTCCATCGCACGGCGCAGCCTGTGACGCCGCGTGTCGCCACCGAAAAGGCGTTTTCGTGGGGTCGCTCGCTGCCGCAAAAGGGCGGCGTGGCGCCCCGTCGGAGACCTGTCACCTTAATGCCCCAACCGCCCACTTTCCGAGGCCATGGCACAGCCGACGCGAGCCAAGACGCTCGATTTGCGTTAAGCGTGACGGTGGGGTGGGCTTAATCGGATCCCAACGGAACGCCATACCTTGGCTGTTTTCGTCGCAGACATCCGGATCGGAAGAGGCCGGAAGGGCTTGTTCATCGTGAAACGACGTCCGCCAGCGAGTCGCCCACCATTCCGCGGGGTCGGAATGGTGGCGTCCGGGCTCGCGATCTTGGCAACGGCTCCGGCCACCGCCGAGACGTTGGAGAGCGCACTCGCGAAGGCCTATCAGGGCAACCCGAGCCTCAACGCGAGCCGTGCCGGCGTGCGCGCGATCGACGAGAACGTCGCGATCGCGCAGTCCGGCTACCGGCCGCAAGTCAATGTCGGCGCCTCGATCGGCGTTCAGTACCTGCAGACCACCAGCGCCAGCGCCGTCTCCTCGGCCGGCGGCTCGGCGACGGCCGCGGCAACGGCGGCGGGGACCTCCAGCGCCGGATCGCTTCTGGGGGGCACGGCCGGGGCTGGCTCCACCCTCGGCACCACGACCGGGCTCGGCTCCGGGCTCGGGACCAGCACGGGAATCGGCGCCGGCGGTGCCGGTGGCGCGGGCCTGACCTCCGGCGCGACGTCGAACGCAGCCAGTCAGCCCGGTCAGTCGATCGGATCGACGGCAACCTCGACCGAGGCGGCCGCCCAGACCATCACGTCGCGGCGGACGGTCGGGCAGACTTATCTGCCGGCCAGCGCGGGCCTGACCGTCACGCAGACGCTGTTCAACGGCTTCCAGACCGACAACCAGACGCGGCGTGCCGAGTCGACCGTCTACAGCCAGCGCGAGATCCTGCGCTTCACGGAGCTGACGGTCCTCTACAACGCCGTTCAGTCCTACATGAACGTGCTGAGCAACACGGCCACGCTGGAGCTCAATCGGAACAACGTCGAGGTTCTGGAAGAGCAGCTTCGCCAGACCCGCGACCGGTTCAACGTGGGCGAAGTCACGCGAACCGACGTCGCGCAGGCGGAGGCCCGCCTCGCCGGCGCGCGCTCGCAGGTCAGCGCCGCCGAATCAGCCCTGCGCACCAGCATCGGCATCTATCGGCAGAACATCGGCGTGGAGCCGCGCCAGCTGGCACCGGGCCGGCCGCTCGACCGGTTCGTCCCGCCAAGTCTGGACGCGGCCATCGCCATCGGCCTGCGCGATCATCCGCAGATCGTGTCGGCGATCCACGCCGTCGATGCGGCCGAGGCACAGGTCAAGGTGCTGGAGGGGCAGCTCGCGCCGAGCGTCAGCCTGCAGGGCTCGCTGACCCAGAGCTACGATCAGAGCGGCCCGAACCAGAGCTTCTTCATCGGATTCGTGGGCGGTCGGGTGAATATCCCGATCTACGAGGGCGGCCAGGTCTACGCGTCGATCCGCCAGGCCAAGGAGACGGTCGGCCAGAACCGCATTCAGGTCGACCAGGCGCGCGACCAGGTCCGGGCGCAGATCGTCGATTTCTGGGGCCGGCTCGAGGCCGCGAAGGCGCAGGTCATCGCGGCGCAGGCCCAGGTCCAGGCCAACGAGGTGGCGCTGAACGGCGTGCGCGAGGAAGCGCGCGTCGGCCAGCGCACGACCCTCGACGTGCTCAACGCGCAGCAGGAGCTCCTCACCTCGCGCGTGAACCTGATCGTCGCCCAGCGCGATCGCGTGATCTTCTCCTACGGGGTGGTTCAGGCGATCGGTCAGCTGACGGCCCGGTTCACCGCCCTGCCGGTCGAGTACTACAGCGCCAAGGTCCACTACGATCAGGTCAAGGATCTGTGGTTCGGCCTGCGCACGCCGGACGGGCGCTGAGGTCTTTTCCACGGGGAGTGTGGTGCTGGCGCGCTTGCCGCAACGAAATGGCATGGAATACTGATTGAACACCGGCCCGTTCGGGCCGCTTTCCAGTCTCCCATGCCCGAGTGCGCCTGCCGATGAGTGCAGCAAGCCCCAAGATCCCGGACACGAATTTCCAGGACAAGGCTGCCGACAAGGCGCACGAGCCTTCGATGGAAGAGATCCTGGCGTCGATCCGGAGGATCATCGCCGACGATCAGGCGACCAAGCCGGCCGAGGTCGCCCCGGCGCCCGAGCCCGACGACGTGCTCGATCTCGCGGAGGTCGCTGAACCGGTCGTCCGTCCGCGCGCCGTCGCGTCGGAGCCCGAACCGGCGATGATCGATTTCGACGCGATCGATTTCGACGAGCCGGTCGCCCTGGAGCCGGAGCCGATCCCGGAGCCCCCGGCACCTCCGCCACCACCACCGCCGCAGCCGGTGTTCCAGGCCGCACGGCCGGAGCCGGAGCCCGAGGCCCTCGTCTCGCCGGCCACCGACGCCAGCGTCAGCGGCGCGTTCAACCTGCTGGCCCACACGGTGCTGACGCAGAACGCCCGGACGCTGGAGGATCTCGTCAAGGAGATGCTCCGGCCGATGCTGAAATCCTGGCTCGACGACAACCTGCCGGCCGTGGTCGAGCGTCTGGTGCGGGCCGAGATCGAGCGGGTCTCGCGCGGTCGCTGAGTCTCACGCCGCGGCGGCGGCGCGGGATCCCCGGGTCCTCGAGCCGATCGAGCCGACCGAAATCGCCGCTCACCGTCATCCCGGGTCCGCATGGCGGAACCCGGGATCCAGAGCCGCCGAGGCACCAAGCACGGGCACCCGATGGGGGTCTGGGTTCCGCGCCCTGCTGCGCAGTCCCGGAACGACGGGCTCGTCGTCGGGGGCATGGCACATCCTCGATGCCACACGCGTCGCAGAGCCCAGGGGCGGCCGGGCCGCGTGTTGACGGGAGCGGCGTGACGGTCGAAAGCGGGTCCAACCCCGTTTGGACAAGCGCCCGCCCGTACCCGCGATGATGGACAAGACCTTCGAGCCCGCCTCCGTCGAGGCGCGGATCTCCGCAGCCTGGGTCGAGGCTGACGCCTTCCGCGCCGGCCGGCCCGAGCGCGCTGGGGCCCCGCCGTACTGCATCGTGATCCCGCCGCCGAACGTGACGGGCTCGCTGCACATGGGCCACGCCCTTAACAACACCCTGCAGGACGTCCTTTGCCGCTTCGAGCGCATGCGCGGCAAGGACGTGCTGTGGCAGCCCGGGACCGATCACGCCGGGATCGCGACGCAGATGGTGGTCGAGCGGCGCATGGCCGAGGCCCGGGAGCCCGGCCGACGTGAGATCGGCCGCGCGGCCTTCGTCGAGAAGGTCTGGGCCTGGAAGGCGGAATCCGGCGGCGCCATCGTCAACCAGCTCAAGCGTCTTGGTGCCTCCTGCGACTGGTCGCGGGAGCGCTTCACCATGGACGAGGGCCTGAGCCGCGCCGTGCTCAAGACCTTCGTCGACCTGCACCGCCAGGGCCTGATCTACCGCGACAAGCGGCTGGTGAACTGGGACCCAAAATTCCAGACCGCGATCTCGGATCTGGAGGTCCAGCAGATCGAGACCAAGGGCCATCTCTGGCACTTCGACTACCCGGTCGTGGACGAGGCCGGCCGTGAGACCGGCGAGATCATCACGGTGGCGACGACCCGCCCCGAGACGATGCTGGGCGATACCGGCATCGCGGTCCATCCCGAGGACGAGCGCTACCGGGCGCTCGTCGGCAAGCGCGTGCGCCTGCCCCTGGTCGGCCGCCTGATCCCGATCGTCGCCGATGAGTATTCCGATCCCGAGAAGGGCACCGGCGCGGTCAAGATCACCCCGGCCCACGACTTCAACGACTTCGAGGTCGGTCGGCGCCACGGGCTCGGCCTGATCAACGTGCTCGATCCCGAGGGCCGGATGCTGCTCGACGGCAACGCGGCCTTCCTCGACGGGACCTCGCCCGAGCCGGAGGCCCTGGCGCTCCACGGCCTCGACCGGGCGCAGGCGCGCAAGGAGGTTGTCGCCCTGATGGAGGCGCGCGAGCGCCTGCGCACGATCGAGCCGAACACCCATGCGGTCCCGCACGGCGACCGCTCGGGCGTCGTCATCGAGCCGTACCTGACCGACCAGTGGTATGTGAACGTCAAGCCGCTGGCCGAACGCGCTCTGCAGGCGGTGCGCGACGGACAGACCAAGTTCGTCCCCGAGAATTACGAGAAGACGTTCTTCCAGTGGCTCACCAACATCGAGCCCTGGTGCGTCTCGCGCCAGCTCTGGTGGGGCCACCAGATCCCGGTCTGGTACGACGCGGAGGGCGGCATCTTCGTCGCCGAGAGCGAGGCCGAGGCGCTGGCTGCGGCCGCGGCCAAGCACGGCCGATCCGTGGCGCTGACCCGCGACGAGGACGTCCTCGACACGTGGTTCTCCTCGGCGCTCTGGCCGTTCTCGACGCTCGGCTGGCCGGATTCGACCCCGGAGCTGACGCGCTTCTACCCGACCAACACCCTGGTGACCGGCAAGGACATCCTGTTCTTCTGGGTCGCCCGGATGATGATGATGGGCCTGCACCTCACCGACCGGGCGCCGTTCGACACGGTCTACCTGCACACCCTGGTGCGGGACGCGTCGGGCGCGAAGATGTCGAAGTCGAAGGGCAACGTCGTCGATCCCCTGCAGCTGATCGATCAGGTCGGCGCCGACGTCCTGCGCTTCACCCTCTGCGCGCTGGCGGTCCAGGGCCGCGACATCAAGCTGTCCACCGACCGGGTCCAGAGCTACCGCAACTTCGCGACCAAGCTCTGGAACGCCGCCCGCTTCGCCGAGCTGAACGGCTGCGGCCTGGATCCGGCCTTCGACCCGCGCTCCGCCACCGGCGCCATCAACCGTTGGGCGCTCACCGAGGCCGCCCGCGCGGTCGATGAGGTGACGGCGGCGCTGGAAGCCTTCCGCTTCAACGACGCGGCGGGCGCCGCCTACCGCTTCGTCTGGAACATCTTCTGCGATTGGTACCTCGAACTCGCCAAGCCCGTGCTTCAGGGCGAGAATGTCGATCCCGCGATCCGGGCCGAGACGCAGGCGAGCGTGGCGTTCCTGATCGATCAGGTCGCCAAGCTCCTGCACCCGTTCATGCCATTCCTCACCGAGGAGCTGTGGGCGATCAAGGGCGCCGCCCTGCCGGAGCGCGGCCTCCTGACCCTCGCCGCCTGGCCGGACCTCGGCGGTCTCGCCGATGCGGCCGCGGAGGCCGAGGTCGGCTTCGTGGTCGATCTCGTCAGCCAGATCCGCTCGGCGCGGTCCGAGACCAATGTGCCGGCCGGCGCGCAGATCCCGCTCGTGATGGTCGGCGCCGCCCAGGAGATCCGGGCGCGGGTCGAGGCATGGCGCGACACGCTGCTGCGCCTCGCCCGGCTGTCGGAGATCACCTTCGCGGACACGCCGCCGAAGAACTCGGTTCAGCTTCTGGTGCGCGGCAGCGTCGCCGCCCTTCCCCTGGAAGGCGTTGTCGATCTCGCCGCCGAGGTCGCGCGCCTGAAGAAGGAGCAGGGCAAGGCGGAGGGCGAGATCAAGAAGATCGACGCCAAGCTCGGCAACGCCGATTTCGTCGCCCGCGCACCGGAGGAGATCATCGAGGAGAACCGCGAGCGCCGGGAGAGCGAGGCGGCGCGGCTCGTGAAGATCGAGGAGGCGCTGGCGCGCCTGAGCGGGGACTGAGCGTCACCGGTGGGTGCCGAGGGCGCCAGTGAACGCCTTCGGCGCCCCCCAACTGCCGGACGCCATGGCGCTGGGTCTCCGGAAGTCATTCTGTGACGCAACACGCGGATGCGTGGTGTAGTCCGGCGGAACATACCCGCCGGCCTGATTCCAGTACCCGGGCTTCGGGTTGGCTGACGTCTTGGCGCCACGACCCTCATCGTGGCGGCGCGTATCGACGCCGTAGGTCGTCCTGGCATTGCTCCGCGCGACCGGCACCGCGAAGGCCGGCGTGGCGTCGAAATAGTCGCGGTAATCCGTGTCCGATTCGACAGCCGTCGCCCCGACAGTCGATCCGAAGAACACGGCGGCCGCGAACAGTGTCCTCATGATTGTACCCCTCCGCCTGTACGCTGGCATCCTGCGGATCCGAAAGTATCGGCCGCTGCCGAACGCGGTGGGATTATGGATCGACGCTGCGGAAGCGCGGTGACACGCGGCACAAGCCAGCGACGTTTCCCACGCCGCACGGCGTCGTCGCGATTGGCCGCCCCGCACCTGTCGAAACCGTAATGTGACCGCCACGCCCGGGTCAGGGGCCGCCCTCTAGACAGATCCCATCGACCGCCGCGCCAGCCGGCGTCGTCCCGATCAGTCCCGAGAGGTTTCAGACCCCCATGACCGAGACCCGTCCTTCCGGCCGCACCTCGCGCCGCGCCCTCGCCTCCGTGGCCGCCGCCGCTCTGATCGCCGGCGGCGCCCTTGGCAGCGGCTACCTGCCGTCCGCCACCCCGGCCTACGCGCAGGCCCTTCCGAAATCCCCGATCGAGGCCCCCGAGCACCCGCCGGGCTCCTTCGCCGGCATCGTCAACAAGGTGAAGCCGGGCGTCGTCTCGGTGAAGGTGAAGCTCGGCGATTCGGCGAGCAGCGACGACGATGACGGCCCTGGCCAGGGCCGCAACCTCCAGAACGTGCCGCCGCAGCTGCGCGAGTTCTTCAAGCGCTTCGGCCAGAACGGCCCGGGCGGGATGCAGCCGCAGCACCAGGGCCCGCGCGGCGCGGTCGGCTCCGGCTTCATCATCTCGGCCGACGGCTACGTGGTGACCAACAACCACGTGGTCGACCATGCCAAGACCGTGCAGGTGACCCTGGACGACGGCCGGACGCTCGACGCGAAGGTCATCGGCAAGGATTCGAAGACCGACGTCGCGCTCCTGAAGATCAACGAGGGCTCGAACTTCCCCTACGTGCAGTTCGGCAAGACCGCGCCGCAGGTCGGCGACTGGGTCGTGGCGATCGGCAACCCGTTCGGCCTCGGCGGCACCGTCACCGCCGGCATCGTCTCGGCCCGCGGCCGCGACATCGGCGCCGGCCCCTACGACGACTTCCTGCAGATCGATGCCCCGATCAACAAGGGCAATTCCGGCGGCCCGACCTTCAACGTCAACGGCGAGGTGGTCGGCGTGAACACCGCCATCGCGTCTCCGTCGGGCGGCAGCGTCGGCCTCGCCTTCGCGATCCCGGCCGAGACCGTGCAGGCGGTGGTCGAGCAGCTCCGCACCGACGGCAAGGTCGCCCGCGGCTATCTCGGCGTCCAGATCCAGCCGGTGACGCAGGACATCGCCGAGGGTCTCGGCCTCGACAAGGCCAAGGGCGCCCTCGTTGACCACGCCGAGAGCGGCACCCCGGCGGCGAAGGCCGGCCTCAAGTCGGGCGACGTGATCGAGAAGGTCAACGGCGACACGGTGGACAGCGCCCGCGAGCTGTCGCGCAAGATCGCCGGCATGAAGCCCGGCGCCAAGGTCGAGCTCAGCTACCTGCGCGGCGGCAAGTCGGACGTCGCCACGGTGACGCTGGGCACCATGCCGACCGACGGCACCAAGGTCGCGAGTCGCGATGACGATACCGGCAACGGCCAGCCGCGGCTCGGCCTCCAGCTCGCGCCGGCCGGCGAGGTCGGCCTGTCCGACCAGGGCGTCGCGGTGGTGCAGGTCGATCCGGACGGGCCGGCGGCCGCCAAGGGCATCGAGACGGGCGACGTGATCCTCGACGTCGGCGGCCAGAGCGTGTCCCGGCCGGCGGACGTGGCCGCACAGATCCGGGCGGCGGAGTCCAGCGGGCGCAAGGCCGTGCTGATGCGGGTGAAGAGCGGCAAGGGGCAGACCCGGTTCGTCGCGGTCTCGCTCAGCAAGAACGCCGGCTGAGGCCGGTCTCTCCCGGCGCGGGGCCCCTCCCCGCGCCGTCTCGTGGTGGCCTCCGACTGGCGCCGGCCGAGCAGGCCGGCGCCGTTTTCGTCGGAAGCGGCTCGCGGCGCTCGATCCCGGAGAGGCACTACCGCGCGGTTGCGGAATCTCGGCAAGGGCGGATCGAGTCCGGCTTCGGGCGCGCGTCCGGCGCGGGCGCCGCGAAGACCGCGAGATAGGCGCCACCCTTCAAGGGCTGGAAGCCGGTCTCCCGATAGCCGGCCGCAGACAGCTCGCAGCGCAGGAGGGCCGGCGGGGTGCCGTGGCGGGACGGAATGTCGTCCGCGTCGGCGATGCCGACGCGCCCGCCCGGACGCATCGCCGAAGCCGGGTTGTACAGCAGGCCGAAGGGCTGGGTGATCTCGTGGTACATGTGCACGAGGATCGCCGCGTCCACGGATTCCGGGGGCAGGCGCGGATCATGCGGCTCGCCCCGCACCAATGTGACGTTGCCGAGGCCACGCACGCGCTTTTCCAGGGCTGCCAGGTAATCCGGGGTCACGTCCTCGGCCAGCACCCGGCCGCCCGGACCGACAAGCGGGCTCAGGCGGACCACGTAGTAGCCGCTGCCGGCGCCGACATCGGCCACGGTTTCGCCGGGCGCGATGCCCATGCCCTTGGCGACCTCGGCGAACTCGCCGGCCTTGTCGCGCTCTGCCTCCGAGGACCAGCGCGGCGCGACGATCTCGGCCACGGGCCGGTCGGGCTTGGGGAAGGCGCTCGCGGGTGCCCCGGCGGGTGCCAGCGGCTCGGCGGCGAGCGCCGGACCGGTCAGGGCGACGGAGAGGAGGGCCAAGCGGAGGGCCGAGGTGCGGATCATGGCCGACAACACGCGGAGCGCCTCGGTGGTGCCGCGGACGTTGACCGTGCCGCACCCTGCGCGCCATCAAGCGCCATGACGCGCGCGGACACGCCCTGGCGGGCCACGATCCTGACCCTCTACCCGGAGATGTTCCCGGGCCCGCTCGGCGTGTCGCTCTCGGGCGACGCCCTGGCGCGGGGCGACTGGAGCCTGGAGGCGCGCAACATTCGCGAGCACGGCCTCGGCCGCCATCGCTCCGTGGACGACACGCCCGCGGGCGGTGGCGCTGGAATGGTGCTGCGCTGTGACGTGCTCGGCGCCGCCATCGACGCCGCGACCGGGACGGACGATCCGCGCCCGCGCCTGCTGATGTCGCCGCGCGGACGGCCGCTCACCCAGGCGCGGGTGCGGGCGCTCGCCGCGGGTCCGGGGGCGCTGATCGTCTGCGGACGCTTCGAGGGGGTCGGCGAGCGGGTGATCGCCGGGCGCGGCCTGGAGGAGGTCTCGATCGGCGACTACGTGCTCTCCGGCGGCGAGATCGCCGCCCTGGTAGTGCTCGACGCCTGCGTGCGGCTGCTGCCCGGCGTGATGGGCAAGAGCGAATCGGGCGACGAGGAGAGCTTCGAGGGCGGCCTCCTCGAATACCCGCACTACACGCGGCCGCGCGACTGGGAGGGTCGCGCGATCCCCGACGTGCTCTCCGGCGGCAATCACGCGGCCATCGCCCGCTGGCGGCGGGCGGAGGCCGAGCGCATCACGGCCGAACGCCGCCCGGATCTCCTCGATGCGGGCGCCCGCACCCGGTCCTGATCAGGCAGCCTCCAGGTCGATCACCGGGCCGTCGCTCTCGTAATCCATCGGGTCGAGGCGCAGCGGCTGCGCCATGGGCCGCCGGAGACGGCTCGGGAGCGCGACATGGGCCGTTAAGGCCCCAATAACCACAAGCAGAACAGACCAGACCGCCAATATCGCGGCGCTGTGGATAGACATCAGCGTACCTCAAACGCAACGCGGCACAGCATTAAGGCTAACGGCCCAGGATTAATCGACGGTTCCGCCGCCCCGAGCAGGCTGTCCCGGGTGGGGCCAGACGGCGAAGACTGCTTGCCGGACAGGCGCTTGCAAGCCGGCCGGTTTCGGCGCATGCGCGGGACCGGGAACGCTTCCCCGCCGAGGCGCGCCCCTCTGCAAGGATGGATTCGTCATGACCAGCCGCCCCGCGCAGCGACCGCGCGTGCCCCATTTCTCCTCCGGCCCCTGCGCCAAGCGTCCGGGCTGGACCCCGGCCGCCCTGGCCGATGCCGCTCTGGGTCGGTCGCACCGCTCCCCCATCGGCAAGGCCAAGCTCGGCCGGGCTATCGACTTGACGCGGACGGTCCTCCAGGTGCCCGCCGACTATCGGATCGGCATCGTGCCCGCCTCCGATACCGGCGCCGTCGAGATGGCGATGTGGACGATGCTGGGGCCGAAGCCCGTCGAGGTCGCCGCCTGGGAGGCGTTCGGCAAGGAGTGGGTCACGGACGCGCTGAGGCAGCTCAAGATCGCGCCCCGCATCCACCAGACGCCCTACGGAATCCTGCCGGATCTCGGGGCGATCGACACCAAGAACAGCGACGTGGTCTTCACTTGGAACGGGACCGCAGCCGGCGTGAAGGTGCCGAACGGCGATTGGATCGCGGCGGACCGCGCAGGTCTGACGATCTGCGACGCCACCTCGGCCGCTTTCGCGCAGCCCCTGCCCTGGGACAAGCTCGATGTCGTGACCTTCTCCTGGCAGAAGGTGATGGGCGGCGAGGCGGCGCACGGCATGCTGATCCTCTCGCCCCGCGCCGTGGCGCGGCTGGAGAGCCACACGCCGACCTGGCCGCTGCCGAAGGTCTTCCGCCTGACCAAGGACGGCACTCTGATCGAGGGCATCTTCAAGGGCGACACGATCAACACGCCCTCGATGCTGGCGGTGGAGGATTACCTCGACACGCTGGGCTGGGCCGAGCGGATCGGCGGCCTGCCGGCGCTCCACGCGCGGGCGGATGCGAATGCCAAGGTGATCTACGACTGGGTCGCGCGCACGCCCTGGATCGCGCCGCTCGCGGTCGATCCCGCCACCTATTCGAACACCGGCGTCTGTCTCGTGGTCGCCGATCCGGACGTGCTCGCCCGAGGCGACGCGGCGGTCTCGGCCTTCGCGGCAGGGATCGTCGAGCGCCTCGAGCGGGAGGGCGTCGCCCTCGACATCGGCGCCTACCGCGACGCCCCGGCGGGCCTGCGGATCTGGTGCGGCGCCACGGTCGAGACCTCGGATCTGGAAGCGCTCACGCCCTGGCTCGACTGGGCCTTCGCCGAGGAGAAGGCGGCGCTGACGCGGGCGGCGTAAACGATTTGCGGGCAACGCCCGGACGCCGCCCCGCATCGTCGTTGCGAGCGCAGCGAAACGGTAACGGCCTGACGTAAAAAACCCCGGCTCTCTCGGAGCCGGGGTTTTCCTTTGCGTGGACGCGGCCCGGTGGGGCCGCGCCGTCCGTCTCAGTAGTTGTAGGCGCGCTCGCCGTGATCGGCGATGTCGAGACCCTCGCGCTCCTCCTCCTGCGTGACACGCAGGCCGATCGTCACGTCGGCGAGCTTGTAGAGGACCGCCGAGCCGATGCCCGACCAGAGGAGCGTCAGGCCGACCGCCTCGGCCTGGATGATGAGCTGGCTCATCATGTCGTAGGCACCGACCGCCAGCTCGCCCGGCTTCGAGGTGTAGTCGGGGATGCCGACGCCGCCGAGGTTCGGGTCGACCAGGATGCCGGTCGCCAGCGCGCCCAGAATGCCACCGATGCAGTGGACGCCGAAGACGTCGAGCGAGTCGTCGTAGCCGAGGGCGTTCTTCACGGTGGAGCACATCACGAAGCAGACCACGCCGGCGACGAGGCCGAGCACGATCGAGCCCATCGGGCCGGCGAAGCCGGAGGCCGGGGTGACGGCGACCAGGCCGGCGACCGCACCCGACAGCATACCGAGCAGGGACGGCTTGCCCTTGAGCGCCCACTCGGCGAACAGCCACGCCACCGCGGCGCCGCAGGTCGCCACGAAGGTGTTGAGCATGGCGAGGGCGGCGGTGCCGTTGGACTCGAGGTTCGAGCCGGCGTTGAAGCCGAACCAGCCGACCCACAGCAGCGAGGCGCCGATCATCGTCATGGTCAGGGAGTGCGGGGCGAGCAGGTCGCGGCCGTAGCCGATGCGCTTGCCCATGATCAGGCAGCCGACGAAGCCGGCGATGCCCGCGTTGATGTGGACCACGGTGCCGCCGGCGAAGTCGAGGGCGCCCTTCTGGAAGAGGAAGCCGGCATCCTTGTTGACGGCGTCGAGGGCCGCCTGGGCGGTCGCCTTCGAGGCATCGTCGGTGGCAGCGGCCAGCGCCTTGGCGGCGTTGCCGACGGCGTCCGGGCCGCCCCAGTACCAGACCATGTGGGCCATCGGGAAGTAGATGACCGTGACCCAGAGGATCGTGAACACCACCAGAGCCGAGAACTTCATCCGCTCGGCGAAGGCGCCGACGATCAGCGCGGGCGTGATCATCGCGAACGTCATCTGGAAGCACAGATAGGCGTATTCGGGAATCACGACGCCGTTGGAGAAGGTCGCCACCGTCGAGTTCGCGTCGATGCCCTTCAGGAAGGCCTTCGAGAAGCCGCCGACGAAGTCGTTGAGGCCGCCGCCGTTGGTGAAGGCGAGGCTGTAGCCGTAGAACACCCAGAGCAGGCCGACGATCGACACGATCGCGAAGACCTGGGTCAGCACCGACAGCATGTTCTTGGTGCGGACGAGGCCGCCGTAGAACAGCGCGAGGCCCGGGACCGACATCATCAGCACCAGGGCCGACGAGATCATCATCCAGGCCGTGTCACCCTTGTTGGGGATCGGGGACGGCGGCGGCGAGGCCGCCTCCGGCGTCGGCGTCTGCGCGAGAGACGGCTCGATCAGGAGGGCGGCGATCGCCGCCCCTCCCAAGCCGAGCATGAGGGCATGACGAAGTTTCATGGGCACGTGGCTCCCGGTCGGAATTCGCGTTGTGTCAGAAAGGCATGAAGCTCTGTGGGCCCGGCGCGCCGGGCGTGGACTCGGACGGCGTCCGGTCAGAGGGCGTCGGCGTCGGTCTCGCCGGTCCGGATGCGCACCGCCTTCTCCAGCGGCATCACGAAAATCTTGCCGTCACCGATCTGGCCGGTCCGGGCCGCGCCCGCGATGGCGTCGATCACGCTCGACGTCAGGTCGGAGGCGACGGCAACCTCGATCTTCAGCTTGGGCAGGAAGCTCACGGCGTACTCGGCGCCGCGGTAGATCTCGGTATGGCCCTTCTGCCGGCCGTAACCCTTCACCTCCGTCACCGTCAGGCCGTGCACGCCGATTCCGGTCAGCGCATCGCGGACCTCCTCGAGCTTGAACGGCTTGATGATGGCCATCACGATTTTCATGGGCGACGCCCCCTTCGCAATCCTTGGGAACCGTTGCCGTCGCCCGACTTGCAGGACGACCCGGCCCGGATCGTCCGCAGGCTCGGGATGGCCCGCGGTTGAAGGCCGCTATTCAAGGACTATGCCAGAGGGGCTGGGCCGGGAACATTTTCCCGGATCGCGCTTCTGCCCACGGATTAGCCCGCAACGGCCAGATCCGAGGCAACGTGGCGGGAGATGCCGCTCAGCCGATGGGCAAACTGCCCAAATCGATGCACCGTACCGCGTTGCAGACTCGCAACACACGCGTCAGAACGTGTTTTAATCCCCGATCCGGCGGACGAGTCCCTCCTGCGCGACCGAGGCCACGAGGTTGCCGGCCCGGTCGAAGATCTGCCCGCGGGCGAAGCCGCGGGCACCCCCGGCAACCGGGCTGTCCTGCGCGTAGAGAAGCCACTCGTCGATCTTCACGGGTCGATGGAACCAGAGCGCGTGGTCGAGGCTCGCCGCCTGGATGGCGGGGTCGAACACCGAGCGCCCGTGCGGGATCAGCGAGACGTCGAGCAGGGTCATGTCGGAGGCGTAGGCCAGAACCGCCCGGTGCAGGGCCGGATCGTCCGGAAGCGCCGAGGCCGCGCGCAGCCAGACATTGAAGACCGGCTCGGGAGGCCGTCCGCCCGCCTGAGCGGGGATGTAGCGGTTGAGGTCGACCGGGCGCAGGTCGATCGGGCGCTCGCGGCCGAAATAGGCGGCGATCGCCTCCGGCATGCCGGTCCCGCCCGCCTCCGCCAGGGCCTTGCCGTCGAGGAGGCCCTCCGGACCCGCCACCGCCGGCATCGCGGGCTGGTGCGTGAGGCCCTCCTCGGCGACTTGGTAGGAGACCGTCGTGGCGAAGATCGCCCGCCCGTGCTGGATCGCCTTGACCCGGCGCGTGGTGAAGCTCCGGCCGTCCCGGATACGCTCGACCTCGTAGACGATAGGGGTTCGGGGATCGCCCGGGAGCATGAAATACGCGTGCAGCGAGTGGGCCGGGCGGTCGTCCGGCACCGTCCGAGTCGCGGCGACCAGGGCCTGCGCGACGACCTGACCGCCGAAGACCCGGCGCCAGCCCGTCTTGGGGTTCTGACCCCGGAAGAGATCGACCTCCAGCCGCTCCAGGTCGAGGATGGCGATCAGCTCGGCGACGGCATCCGTCATCGCGTCGGTATTGGCGTCGGTCATGACCCGCGGGGTTTCCGTTCGTTGCCCGCGTGCGACATAGGCCTTTCAGACGAACCAATCCACGCGTCCCGCACGCGGGCGACACACCGGAGATCTGCCACATGACGGCCGAGATGCCCCGCCCCGGCAGCCGCAGCCTCCTGATCGCCGGCGGCGGCCTGCCGAGCCTCGCCTTGGCGCTGGCCCTCAAGCAGGCCCACGGCCCGGCGCTCGCCGTGACGGTAATCGACCCGGGCGCCGCGGATCCCGCGCGGCACCGCGGCCGCGCCTACGCCCTCGCGGCCGGCGGGCGTCGGATGCTGGGGCAGCTCGGCCTGTGGCCCCGCGTCGCGGAGGCGTCCGAGCCGATCACCGAGATGGTGATCAGCGACAGTCGCCTCGCCGATCCGGTCCGGCCCGTCTTCCTCATCTTCGGGCGCGAGGACGAGGAATCCCGCGCGGCCGACGAACCCTTCGCCCACATGGTCGAGGCCGAACCCCTGGCTGCGGCGCTGGCGGAGACCTGCCGGGCGGCGGGCGTGTCCTTCGTGACGGCGGGAGTGGTGCGGGCCGCGCCGGAGGGCGCCGCGATCCGCGCGGTGCTGACGACCGGCGACAGCCTGCGCGGCGACCTGCTGGTGGCCGCCGACGGCGCGCGCTCGCGCCTGCGCGAGGCCGCGCGGATCGGCTGGGTCGGCTGGTCCTACCCGCAGGTCGGGATCGTGGCGACCATCGGCCATGCCCGGCCGCATGCGGGCCGGGCCTTCGAGCATTTCCTGCCTGCCGGCCCGTTCGCGATCCTGCCGCTGCGCGACGGCGGCGCCCTGGGCCATCGCTCCTCGATCGTCTGGACCGAGCGGTCGGACACGGCCGAGGCCCTGCTCTCCGGGGCGCCCGACGAGGTGCTGGCCGAGATCGAGCGTCGGTTCACCCTGGACCTCGGCGCCCTCGCGCTGGAACACGGCCCGAGCCGGCACCCGCTGGCCTTCGGCATCGCCCGGGCGTTCCGCGCCGAGCGGCTCGCCCTGCTGGGGGATGCCGCCCACGTCATCCACCCGATCGCCGGCCAGGGCCTCAATCTCGGCCTCGCCGACGCGGCAGCGTTGGCCGAGGCGATGACGGGCGCGCTGCGCCTCGGCCTCGACCCGGGCAGCCCGGACGTCCTGCGCGCCTACGAGCGTGCGCGCCGGTTCGACAGCTTCGCCATGGCAGCGGCGACGGACGGTCTGAACCGCCTGTTCTCGAACGACGCCCTGCCGCTCCGGCTCGCCCGCGACCTGGGCCTCGGGATCGTGGACCGGCTGCCCGGCCTCAAGCGCTTCTTCATCGGCGAGGCGGCCGCCTCGCGGGGTCGCGGCCGCGGCTAATGCGGGGGGAGGCGCTGTAGGGCCTCCCGGATCAGCGCATCATCGGAACACAACGGCTGCGGGCAGACCCGCTCAGGCTCTCAGCCGGCGACGAGGGCGCGGGCCCGGCGCATCCAGCGCATCGAGGCCTCGACCAAAGTGGGGCTCTGGTGCTTGAGGATCGCCGACTTCAGGAGGGTCTTGGGGACCTCCCAGAGCTGGACGGACCCGATCGGGAAATGCGCCACATCGCCCGCCGTGAGGTGACGGCGCTCGCCATCCGCCCCGGTGATGAAGACGTCGCCATCGAGGATGGTGATGATCTCGTCGGCGTGGTGGGTCCAGCGGAACGCGCTCGCGGTGGTGCGCCAGAGATAGACATGCGCAGACCCGTCATGGGTCTGCGAGACTTCTGCCACTTCGGTGACGGGACTTCCCGAGACGACCCAGTCGGCCGGGATCGGCGCAGGGCTGAAGGCGGCGATCCCGGGCTTGATCGTGGTCCCGGAGACGGGACGCCCCTGCTCGTGGAGCCGGATCTCCGCATAGGCACCGGCCGCCAGCAGGAGGACGGCGACGAGGGCGATCTTCTTCACGGTCAGCTCCGGCACGCCGCGCTCAAGACATCCTTGAACGATGACAGCAGTGTCCGTGCTTCATCTCCCATCGAATAGTGGCCGGACAGCCTGAAACGGCGCATCCATGCAATCTTTGCGTGTTTGCCTTAATTCCACCTCCCGACGATCGCGCTCGTTCAGACCTCGCGATGCTCCGGATGTCCGCGAGCGTTCGCAGCCTCCGTTGCGCACCGGCGGATCCCGTCGCCAGCGCGAGCGGGTCAGCGCCCGGCGGCCGCTCCGGTCCCACGCTCGGTGATCCAGCGGGTTGCGTCGGCCCGCGGGGCGACCACGTCGGTGTCGGTGCGCAGCTGCGGGCTGTAGGAGGGATCTTCCGCCAGGACATCGTGCCAGCGGCGCAGGAAGCGCGCTGTCTGCGAGCCGGGGGCGAAGTTGGTCGTCCGCGACGCGCTCTCATGGTGCGCCATCTCGGCGAACGGCGTGTAGACGATGCGATAGCCGAGCAGGCGCAGCTTCAGGCAGAGATCGACGTCGTTGAAGTCGAGGGCGAAGCCCTCGTCGAAGCCGTTGACGGCCTCCAGCACGGCCTTGCGGGTGGCGAACAGCGCCCCGGTCACGGCCGAGCAGTCGCGCTGGGTGAGCGCCCAGTCCGCATAGGTCCGCTCCGCCGCCGGCCGCTTGTACCAGGGATGGGCGAAGACGCCGAAGATGCCGCCGGTCATGCCGGCGTGCTGGATCGTCCCGTCCGGGAACAGCAGCCGGCCGCCGACACCGCCGACGCCCTGGTCCATGGCGAAGGTCAGCAAGGCCTCGATCCATCCGCGCCGGCGGACGACGAGGTCGTCGTTCATCAGGATGATCAGATCGGTTTCGGCGGCGCGCCACAGCCGGTTCATCTTGGCGGCATAGTTGAACGGCTCGCCCGCGGGGCGACGCGTGTCGATGCGCTTGACCGTGAACCGGTCGGCGCGGCCCTGATAGATCGCGTCATCCTCGCGGTCGTCGCCGATCAGCACGGTGATCCGGTTGGCCGGGTAGGTGCTGCGCGCGAGGCTGTCCAGGAGCTGGACGATGTGCGGCCGGTCGGTGGGAACGCCGTCGCCGTCCTTGGGCCGGCTCTGCGCGGTCGGGATCACCAGCGTCACCGGGGGCGGATCGGCCAGCGTCCGCCGGATCTCCAGCGTGTCCGGCGTGAGCCCGGCCGCCGTCGTGAGCGGCTGGCCGGCGGCGCGGAACCACCGCTCCAGGACACGGGCGCGGGCCTTGCGCCCGGCCTTCGGGCGAGCGAGGGGCGAGGCGAGCAGCGTGTGCGGGATGCGGTCGAGGCCGATCCCGGCCGAGAGCGCGTCCAGGCAGAAGGCGAACCACGCTGCGTTCCCTTCCCGCCGGCCGAAGCTGGGCGTCACGGCGGCGAGCACCGAGGCGCGGATGATCAGGGGGAAGCCGACATAGTCATCCGCCATCAGCAGGCCCGGATTGAAGGCCGGCTTGCAGTGAACGCTCGTCACCAAGCCCTCGGCGTCGGCGACGGCGTCATCTCCGTAGAAGATGCCGATGTCGGGCCGCGCGGACAGGGCCGCGCGGATCCGCTCGAGAACGTCCGGGCAGGGCGTGGCGGTGGCCGGCGTGACCAGGAACACCGCGCCGTCCGCCCGCTCGATCGAGTCCGCGGCGAGCGGGCGCGTGTCGAAAGGCTGAAGGTCCGCGTCGAGGAGGATCGGCACGACTGGCGTGTTCGCGTTGGGCCCGGCCGCCTTGGGGCCGGCGGGCGTCCCCCAGGCGATCGCCTCCCAGGCTGGCGAGGGGGCCGAATGGCTGCGCATCGTGATCGGTCTCAGCGTGGGGGCCGGATGTCCGGCGGTCATTCGGCCAGGAGGCGGGCGAGGCTCGCCTCCATCGCGGCGGCAACGGCGGCGGCCGACAGGCGCTCCCGGATCCGAGCCTTAGCCGCCGCGCCGATCCGCTGCGCCTCGCCGCTCGTCACCGCAGCAGCAGCGGCGTTCAGGGCACGCGCGAGATCGTCCTCATCGACGCGTCCCCAGGTCGAGCCTTTGAGATAAGGGCCGTACGAATCCTCAAGGGCGACGATGTCGGCCCGGACCGGGAAACCGCAGGTCGCGTCGAGGAAGTCGCGGCTGCCGCCGAAATCGGTGGCGACCACGACCTTGCCCATCTCCATGGCCTCCGCGATCGTCAGGCCGAAGCCCTCCGAGGAATGCGAGGAGGCATAGACGTCACAGGTCTCGAACAGGATCGCGAGCTCCCGCGCCGAGAGCGGCTGATCGATCACGACCACGTCTCCGCCCTTGCCCACGAGTTCGAGGAGCCTCTTGCCTTCGCCGGGAAGGTCGAAGACGTGCTTGGTCTTCAGCACGAGCTGCCAGCCGCTCTTCGCGAGCCCGGCGGCGCGGAAGGCCCGGATCAGCGCGTGCGGGTTCTTGCGGGCGAGATAGCTCGAGCCGTCAAAGGCGTAGAGGATCAGCCGCTTGGCCGGGTCGATCGAGAAGCTCGCCCGCAGGCGGGCCTTGGCCGCGGCACTCGCGGGCTCGCCGGGCTCGTTCTCGGCGACGTGCGGCACAATCTCGACCGGGATGTCGGTGATCGACCGGAAGATGTCGGCGCAGAACTCGGTCGGGGTCCAGATCGCGTCGAGGCCGTCGACGGTCCGAAGCCAGTCCTCCGGGACGTAGGAGGTCTCCCACACGAACAGCCCAACCTTCCGGCGCGCCTGAGCGACGATCGCCTGCTGGCGCGGGCTCATCAGCGAGGTCCACGTTTCGCCGTTGAGATGGACCACGGCGACGTCGGCCGGTCCCGCGAAGGTCTCGGCCTGCCAGCCCGGCGCGACGCGCGCGTGGACGTGGAACGGCACTTCGAGCGGGTGCAGGTTCACCTGCCAGGGCGTCCGGTGGATCGCCCGGGCGTAGCCGCGGCCGGCCACGCCGAGACCGTTGGCGTAGTTGGTCGGGCTCACGAAAGTGACGCGCGGCGGTCCGGCGGCGCGCGTCGGCCGCGCCAGGTCTGCCCAGACCCTGGCGCCCGGCGTGGCATAGGTCGGTTCCAGGCGATCGAGGTCGAAGCCCGACTCTTCGAGCGCCCTCCGCAACGGCTTTCCGCCGAGCGCCGCGTGCTCGCCGAGGAGCGAGCGCTTCACGAACGGGAAGCCCTGCCCCAGCAGGTTCTCCCAGTCGAACAGGGCGCGGTTGTTGCGCGGATCGTTCACCAGGGTCGTGTGCCGGTTGCGGGTGGAGAACAGGGCCCGCGTGTTCATGCCCGCCGCACGCATCCGGGCCGAGAAGGTCAGCTCGTACTCGGTGATGACGACGTTCTTGTCCGGCCAGCTCCGGATCGCCTGCATGTACTGGTTGAAACCGTAGCATGACAGGCAGCGCCGCTTCAGCGCCAGGAAGAAGCTCTGCAGGTGGTCACTGTAGTAGAAGTTGTCGAGCAGGCCGACGACCTCCTCCGAGCAGCCATCGATCCGGGCCAGGATGCTGGCGAAGGCGTCGCGGTCCAGGGGACCGACGAGGCTGTCGTTCACCAGGTAGAGCGTGTCCGCGTCGAGCAGGTCACCGTCCTCAGCTAGCACATGCGCCCAGGCGGCGAAGTCGAAGCCGCCGTTCTCGCGCACGTAGACCGAGGCGCACAGGTCGATCAGCGCCTGCGGCACCACCGTCTTGCGCTGGTCGGCCGCGACGATCAGCACCACGTCGGCGTCGTTCTCGATGAAGGCGCGCAGGTACGGCTCGACATGGCCCTTGATGCGGCCGTTGCCGGAATGCGTGATGAACAGGGCGGTGCGGGCATGCCGGCGCGGTCCGCGCTTCAGGCAGACGAGCGGCGCCTGGGCCGGATCCCGGGACCCCGCCGTGCCCGCGACGCAGCGGGTCCGCTTCCCCTGGCCGATGCCGTACTGGATGTAGTGAACCAGCGGGTTCAGTCCGCGCGCCGCGGCCTCCGGGTATTCCGTGAGGTACCAGGGCGCGTCGAAGCGGGGCGACGGGCTGGTGGTTCGGCCGCCATCCGCGAGGAAATGGGCGAGCGGGTTCGTCGCCGCATCGTCGGCGAGGTAGGCCGCGCGGTACCAGCGCGTGTCGAACCACGGGCCCGGATCGTGCCCGTCGGCGGCACCGTGCTCCAGGAAATGGACCAGCGGATTGAGGCTCTCCGGCACGATCTCGGGCGCCTGGGCGGCGTACCAGTCCGGATCGAACAGCGGGTGCGGCGCGTGACGGCGGTAGCCGCCGGCCATCACGTAATGCTCTAGCGGCTCGAGGCCGCTGGTCTCGGCCTCGGGACAGCGATCGCGGTAATACGCGGCGTCGAACAGCCCGGATCGCCGGATCAGCTCGACGTGGCGGGAGAGGCTGGCGAGTTCCTCGGCATTACGCAGGTAGCCCTGCTGCTTCCCGACCGTAATGTAGTGGACGAGCGCGTTGATCGGCTCGCGCCGGGCATCCGGATAGCGGGCTCGGTACCACGCCGTGTCGAAGGCGGGCGACGGGTCGGTCTCGCCGCTCTCCAGGAAATGGAACAGGGCCCGCGCGCGCGCCGCCCGGCCGCCGAGATACCGCTCGGCGTACCAGTCGGGATCGAACAGCGGGTTCGGCGCCTGACCGGCCGCCGCGCCGCGCTCGACGTAGTGCAGGAGCGGGTTGATGCCCTCGGCGCGCAGGGCCGGGTTCGCCGCGAGGTACAGGTCGCCGTGGAACAGTGGGTGCGGCCAGCGGCCTTCGCGTCCGCCGTGGACGGCGTAATGGGTCGCGGGATCGATCCCCTCGGTGGCGACATCCGGGTAGCGCCGCGCGTACCAGGCCGCGTCGAACAGGCCCGATTCCTTCACGGCCCGGACGAGATCGGCCTGCCGCGGCCCGCTGCGGCGGTCCCGCTTCAGGCGCCGGGTAAGCGGCCGCGCGAGGGATTGCGCGGCCCTGGCGAGGCCGGCCTTCTCGGACGACCCGGCGGCGAACACATCTCGAAGGCGCATGACATGGTCCGGATACGCGGGAAGCCCGCAAAGCTGCCCACGCCGCGATCCGCGAGAGACATCAAGGGGTTCGGCCGGCAGTCGCGGGCACGACCGGCGCCGGCTCAGGCGCCTTCCTAATGGTCCAGCCCGCCCGCGCCAAGACCCGGGCGCTGCGCCCGGCCGAGGCCGGAGGCGCGGCACGATCCCGGGAAAATCCGCGCGCCGCCTATCCGGGCGCCCTCGCGTTCGTATACGAGGCGCGCTCACGGCAACGCAGCGCATCTGCCAAACGCACCTGCAAGGAGAGCAGCCCGGTGGCTGATCTCACCCCCGAGGACGGGTTGCCCGCCGGGATGCCGCCGGACCCGCCCGCGCCTTCGTGCCGCAATCGATGGAGCCTACCGTCATGAGTGAACGCATCATCCTCCGCGCCGGCGAAGCCCTTGTGGCGGGCGGGCCGCCCAACACGGCGTCCGAGCCGGAAGTCATCATCGGCGAGCTCGACGGGCCGGTCGGCACGGCCCTGGCGACGCTGACCGGCGACCAGGTGGTGGGCCACAGCCGCGTCTTCGCGCTGCTCAACACCGACATCATGGTCCGCCCGGTGACGCTGTGCGTCTCCAAGGTCAGCGTGACCGAGAGCAAGTACACGTCGATCCTGATGGGCACGGTGCAGTTCGCCATCGCCAACGGCGTGCTCGACGCCGTGCGGGCGGGCTACATCCCCAAGGAGAAGGCCAACGATCTCGGCATCATCTGCTCGGTCTGGCTGAGCCCGGGCGTGATCGAGGCCCAGACGGTCGACCACAAGGCGCTGTTCGAGATCCAGCGCAAGGGCATGACCGAGGCGATCCGCAAGGCGATGACCAACGAGCCGTCGATCGACTGGCTCTTGGAGAACCAGGAGAAGATCGTCCACAAGTACTACACGATGGGCCTCGAAGGGAAAATCTGAGCGCTTCCCCGGCCCGTGCCGGAGCGGGATCCGCGCCTTCGGCCGGACCCTGCTCCGCCCGCCCGGGCTGGCGCGCGCCTGTCCGGTGTCCGAATCCCCGAGCGGGGCGCGGATCTGGGCGCGCCCACGGGAAGCGGCCGTTCCGGTGCGCCGGGATCTCGGCCGCGTGAGGCTTTGCGAAGGGAGACGCCGTGACCGTATCCAGCGAGGATGATCTGGCCGGACTGAAGCGGATCGGGCGCATCGTCGCCGAGGCGCTGGAGATCATGGGCAAGGCCATCGAGCCCGGCATCACCGAGCGCGAGCTCGACCGGATCGGACGCGCTTACCTGGACGCGGCCGGGGCCCGCCCGGCGCCCGAGATGGTCTACGGCTTCCCCGGCGCGACCTGCATCAGCGTCAACGAGCGGATCGCGCACGGCATCCCGGGCGACCGCCGGATCGAGCCGGGCGACCTGGTCAACATCGATGTCTCTGCCGAGAAGGACGGCTACTTCGCCGATACGGGCGCGTCCTTCGCCGTTCCGCCGGTGACCCGCAGGGTCGAGCGGCTGTGCCGGGACGGGCGCCGGGCGATGTGGGCGGGCCTGCGCCAGGTCGGCACCGGCAAGCCGCTGGCGGGGATCGGCCGGGCGGTCGGCGATTTCGCGCGCAAGAACGGCTACACGCTGGTGCGCAACCTCGCCAGCCACGGCGTCGGCCTGTCGCTCCACGAGGAGCCGACGGAGATCGCGACCTGGCCCGACGCCTCCGAGCGCCGGATCATGACGGAGGGGCTGGTATTCACCGTCGAGCCGTTCCTGTCGCTGGGCGCCGAGTTCGCCGAGGACGGCGACGATCCCTGGACCCTCTATAGCCGGCCGAGGGCTCCGACGGTCCAGTACGAGCACACCGTCGTCGCCACGCGCAGCGGCCCGCTGGTCCTGACGATGCCGGGACAATAGGGGCCCGGCCGGTACCAAGGTGGCGCCGTCGATCCTCGGGCCACGGAGCAGCGGGCGAGGCGCCCCGCGCCCGGCATCATCGCCGTCGCCGGTGAGCGGCGCGGTCCGGAACAGGGCCGCGGCGCCGTGCGCCAGTTTCGGCCGCGATTCGGCGTGCGGCGATCCCGACCTTGCCAGCCCGGTATCAGAAGCCCCACACTTGTTGGAATGACCGGCGGGGTCCCGCGGGGCCCCGGACAGGAGATGGATGACGGCATGACGCAGGGGATCAGCCCGGCCACCACCCTCGGCGACGGCATCGTGGCCACCGCGGAGAGCTGTCTCGCCGCCGTCGGCGCGGCGCGGGAGGCGATCCACGGGGTGATCTTCGGGCAGGAGAAGGTCGCCGATCTCGCCCTTGTGACCATCCTGGCGGGCGGCCACGGCCTGCTGGTCGGCCTGCCGGGCCTCGCCAAGACCAAGCTCGTGGAGACGCTCGGCACCGTGCTTGGGCTCGACGCGCGGCGCGTGCAGTTCACCCCGGACCTGATGCCGTCCGACATCCTCGGCACCGAGATCCTGGAGGAGGATGCCGACCGCCGCCGCGCCTTCCGGTTCGTGCAGGGGCCGGTTTTCACCCAGCTCCTGATGGCCGACGAGATCAACCGGGCGAGCCCGCGCACGCAGTCGGCCCTGCTCCAGGCCATGCAGGAGGGGCACGTCTCGGTGGCGGGCGCCCGCCACGACCTGCCCCGGCCTTTCCACGTCCTGGCGACCCAGAACCCGATCGAGCAGGAGGGCACCTACCCGCTGCCCGAGGCGCAGCTCGACCGCTTCCTCCTGGAGATCGACGTCGGCTACCCCGACCGCGCCGCCGAGCGCCGGATCCTGATCGAGACCACCGGCGTCGGCGAGGCGCGCCCGCGCGCAGTCATGTCCACCGAGCAGCTGCTCACCGCCCAGCGCCTCGTGCGCCGGCTGCCGGTGGGCGAGGCCGTGGTCGAGGCGATCCTCGACCTCGTCCGGGCGGCCCGACCGGACAGCGGCGACGCGATCGTGAAGGACAAGCTCCTCTGGGGCCCCGGCCCCCGCGCCAGCCAGGCGCTGACGCTCGCCGCCCGCGCCCGGGCGCTGATCGAGGGCCGGGTCGCGCCCTCCGTGGCCGACGTGAAGGCGCTGGCCGAGCCGGTGCTCAAGCACCGCATGGCGCTGAGCTACACCGCCCGCGCCGACGGCGAGACCATCGAGGGCCTGATCGCCAAGCTCGCGGAGAAGCTGTGATGCATCAACAGCAGCGCAGGCTTCTGCCGAAGACCATTCCGTCATTCCGGGGCCGCGCAGCGGAGCCCGGACCCAGAGGGGCACGCCGGAGGCGGGCAATCCAGAACCACCGCGCAGCTTCGATCGCACGGGCGGCCTGTCAGCCGGCTCCGCCTGCGCATCTGGATTCCGGGCTCTCACCTGCGGCGAGCCCCGGAATGACGGTGGACGCTTGAGCAAAGTCCGCCCCGCCATATTGGGCTTGCGCATCCGGCTCCGCTTGTCTGCGCTGAACCGCGCCGAAGGGCTGCGCTGACGATGGTCGCGACGAACGCCCTCGACGCCGGCAGGCGCATCCCCGGCCGGCGCGAGAGCGAGGGCGCGACCGCCCTCTCCGACAAGATGCCCCGCCTCGTCCTGGAGGCGCGCCGCGTGTCGAGCCTGCTGGCCCACGGCCTGCACGGCCGTCGCCGCGCCGGGCCGGGCGAGAGCTTCTGGCAGTTCCGGCCCTTCGTCACTGGCGAGGCCGCCGCCCGGGTCGACTGGCGCCGCTCGGCCCGGGACGACCGGCTCTACGTGCGCGAGCGTGAATGGGAGGCCGCTCACAACATCTGGCTGTGGATCGACCGCTCGGCCTCCATGGGCTTCGCGTCGGACCTCGCATCGGCACCGAAGGTCGAGCGCGCGCTCATCCTGGGGCTGGGACTCGCCGACGCCTTCGTGGAAGGCGGCGAGCGTGTGGGCCTTCTCGGGCTGACCCGGGCGACCGCCTCCCGCGGGATTGTCGAGCGGCTGGCGCAGGCGCTGGTGGCGGACAAAGCCGGCCTGAGCGAGGACCTGCCGCCCCGGGCGAGTCCCGCCCGCTTCGGCGAGGTGGTGCTGATCGGCGACTTCCTGACCGCGCCGGACCGGATCGCCGCCTCCGTGCAGAGCCTCGCCGGCCGCGGCAGCCGCGGCCATCTCCTGGTGATCGTCGATCCGATCGAGGAGACTTTTCCATTCACCGGACAGGCCGTGCTGCACGACCTCGAAGGCAGCCTCAGCCTCGATATCGGCGACGCCGACGCCTGGGGCGCGCGCTACCGCGCCCGGATCGCCGAGCACCGGGCCGCGTTGGCCGCCATCACCCGCAGCCAGGGCTGGACCTTGACGATCCACCGCACCGACCGGCCGGCGAGCGAGGCGGCCCTCCGGCTCGCCACGCTGATCGCCGCCCGCGGCACGGAGTGAGGCCAGCATGCTGGGTCTGACCTTCGCGGCGCCTCTGGCGCTCGCCGCCCTGATCGGCCTTCCCGCCCTGTGGTTCCTGCTGCGGGTGACCCCGCCGCGCCCGCGGCGGATCAACTTTCCGCCGCTCAAGCTCGTCGCGGACCTGATCCCGCAGCGGCAGACGCCGGCCCGGACGCCGCCCTGGCTGCTGATCCTCCGGCTGCTGATCGCCGCCGCCCTCATCCTGGCGGTCGCCGGCCCGGTCTGGAACGCCGGGGGCGTCGGGGCCGGGGGCGGCCGCAGCGCGCTTCTCGTGCTCCTCGACAACGGCTTCCCCGCCGCCCACGACTGGCGCGACCGGCTGCGCGTCGCCACCGACGCCGTGGAGGGCGCTGCCCGCGACGGCCGACCCGTGGCGGTGATCGGGCTGGCGGATGCGCCGGCAGCCTTCGAGGCGAAGACGCCGGCCGCCGCGCTTGAGCGGCTGCGCGCCCTCGCGCCGCGCCCGATCCTGCCTGCCCGGGACGCGCATCTCGCCACCATCGGCGCCTTCCTGGAGAAGAACCAGGGCGCCGGACTCGTCTGGATCAGCGACGGCGTCGCCGGCGCCAGCGACGAGCGCTTCGCCAAGGGCCTCGCCGACCTCGTCGGCGGCAGCGGCGCCGCGCTCACCATCCTGCGCGCCGAGAGGCCGCCGGCTTTGGCCCTCACCGCCACCGAGAATGCCGGCAAGCTCGTCACCCACGCCCTGCGGGCCGTGCCGAACGGGCGTGATTCCGGCGTGATCCGGGCGCTGGACCAGAAGGGCCTGCCGCTCGCCGAGCGCGACTTCGCCTTCGCGGCCGATGCCACCGAAGCGGACGCGACCTTCGAGATGCCCGTGGAGCTGCGCAACAGCATCAGCCGGCTGGAGATTGCGGGCGAGCGCTCGGCCGGCGCCGTGGTGCTGCAGGACGAGCGCGGTAAGCGGCGCCGGGTCGGCCTCGTCTTCGGCGGCACCCTCGACCGGCCCAGCCCCTGCTGGCGCCGACCTACTACCTCGCCCGCGCGCTCCAGCCCTTCGCGGACGTGCAGGAGCCGCGCGGCGCCAAGGGCACGGCGGACTCGATCAACCAACTCCTCGACAATCAGGTCTCGGTTCTGGTGCTGGCCGATGTCGGCGCGCTGGACGAGAAGACCACCGCCCGGATCGAGAGCTTCGTGAAGGAGGGCGGCCTGCTGCTGCGCTTCGCCGGCCCGCGTCTAGCCGCCGGCAACGATCCGCTAGTGCCGGTGCGCCTGCGCCGCGGCGGCCGGACGCTCGGCGGGACGCTCTCCTGGGACAGCCCCAAGACCCTGGCCCCCTTCCCGCCCGAGAGCCCGTTCGCGGGCCTGACGCCGCCGGCCGATATCGGCGTGCGCCGCCAGATCCTGGCCGAGCCGGATGGCGACCTGCCGAACCGGACCTGGGCGTCGCTCCAGGACGGCACCCCGATCGTGACCGCGCAGAAGCGTGGCCAGGGCACGATCGTGCTCTTCCACGTCACCGCCGACACGACGTGGTCGAACCTGCCGCTCTCCGGGCTGTTCATCGACATGCTCCGGCGCGTCGTGGCGCTGGCCGGCGCCTCGGCGCCGGTCCAGGGCGATGCCCCGCGAGCCGCTGCCCCGGTGCTCGCGCCGCGGGTGACGCTGGACGGGTTCGGGGCGCTCGGCTCGCCGCCGGCCTCGGCCACCGCGGTGGCGGCCGACTACGCCGACCGGGCCAATTCCGAACACCCGCCGGGCTTCTACGGCCCGCCGGACGGAGGCATCAGCGTGAACGCCCTGAAACCGGACGACCGGCTGAAGCCCCTGGACACGGCCGCTCTCGCGAGCGCCCGCACCGGATCGCTCGCCGGGGCCGAGGCCCTGGACCTGCGTCCGAGCCTGTTCACCCTCGCGCTGCTTCTGCTCGCCCTCGACACCCTGGCGGGCCTGTGGCTCGGCGGCTTCCTGCGCCGTGCTGGGCTGGCGGCCCGCCTGCGCGGGCGGCCCGCGGTCGTGGCACTGGCGGGCCTGCTGGTATTCGCGGCGCTGCCCGGACAGCCGGTTCGCGCCGAGGAACCGCCGGCCAACCGGCCGAACGGCATCGAGTCGGCGCTGGTCACGCGCCTCGCCTACGTGATCACGGGCGATGCCGCCGTGGACGAGGCGAGCCGGACCGGGCTCACCGGCCTGACCCAGATGCTGGCCTCCCGCACCGCCCTGGAGCCCGGCGAGCCGGCCGGGATCGATCCGGCCAGGGACGAGCTGGCCTTCTATCCGCTGATCTACTGGCCGATCGCGCCCGCCCGGCCGCAACCTTCGGAAGCCGCGATCCGCAAGATCGACGCATTCATGCGCAACGGCGGCACGGTCCTGTTCGACACCCGCGACGCGCTCACCGCCCGCCCGGGCGGGCCGCCCTCACCGGAGGCCGCCTATCTGCGCAAGATGCTGGCGACGCTCGAGGTGCCGGAGCTGGAGCCGGTGCCCCTCGACCACGTGCTGACCAAGGCGTTCTACCTCGTGGACAGCTTCCCGGGCCGCTACGCCACCGGCCAGACCTGGGTGGAGGCGCTGCCGCCCGCCGCCGAGGGCGCCGAGCGCCGCCCGGCCCGCGCGGGCGACGGGGTGAGCCCGATCATCATCACCGGCAACGATCTCGCCGCCGCCTGGGCGGTGGGCCGCCGGGGCGAGCCGCTCTACCCGGTGGTGGGCGGCGACCAGCGCCAGCGCGAGATGGCGTTCCGCGGCGGCGTCAACATCGTGATGTACACGCTGACCGGCAACTACAAGGCGGATCAGGTCCATGTGCCCGCGCTGCTGGAGCGGCTGGGGCAGTGATGGGTTTGAACCGAGCCCGCCAGGAACGCATGGTCCAATCAGCCGACCTCATCCTGAGGTGCGGGATTGCGGCGGGAGCCACGAAGGAGCCCTCCGGAGGGCGCCGCGCTCCCTGGAGCCCGCCTTCGCGGCCGCTGGCGCGGCCCCTCAGGATGCGGGGATCTGATCGGTCCACGGCCGCTCGGAACGCACAGGTCCCGGAGGCCGGATCGTCATGCTGAGCCTCAGCTTCACCCCCCTCCTGCCCTGGCCGGCCATCGCCGTCCTCGGCGCCATCGTCGCCGTCCTGGCGGTGTTCGCCGTGCTGGCGCGCGGCCGGACCGCGCTGCTGCGGGTCCTGGTCCTCGCACTGGTCCTGGCGGCCCTCACCAACCCGGCCCTGGTGCGCGAGGACCGCGAGCCCGTGAAGGACGTGGCGGCGATCGTGGTCGACCGGTCTGGATCCCAGCAGCTCGGCGACCGCCCGCAGATGACCGACGCGGTCCGCGCCGAGCTGCAGCGCCGCTTCGGCGCCCTCGCCAATATCGAGCCGCGCTTCATCGACGTGCCCGACGCCAAGGACGGCGATGACGGCACCAAGCTGTTCACCGCCCTGGGCCAGGCGCTGGCCGACGTACCGCCCGAGCGGCTCGCGGGGATCGTGATGCTCACGGACGGCGTGGTCCACGACGTCCCGGCGTCGCTCGCCCAGCTCGGCATCAAGGCGCCGCTCCACGTGCTGGTGACCGGCCATCCGGACGAGCGTGACCGGCAGATCAAGCTGCTGGAAGCGCCGCGCTTCGGCATCGTCGGCAAGGACCTGACGATCCGCGCCGAGGTGATGGAGCGCGGCGGCACCGGCCACGCGGTCGTGACCGTGCGCCGCGACGGCGAGGAGATCGGCCGTCGGGATGTGGCCACCGACAAGCCGTTCTCGCTCACCACACGGATCGAGCATGGCGGCCCGAACGTGGTGGAGATCGAGGTCGAGCCGCTGCCGGGCGAGCTCACCACGGTCAACAACCGCGCAGTCCTGCCGATCGAGGGCATCCGCGAGAAGCTCCGGGTGCTGCTCGTCTCCGGCGAGCCGCACCAGGGCGAGCGCACGTGGCGCAACTTGCTGAAGTCCGACGCCAACGTCGACCTCGTCCACTTCACCATCCTGCGCCCGCCGGAGAAGCAGGACGGCACGCCGATCTCCGAACTCTCCCTGATCGCCTTCCCGACGCGCGAGCTGTTCGTCCAGAAGATCAAGGATTTCGACCTGATCATCTTCGACCGCTACGCCAACCAGAGCGTGCTGCCGCAGGCCTATTTCGACAACATCGTCCGCTACGTCCGCGAGGGCGGCGCCCTGCTGATCGCCGCCGGGCCCGAATTCGCCGGCCCCGCGAGCCTCGCCCGCACCCGCCTCGCCGGCATCCTGCCCGGCGATCCGGACGGGCGCGTCGTCGAGAAGCCCTACAAGGCGGCGCCGACCCAGATCGGCCAGCGTCATCCGGTCACCCGCGCCCTGCCGGGCTCGGACGCGAACCCGCCCGCCTGGGGCGACTGGCTGCGCATCATCGAGGCCCGGACCCGCCCCGGCATCCAGCCGATCCTGTCGGGCGCCGAGGGGCTGCCGCTGCTCGCCCTGTCGCGCGAGGACAAGGGCCGGGTCGCCCTGCTGCTGTCCGATCACGCCTGGCTCTGGGCGCGGGGCTACCAGGAGGGCGGCCCCTATCTCGACCTGCTGCGCCGCCTCGGCCACTGGCTGATGAAGGAGCCGGCCCTGGAGGAGGAGGCCCTGCGCGCCCAGACCACCGGCCGCGGCCGCGAGGTGCGGGTCGAGCGGCAGACCATGGCGGACCAGACCGAGCCCGTCACCGTCACCGGACCGACCGGCAAGGTGACGATGCTGACGCTGAAGCCCGGCGAACCCGGCCTGTTCACCGCCACCTTCGACGCCGAGACGCTCGGGCTGCACACCCTGCGCTCGGGCAATCTCGTCGCCTTCGTCAGCGTCGGACCCGCCAATCCGCGCGAGCTCGCCGACGTCTTCAGCGACACGGAGCGCCTGAAGGCCGTGGCCGACGGATCGGGCGGCTCGGTCCGCCGGATCGCCGAGGCCGGCGGCGGCATCCAGGTGCCGCGTCTCGCGGTGGTGCGCGGCGGCCGCACGGCCGGCGGCGACTGGATCGGCTTCCGGCCGAGCGACAGCGCCAACATCCGCGGCGTCGAGGTCTACCCGCTGGCGCTGGGTCTGGCGGCGCTCGCCGCGCTCGCCGCCGCCCTGCTCGCCATGTGGCTGGTCGAGGGCCGACGAGGCCGGGCGGCGTGAGGACATCCGTTCGCGCAAGGCGCGCGTCGCTCGGCCCCATGGCGCGTGTGCGAGCGCGCTCGACGCCCGGGGCACGCCCGGCCTATGACCCTGACTGAACGCCCGCGCCCCGCGCGGGCTCGACGCAACGGAGACAGCCTGCCCGTGACAGCGCAGACCGCGACCGGACGCCTTCTCGCCGCGACGCTCCTCGTCGCCTGCCTCCAGCTCGCCCCGGCGCACGCGCAGGAACCGGCCGCGATGCCGTCGACGCCGGCCACCCTGCCCGCTGCCAACGGCCAGTGGACCCACGCGATCACGCTGATGGGCCAGCCGAAATACGGCCCCGACTTCAAGCACTTCGACTACGCCGACCCGGCCGCCCCCAAGGGCGGGATGGTCCGCTTCGGCGCGCAGGGCGGATTCGACAACTTCAACATCGTCGTCGCCGGCCTGAAGGGCGATCTCGAAGGCGGCGTCCAGCAGATCTACGATCCGCTGATGACCGAGTCCTCGGACGAGCCGTTCACCTCCTACGGCCTGCTCGCCGAGGCGGTCCGGATCGCCCCCGATCTCGGCTCGGTCTCGTACCGGCTGCGCGAGAACGCCCGCTGGCACGACGGCAAGCCGATCACCCCCGAGGACGTGGTCTGGTCCTTCGACGTGCTGAAGGCCAACAGCCCGTTCTACGCCGCCTATTACCAGACGGTCGCGAAGGCCGAGGCGACCGGGCCGCACGAGGTAACCTTCACCTTCACCGAGACCGGCAACCGCGAGCTGCCGCAGGTGATCGGGCAGCTGCGCGTCCTGCCCAAGCACTGGTGGACCGCCAAGGACGCCAACGGCAAGCAACGCAGCGTCACCGAGACCACCCTGGAGCCGCCGCTCGGCTCCGGCCCGTATCGGCTCGCGAAGTTCGAGCCCGGGCGGACCGCGACCTACACCCGCGTGCCCGACTATTGGGGCAAGGACCTGCCGGTGAATGCCGGGCGCTACAACTTCGACACGGAGCGCTACGAGTATTTCCGCGACGGCACCGTGCTGGTCGAGGCGCTGAAGGGCGACCTCTACGACTTCCGCGTCGAGAACATCGCCCGGAACTGGGCCACGGCCTACGACGATTTCCCGGCCGTGAAGGAAGGCCGCTTGATCAAGGAGGCGTTCCCCGACCGCGGCATGGGCATCATGCAGGCCTTCGTGTTCAACACCCGCAAGGACAAGTTCAAGGATCCGCGCGTGCGCCGGGCCTTCAACCTCGCGATGAACTACGAGGAGATGAACAAGGCCCTGTTCTACGGCCTCTACAACCGGATCAACTCCTACTTCTTCGGCTCGGAGCTGGCCTCCTCGGGCCTGCCGGAGGGCGACGAGAAGGCGGTCCTCGAGAGCGTCAAGGACAAGATCCCGCCCTCCGTCTTCACCACGCCGTACACCAATCCGGTCAACGACAGCCCCGAGGCCGTGCGCAAGAACCTGCGCGAGGCCGTCGGCCTGCTGCGCGAGGCGGGCTACGAGCTGCGCGGCGGCAAGATGGTCAACAAGGCCACGGGCGAGCCGCTGACCGTCGAGTTCCTGGAGTTCCAGAACACCTTCGAGCGGGTGATCCTGCCGTTCTCGGCGCAGCTGAAGCTCATCGGCATCGACGCGACGCTACGGGTGATCGACCAAGCCCAGTACCAGAACCGCATCCGCAACTTCGATTTCGAGGTCACCACGTCGAACTGGGGCGAGTCGCTCTCGCCGGGCAACGAGCAGCGCGAGTACTGGGGCTCGGCGGCCGCCGACAAGCCGGGCTCGCGCAACCTGATCGGCATCAAGGATCCCGGCATCGACGCACTGATCGAGAAGGTGATCTTCGCCAAGGACCGGCCCGCCGTCATCGCGGCCACCCGCGCCCTCGACCGGGTGCTGCTCGCCCACGATTACGTCGTGCCGCAATGGTCCTCGAACCAGCAGCGGACCCTGCGCTGGAACCGGTTCGGCCACCCGGCGATCCTGCCGCTCTACGCCAGCTCCGGCTTCCCGACGACGTGGTGGTACGACGAAGCACGGGCCGCGAAGACCGGAGCCCCGCGTTGACGGGCGCCCCGTGGACGCCGACCCGCCGGAGCCTGGTCCTGGGGGCCGGTGCCCTGGCGGCGATCCGGCCGTCGGGCGAGACCTGGGCGGCCGACGCGGAGCGTCACGGCCTTTCCAGTTTCGGCGAGCTGAAATACGGCCCGGACTTCCAGCACTTCGCCTACGTGAACCCGATGGCGCCGCGGGGCGGCCGCTTCTCGGGCCAGCTCTCGTCGTCGACCGGAAACCAGGCGCTCAACACCTTCAACACGCTCAACATCTACGTGCTGCGCGGCGAGGGTGCCGCCGGGATGAACCTGACCTTCGACAGCCTGATGGTCCGCGCCCTCGGCGAGCCGGACGCGGTCTACGGGCTGCTGGCCCGCTCCGTCGCGGTCAGTCCGGACGGACTGACCTACACGTTCTCGCTGCGCCCGCAGGCGCGGTTCCACGACGGCTCGCGGCTCACCGCACAGGACGCCGCCTTCAGCCTCAAGCTCCTGCGCGACAAAGGCCATCCCGAGATCGCCGAGGTCATCCGCGCCATGACCGACGCGCGAGCCGAGGGTGAGGATCGGCTCGTCGTCACCTTCGCGCCGGATCGTGCCCGCGACCTGCCGCTGTTCGTGGCGCAGCTGCCGATCTTCTCGGCGGCCTATTACGGCGGCCGCGACTTCGAGGCCTCGACCCTGGAACCCCCTCTGGGTTCCGGCCCCTACCGGGTCGGCGCGGTCGATCCCGGCCGCTCGATCGGGCTTGAGCGGGTACCGGATTACTGGGCGGCCGACCTGCCGGTGAATGTCGGCCAGAACAACTTCGACGCGATCCGGTACGAGTATTTCCGCGACCGAACCGTGGCGTTCGAGGCGTTCAAGAGCGGCGCCTTCACGTTCCGGGAGGAATTCACCGCCCGGGTCTGGGCCACCGGCTACGACTTCCCGGCGCTCGCCGAGGGGCGCGTCGTCCGCGAGACGGTGCCGGATGCGCGGCCGAGCGGCACCCAGGGCTGGTGGATCAACACCCGCCGGGAGGCCTTCCGCGATCCCCGGGTGCGCGAGGCGATCGGCCTGTGCTTCGACTTCGAATGGTCGAACCGCAACCTGATGTACGGCGCCTACACGCGCACCGCCTCGTTCTTCGAGAATTCCGATCTCAAGGCGACCGGCAAGCCCTCGGCCGAGGAAATTGCCCTGCTGGAGCCGCTCAAGGCGCTGCCGCCGGAGGTGTTCGGCGAGGCCTGGACACCGCCGGTCTCGGACGGGTCCGGCCAGGACCGGGCCCTGCTCAAGCGCGCCGACGCGCTGCTGCGCGAGGCGGGCTGCACCCGGCAAGGGGGAAGCCTCCTGCTGCCCGGCGGGCAGCCGCTGACCCTCGAGTTCCTGGACGAGGATCCGGTCTTCCAGGCGGTCACGCAGCCCTTCATCCGCAATCTCGGGCTCCTGGGGATCCGGGCGAGCCTCCGCACCGTCGATCCCGCGCAGTACCAAGCCCGGCTAAAGGATTTCGATTTCGATCTCACCGCCCGCCGTTATGCCAGCGGCATGACGCCGGGCGCGGAGCTGCGCGAGACTTACGGCTCCCGGGCGGCCAGAACCGCGGGATCGAACAACCTGTCGGGGATCGCGGATCCGGCGATCGATACGCTTCTGACCGCGATCGCCGACGCCAAGTCGCGGGCGGAACTCACCACGGCCTGCCGAGCCCTCGACCGGGTGCTGCGGGCCGGGCGCTACTGGGTGCCGATGTGGTACGGCTCGACCCACCGTCTCGCGCTGTGGGACATCTACGGCCGCCCGGCCAACCCGCCGAAATACGATCTCGGCGCGCCCGGCACGTGGTGGTTCGACGCCGACAAGGCTAAGCGGATCGGGCGGGAGTAACGCCATGCTCGCCTACATCCTGCGCCGCATCGGCCTGATGATCCCCACCCTGCTGGGAATCATGCTGATCACCTTCACCATCGTGCAGTTCGCCCCCGGCGGGCCGGTGGAGCGGGTGCTGTCCCAGCTCCAGGGCCAGCGCGACGGCGCGATGTCGCGCGTGACCGGCGGCTCCGGCGATCTCGGCGGCGCCGCACGCCCCTCCGGTGGCGGCGGCGAGGCGAGTTCCCGCTACCGCGGCGCGCAAGGGTTGAGCCCGGAATTCATCGCCAAGCTGGAGAAGCAGTTCGGCTTCGACAGGCCGGCGCCGGAGCGCTTCGCCAAGATGCTCTGGGACTACGTCCGCTTCGATTTCGGCCGCAGCTATTTCCGCGACGTCACCGTCATCCAGCTGATCAAGGAGCGCCTGCCGGTCTCGATCTCGCTGGGCCTGTGGATGACGCTCCTGTCCTACGCGATCTCGATCCCGCTCGGCATCCGCAAGGCCGTGAAGGACGGCGAGCGCTTCGACCGCTGGACCTCATTCGTGGTGATCATCGGCTACGCGATCCCGGGCTTCATGTTCGGGCTGATGCTGATCATCCTGTTCGCCGGCGGCTCATTCTACCAGTGGTTCCCGCTGCGCGGCCTGACCAGCGAGGGCTGGGAGGGATTCTCCACCTGGCACAAGGTCACCGACTACGCGTGGCACATGGTGCTGCCGCTGACCGCGCTCGTGATCGGCGCCTTCGCGACCTCGACCCTGCTCACCAAGAACTCGTTCCTCGGCGAGATCCGCAAGCAGTACGTGCTGACCGCCCGCATGAAGGGCCTCTCCGAGCGGCGCGTGCTCTACGGCCACGTCTTCCGCAACGCCATGCTGATCGTGATCGCGGGCTTTCCCGGGGCCTTCATCTCGGCCTTCTTCACCGGTTCGCTGCTGATCGAGACGATCTTCTCCCTCGACGGCCTCGGCGAGCTGTCGTTCCGGGCGATCGTCGGGCGGGATTACCCGGTGGTGTTTGCTACCCTCTACATCTTCTCGCTGCTCGGGCTCGCGGTGAACCTGCTCTCGGACCTGATCTACGTCTGGATCGACCCGCGGATCGACTTCTCCGCGCGGGCGACCTGACGGCCGCGTCAGGACAGCGGCGAGCCCGGATCCGGCAGCGCGATGGTCGAGGTCGCCTCCGCGATCTGGTCCGGCCCGCCTTTCGGCGGCCAGACGCCGGAGGCGTAGGCGGCCGCGCGCAGGGTCGCGCGCTCCTCCAGGCTGGAGAAGGCCCAGATGTGCGTGATCCGCGAGGGTCCGTCGAGGGCGTAGAGGTTGGTGACGAGGTGTTCGGTGTAGGTCCTGGCCGGCGCGATCGCCGCCTCCCAGGCCGCCAGGGTCGGCGCCAGCCCGCCGGGCCTCAGCCGGTAGGTGCGGATCTCGTAGACGCCGCCGCGCGACCCGGTCCGCAGCGGCGGCAGGAACGGGAACGGCGCGTAGCTGTCCAGGGTGAGAGCCGTGAGCAGATCGCCGGCGTTGAACGGCGCCGCGCTCATCAGGGCGCGCCGCCGCTCCGCCGTCATCGCCTCGGGCGTGTCGAAGCCGCGCAGGACGAGAACCTGCCCGAGGGTGCCGATCTCGGTCCGCCAGCAGCCAAGCAGCGTCCCGGTCTGCGCCTCGGCGACCCAGGCCCGCGCCCGTTCGCAGACAGGGCCGGCGGCGAGAAGCGGACAGGACAGGGTCGTAAATTCGTAGAGCATGGACTGAGTCCGCCTTCCGTGGGCGCCCGCTCCGTCATCACGCGCGAAGCGAAGCAAGGACAGCACTGCGGGCATCGACGGCCAAGATCGTAACGTCCCACCGTCGAAGCGGGATCACATCACGCGCCGGGCCCATCCAGAACCCGCGCCACCGTCAGGCGCAGGGCCTGAGCGCTCCGGTAGCCCACCGCCGCCGCTACGGCCCTGGGCGAGCGCCCCTCGGCCTCCAGCGCCAGGGCGCGGATCACCCGGGCGCGCGCCCGCCAGTCGCCGAAGCTCAGGCCCGTCTCCGCCCGGAAGCCGCGGGTCAGCGTGCGCCGGCTCGCCCCGGCGCGGTCCGCCCAGGCGTCGAGATCCGCCTCCGAGGCCGGATCCTCGATCAGCCCGAAACAGACCCGGCGCAGGCGCGGATCGCGGGGCAGCGGCAGGACGAGCGGCGTCGCGGGCGCCCGGCCGATCTCGTCAAGCACCAGGGCGGCGAGATGGCCGCCGCGCCCGTCCTCCTCGTACAGCACCGGCTCCGCCGCCAGGGCCGTCAGCGCCGCGGCCAGGAGCGGCGAGACCGCGATCACCCGGCAGCCTGCCGGAAAGCCCGTGACCGCGGCCGGATCGAGATAGGCCGAGCACATCGCCACCGCGCCGTGGGTCGCCACCGCGTGCGGCAGGCGCGGCGGGATCCACAGGGCGTGCCCCTCGGGCACGACCCAGGTTCCGTCCTCGGCCGACGCCATCATCAGGCCGGCGGTGGCGTAGAGGAGCTGCGCGCGCGGATGGAAGTGGCGATCGAGGACCATCCCGGCCGCGTAGGCCTTGGGCATCACTGCGACCGCGCGCGGCACGTCCTGATAGTCGGCCGCGTTCGTGGACCGCGCTGGCCGCGCGGCGTCACCCGGCAAGAATAGCCCGTTCGCATACATACTCGGCCCGACACCTCCATCGGGTCAGGCTATCAGGACCAGATCCCGGAGGATACGCCGCGATGGATTCGGACACGCTGTCTCGCCGCACCCTGCGCTTCGTCAACGTCGCGCACGCCCTCGATCACTTCGTGCTGCTGATCTACCCGACCGCGGTCATCGCCATCGCGGCCCAGACCGGGCTCGGCTACGGCGAGCTGATCGGGCTCGCGACCGGCGCCTTCGTGGCCTTCGGCCTGTGCTCCCTGCCGATGGGCTCGCTGGCCGACCGGTTCGGGCGCCGCAACATGCTGGCGGTGTTCTTCTTCGGCTACGGCCTGTCCTGCCTCGGCGTGGCGAGCGCCTCGACGCCGCTCGGCTTCGCCCTCTGGCTCTGCGTGCTCGGCCTGGCCTCGGCGATCTACCACCCGGTCGGCTCGGCCATGCTGGTGACCCATGCCCGCCGGCTCGGGCGCGACCTCGGCATCAACGGCGTCTGGGGCAATTTCGGCGCGGCCTCGGCCTCCGGCCTCACCGCGCTGCTCGCCGCCACGATCAGCTGGCGCGCGGCCTTCGTGGTGCCGGGCCTCGTCTGCCTCGCCTGCGGGGCCGCCTTCCTGGCGCTGGTGCCGGGCGACGGCGAGGCTTCGGGCAAGAAGGCCGGCGGCGCCGCGGTGATCCCGGTGACCCGGCCCTGGGCGCTGATGGCGATGTTCGGCCTGTCGATCTTCGCGGGCGGCCTGACCTTCAACCTGACGACGATCAGCCTGCCCAAGGTGATCGGCGAGGGCGTCGGCCACGCGCTGCCCCTGGCGCTCACCGGCTCGCTCGCCACCGGCGTGTTCCTGTTCGGCGCCCTGATGCAGCTCGCCATGGGCCGTCTGATCGACCGCTACAGCCTGCCCGCCCTGTTCGTGGCGCTCTCGGTGCTGCAGCCGCTGGGCCTCGGGATCGCGGCCCTAAGCACCGGTGTGCCCCTGCTCGTCGGCCTCGTGCTGGCCATGACGGCGATCTACGGGCAGGTGGTGATCAATGACGCGATGATCGCCCGCTACGTGCCCCCCGCCTACCGCGCCCGGGCCTACAGCGTGCGCTACTTCGTGGGCTTCACGGCGAGCGGATTCGTGGTTCCGGCCATCGCGCTCCTGCACGAGCGCGGCGGCTTCGGGCTGGTGCTCGGCGTCGCCTCCGCCTGCGGCGCGGTGATCTGGCTCTCGGCTCTCGGCTTCCTCAGGCTGACACAGGGCGGCGCGCGGCCCGCCCTCGCCGCAGCGGAGTAGCGGGACTGTTTGCGGCCCTGGGCGGACGCTGCTACGCGGCCCTCGTCCGACCCGTGAGCCCCTTGTGACCCCGCCGTGACCCCCCTGTCCCTCGTCATCCGGCCCGAGCGGCCGGAGGATGCTCCCGCCATCGAGCGGCTCCAGGCCCGGGCCTTCGGCCCCGGCCGGTTTGCCCGCACCGCGTACCGCCTGCGCGAGGGCGCGGCCGAGCGGATCGACCTCGGCGTCACCGCCTCCGTGGGCAGCTTTCTCGTCGGCTCGGTGCGGATGGGGCCGGTCCGGACCGGAACGACGCCGTTCGTGATGCTCGGACCTCTCGCCGTCGACCCGAGCTTCGAGGGACGCGGGATCGGCGGCACCCTGACCCGCGCGGCGATCGAGGCGGCGCGGGAGGCGGGCGAAGGCCTCGTGATCCTGGTGGGCGATGCCCCCTACTACTCCCGCTTCGGGTTCACCCCCGTGCCCCCGGGGCACATCACCCTGCCGGGACCGGTCGATCCGACGCGGCTCCTGTGGCTGGAGCTGGCGGCGGGTTTTCGCGACCGGGTCGCCGGTCTGGTGGAAGCGGTGCCGGCGTCGGACGTATAGGGTCCGCCCGGCCTGAGAGGCCGGGCGGCGTTGAAGCGTGACGCTGTCAGCGGTGGGTGCCGGTTCCGCTGGTGCCGGACGTCCCGGAAGTCCCGGTGGCCGAGCCGCCCGTGCGGGAGGTCGAGCCGGTCGAGTCCGAGGTGCCGGACTTCATCTCATGACCGGGCGCGTAACCGGAGGCGCCGGGGCTTCCGGCCTTGCTGCCGCGATCCTGCATCTCGTGACCGGGCGTCCGGGACGAGGCCCCCTGCTCTGCCGCGAAGGCGGTGCCGCCGAGGGCCAGGGTGGCCAGGACGATGATGGGCAAGCGCTGCATGGCGTATCTCCTCCTGTTGGGGCCTCGTAATGCCGGACCCGCCCGGACCGTTCCGAAACGGTCGGCCGGGCCTCATGCCCGCCGGAGGGCCAGCCCGGCGATCAGCCCGGCCGAGAGGAGCGCCAGCGCGACGGGCGTCGCCGAGGTGGCGGGCCAGGCGGAGGCCGCGGCCGTGAACAGCGCCCCGAAGGTCATCTGGGTGAAGCCGTAGAGGCTGGAGGCCGAGCCGGCCGCGTGCGGATCGACATTCATCAGACCGGCCACCGCGTTCGGGCTGAGCAGACCGACGCCGACCGCGTAGGCGAACAGCGGCACGATCAGGCTGACGACGCCGAGCATCCCGATCCGGTCGACCACCAGCAGCGACAGCGCCGCCGCGATGCAGAGAAGGTTGCCGCTCCGCGCGGCCTTGCGGATCGGCACGCGGGCGGCGAGGCGGCTCGCCAGGACCGCACCGCCGACCATGCCGAACACCACGATCAGGCAATCGAACCCGACCTCCTGCGACGAGCGCCCGAGCCGGTCCACGAGCAGGAACGGCGCCACCGCCAGGAAGGCGTAGAGACTGGTGCCACCACAGGCGCCCGCAACCAGGTAGGCCCGGAACACCGGAATCCGCACGAGCCGCAGATAGCCGGCGAGCACGGCGACGAAGCCCGGCAACGCCACCTTGTGGCGGTTGGTCTCGGGCAGGGTGAACACCACCAGGGCGCCCAGCACGGCCACCAGGCCGGCGAGCACCACGAACACGGCGCGCCAGCCGAAAGCCTCGTTCACCACGCCCCCGATCGCCGGCGCCAGCGCCGGCGTGAGCGTCATCGCGGTCGTCAGGATCGCGAGCTTGCGGGCCGCATCCTCGCGGGTCGAGACGTCCCGCACCATGGCGCGGCCGATCACCAGGGAGCCGCAGGCGCCGAGCGATTGCAGGACGCGGGCGACCAGCAGGGTGCCGATGTTCGGCGCCGGGATCGCGAGCAGCAGCCCGATGAGATAGAGGCCGAGCCCGCCGATCAGGATCGGCCGCCTTCCGTACCGGTCCGAGAGCGGGCCGTAGAGCAGCTGACCGCCCGCGAGACCGATCAGGTAGACGGTGATGGTGAGTTGCGCGCCGGCCGCGTTGGTGCCGAGATCCGCGGCCGCCGCCGCGAGGGCCGGCACGAAGATGTGCAGGGCCACCGTTCCGGTCATGGTCACGGCGACCAGCAGCGGCAGGGAGGCGCGTCGCTCCCCCGCATCGGGACTTCGCACGGGCAAGGCAGTTCCTTCGCGGTTGCCGACCCGGGCAGATGCCGGGTCGCGGCCGCTTTAAGGCAAAGGCCGGGCCCGGAGCCATGTCATCGGGACGCGCCTGACGCGCAGGGTGTCCGACGGCCGCCGGATCCGGGCCGCGTGGCGGCCCGGTCGGCTCTACTGCTGCTTGGGCAGCGGCTGCGGCGTCGGCAGCGGCGCGTTCTGGTCCTTGGTCGGGCCGCCGACCTCGAGGTCCTTCGCCCGCTCGACCGCCTCGGGATTGGCCTGGGCCGGGGGCTCCTTGGCGGCCGGGGACGCGGGCGCCGTGGGCTCGGCGGGGATCACGCTCGACGGCGTTCCCTGCTGGTCGCCGTCATGGGCGCTGGCCGGGGGCGACGGCGCGTTCCGGTCGCTCGATTCGCTCGGCGCGCGCGGACTGCCGGGGGACTTCTCCTCGACGGGCTTGGCCGTGCCGGTGTCGGCCGGCTTGGCCGGGCTCTCCTTGCCCTCGGAGGGCTTCGACGCAGCCGGCTTCGCGGCGGACGGCTTGTCGGCGGCGGGCTTGTCCTCGGGCTTCGCCGCCGCCGGCGCGGCCGCAGGCGCCGCATCGCTCTTCTCGACGGCGGGCAGCGGCTTGGGATCATCCGCGTTGGACCGCAGGTAGGCGATCACGTTCGCCCGCTCCTGCGGCGAGGCGATGCCGGCGAAGGCCATCTTGGTGCCCTTCGCGTAGCCCTTCGGGTTGGTGAGGAAGGCGTCGAGATCCGCGTAGGTCCAGGTGCCGCCCTTCTCCTTCAGGGCCGCCGAGTACTCGAAGCCGGGATGGCCGCCCTTCGGCCGCTCGGCGACACCGTAAAGATCCGGGCCGACCTTGTTAGGACCGCCCTTCTCGAAGTTGTGGCAGGCGTGGCAGGCCTTCGTGCCGGCCTCGCCCTTCTCGGCGTTGGCGCTCGCGAGCCGGACCGCGATGGGCTCGACCTTGGCCTCCGGCGCCGCGGCGGCGGCCTGCGGCTCCGGCTCGGGCAGGTCGTAGCCGGCTTTGCCCGCCGGCTTCGGATGATAGATCAATTCGGCGACGAAACCCGATCCGGCCGCGAACAGCAGGGCGCCAAGGACGGCCCCCAGGACTTTGTTCACCTCGAACGAGTTCATGCTCTTCTCGCGACTCGGCCCGGACCGATCGCGCGCCTGACACGGGCGAGCAGGCTCGGACACCGGACATTGGAAGATTTCGAGGTTGCCTTAGCCGTTCCGGACGGCTCCTGACAATGCCGACGGGCCCATCCGCGGCGCTCCGGCGCAGGATTGTTCCACCGAATTGTCCAGCTTGTCACCCCGCGGCCGCTTTGCGGCATCTTTTCTCCACGTACCCCGCCCGCCGGCCGCGGGGGACGACAACCGGGGGCGGGCCTGTTAAGCAGCCGGCCGTTTCCCGGCGCGGCCGCCACGTTGCCGTGCCCAGGTCCGATTTCTCATGTCCGATCCCCTGGTCCTGATCCCGGCCCGCCTCGCGGCGACCCGCCTGCCGAACAAGCCGCTGGCCGACATCGCCGGCGAGGCCATGATCGTCCATGTCTGGCGCCGGGCCGTCGAGGCCGGGATCGGCCCCGTGGTGGTGGCCACCGACACCGCCGAGATCGCCAGGACCGTGGAGGCCGCGGGCGGGCTCGCGGTGATGACCCGGGCCGACCACCCGTCCGGCTCCGACCGGCTCGCGGAGGCGCTGGAGACCGTCGATCCGGAGGGGCGCCACGACGTGGTCGTCAACGTGCAGGGCGACCTGCCGACCATCGATCCGGCGATCATCGGCGCGGCCGTCATGCCGCTCGCCGACCGGACGGTGGATATTGTCACGCTGTGCGCCCCGATCACCGATCCGCACGAGGCCGACAACCCGAACGTGGTCAAGCTGGTGGGCCACGCCGTCGGCCCCGGCCGCCTGCGCGCCCTCTACTTCACCCGCGCCCGCGCCCCCTGGGGCGACGGGCCGCTCTGGCACCATATCGGCCTCTACGCCTACCGGCGCACCGCCCTGACCCGCTTCGTCGCCCTGCCTCCGGGCGAACTGGAGGTCCGCGAGAAGCTGGAGCAGCTCCGGGCGCTCGAGGCCGGCATGCGCATCGACGCCGCCATCGTCGACGACCTGCCGCTCGGCGTCGACACCCCCGCCGACCTGGAGCGCGCCCGCGCCCTGCTCCAGGCCCGGCGCCTCAACTGAACGCGCGCCCGAAACCTCGCCGCCATGACAGACCGCACGATCGCCTACCAGGGTGAGCCCGGAGCCAACTCGCACATCATCTGCGCGGAAGCCTTTCCGGACTGGACGTACCTGCCCTGCGCCACCTTCGAGGATGCGTTCGCGGCCGTCACGGAAGGTCGGGCGCAGCGGGCGATGATCCCGATCGAGAACTCGATCGCCGGCCGCGTCGCCGACATTCACCACCTGATCCCGACCTCGCCGCTGCACATCGTGGCCGAGCACTTCCTGCCCATCCACTTCCAGCTCATGGTCCTGCCGGGCACGTCGATCGAGACGATCCGGACGGTTCACAGCCACGTCCACGCGCTGGGCCAGTGCCGCCGGGTCGTCCGTCGCCTGGGCGTCAAGGCCGTGGTGGCCGGCGACACCGCCGGGGCTGCGCGCGAGATCGCCGAGATCGGCGATCCGAGCCGGGCGGCCCTGGCGCCGGCGCTCGCCGCCGCGGTCTACGGGCTCGACATCCTGGAGCGCGACGTCGAGGACGAGGCGCACAACACCACCCGCTTCGTGGTGTTCTCCCCCGAGCCCGAGCCGGTCGCGCCCGGGACCGAGCCCTGCGTGACGAGCTTCGTGTTCCGCGTCCGCAACATCCCGGCCGCCCTCTACAAGGCGCTCGGCGGCTTCGCGACGAACGGCGTCAACATGTCGAAGCTCGAGAGCTACATGATGGACGGTGAGTTCACCGCCACGCAGTTCTACGCGGAGGTGGACGGTCATCCGGAGGATCCGGGCCTCGCCCGAGCCCTCGACGAGCTCGGCTTCTTCTCGCGCGAGCTGCGGGTGATCGGCACCTACCCGGCCCACCCGTTCCGCGAGGCAGCGCGACCAGCGGCGGAGTGAGGCGCATCAGAAAGCACCTTACGCCTCGTCATTGGCATAACGACATTTTGTAGCTACATCTCTACATGGGCTTTCAGTGGGATCCCGATAAGGATGCGGCGAATCAAGCCAAGCATCTCATCGGATTCCGACAGGCTGCGGAGATCTTCCGTGGATTCCGGCTGGTCCGTGAGGATAGGCGCCGTGATTACGGCGAGCGCCGGTTCATCAGCCTGGGGCTCTACGATGGGACGGTGCTGCGGGTCGTCTATGTCGAACGCGACGGCGACATCCGCCTCATCTCGGCATGGAAGGCGAACCGCCATGACAGGCAGGTCTACGCAGAAGCCCGGGCACGGGCGCGGGGTGCCCGTCAGGTTTGACGGATTCGCCGATATGCCGGCGGCCGAACCGTTGAGCGATGCTCTCAAGGCCATGGACGATGAAGAGGTCGAACGGCGGGCAGCCGCCGACCCCGATGCCGGGCCGATTCCGGCCGGCTTCTGGGACGAAGCGGAACCGGCGCCGCCTCGGAACAAGGAGCAGATCACGCTTCGGCTGGACGCGAATGTGCTGCAGCACTTCCGGAAGTCCGGAAAGGACTATCAGTCCCGGATCAACGCGGTGCTGAAGAGCTACGTGCAGGCGCAAGAGAAGCGGCGGTAGCGTCGACCTTCATTCCCGCCGCAGCACCCGATCCGCGGCCAGATCCGACCAGAAACCCGGCCGGAAGTCGCGCTTGAGCGCCTCCGGGTCGTAGACGGTCTCGACCCAGGTCAGGAAGTCCATCCCCCTGGCCTCGCCCTCCAGGCGGTAGCGGGCGAAGAACGCGTCCAGGATGCCGGTCTTGGCGAAGCGGAGATGGCCGTAGCGGGCCGAGAGCTGCCGGGCGGCCTCGGCGACGGGCCGGCCCTCGTGCAGGATCAGGTAGAGGGCCGAGGCGAGGCCGGCCCGGTCGGCGCCCGACTTGCAGTGCATCACCGCCGGGTAGGCGACGCTCGCAAAGAAGTCCTTGGCAGCCAGGATGGTCTCCCGGTCCGGCGCCTCCCGAGAGCGCAGCACGAATTCCCGCAGGATCAGGCCGTGGCGCTCGCAGGCCTCGCGCTGCAGCGGCCAGGACCCGTGCTCGCGGCCGCCGCGCAGGGAGATGATCGTGCGCACGCCCTCGGCGCGGAAGCGGGCGAGCTGGTGCGGTCCGGGCTGGGCCGAGCGCCAGAGCGCACCGGTGCCGACCCGATGGCGGTTGAGATAGGCGAGCCGGAACACGCCGTGGTCCATCAGCAGCATGTTGGCCCAGGCCCTCAGCCGGTCGCCGGGGCCGGCGATCGGCCGCTCGAAGCGGGCGATCCGGGCCATGCGCCGCGCGTAGCGCGTCTCGGGCTTGAGGAAGCGGTTGAACAAGGCCGTGCTGCCGGAGGGAACGAGCGCGGGCTCTACCAGCCGCCCGAGGGGCCGGCAATTCGCGTCTCCTGCCGCCGTCGCGGCCGATCGCCGGAAACCGGCGCCGTTCTTGCCTTCACTCCGCCCGGATCGGCATCGAACCTGCGGCGACCGCGCGGGTTATCCGCCGGTCGGACGAGGGGAGGCCGGAATCCCATGAGCACGCGCACCACGAGCATCCGCCGGGCCCGCGAGGCCGATCTCGGCGGCTTGTCCAAGGTGTTCGATGCCTCGTGGCGTGAGGCCTATCGCGGGATCATTCCGGGACTGCCCCTGGAGCGCCTGATTTCCAGCCGCGACCGGACATGGTGGCGCGGAGCCCTGCGCCGCGGCCGGCCGATCGCCGTCGCCGAGACCGGCGATCGGGTGGTCGGCTACGCCGCCTACGGCCGCACCCGCAGCCGCGCCCTCGGCACGGAAGCCGAGATCGACGAGCTCTATCTCCTGCCGGAATACCAGGGCGTCGGCCTCGGCCGCCGCCTGTTCCGCGCGGTCCGCAACGACCTTGCGGATCATGGCCTGACCCAGCTCGGGGTCTGGAGCCTGGAGGACAACGAACGGGCCGGCGCCTTCTACGAGGGGCTCGGCGGCAAGGCCGGCCCGCGCGTGCTGGACCGCGTGGCGGGCATCCCGCTGCCGAAGGTCGGCTACCTGTTCGGCTGACGTTTTCCAGTGCCCGTTGCCCGGCTGCAACCCTTCCAGATTTGCATTGGCGATCCGCGTCTCTAAGAGGTCTGGGACGCGAAGCAGACCGCATTCCGGAAGCGAAACGCCATGAAGATCGACGCCATCCCGCTCGGCAAGAAGCCGCCGCACGACGTCAACGTGATCGTCGAGGTGCCGCTGGGCGGCGAGCCGATCAAGTATGAGATGGACAAGGAATCCGGCGCGCTGGTCGTCGACCGGTTCCTCTACACGCCGATGTTCTACCCGGGCAATTACGGCTTCATCCCCCACACCCTGTCGGGCGACGGCGACCCCTGCGACGTGCTGGTGGCCAATACCCGCGCGGTGTTGCCGGGCGCCATCATCAGCGCGCGCCCCGTGGGCGTGATGGTGATGCAGGACGAGGGCGGCGAGGACGAGAAGATCATCGCTGTCCCGTCGCGCCACCTGACCAAGCGTTACGACCGGGTCGAGAACTACACCGACCTGCCCGAGATCACGATCCACCAGATCCAGCACTTCTTCGAGCACTACAAGGATCTGGAGCCCGGCAAGTGGGTCAAGTTCGTCCGCTGGGGCGACAAGGAGGAGGCCCACCGCCTGATCGAGGAGGCGATCGAGCGGGGCAAGGCCAAGAAGTAGCGGTTCCGGCGGCTGCGCCCGCGGGGGACGCGGCCGTTACCGTTCAACCGTCGATGCGGCGCAGCCCGGCCCGGTAGCGCCGGGCATTCTCCACGTAGCGCAGAGCGGCCTGTCGCAGGCCTTCGATGGCCGCCTCGTCGAGGGTGCGGACCGCCTTGGCCGGCGCGCCGACGATCAGGCTGTGATCCGGGAAGGTCTTGCCCTCGGTGACCAGCGCGTTGGCGCCGACCAGGCAGCCGCGGCCGATGACGGCGCCGTTCAGGACCGTGGCGCCCATGCCGATCAGGCTGCCGTCCCCGATCGTGCAGCCGTGAACAATGGCCCCGTGGCCGACCGTGACATCGGTCCCGATGCTGAGCGGAAAGCCGGGATCGACGTGCATGATCACGCCTTCCTGGACGTTGGTGCGGTCGCCGATGCGGATCGGCTCGTTGTCGCCGCGCAGGGCCGCCCCGAACCAGATCCCGACATCGAGACCGAGATGGACCCGGCCGATCACCTGCGCGTCGGGGGCGATCCAGACCCTGTCGGGATCGGCGAGGTCCGGCACGTGATCGTCGAGGGCGTAGAGGGGCATGGCGGCCTTTCAGCGCTGCGCGGTCCGCGGAACGGTGCTCACCGGCGGCCGGCAGGGCCCGTGACCGAAGACGATTGTCGTCTGTCGCGGGAATGGCACGGTCCGAACGGGCTGCCAATGCTAGTCAGGATGTGCGGGCAGGCGAGACGCGGATTGGGCTCACGGATGGCGCGGATCTCGGCATGGATCGGGCTTGTGGCGCTCCTCGCGATCCCGGGCGCGTCGGCGGCGGATCTGCGCGAGGTCGCACCGCGGACCGGGTTTGTGGCGACATGCGAGGATCTCGGGACGTTCTGCTTCGCCGACGCCTGCGGTCCCGATCAGATCGCGGCGGCCCAGAGATGCCGGGCCCGCTGCCCGAGCGCCGCGATCATGAGCGTCGTTCCGGCAGCCTGCCCGGCCCACGACGCGAATCCGACGATCGTTCTTCGGCGTCGCGGCTGACATCGCAGCGTGGCTCGAAGCACACGGACCAGTTCTTCAGTTCTCCCCAGCAAAGATTCCCACGGGCTGCGGCAACAAAACACGGCGCGCGGAATTGAGTCTTCGCGAAGTGCCGAACGACAGAAACGAGGACGCGGATAGATGCCCGCGAATGCGCGTCAGATCCGCAAGCAGACCCTGCTCGCAAGTGATCTTCATCCACCCCGGTCCGGGTTGAAGGCCGATCCCGTCCTGTACGGCGTCGCCGCAGGGCTGCAGACGCTGTTTCCCCCCGTGACGGTCAACGGGCGGGCCGCGAGCGAGACCGCCGGGTCGGGGACCGTCAAGGACCTGCGCAGCCGGACCGGCTCGACATAATCGGCTTCCATCGTCCCGAGTCCCGCGGCTCAGCTCGCGAGGCGGACGATCAGAAGCAAGGTCGCCAGCGTCGGAATGGCGGCAGCGAGCCACAGGGCTCCGAGGTGGAAGCTCTCTGGCCCGGTGAAGCGCAGGGTGCGCGTCGTGCCGGAGCGCGGCCCCTCTCCGCGCCCGATACCGATTCCCACTGGCATCCGTGGCCTCCTCCGATGCCGGAGGAGTAAGGGCCGCCGCCCCTCAAGGCCCTCTGAATCGGCGGGCCTCTTCGCGTGGCGTGGTGAACCGGCCGTTAAAGGGCGCGGTCGAACTTCAGCTCACCGTTCGGGCTCTTCAGCACCAGCTGGGAGCCGACCATGTCCCACACCGCCGAGGTGCGCAGGGCGACGAAGTAGGCCTGCTCGGAGGCGGCGAGACCCTTGTCGCAGCTCTTCTTGGTGAGCGCGAGCGGCCCGACCGCGATGTGCTGCTCCTTGAGCGGGAAGGCGGTGGCCGCGAAGGTGTTGCAGCCGCCGTAGCCGCGGGCCCGGTACTGCTTGTCGATGATGAAGCTCGGGCGGTCGCCACCGGTGAACGGCTTGCCGTTGAGGCTCACCGCCGTCCAGGTCGAATCGAGCGGGAAGATCTTCTCGCTGGCCTTGGCCCCCGGCACGTACTGGGGCTTCTTCTCGTCTTCGCCGCCGGGACGGCGGTTGCCCTTGCCGAAGCCGGTCGGGGACCCGCCGCCCATCTGGGCCTGCGCCTGCGTCGCCGCAGACAGGTCTATGGCCAGCACGGCGCAGGCCAAGGTCGCGATCAGCACCCCTCTCATCGTCCAGTCCCCATCTCGCGCGCTCCGCGCTCAGGTCATCCCGGATCCGGAAAGCGCGGCGCCTGCCGCGCGGGCCAACCCCGGAAGGGCCGTTCCGAATCTATGCGCCTTGCCGGATGCGCCAGGATTTCAGCACAATTATGGTCGTGCTTCGTCGCGTGCGCTCGGAAACGATCGGGGACTGTCGCCGTTGTTGATCATCGCACCGCGGGAGAGTGACGTTGGCCGGATCGGACGGAGGGGCGCAGAGCGGCACCCGAGCAGGGGTGATGAGCCCGGCGCAATCGCGGGCGGCCCGGGGCCTGCTCGGCTGGTCGGAAGCCGACCTCGCCGCCAAGGTTGGCCTCGACGCGCAGCTCGTCCACGATTTCGAGGGCGGTTACGGCGATCCGCCGAGCGGACAGATCGAGGCCCTGCGGAGCGCGCTCTGTGCGGCCGGGGCGGTCTTCACCGACGCGCCGACGCAGGGCGTTCATCTCGCAGACCGGCCCAACCCCGACGAAGGCACGCGCCCAGACGCGCTCACGACCGAGAACGACCGGTAGCGGCACGTCCGGATCCCGAACGCGCCGCTCATGGCGCGTTCAGACGCCCGGGACGATAGCGGGGAAGCCTCCGCTCAACGACCCTGGAGCGATCTGTGACCGATCTGATCCGCCGCCCGTCCCGGACCTGCGCGTGTCGCGCGTCGTTCGCAAGCTCGGTGGCGATCCGCTGATGCGCGCCGACGCGTTCCTGGCCGCCGCCGACGCCTTGCCCCTCGGGAGCCTCGACGCTCTGGCCGGGACGGGCGGCCTCGTGGTCGTCGCCCCGCATCCCGACGACGAGAGCCTGGGCTGCGGCGGCCTGATCGCCGCCGCACGGGCGGCCGGACGGCGCGTGCACCTCGTGGTGATCAGCGACGGATGCGGCTCGCACACCCATTCAGCACTGTATCCGCCCGAGAAGCTGCGCACCCTGCGCGAGGCCGAGACCGTGCGGGCGGTGACTTTGCTCGGGCTCAGCGCTGACGATGTGACGTTCCTGCGCCTGCCCGACGCCCATGTCCCCAGCAACGGACCGGACGCCGAAGCCGCGGCGCGCGCCGTGGAGCGGGCGGCGACGGCCTGCGGCGCCAGCGCGGCCTTTGTGACGTGGCGTCACGACCCGCATTGCGACCACAAGGCGGCCGCCGCGATCGTTTCCCTAGCCCGGCCCGCGATGCCGGGCGTGCGGATCTACGAGTATCCGGTCTGGGGCTGGACCCTGCCGCCCGAGACTGAGGTCGGCCCGGAGCCGACCGGCCTGCGCCTCGACGTCTCCGCCTACCGGGCGATCAAGGCCCGCGCCGTGGCCGCCCATGAATCGCAGACGACCGACCTGATCTCGGACGATCCCGGAGGTTTCCGGCTGGAGCCGGCGATGATCGAGCGGCTGTGCGGTCCCTTCGAACGCTTCGTCGCGGTCCCGGCATGACCCGGCGGACGCAGACGCTTCCGGAGGCGTATTTCGTCGGCATCTACGCCGACAACCCGGACCCCTGGGGCTTCACGTCGTCGGCCTATGAGCGCGACAAGTACGGGGCGACGCTCGCGAGCCTGCCGCGGGAGCGCTACCGGTCGGCCTTCGAGCCGGCCTGCTCGATCGGGGTCTTCACCCGCGCCCTGTCCGAGCGCTGCGACAGGCTGATCGCGATGGATCTGGTCCCCGCCGCCGTGGAGGCCGCACGCGCCCGTTGCGCGGACCGGCCCCACATCGAGATCCGGGAGGGCGCCATGCCGGGCGACTGGCCCGACGGCCGATTCGACCTGATCGTCCTGTCCGAGTTCCTGTACTTCCTGGCGCCGGCGGATTTCGCCGAGCTGGTGCGTCGCGCCGGCGAGACGATCGAACCCGGGGGCGACATCGTGCTGGTGCACTGGCTCGGCGAGACGGACTATCCGCTCTCGGGCGACGCCGCCGCCGAGGGTTTCATCCGGTCCGCCGCGCCGTTCGCGAAGGTTCTCCACCAGTCCCGGGCGGCGGAGTACCGGATCGATGTCCTGCGGGCCGGGATCGACGCGTGAGCACGGCGGTCATCACCCTCAACAAGGGCCGGCGCCCGCACCTGACCCGCCTGCTCGAGGGTCTCGCGCGCGGGACTGCGCCGGATGCCTGCATCGTCGTGGAGATCGGCGGCGACGAGGCCCCCTTCCCGCCCCTGCCTTTCCCGGTGGAGCGGGTTCCGTTCCCGCATGCCGGCCTGCCGCTCGCGGCGGCGCGCAATGCCGGCCGCCGGGCGGCCCGGGCCGACACGCTGATCTTCCTCGACGTGGACTGCATCCCCTCGGCGGGGCTCGTCGCCGGCCTGTCGCGGGCGGTGGCCGAACACGACGGCTTGGTCTGCTGCGAGATCGGTTACCTGCCGGCCGGGGCCGTCGCGGATCATTGGAACGCGACCGATCTGGAGCGGCTCGGGCAGCCGCACCCGGTGCGGGCTTTCCCGCCCGCCGGCGTGGTGGCGCCGGCACCGCAGCCCGGCCTGTTCTGGTCCCTGGCCTTCGCGGTCCGCGCCGCGACCTACGACCGGCTCGGCGGCTTCGACGAGGCGTTCTCCGGCTATGGGGCGGAGGATACCGACCTCGCCTTCCGGGCCGACCGGGCCGGCGTGCCGATCCTGTTCCTCGGCGGGCCGCGGGCCTACCATCAGCACCACGCGGCCTATGACCCGCCGCTGCAGCACTTTCGCGATATCGTGGCCAACGCCGCGCGGTTCCACGGCCGTCACGGGCTCTGGCCGATGGACGGCTGGCTCGATGGGTTCGCGCGTCTCGGGCTGATCGCCGCGGACCGGTCGAAGGGCATCGTGATCCATCGCGATCCGACGCCGGACGAGATGGCGGCCGCGCGGCTCCCGGACGATCGGCCGTTCTGAGCGCACGAACGCCTTTGACCGTTTCGACCGGGCTGCACCTCGAGAAGACAATCCCGTCATTCCGGGACTGCGCAGCAGGGCCCGGAATCCAGAACCGCGACGCATTCACAGCCTGGCGCCGTCGGCGGTTCTGGTCTGCCCGCCCCCAGCAGGCCCCTTCGGGTCCGGGCTCGCCTGCGGCGCCCCGGAAAGACGGCGGCTGATAAAGCAGCCAGCGGTAGCAAGAAGCGACGCCGACGGATCCCGGGGCAGACCCGAGACCCGCCGACGTTGAGCCCTCGCTTATGCCTTCATGGCGTTCGCCTTCTCGATCAGCGCCTCGGCCATGCGGATCGAGGCGATGTCGATGAGGCGGCCGTCCAGGGAGACGGCGCCGCGGCCAGCCTTGGCGGCCTCTTCCATGGCCTCCAAGATGCGGCGGGCCTTGGTGACCTCGGCCTCGGACGGGGTGAACACCTCGTTGGCGAGATCGATCTGGCTCGGATGGATCGCCCACTTGCCCTCGAAGCCGAGAGCGGCGCAGCGGCGGGCCGCCGAGCGGTAGCCGTCCGGATCCGAGAAGTCGCCGAACGGTCCGTCGATCGGGCGCAGGCCGTAGGCCCGGCAGGCCACCAGCATGCGGTTCTGGGCGAACAGCCACGGATCCTGCCAGTGGGTCTGGCGGTTGCCGGCCTCGTCCTTGTCGGTGAGCACCGAGAAGTCGGGGTTCACGCCGCCGATGACCGTGGAGCGGGCGCGGGTCGAGGCAGCGTAATCCGCGACACCGAACGACATCGCCTCCAGGCGCTTCGGCGACTGGGCGATCGCCTCGACATTGGCCATGCCGAGGGCCGTCTCGATCAGCACCTCGAAGCCGATCTGCTTCTCGCGCTTCTTGGCCTGCTCGATCTGGGTGACCAGCACGTCGATGGCGTAGACGTCGGCCGGTACGCCGACCTTGGGGATCAGCACCATGTCGAGCCGCGGGCAGGCTTCGGCGATGTCGACCACGTCGCGGTACATGTAGTGGGTGTCGAGACCGTTGATGCGGATCATCATGGTCTTGTTGCCCCAATCCAGGTCGTTCAGCGCCTGGATGATGTTGGTGCGGGCCTTCTCCTTGTCGTCGGGCGCGACCGCGTCCTCGAGGTCGAGGAAGATCACGTCGGCCGCCGAGGAGGCCGACTTCTCCATGAAGGTCGGGTTGGAGCCGGGGACTGCGAGTTCGGAGCGGTGCAGGCGCGGCTTGGCCTGCTGGATCAGGGTGAAGCTCATGGGTGTTCCTCTCTCTTGGTGACGGTTCTGATGCCGTTGCGGGATGGGGTCCCGGTCATCGGCGGCAAATGGCGCGCGTGAGGGTCGCTGACAGGGCGCGGCTCCACGAATGGACCGGTTCCCCGGTGCGGGATCGAAGCGCGGGGCCCCTCTCCCGTGCAGGAGAGGAAGCCTGTTGGCCCCTCCCCTAACCGGTCGCCCCGAAGCCGACCGCGATGCAGTTGATCGACAGGAGCAGGGCGGACTTCACCGCCTCGCGCCGGTCCTCGTCGGTCTCGGCGCGGTAGCGGGCGAGCAGCTCGACCTGCTCGCGCCCGACCTGGTTGATGGTCGGCAGCCGCCCCTTCAAGCGGTCCCGGAACAGCGGGAAGCGCTCGGCCAAATCCGATCCGCCGCTCACCCGCAGGACCATCTCGCGGGTCAGCGCATACTCGGCCTCGATCATCGCGAAGATCCGGTCGCGGATGCCCGCATCGGGGACGAGGCCCGCATAGGCGCGGGCGATGTCGAGATCGACCATCATCAGCGTCTTCTCGACCTCGTCGAGGACGAGGCGCAGGACGCGGGATTCCTGGAACAGGCGCTTCAGGGTCGCCTCGCCGTCGCGGCCGCGCACGTCGAGGAAGCTCGCGAGCCCCGAGCCGACTCCGTACCAGCCGGTGATCACGTGCCGGTTCTGCGACCACGCAAACACCCACGGAATCGCCCGCAGATCCGAGAGCGAGCGGGCCCCGAACCGGCGCGCCGGGCGCGAGCCGATGTTGAGGAGCGAAATCTCGTCCAGCGGACTCGCCGCCTGGAAATAATCGGCGAGGCCGTCGGTCTGGAGCAGCTGCACGTAGGCGGCCCGCGACGCGCCGGCCAGAGCCTCCAGCGCGTCGTCGTGGCCCGGTCCCGCCCGCTCGCCCTCGCCGGCCAGCGCATGCTCGAACACCGAGGCCGCCAGCAGCTCCATCTGGTAGGCGGCGGTGCCGCGGTTGGCGTACTTGAACGAGACCACCTCGCCCTGCTCGGTGGTGCGGAACCGGCCGCGGATCGAGCCCGGCGGCTGGGCCATGATGCCCCGGTGGGTCGGCACGCCGCCGCGGCTCACCGAGCCGCCGCGCCCGTGGAAGAACGCGATGCCGACGCCGAGTTCCTCGCCGAGCCGGGTCAGCTTGCTCTGGGCCTTGTAGAGCTCCCAGTTGGCGGCGACGAAGCCGCCATCCTTGTTGGAGTCGGAATAGCCGATCATCACCTCCTGCACGCCGCCCTGCCAGCGGGTGGAGCGGCGGACCACCGGCACGTTGAGCAGCGCCCGCATGATCGCCGGGGCGGCGCGCAAGTCATCGATGGTCTCGAACAGGGGCACGATCGGCAGCGGGCAGATCTCGGTGCCGGCCGCGTCGAGGAACACCCCCGCCTCCTTGGCGAGAAGGTAGGCGCCGAGCACGTCCTCCACCGAGCGGGTCATCGACAGCACGAAGGCGCCGAACGCCTCGCGGTCGAGGGCCTCGCGCATCTCGGCCACGAGGGCGAAGGTGGCGAGCGTCTCCCGGGCCGCGTCAGGCAGATCCTCGAAGGAGCGTTCGGGATCGCGCGGCCGGGCGAGTTCCGTGTCGAGCCACTGGCGCCAGGCGGCCGAGCCGAGGGCGGGCGGCTCGCCCTCGCCGTTGCGCTGGCGCCAGAGGGCCTGGAGCGTGTCGGTGGTCCGGGTGGTGTTCTCGCGCAGGTCCAGACGGACCGTCGAGAACCGGAAGATCTCGACCATGCGCCGGACCGGGCGGACGAGGTCCCGCGCCAGCGCCGGGCACTTGGCATCGGTCAGGCCGCGCTCGAGAACGCGCAGGTCCTCGATCAGCCCGTCCGCGCTGGCATAATCGGGACCGGACGGGTGCTCGCCCTCGTTGCGGGCGATGGTCGCGTCGATCTTGCGCGAGACGCAGGACAGGTACTGGCGATAGGGCTCGCCGGGATTGCGGCGGGTGATCGCCCGGGCCTGGCCGCTCTCGGCGAGGTGCCGGTCGAGTTCCGCGCGGAAGCTCTCGGGCAGCGGCAGCGACCGCTCGGTCAGCGACAGGGTTCGCCCCAGCTCGCGCACACCGTCACGGTAGCGGGTCAGCGAGGCCAGCGCGTTGCGGTGCAGGGTCTGCCGGGTGACGGCCGCCGTGACGTAGGGGTTGCCGTCCCGGTCGCCGCCGATCCACGAGCCGAACTGGAAGAACGGCGGCACCTTGAATTCGGTCCCCGGATAGGTCTCGGCGAGCGTCTCCTCCAGGGTTTCCAGGGTCTCGGGCAGCATCTCGAACAGGGTCTCGTCGAAGAAGTGCAGCCCCCAGGCCACCTCCCGCTCGACCGTGGCCTTCTCCAGATGCAGCTCGCCCGTCATCCAGACCAGCTCGATCTGGTCGCGCAGCTCGTTCATGAGGCCGTTGCGCTCGCGATCGGTCCAGCGCGGCATCTCCAGCTCGCGCAGGACGAGGTAGATCCGCCGGAACTTCTCCAGCACCGTGACCCGCTTGCCCTCGGTGGGGTGGGCGGTCAGCGTCGGGCGGATGCGCAGGTCGCTGAGCAGCGCCTGGATCTTCTCCGGGGGCACACCCTGCTTGCGCGCGTCGGAGAAGACCTTGGCGAAGGAGCCGCCGAGCGCGGCCCGCCCCTCCGTGCGCTCCACGTGGCGGCGGCGGCGCATCGCGGCGTTCTGCTCGGCGATGGAGATCAGCTGGAACCAGATGCCCTGAACCTGAAGGGCGCGCGCCAGCATCTGCGGCGAGAAGCGCGAGATGTCGGCCGTGCCGTGCAGCACCGCCTCAAGGTCGGGGTCGTGCCGGCGAGCGACGTCGAGCAGCGCCTGGAACAGGATGTCCAGCGCCTGCTCCGACGAGGTGCCGGTGATCACCGGCGGCGCGAAGGCGGTGGCGTCGGCGAGGCCGGGGGTTGCGTGAAGGGTACGGGTCATGGGGCCACCTCGTGGCGCACTTTCTTGAAGGACGAGGCGCGACGCGCCCCCTCCCACTCTGCGGGGGCGGGTCGGGACGAAGTCCCGCAAGGGGGAGCGACGGTGCAGTACGAGGCTGCGGCCGTCTTGAAGGTCGCGCGATTTCCTGGGGCCGGGCTCCCCCTTTGCGGGACTTCGTCCCGGCCCGCTTCGCGGGCCACCCTCCCCCGCAGAGTGGGAGGGAGCGCGGCACGCTTCTGGATGCCGGCGCGCTACGCCGCCCGGGCCAGCACGTCGGCCACGGTCTGCCCGAACGACCCCGGATCCGGCGCCACGGTCAGCCCGTAGGAGCGCATGATCTCGGCCTTCTCGGCGGCGCTGTCGCCGGCCGCCGAGATGATCGCGCCGGCATGGCCCATCCGCCGGCCCTTCGGCGCCGTGAGTCCGGCCACGAAGCCGATCACGGGCTTCGACATGTTCTCGCGGATCCAGGCCGAGGCCTCGGCCTCCTGCGGGCCGCCGATCTCGCCGATCATCAGCACCGCGTCGGTGTCCGGATCGGTCTCGAACAGGGCGAGGTGGTCGAGGAACGACGAGCCGTTGATCGGGTCGCCGCCGATGCCCACCGAGGTCGAGATCCCGAGACCGAGCTCCTTGAGCTGGGAGGCGGCCTCGTAGCCCAGCGTGCCCGAGCGGGAGATGACCCCGACATTGCCCGGGAGGTAGATGTGGCCGGGCATGATGCCCAGCATCGCCTTGCCGGGCGAGATGATGCCGGCGCAGTTCGGGCCGACCACCATGGTCCGCTTCTCTTTCGGGTAGCGGTACAGGTAGCGCTTCACCCGCATCATGTCCTGGGCGGGGATGCCGTCGGTGATCGAGCAGACCAGCCGCAGCCCGGCATCGGCCGCCTCCATGATGGCGTCCGCCGCGAAGGGCGGCGCCACGAAGGTGATCGAGGTCGTGGCGCCGGTCGCCGCCACCGCTTCCTTGACGGTGTTGAACACCGGCAGGCCGAGATGGGTGCGCCCGCCCTTGCCGGGCGTGACGCCGCCGACGACGTTCGTGCCGTAGTCCAGCATCTCCTTGGCGTGGAAGGTGCCCTTGTCGCCCGTGATGCCCTGGACGATGATCGGGGTGGTCTCGTCGATGAGGATGCTCATGGCGCGGTCTCCCCCTTTTTAGTGCTGCGTCTTGGCGGCGGAGCAGGCGTCGACCGCCTTCTTGGCCGCCTCCGCCAGGGTGTCGGCGGTGATCAGGTCGAGGCCGCTCTCGGCCAGGATCTTCTTGCCCGCCTCCACATTCGTGCCGGCCAGCCGCACCACCAGCGGCACGTCGATCTTGACCTCGCGGGCGGCCTGCACGACGCCCTCGGCGACCCAGTCGCAGCGGTTGATGCCGGCGAAGATGTTGACGAGGATCGCCTTCACGTTGCGGTCCGACAGGACCAGCCGGAACGCCGTCGCGACGCGTTCCGGAGAAGCACCACCACCGACATCCAAGAAATTCGCCGGCTCGCCGCCCGCGTGCTTGATCATGTCCATGGTGGCCATGGCCAGCCCGGCGCCGTTGACGATGCAGCCGATCTCCCCCTCAAGGCCGATGTAGCTGAGGTTGTGCTCGGCGGCCTGGGCCTCGCGGGGGTCGCCCTGGGACGGGTCGTGCATGTCGGCGATGCCCGGCCGACGGAACAGGGCGTTGTCGTCGAAGCTCATCTTGGCATCGAGCGCCAGCACCCGGTCGTCCTTGGTGACGACGAGCGGGTTGATCTCCAGCATGGTGCCGTCGCAGTCGCGGAACGCCCGGTAGGCGTTCATGATCGTCTTCACCGCGGCCGAGACCTGCTTGATGTTGAGGCCGAGCTGGAAGGCGATCTCCCGCGCCTGGAACTGCTGCAGGCCGACCGCCGGCTCGACCACCACCTGGATGAGCGAGTCCGGCTCCTTGGCGGCGATCTCCTCGATATCCATGCCGCCGCGCTGGCTGGCGATGACCCGGACGCGCTCGGCCTTCCGGTCCAGCACGTAGCCGAGGTAGAGCTCGCGCTCGAACGGGTCGGCGGTCTCCACGTAGACGCGCTGCACCGGCTTGCCCTCGGGGCCGGTCTGGTGGGTGACGAGGCGCTTGCCGAGGAGGTCCTTGGCGGCGTCGCGGACCTCGTTGTAGGTCCGGCACAGCTTGATGCCGCCGGCCTTGCCGCGGGCGCCGGCGTGGATCTGCGCCTTGACGGCCCAGAACGAGCCGCCGAGCTCGGTGGCCGCGTAGACCGCCTGATCCGGGCTGAACGCGATGGCCCCTTTCGGGACGGCCACGCCGAAGCTCGCGAGCAGCTCCTTGGCCTGATACTCGTGGACGTCCATTCGGCGTCTCCTCCGCGGTTCGTTGCCGCCGTTGACGCCCTTCACTTTAGTTGAGTCGAAAGATTACGCCCGTCAAATTTTTTAAGCGGCTGATTGATCGAGACTTTTTCGCGGCCGCAGCACGGATCGTATTCGATGCTGCACCGCGACATACAGAAAAACAACGAGGCCGGGGGCACGATGCACCCGGCCTCGACTGTAGATCCAGAACCGAACCCGTCCCTTGCCGTCATCCCGGGGCCGGGCAGCGGAACCGGACATCCAGAGCCGCCGACGCGGCAAGGTCGTGCACGGCTGGCGCTTCTGGATTCCGGGCTCGCCTGCGGCGCCCCGGAATGACGGCGTGGGCCATCACCTGAGGGCAGCGTCGTCGCGGCCTAGGCTGCCCCTCGCCGTCATCCCGGGGCCGCGCAGCGGAGCCCGGGATCCAGAGCCGCCGACGCGCCAAGATCATCCACCAGCAGCGGTTTTGGGTTGCCCGCCTCCGGCGTGCCCCTACGGGTCCGGGCTCGCCTGCGTCTCCCCGGAACGACGGGGAGAGCCGTGTGCCCCTCTCAGTTTACCTTGGCTTTCACGACCGCGTAGACCTTCTCGGTCAGCGCACCGGCCTCCGAGAGCAGATCTTCGAGTTCCTTCAGCCGCTCGTCGGCGAACTCGCGGTCCTCGAGGCCCTTGGCGTTCACGTAGACGTTGAGGGCCGCGCTGCGCAGGCCGGCATAGGCGGACAGCACCGCCACGCCGGCATCCGACACGACGTTGAGGTTGCCCTTGTCGGCCGTGACCGCCGCGAGGTCGATTACCGCGCGGCAGGCCCGGCAGCAGGCGAGCGGCACGTCGCAGGCTGTCTTGAGCGCGGCCTGGATCTTCTCGGCCCGGGCCGCCTTCTCGTCATCGGTGGCCTTGGGCAGGCCGTAGGCGCCCATCACGGCGTCGAAGGCCTGGACGTCCTCCCCGATCATGCCGGTGAGCACGACCCGCAGGCCCTCGGACTTGGCCAGGACCTCATTCAGCTCGGCCTCGACCTCGACGTACTTCTTCTTGCCGATGGTGAGGTTGCAGACCATCGACACCAGGGCCGCGCCCATGGCGCCGGAGATCGCCGCCGCGCCGCCGCCCCCGGGGGTGGGGGCGGCACTCGCCAGCTCCGTCAGGAATTTCTCGATGCTGTCGGTCTCGGGGCGATGCGTCTCGGTCACCGGCGCCTCCTCAGGCCATGGTCTTGGCGAGGGCGTAGATCTCCTCGGCGTCGAGCACCTTGTCGGTGCTGTCGAAGAGCTGGCCGACGCAGGCCCGGTGCAGCTTGAGCTTCAGGCCGCCGATGCCGAGAGCGCCGAAGGCCTGCTTGCCGTTGCGCTCCTTGCCCTTGTCCATCACGTCGATGCCGCCGATGCCGGTCGGGGGCTGGGCGTTGTAGTCGGCGACGAACTCGATCGACGATTCCTGCGCCCAGGCCGCTTCCGGCAGCAGCTCGACGCCGATGGCGCCGGCGGTGAACACGAGGTTCGTGCCCTTCACCAGGGCGACGCGGGAGGCCTCGTCGGGGGTCGCGGCGGCCTTCACGTTGACCTTGAAGCGCTTGTTGATCTGGTCCGCGGCGGCCTGGGTCTTGTCCAGCGCGCGGCCCGCGATGGTGACCTCGGCGCCCTCGCCGGCGAGGAGCGCGGCCGAGCGCATGCCGACCGGCCCGGTGCCCGCCAGCACGACGGCCTTCTTGCCCTGGAGCGAGCCCGCGGCCTTGGCCACCAGGGCAACGCCCGCGGCGGCCGTGGTGTTGGAGCCGTTGGAATCGAGCATCACCGAGACCCTGAACGGGCCGAAGAACCGCTTCTTGACCGCGGTGAACAGCTCTTCGCCGGCCGCCATGCTGCCGCCGCCGACGAAGATCGCCGTCGACTTCTTCTCGGAGCCGCCGCGGGTGTAGATCGTGCCGTCCACGAGCGCGCCGACATTGTCGGGATTGACGCCGCCGTAGCCGGTGATGTGGTCGGCACCGCCGTCGTAGCCGACCACCGTGTCGAACACGTTCGGAACCGCATCGGTGTCGAACAGGAACAGCAGCTTCTTGGTCATGTCTTAACCTCGGCCCAGGATGGGCATCATCACGTCAGGGACATCCACCCCGTCATTCCGGGGCCGCGGAGCGGAGCCCGGAATCCAGACGCACAGGTGGTTCTCGGCCGACACCGTCGGCGCAACTGGGTTCCGGGCTCGCCTGCGGCGCCCCGGAACGACGGCGTGCGATCTGCGCCGCCTCAGCTCTCGACCACGTTCTGCGGCTTGCCCGCCACGAACGCCTCGACGTTGTCGACGAGCTGATCGGCCAGGATCTGCATCGCCTCCTTGCTGGCCCAGGCCACGTGCGGCGTGACGATCAGGTTCGGCAGGTCGGCGTCGCACAGGATGTTGCCGTCCTTGGGCGGCTCCTGCGCCACCACGTCGAAGCCGGCGCCCGCGATCGTGCCGTCCTTGAGCGCTTCGAGCAGGGCCGCCTCGTCCACCAGCCCACCCCGGGCCGTGTTGATGAGGATGGCGCTCTTCTTCATCTTCTTGAGCTCGGCGGCGCCGATCATACCCTTGGTGTCGGGGGTCAGCGGCACGTGCAGCGTGATCACGTCGGACTGCGTCAGGATTGTCTCGAAGTCGGCGAGCCCGTCCTGCGGGAACACGTCGTAGGCGAGGACCTTCATGCCGAGTGCCTCGGCGCGCTTGGCGATCGACTTGCCCAGCGCCCCGTAGCCGACGATGCCGAGCGTCGAGCCGGCGATGTCGTAGATCGGATAGTCGAAGTAGCAGAACTGCTTCGACTTCGCCCAATCGCCGCGCCGGACCGAGTTGGCGTAGGGCACGATCGCCCGGCGCAGGGCGAACATCAGCCCGACCACGTGCTCCGGCACGGTGTTGAACGCGTAGTTGCGGATGTTGACGACGGTAATGCCCTGCTGTTTGGCCTGGGCCTTGTCGACCACGTCGGTGCCGGTGGCGGCCACCGCGATCAGCTTCAGGTCGGGCAGCTGCTTCAGCGTCTCGGCCCGCATCGGGACCTTGTTGATCAGCGCGATCTCCGCCCCCTGGAGGCGGGAGACGATCTCTTCCGGCGTCCAGGTCGACTCGTGCTCGACGTATTCATGCGGGAAGTTGAACGGTCGGACCCTGGCGTCGAGGGATTCACGATCCAGGAACACGATCTTCTTGGTCATAGAACCCCTCTCGGACGACGGGCGGTTTCCTCGATAGTCTTGGTCTTACTTGCGCGTCGGGGCGGGCCCGGCAACCCGGTCCCGCCCCGATCGCGTGCGCCGATCACGCCTTATGCAGCGGATTCTCGCGCAGGTAGCTGGAGGCGGCGGCGACGCCCGAACCCGGCGTGACCTTGATGCCGCAATCGAGCATGGCCATCTCGGCGCCCGCGATGGCGCCCAGCAGCGACAGCTCGTTCAGGTCGCCCAGGTGGCCGATGCGGAACACCTTGCCGGCGACTTTCGACAGGCCGGCGCCCAGCGAGAGGTTGTAGCGCTCGTAGGCGTGGGTGATCACCTTGGCGGCGTCGGCGCCCTCCGGCACCACGATCGCCGTGACCGTGTCGGAGTTCCACTTCGGCTCCTTGGCGCAGGGCTTGAGGCCCCAGGCCGCCACGGCCTGGCGGGTCGCCTCGGCGAGCACGTGATGGCGGTGGTAGACGTTCTCCAGCCCCTCTTCCTTCACGATCGCCAGGGCCTCGCGCAGGCCGTAGAGCAGCGGCAGGACGGGGGTGTAGGGGAAGTAGCCGGTGGCGTTGGCGGCCAGCTGGTCCTTCCAGGCGAAGTAGGCGTGGCCGAGCCGGTCGTTGCGGCCGGTGCCGCCCTCGGCGATCTTAAGCGCCTTCGGGCTGATGCAGATCAGGCCGAGGCCGGCCGGCAGCATGAAGCCCTTCTGCGAGCCCGCGATGGCGCAATCGACCTTCCAGTCGTCCATGTAGAACGGCAGCGAGCCGATCGGCGAGATGCCGTCCACGAACAGCAGCGCCGGGTGGCCGGCGGCGTCGATCGCCCTGCGCACCGCGCCGATGTCGCTGGTGACGCCCGTGGCGGTCTCGTTGTGGACGACCATCACGGCCTTGATGGCGTGATCCTTGTCGGCCCGGAGCGCCTCCTCGATCTTCTGCGGATCGGCGCCGGCGCCCCACTCCTCCTCCTGAACGACCACGTCGAGGCCGAGGCGCTGGGCCATGTCGACCCACAGGTGGCTGAACTGGCCGTAGCGGGCGGTGAGCACCTTGTCGCCGCGGCAGAGGGTGTTGGACAGGGCCGATTCCCAGATGCCGGTGCCCGAGGACGGGAACAGGATGACCGTCCCGTTGGTCGAGCCGAACACCATCTTGGAGTCCTGCAGGAGCGGCTTCACCAGCTCGGGGAAGCTCGGCGAGCGGTGATCCTCGGACTGCACGTGCATGGCGCGCAGGACGCGCTCCGGGATGTTGGTGGGACCCGGGATGAAGAGGTGGTTGCGACCGGGGCGCCGGGTTGCGGCCATGATGTTTCCTCCGAAAAGTCCATTGTGGGCGAGCGTGAACCCGCGCCGGGTTGTTCAAGCGTCCTCAGGGAGCCGGTCCGGCGCCGTCGAAAGCGGCTCGCGCCGCACCCCCTCGAACGCCATCCTCTGCCGTGATCGGGGGGCCTCCGCGGAGCGGCAGGCGGCCTCACGCCGCTCGCGTCGCGGCACGCCCCCGCGCGCCGGTCGCCTCCGAAATGCCGTCCCGTCCAACGGCCTCAGGGCCGTCCTCGCCGCCTTCCTGTCAAGGTCCGGCCGAGCTCGTGCCGAGCCGCCGGTTCCTGGTATTATGAGGCGGCGAGCCCGGAAAGGAAAACCGGAAAAACTTCCGGAACTTGGCAAAAAAATTTTTTGTGCGCCGCAACGAAGATGATCTCGGGTTGAGAGGCGTCGCGGCACCGCACCAGCGCTGGCTCCGCCGCCTAGGACCCGCGTCATCAAACTGAGATGCGATCGCGCTCTGGATCCTGGCACCGTACAGCCGCCGGGAGAGGGTACCGTGGCCGAGGTTGAGGAGATGCCGGTCCGGGTTCGGACGCTGTTCCTGTCCGACCTGCATCTCGGCACGCGCGGCTGCCGTGCCGGGCTGCTGCTGTCGTTCCTGAAGGATTACGACGCCGATACGATCTACCTCGTCGGCGACATCGTGGATGGCTGGCAGCTGCGCTCCGGATGGTACTGGCCGCAGGAGCACAACGACGTCGTGCAGAAGCTCCTGCGCAAGGTCCGCAAGGGGACCCGCATCGTCTACCTGCCGGGCAACCACGACGAGTTCCTGCGCGACTATGTCGGCACCAATTTCGGCGGGATCGAGCTGGCGGAGACCGCGATCCACGAGGCGGCCGACGGCCGGCGCTACCTCGTGATCCACGGCGACCAGTTCGACATGGTGGTGCGCCACTCGCGCTGGCTCGCCCATCTCGGCGACGGTGCCTACACGCTGGCTTTGTCCCTCAACACCGTGATCAACAAGGCGCGGCGGCGCCTCGGCCTGTCCTACTGGTCGCTCTCCGCCTGGGCGAAGCTGCGCGTGAAGAACGCCGTCAGCTTCATCGGCCGCTTCGAGACGATCCTGGCCGACGAGGCGCGCCGGCAGGGCGCCGACGGCGTGATCTGCGGCCACATCCACCATGCGGCCGACCGGCCGATCGGCGATCTGCGCTACCTCAACACCGGCGACTGGGTCGAATCCTGCACCGGCTTGGTCGAGCACTACGACGGTCGCATCGAGGTGCTGCACTATCCGAGCGTCCTGCGGGCGCGCAGGGCCGAGAGCGTCCCGGACACGCTGCCGGGCCGGCGCGCCGTGGCGTGAGGTCACCGCCCGTGAAGCTCCTCATCGCCAGCGATGCCTGGCACCCGCAGGTGAACGGCGTGGTGCGCTCCCTGGAGCAGATGGTGTGGCGCGCGCCGGAGCACGGCTTCGAGACGGCCTTGCTGACGGTCGCGGATTTCCGCTCGCTGCCCCTGCCGGGCTATCCGGAGATCCGCCTCGCCTATGCCGGGCGGGAGCGGGTGGCCGCGCGCTGGAACGCGGAGCGGCCGACCCACGTCCACATCGCGACCGAAGGGCCCGTGGGCACGGCGGCCCGGCGCTACTGCCTCGCCCATGCGCTGCCCTTCACCACGAGCTACCACACGCGCTTCCCCGAGTACCTCGCAGCCCGGGCCCCCGTGCCGGAGGCTTGGTCCTACGCCTATCTGCGCCGCTTCCACGGCGCCGCCCGGGGCACGATGGTCAGCACCGCCTCGCTGCAGGGCGAGCTGGCGGCAAGGGGCTTCGGCCGGCTGATGCGCTGGACCCGCGGCGTCGATACCGCGCGATTCCGGCCCGCCGAGCCCGGCGCCCCGCTCCCGGCGGACCTCGTCGGACTGCCTCGGCCGCTGTTCCTCTATGTCGGGCGGCTCGCTGTGGAGAAGAACGTCGCGGCCTTCCTGAGCCTCGATCTGCCGGGCACCAAGGTCGTCGTGGGCGACGGCCCGGACCGGGCGCGGCTCCAGGCGCTGGCGCCCGGAGCACGGTTCCTCGGCACTCGGACCGGCGCGGACCTCTCGGCGGTCTACGCAGCCTGCGACGTCTTCGTTTTCCCGAGCCTCACCGACACGTTCGGCATCGTGCTTCTCGAGGCCCTGGCCAGCGGGCTGCCGGTGGCGGCCTTCCCGGTGCCGGGACCGAACGACGTCGTCGGCGGCACCCGCGTCGGGGTGCTCGACCGGGATCTGCGGGCCGCCTCGCTCGCGGCCCTCGACCTGTCGCGCGCCGAATGCCGGGCCGAGGCCCTGCGCTGCGGCTGGGACGAGAGCGCCCGCCAGTTTTTCGGCAACATCGTCGAGGCGCATGGCGGTGTGCAGGGGACCCGGGACGCCGCCTGACCGGTGACGGCGCCCGCGCGGGATGGCAGGAGAAGGCCATGCCGCCTCCCCGGAAGTCCCCCGCCCGGAAGTCCCCTGCCCTAAAGTCTCCTGCCGGGAAGCCGCCCGCCACGACGATGCCGTTCGATCCGGCCCGCGCGGCCGAGTACCCCGCCGTCATCGGCTGCGACGAGGTCGGGCGCGGCGCGCTGTGCGGGCCCGTGGTGGTGGCAGCGGTCTGGTTCGATCCCGTGGCGCTCCCACCGGATCTGCTCGCCGCCCTGGACGACAGCAAGCGCGTGCCCGAGCCGGTCCGCGCGCGGCTGGCGCCGCTGATCCGCGCCCATGGGCGCGTCGCGGTGGCGGCGGGCTCCCGGGCGCTGATCGACCGGATCAACATCCGCGCCGCCACCCTCGACGCGATGGCGCGCGCAGTGGCCCGCCTCGGGCTCGACGCGCCGGTCCTGGTCGACGGGCGCGATGCCCTGCCGGGCCTGCCGGGCCTGCCGGGCCGCGCGGTGGTCGGCGGCGACAGGCTGGTCCCGCAGATCGCCGCCGCCTCTATCGTCGCCAAGGTGTTTCGCGACGACCTGATGCGGCGCTTGGCCGAGCGCCATCCCGGCTACGGCTGGGAGCGCAACGTCGGCTACGGCACGGCAATCCACCGCGTCGGCCTGACGAAGCTCGGCCGGAGCCCGCATCACCGGCTCAGCTTCACCCGCGGGTTCGGCCCGGCCTGACCGGTCGGGTTCACGCGGCCCGGACGCTTGCCAGGAACCGATCGACCTCGGCCGCGAGCTGCTCGGACTGGCGCGACAGCGCGGTGGCCGCGGTGAGCACGTGATCGGCCGCGCGGCCCGTCTGGTCGGCCGCGTTCGCCACGCCGGTGATGTTGCCGGTGACCTCCTGCGTCCCCGCATTGGCCTGTGTGATGTTGCGGACGATCTCCTGCGTGGCCGCTCCCTGCTGCTCCACCGCCGCCGCGATCGCCGCCGCCACGGCGCTGATCTCCCCGATCCGGCCGGTGATCGTGCCGATCGCATCCACCGCCTGGCCGGTCACGCTGCGGATCTCGCCAATCTGCCGGCCGATCTCCTCGGTGGCCTGGCCGGTCTGGGCGGCGAGCGCCTTCACCTCCGTGGCGACCACCGCGAAACCCCGTCCCGCCTCGCCAGCCCGCGCCGCCTCGATCGTCGCGTTGAGCGCCAGGAGATTCGTCTGCGCGGCGATGCCGGCGATCAGCTCGATCACGGCCCCGACCCGGGCGGCCGCCCCGTTGAGCGCGGCCACGAGCGTGGCGGTCTGATCGGCCTCGCCGACCGCGATCCGGGCCAGCTCGGATGAGCCCTGGACCTGACGCCCGATCTCCTGGACGGACGTCCCGAGTTCCTCGACGGCGGCCGCCACCGTCCTGACGCCGGCGGACGCCTCCTCGGCGGCGGCCGCCACGGCGTTGGACTGGCTGGCGGTCTGCTGGGCTGTGGTGGTCATCTGCCAGGCGGTGGTCTGCAGCTCGGCCGCGGAGCCGGAGACTTGCGCGACGATGCCGGACACCGCCTGCTCGAAGCCCTGCGCCAGGGCGTCGGTGGCCGACCGGCGCTGCGCCTCCGCGGCGAGGCGGGCCGCATCGGCCTCCGCTTCCAGCGCCCGGGTCCGGATCAGGTTGTCCTTGAACACCTGGACAGCCGCCGCGATCGCGCCGATCTCGTCCCGCCGATTTTGGGCCGGGATGGCGACAGTGGCGTCGCCGGCCGCGAGAGCCCGCATGGCTTGAATCATGGTCTGGATCGGCCGAATCACGCGCCGGAAGACGATCCCCGTACCGCCGATGGCCAGCACCAGAGAACCGGCGAGAAGCAGGAGCGCGAGCAGCAGCGACCGCTGCGTCGCGGCGGCGAGGGCCTCGGCGCGCTGGATCATCGCATCGAGGGCGGCGTTGGCCAGATCGGCGAGGGCGGCTCCGTCGGCGATGTTGCCTGCCCGCAGCGCCTTCACCCCGATGCCGGGTGGCCTGCCCGCGCTCAGCGCCTCGGTCAGGACAACGCGCCGTGCGGCCGCCTCACCCTCGAAATTCCGGGCCCGGGCCTCCTGAAAGGCGAGCCTGATCGTGTCGGGCAGGTCGGCGCCGATCGCATCGGCGACCTCGGACCACGCCGCGAAGAGCCGCGCCCGCTCCTCGGCAGCCGCGACGATCTCGGCCTGGGACCAGCCCGTCCCGGCTGCTACCGCCGTCTCGATCCGGACCCAGGATATCCCGAACGCGATTCGGGTGGCCCAGGCCGCCCGCTTGATCTCGAGATAGCGCTCGACGGCCGCATCCTGCCGCGGAAGGACGGTATCCACCGCCTTGTTGGTTGCCGCCAGGGCCTGGAGGAGCGCGGCGCTGACCGCCTCCACATTCTGCCGGATCGTGGCGTTGCGCTGGGTCTTCGGCACCGCGGCAGCCGCCTCGACCTGCGGCCACAAGGCTGCCAGAGCCTCCTGCGCGCGCCGCAGCGGCTCCAGCGTGACCTGCACCGCCGGCATGTCGAGGGTGCCAACGAGGGCCCAGAGCGCGGTCTCGCCGTCGATTCGGGCACGGTGATCCGACTGGAAGGCGGTGTTGTCGGCCTCGGAGATCGGGTTCTCGTCGGCCAGCAGCCTCAGGGCCGTGCCGCGCTCCGTCCGTGTCGCGACGATCGAGCGGAGCAGGGCGCGGCTCGCCTGCGACAGGGCGACAACCTGCTGACTGCGCAGCGTCTCCTCGCGGGCCTCCAGCAACGTGGTGGCACGCGCCACGAGCAACAGGGCGCTCATCGCAAACAGGAGAGACCCAAACGTCACACCGATAGATGAATGACCGATCCTGAACACCAGAACATCCTTTATAGATGCACGTGATCTGCCGCTGCTATAAGAGCTTATATCTTACAAGTTGTCTTTTAAATCTCAACTTTGCGCAGTAAGAACCTGAAAGCCGGCCATGTCAATCTTGTGTTGTTCATGCACTTAGACGACACAAGCTCATAAACCCCGTCGTTACATCTTATGTCTCGACCAACATCGTGGATCTTTATCGCGGACAAATTATTTTCAATGCACGGCTTCGCGTATTCGAGACAGGTTGCTCGAAGGGTGGGGCCGGGCCGGCCGGTCGTCCACCTGTCAGAGGCTCGACCTCACGAGGCTGGCCCCGTCGGACCGGGCGAGCCGACCGAAACCGATCCGCCGACCGTCAGAACAGCGCCAACTGCGCCCCCGGCTTGCGGAAGGCATCCCGGTCCAGGGCCATTCGGCCGAAGGCGAAGCCAAGCCGTGTTCCCGCGAGCCGCACCCGTTGGCCGATCATCGCCGCGTAGGCGCCCTCGCCGCGGAAGCGGTGGCCGAAACGCGGATCGTTCTCGCGGCCGCCCCGGGCCTGTGCCAGCAGCCCGAAGGTCCGGTCCTTCCGCTCGGGGTAATGCGCGGAAAACCAGTCGGCCACGAGGTCGGCGACCTCACCCGGCAGCCGGAGCAGCGCGTGGCCGATCCGGCTCGCGCCGTTCTCCCGGGCCCGGGCGAGGATCGTCTCGATCTCGGGATCGGTGAGCCCCGGGATGATCGGCGAGACGTTGACCATCACGGGCACGCCCGCCGCGCTCAAGGCGCGCATCGCAGCGAGCCGCTTATCCGGCCGCGGCGCGCGGGGATCGAGACGTCGGGCGAGGTCCGGATCGAGGGTCGGCAGCGACAGGGCGACGAGGATCAGGTTCTGCGCGGCCATTTCGGCCAGGATGTCGAGGTCGCGCAGGATGAGGTCGGATTTCGTCGTGATGCTGACCGGGTGCCGGGTCTCCCGCAGCACCTCCAAGACCGCGCGGGTGATGCGGTGCTCGCGCTCCAGCGGCTGGTAGGGATCGGTGGCCGTTCCGAGGGCGATGGTCTCGGGGCGATAGCCCGGCGCCGCCAGCTCCCGGGTGAGGAGCCGCGCGGCTTCGGGCTTGGTGACGATCCGCGATTCGAAATCGAGCCCCGGCGACAGACCGAGCCAGGCGTGGGTCGGCCGCGCGTAGCAGTAGATGCAGCCGTGCTCGCAGCCGCGATAGGGATTGACCGACCGGTCGAACGGGATGTCGGGCGACGTGTTGCGGGCGATGATGCGGGCCGAGCGCTCCGGCGTGACCTGCGTGCGCACGGGAGCCGGCGCGTCGGCTTCCCAGTCGGGATCGTGGAACACCTCATGCCGGGCCGCCGCGAAACGGCTCGTGGGATTGGCGGTGGCGCCGCGACCGCGCCGGGCGCTCTCGGGCGGCGTGCTGGGCCCGAGACGGAGCGCGACCTCGCGGGTGGATCCCCTTCTGCCATGTCCCATGCCGAGTCGCTCCCGTGTTTCACGTGGAACATAACGCGAACAAAAAACGATGCGACGCCTCATTTTCAGGCAAATCCCCAGGCAACGCGTCGCACGGTCGCGTTCGCGCCTTCGGGAGGCGGATCAATGGTTTACGGCGGCGGAAAATCGTCTAAGGGCGCGCTCATGCTCTCTGCGGTGACCTTCCTGGCCAACCCGGCCGCTCCGGACGCGATCGATCGCCTGGCCGACACGCTCAGCGTGCTCGTCTCGGGTGTCGCCGGCGGCCTGATCGGCGACGCGGTGATCGTCACCGGGAGCGGCAGCGAGGCCGTGGCGGCCGTCGCGGAGGCGACGGGCGCGACGCTGGTCCTGCACCAAGACGGCAATCCCTACGCGGCGGGCGCAGCCGCAGCCCGCCGGGACTGGATCCTGTGCCTGGAGGCCGGGGATGTTCTGGCCGAAGGCTGGATCCGGACCCTCGACCGCTTCGTCGGGACCGCCCGGCCCGAAACCGGGCTCGGCCGCCTGCAGCGCCCGGCGGCCGGTTGGCCCGCGCGCCTGATCGGCCGGATCGAGCTCGTGGCCGGCGCCCGGCAGGCCCGGGCCGGGGACGTCGTCCGGCGGGAGGCCCTGCGCGCCGGGGCGGTGTTCGCGCCGCGCCTCACGGTCCGGCCGCTGATCGCGCGGATCGACAGGGCCTGACCGGAAGAATCTTGCGCGACGCCACGTTGTTGTCGGTCCCGCCTCCTCTACAACACCCTGAACGGGGTGGAAGATTTGCCGTCTCTGCACCGCGCGAGAACGCTGACCCGCTTCCGCCCTGAAAGGATGGTGCCATGGATTCGTCGGGCCTGATGGGGCGCAAGTCGGTCGGCGACATCCTCGAGAGTGGCGAGGGCGAGCAGCAGCTCTCGAAATCGCTGGGCGCCCTCTCGATCACCGCGATGGGCATCGGCGCGATCATCGGCGCCGGCATCTTCGTCCTTACCGGCACGGCCGCCGCACAATATGCCGGGCCGGGGATCATGCTCTCCTTCATCCTCGGCGGCATCGCCTGCGCCTTCGTGGGCCTGTGCTACTCCGAGATGGCGGCGCTGATCCCGGTGGCCGGGTCGAGCTACACCTACACCTACGCGACGCTGGGCGAGTTCTTCGCGTGGCTGATCGGCTGGGACCTGATCCTCGAATACGCCATGGGGGCGGCCACCGTGGCGGTGGGCTGGTCGGGCTACGTGACCAGCATCCTCAAGGATGTCGGGATCGCGATCCCGGCGCAGTTCGCCCACGCGCCCGGCACGCCGATCGACGGCGGCGGCACCGCCCTGTTCAACCTGCCGGCGGTGCTGATCGTGGCGCTGATCACGATCCTGCTGATGCGCGGCACGAAGGAATCGGCGCGCTTCAACAACATCATGGTGGCGGTGAAGCTGACCGTCGTGGTGGCCTTCATCGCGCTGGGCTGGGGTCACGTGAACACGGCGAACTGGAGCCCGCTGATCCCGGACAACGACGGCACCTTCGGGCATTTCGGCGCCAGCGGCATCCTGCGCGGTGCGGGTGTCGTGTTCTTCGCCTTCATCGGCTTCGACGCGGTCTCGACCGCGGCCCAGGAGGCGCGCCGGCCGCAGAAGGACATGCCGATCGGCATCCTGGGCTCGCTCGCCGTCTGCACCATCCTGTACGTGCTGGTGGCGGCCGTGCTCACCGGGCTCGTGCCCTACAAGGACCTGAACGTCCCCGACCCGATCGCCAAGGGGGTCGACGTGATCGGCATCGGCTGGTTCGCGATCCTGATCAAGCTCGGGGCGCTGACCGGCCTGACCACGGTGATCCTGGTGCTGCTCTACGGCCAGAGCCGGATCTTCTTCACCATGGCCCAGGATGGCCTGCTGCCGAAGATGTTCTCCCACGTGCACCCGACCTACCAGACGCCCTATCGCAGCCAGGCGCTGATCGGGGCCATGGTCGCCCTGGTGGCCGCCCTGGTGCCGATCAACATCCTGGGCGAGATGGTCAGCATCGGGACGCTCGCCGCCTTCATCCTGGTCTGCGGCTCGGTGATCTACCTGCGGCGGACGGATCGCCACATGAAGCGCCCGTTCCGGGCGCCCGCGGTGCCGGTGGTGCCGATCCTCGGCATCCTGTTCTGCCTGCTCCTGATGATCGGCCTGCCGCTCGACACGTGGCTGCGGCTGGTCATCTGGATGGCGATCGGGCTCGTGATCTACTTCTTCTACGGCCGGAAGCACTCGGTGCTGCGCCGCAAGGAGGGGAACGCGGCGTAGCGCGCCGGGCTGGTTCCGCAGCACAGCCCCGTCTTTCCGGGGTGCCGATGGCGAGCCCGGAATCCAGAACCACCGAGCCTGCAGGTTCTGGCGGGGCGCGGCACTGGCTTCCGGGCTCCGCTGCGCGGCCTCGAGCAGACGGTTCGGGTCACACGGTGATGCTCGCCCCGCGCCGCAGGTGCTCGTCGAGCCGGGGCATGATCTCCACGAAGTTGCAGGGCCGGTGGCGGTAGTCGAGTTGCTGGGCCAGGATCCCGTCCCAGGCGTCCCGGCAAGCACCCGGCGAGCCCGGCAGGACGAAGACGTAGGTCGCCTGCGCGACCCCGGCGGTGGCCCGGGATTGCAGGGTCGAGGTGCCGATCTTGTCGTAGGAGATCCGGTGGAACACCGCCGAGAAGCCGTCCATCCGCTTCTCGAACAGCGGCTCCAGCGCCTCCGGGGTCACGTCGCGACCGGTGAAGCCGGTGCCGCCCGTGCTGATCACCACGTCGACCCCCGGGTCACGCAGCCAGCCCTCCACCTGCCCGCGGATCGCCGGGATCTCGTCGGGCACGATGGCACGGTCGGCCAGCCGGTGACCCGCCTCCGTGAGGCGTTGGGTCAGCGTATCGCCCGAGCGGTCGTCCTCAGGCCGGCGCGTGTCCGAGACGGTGAGCACCGCGATGTTGAGCGGGATGAAGCGGCGGGCGTCGGGCTGGTCGGCCATGGCGGGGTCTCTCCGGGACAGGCATCCGATATGGGCCGGCCCGATCCGGTTGTCGCCCCCGGGCCCCCGTCCCGGCTCTTGCCGCGGGGCGAAAACTCGGCTGTGCTCGTCCGGCCTCGTCGGAGATCCTGTCCCCATGCACATGTACGGCAACTGGCGCTCGGCCGCCGCCTTCCGGGTGCGGATCGCGCTCAAGCTGAAGGGCATCCCCTACGAGGAGACCTTCATCGATCTCGACGCGGGCGACCAGCACAAGCCGGAATTCCGGGCGATCAACCCGCAGGGGGCGGTGCCGGCCCTGTTCGACGACGACGGTCCGCCCCTCACCCAGTCGCTCGCGATCCTCGACTACCTGGAGGAGACGAAGGGCGGCGTGCGGCTCCTGCCCGAGGAGCCGCGGGCCCGGGCGCGGGCGCGCTCCCTGGCGCAGGTCGTCGCCTGCGACACCCACCCCCTCTACGTGCCGCGGGTGCGCACCTTCCTGATGGAGCATTACGGCCTGCCCCGGGAGCGGATGCTCGACTTTCTGCGCAACGCCTTCGAGACCGGCCTGAGGACCCTGGAGACGCGGCTCGGCACCGAGCCGGGGACCGGCCGCTATTGCCAGGGCGACGCGGTGAGCCACGCCGATCTCTGCCTCGTCAGCCTCTGGGTCGGGACCGGCATCTTCGGCATCGACACGGCGCCCTACCCGACCGTGGCGCGGATCGCAGAGGCCTGCCTCGCCCTTCCGGAGGTCGCGGCGGCACATCCCCTGCGTCAGCCCGGCGCGCCCGGCGCGTGATCCGCCACGCGCGCACTGGTCACGTGGGCGGGCGGCAGGCAGATGTGGCAATTCGTTACCCAGGACGTGTAAGCAGGCCGGCGTTTTAATCCCGGTTCGGGGGAAGAAAGAGTGTCGATGGCATCCGTCGAGAACGAGTCCGGCCTGCATCGCATCGTCGTCGTCGGCGGCGGCGCGGCTGGATTGCAGCTTGTGACGAAGCTCGGCGACAAGCTCGGGCGCGGCAAGCGCGCCCATGTCACGCTCGTCGACCGCGCCCGCACGCATATCTGGAAGCCGCTGCTCCACGAAGTCGCGGCGGGCAGCCTCGATGTCGGACATCATGCGGTGGATTACCTGCATCATGCCCACATGCACGGGTTCCGCTACCGGATCGGCCGCATGACCGGGCTCGACCGGGAGGCGCGCACGATCCAGCTCGCGGCGAGCTACGATTCCGAGGGGCGCGAGGTCACGCCTGAGCGCGCGGTCCCGTACGATACCCTCGTGATGGCGGTGGGCTCCACGACCAACGATTTCGGCACGCCCGGGGTCGCCGAGCACGCCATCGCCCTCGACACGCAGGACCAGGCGGTGCGCTTCCACCAGCGCCTCGTGAACGCGTCCCTGCGGGCGCACACGCAGGTCGGTCCGGTCCGCCCCGGCCAGCTGCACGTGACGGTGATCGGCGCCGGCGCCACCGGGACCGAGCTCGCCGCCGAGTTGCACCGGACCCTGCGCCACGTGGTCTCCACGGGCCTCGACAGGATCGACCCGGGCAAGGACATCCGCATCACCCTCGCCGAGGCCGCCGACCGGATCCTGCCGGCGGTGCCGCAGCGCCTCTCGGCGGAGGTGATGCAGCTCCTCAACAAGATCGGCGTGGACGTCCGCGTGAAGGCGCGCGTCACCGAGGTGCGGGCCGACGGCGTGCAGCTCGCCGACGGCACCTTCATCCCGTCGGAGCTGGTGGTCTGGGCGGCCGGCGTGAAGGCTCCGCCCTTCCTGCAGGGCATCGGCGGGCTGGAGACCACGCGGACCAACCAGCTGGTGGTCACCCCGACGCTGCAGACCACCCGCGACCCCGACATCTTCGCGCTCGGCGATTGCGCCTACCTGGTGGAGGTCGGTTCGGACACGCCGGTGCCGCCGCGGGCCCAGGCGGCGCACCAGCAGGCGAGCCATCTCGTCGGCCAGATCCAGGCCAAGATCGACGGCAAGCCGCTGAAAGCCTTCAAGTACAAGGATTTCGGCTCGCTGGTGTCGCTCGGCGAGTACTCGACCGTCGGCAGCCTGATGGGCTTCGTCCGCGGCAAGAACATGCTGATCGCCGGCCTGTTCGCCCGGATGATGTACCGCTCGCTCTACAAGATGCACGAGCGGGCGCTCCACGGCACTGCCAAGACGGCCCTCGACACCATGGCCCGCGCGCTCACCCGCCGCACCGAGCCGCGCGTGAAGCTGCACTAGCTTGAGCTGCGAGCCCGGGAGATCCGGGCCGTTTCCACAGGGAGGATGAACCCGATGATCCTGGTCAGCGTGATGTACCCGGCCGGCCCGAGCTTCGACATGGGCTACTATCTCGGCCACCACATGCCGTTGGTGCGCGAGCGCTGGTCGTCGCTCGGCCTCCACGAGGCGAAGGTGGTCAAGGGCGCCGGCACGCCGGACGGCGGCACCGCGCCGTTCCAGGTCATGGCTCTGCTGACCTTCGAGTCGGTCGAGGCGTTCAAGAAGGCCGTGGCCGCCCATGGCGAGGAGATCTTCGCCGACATCCCGAACTTCACCCCGGCGCAGGCCCAGGTGCAGATCAACGACTTCGCGGAGAGCCCGTGATCGACATCGTCAAGGCGGTGCAGGAGGCCGATCCGAGCCTCGGCACCTACGTCATCGTGCTGCGGAGCGACTCGCGGGCCCTTGACGGGCCGGAGCGCTTCACGCCGGACGCGCAGGCCTGGCTCGTCGCCAATGCCCCCGGCGGCCGCCTCGCCCGGGTGACGATCCAGCTCGCCCCCTACCCGGGGGCGGCGCCGGCCGAGCGCGCCGTGACGGTGGCGGCCTTCGCGGAGGCCCGGGAACTCGCCGCCTTCGCCACGACCTGGACCGGCGATCCGCTGCCGGAGGAGACGGACGACCCGGCCTGAGCCGGACCGCCGGGTCTCATTGTCTCGCGATCATCACCAGCGCAGAGACGTGACCCAGGGCGGCGCGCCCTCAGCGCGCGTCGCGCGTTCCTGGGTTGCTTCGCTCCGCTCGCAGAGACGGCAACGCTGAATGCGGCGATCCAGACCGGTCAGCTCTGGGCCGCCGGGATCCCGAGGGCCGGCCCGAGGCGCGCCCGGCACCGGCCGAGCGCCGCGAAGGCGGCGTTCGAGTCGCGGGCGAGCCGCATCAGGTCTCCCAGACGCGCCCGGCCGCGGGCGAAGGCGAAGAACACCGCGGCGATGTCGGGCTCGCCATCCGCCGTGAGCGCCTGCGCGGCGAAGGCCGGCAGCGCTTGCCCGGCCGGATCGCAGATCACCCGCAGGACCGCGAAGGGCAGGCCGTGCCGCCCCGCGAAGGCCGCGGCCACGTGCGATTCCATGTCGACGGCCGCCGCGCCGGTCGCGGCGCGAAGCTCGGCCTTGCCGTCGACCGACAGGACGGCCGTGTCGACGCCGGCGAGATCCGCCGGGATCACCCGGGGCCCGACATCCGACAGGGCGTTGAGGAGCACGGCCGACAGGTCGAGATCGGCGGCGCGCCGTCCGTCCTCACCGACCACGCCGGTGCCGACCACCACGTCGCCCGGCTTGAGCGAGGGATCGAGGCCGCCCGCGATCCCGAAGCTCACCACGGCCCGGCAGCCGGGCGGCACGCGGGCATCGAGGAGCTGGCGCAGCCGGTGCGGATTGCCGCCGGCCCCCACGGCCTCCACCCCCTCCCCGGCCGCCATGCGGCGCTCGCGGGCGAGGCCGGTGACGGCCAGGACGGGTGCGGTCGGGTCGATCATGGTCCGCTGGTGGACCAGTCCGGCAAGGTCTGCAAGCAGGCGAGAGCGCCGCGGCGGCCCAGAGGGGTGATCCGGCACGGGGCGGGAGTCACCCGGTCCCGCGGGATCGCTGTCAGAAGGGGCCACGTCTCGGATACCGGGGCTCGCGGGTCGATCACCAGGACGGTCGAACGCGCCGCGATCCGGCTCGGGCGGAGCCGACCCGTCGGGCCGGCCCCATCACGTCACATGCCGAACTGGACGCGCCGGCTGTTGCCGCGCTTCAGGTTGCGGAAGCGCGCCATCGCCCAGAGCGGGAAGAACTTCGGGTAACCATGATACCGCAGGTAGAACACCCGCGGGAAGCCCGTGGCGGTGTAGCGCTCCTCCTTCCAGAACCCGTCCGCGCCCTGCGTGCGGGTGAGGAAGTTGATGCCCCGGGTCACGGCCGGGTCGCCGACGGCGCCCGCGGCCATCAGGGCGAGCAGCGCCCAGGCGGTCTGCGAGGCCGTGGACGAGCCGGGCTCGAAGGCCGGATCGATCTTGTACGAAGAGGCGTCCTCGCCCCAGCCGCCATCCGGGTTCTGGATGCGGATCAGCCACGAGACCGCCCGCTGGATCCGCGGATCGGCCGGATCGACCCCGGCGGCGTTGAGGGCGCAGAGCACCGACCACGTGCCGTAGATGAAGTTCATGCCCCAGCGGCCGTACCAGGAGCCGTCCTCCTCCTGGTCGTTGAGGAGGTAGTTCACGCCGCGGTCGAGCGCCCGGGAGGTCTCGCGGGTCTCGCCGAGCTGGGCCAGCATCCCGACCACGCGGGCGGTCACGTCCGCGGTCGGCGGATCGAGCAGCGCGCCGTGATCCGAGAACGGGATGTGGTTGAGGTACATGTGGTTGTTGTCGGCGTCGAATGCCGCCCAGCCGCCATCCTCGGACTGCAGCCCCTCGACCCATTCGCGGGCGCGGGTGATGGAGGCCTTGTAGTCCGGCATGCCGGCGACGAGGCCGTGCTGGTGCATGGCCCGGTCCATGGCCATCACCACGACGGCGGTGTCGTCGAGATCGGGGTAGTGGGCGTTGGCGTACTGGAACGCCCAGCCACCGGGCCGGACCTTCGGCTTGCGCGCCGCCCAGTCGCCGACGATGTCGAGCACCTGGCGGGGCTTCAGCCAGTCGAGGCCGGCGCGGGCCTGGGCCTCGGCCTCGGGACCGCCGGCCTCCAGAAGAGCATGGCTCGCCAGCGCCGTGTCCCAGACCGGCGAGACGCAGGGCTGGACGTAGGCCTCGTCGGCCTTCTCGGCGACGAGCTTCTCGATGGCGTCGCAGGCGACGCGGACCTGCGGGTGATCGGGGCGGTAGCCCATCACCTCGTACATCAGCACCGAGTTGACCATGGCGGGGAAGATCGCCCCCAGGCCGTCCTCGCCGTTCAGGCGCTCGCTGACCCAGGCGCGGGCCTTCTCCATGGCGCGCTGCCGGCTCTTGCGCGGCAGGTGATTCTCGACCCGCTGCAGCACCCGGTCGATGAAGCCGAAGATCGGCGTCCACGGCCACGTGGCGTGCGGGGAGCCCGGCCAGGTGCGCACGCTCTCGGGCGGCGTCACGAACAGCTCCTGCACGCTGATCCCGCGCGGGTTCCGGGCCCGCGGCTTGGTCGCCTGGAGCACGAACAGCGGCACCACGGTGGTGCGCGCCCAGTAGCTGATCTTGTCGAGGTGGAAGGGGAACCACTTCGGCAGGAACATCACCTCGACCGGCATCACCGGCACGGCGCGCCACGGCACCTCGCCGTAGAGCGCCAGCATGAAGCGGGTGAACACGTTGGCGTTGGCGGCGCCACCGCGGGACAGGATGCCCTCGCGCGCCCGGCGCATGTGCGGCGCCTCAATGTCGTCGCCGATCATCTTGAGGGCGAAATACGCCTTGACCGTGCAGCTCATGTCGAACGGTCCCTCGTGGACGAGGGCCCAGCCGCCATGCCTGCCTTGCGTGCGGCGCAGGTAGTTGCCGATCTTGGCCTCAAGGCCGTCGGCGACCTGCGTGCCGCGGAAATGGTGGAACAGCACGTACTCGGACGGGATCGTCGCATCCGCCTCGAGCTCGAAGCAGATATGCCCGTCGTCATGCGCCAGGGCGGTCAGTGCGCGCGTCGCATGCGCCACGCCGCGCTCGACATCGTCGAGCGAGATCCCCTGCGTCTTCGAGCGCTGCAGCGCCTCGACTTTGCTTACGGCCTCTCTCATAATCCTCGCCTCGAACGGCCGCCTCGCGGCGGACGCGCATGCCTCAAGCTGCGCCGCGCATGCCGCTTCCGGCACGCATGGCAGAACCCGCGCGCAGCACACGCGCGGCAGTCTTGCCCGAGCGAATCGCTCCCTCGATCGCCGACGGCAGGCCGGTGGCTGTCCAATCGCCTGCCAGGACGAGATTGTCGTAGGCGGTTTCGGCCCCCGAGCGCCGCGCGGCTTCCGCCGGCGTCGCCGCGAAGGTCGCACGCTTCTCTTTTACGATCTGCCAGCTGGGCAGTTCCGGTGCAAGATTGCACAAGTGTGCGATCTCGGCCCAGATCTGGCGCGCGAGGTCTTCCCGGGGCACGTCGAGCAGCCGGTCGGCACCGCTGATCGTCACCGAATAGCGGTCCGGATAGGCGAAAAGCCACTCTGTGAGCGCGTTCACCACGCCGAGAACGAGCGGGCTGCCGGGCTTCGGGGCGAGCGCGAAATGCGCGTTCACGATGGAGCGGAATTCCACCGGGGCGAGGAGACCGGGCAACACCTCGCGGGCCACCCAGGGTGGCAGCGCGAGCACGATCCCGTCCTCCGGTCCGATCGCCTCGGCGCCGTCCGAGAACTGGAGCTGCGCGACGCGGCCGTCGGCAACGTCGAGCCCGCGCAGGCGCCGGCCCAGGCGCATCTGGCAACCGCGGGACGAGAGGTAGCGCACCGCCGGATCGGCGAACGCGTAAGACAGGCCCTCCACCGCCACCAGGGGACGGCACGCCTTGCCCCCCGCACCGAGGGTCTCGCGCAGGATGCGGGCGGCCAGCCCGACATCGCTGTCCCGCGGCTCGGTGTTGAGCGCGGCGAGCAGCACCGGATGCCACAGCCGGCGATAGAGGTCGCCCTCGCAAGCCATGTGGGCGCCGATCGTGCCGCCCGCGCCGTCCGGCTTGCCGGAGGCGGCCCGCAGGATCCCGAGCGGGGCGAGGTAGTCGCGGGCCCGGGTTCCGGGCACGCGGCGCGACGGGCTCATCACCCACCAGGGCAGCCGCCCGGCATTGGGACGCAGGCGCCAGCGCTCACCCGTCTTCAGGTCGGCGAAGTCGAACTCCGCCGCGTCCGGGCCGACGAGGGCGTCGGCTGGCGCACCGACGGTCTTGAGGAGACCCAGCGTGTCGGCATTGCCGGAGAGCAGCAGGTGGTTACCGTTGTCGATCGTCAGGCCCAGCGCCGGATCGTAGTAGGAGCGGCAGCGCCCGCCCGCCTGCTTGGCGGCCTCGTGCAGCACGACCTGGGCGCCGGCCTCGGCCAGCGCGACAGCGGCGGACAGGCCGGCCAGGCCGGCGCCGACGACGTGGACGGTTCCCATCAGATCAGGCCATGCCGGAGGACGACGCCGAGGAGCGCCAGCTTGCCGGGCTTGACCCGGGCGCGGGGCATCGCCCAGCCGCGTGCGAGAACCGCCTTGAGATACAGGTGGTAGGCGGCGGCCATCAGGCGCGCGGCCTTGGTCGCCTTGCGCGGGCTGCGCCGGATGATCTCCCAGGTGGCCTGGTAATGCTCCTCGGCCTCGCGCGCGAGGGAGAGGCAGACCTCGCCGATGCGCGGGTGGCTGATCGCCTCGACCGGGGACGGTTCGTTGAGCCCTATCGCCTGGAGCTTCTCGCGGGGCAGGTAGAGGCGGCCGCGCTCGGCATCCTCGTCGATGTCCCGGAGGATGTTGGTGAGCTGCAGCGCCCGGCCCTGGTGCCAAGCCAGCCGGATGCCGTCCGCCTCCGGCATGCCGAAGATCCGCACCGACAGCCGGCCGACCGCGCTCGCGACCCGGTCGCAGTAGAGGTCGAGGGTGTCGGCGTCGGGGGCGACGATGTCTTCCACGGCATCCATGGCCATGCCGTCGATGACCGCCTGGAAATCCTCGCGCTTCAGGCCGAAGCGGCGCACGGGCTCGGCGAGGTCGCGGACCCGCGGTGCCGGACGGCCGGCGTAGAGCGCGTCGATGTCGGCGCGCCAGCGGTCGAGCTCGACCTGCCGGACCGCGCGGGTGCCGCCATCGTCGGCGACGTCGTCGACGGCGCGGCAGAAGGCGTAGACGGCGTACATCGCCTCCCGCCGCTCCTTCGGCAGCAGGCGCATGGCCGTGTAGAAGGAGGAGCCGGCGGCCGGGAGCGCCGGGGCGGCGCCCGGCTCGGCGGGCGCGGGGGTCGCGGTGGCGCTCACGAACGGCTTCCTTGAGCGGCGGCCCGGACGATCCGACCCCGGAAGGGCCGGCGGGCCAGGGTGGCGGCGACGCCGCCGAGCGCCGTCAGGGCGAAGGCGGCCTTGCCGTGATGGACCTTCTCGGAGAGCGGGTCGCGCTCGGTCAGGCCCGTGGCCAGCACGACGGCGAGCCGGTGGATCGCGGCGATTTCCAGGGACAGGCGCAGATCGTCGATCAGGTCCGGCAGGACCGCGCCCTCGTCGAGGAGGTCCAGGCATTTCTGCGCCAGCTCGCGGATCACGGCCCGAAGCTGCGGCGGCGCCTTGGCCTCGCCGAGCATCGCCACGCTGGCGCCGTGGCGGTCGAGGGCGTCCTGCGGGATGTAGACCCGGTCGAGACCGGCGAAATCCTTGCCGCAATCCTGCAGGTGATTGATGATCTGGAGCGCCGCGCAGATCGCGTCGGACGGTCCCCAGACCCGGGCCGGATCCTCGCCGTGGATGTCGAGGACGAAGCGTCCCACCGGCATGGCCGAGTAGCGGCAGTAATGGATCAGCTCGTCCCAGTTCGCGTAGCGGTTCTTGCGCGCGTCCATGCGGAACGCGTCGAGCAGTTCCAGGGCATGGCGCGGCGGCAGCGCCCGCGCGGCGAGCTCGCGCTTCAGCGGCTCCGCCTCCGGGTCGGACGGGCCGGCACCGGTCAGCGAATCGGCCAGGCGATCGAGAAGCTCGATCTTGCGCTCGGGCGACAGCGCGGCATGGTCGGCGACGTCGTCGCCGGCGCGGACGAAGTTGTAGAACGCCAGGATCGCACCCCGGTGGCGGGGATGGATCAGGTGCGAGGCGACGGGGAAGTTCTCGTCGCGGTGGCCCTTGCCGGAGCGCGTCGCGGTGGCGGAATCGAGGCTGCTCATGCGAGGTACCCCGCTTCGCGGAACCACGTGATCGCGTCGGACAGCCCCTCGCGATAGGGCCGGGCCGTGTAGCCCAGCTCGGCGCGCGCCTTCCTGTCCGAGAAGAACATCCGGTAGCGCGACATGCGGATCCCGTCGATCGTCGCGAAGGGCTGCTTGCCGGTGACCCGGGCGGCGAGCTGCGCGAAGAACGCCACCGGGTAGACGGCAGCCCGGGGCAGGTTCACGGTCGGCGGCTTGCGGCCGACCATGCCGGCGATATCGGCGAGCATCTGCGACAGGAACACATCCTCGCCGCCAAGGATGTAGCGCTCGCCGATCCGCCCGTTGCGGAGCGCCAGCAGGTGACCCTGGGCCACGTCGTCGACATGGGCGAGGTTGAGCCCGGTATCGGCGAAGGCGGGCATCTTGCCGAGCGCCGCCTCTTGGATGATCCGCCCGGTCGGCGTCGGCTTGACGTCGCGGGGGCCGATCGGCGTCGACGGGTTGACGATCACCGCCTTCAGCCCGTCCCGGGCGACCATCTCCTCGACCACGCGCTCGGCCACGACCTTGCTGCGCTTATAGGCGCCGATCGCGGTCTCAGGCGTCAGCGGCATGGTCTCGTCGGAGGGCGTCACGCCGTCGGCCGGCGGTTTGATCGTCGCGACGCTCGACGTGTAGACGACCCGCTCGACGCCGGCCTCGAGGGCCGCGCGCATCATCAGGCGCGTGCCGTCGCGGTTGGTGCGGACGATCTCCTCCATGTCCGGCGCCCAGAGCCGGTAATCGGCCGCGGCGTGGATCAGGTAGCGCTGGCCGTGCATCGCCGCCGCCACGGCGGCCGGGTCGCGCATGTCGCCCTCGGCGATCTCCACGTCGGTCCAGGTGAGGTTCCGGCGCGGGCTTGAGGCGCGCACGAGGATGCGCACCGGGAAGCCGGCCCGGCGGAACACGTCGACCAGGGCGGATCCGAGAAAGCCGCTCGCGCCGGTGATCAGCACGGGTCCGACCTCGGAAGAGCCGGGGGTTGTGGCCTCTGCCATCACGGATCTGGAGGGTTACCGAAAACCAGCGCGGCCGGGGATCCCCAGCCGCGCCGCGCTTGTGTCATCGAACCGTCGAGGCGGCAAGCGACGCGGCGGCATGCCCGTACCGCGTGGCGAACGCCGGGTTTCAGGCCAGCCGCAGGCGCGAACGGCCTTCCTTGCGCTCCGGCAGGGTGTCGAGGGCGGTCTTGACGATGGTGGCGGCGTCCAGGCCGGCCTCGGCGTACATCTTCTCCGGGCTGTCGTGGTCCTGGTAGCTGTCCGGCAGCGTCATCGTCCGCACCCGGACCCGCCCCGCATCCAGAGCCCCCCGCTCCGCCAGGAGATGCAGCACCATCGCGCCGAACCCGCCCCGCGAGCCCTCCTCGATCGTGATCAGAACCTCGTGCTCCCGCGCAAGCTCCAGGATCAGCGCCTCGTCCAGCGGCTTGGCAAAGCGCGCATCCGCCACCGTCACCGCGACGCCCTGCTCGGACAGCGCGTCGGCCGCCTTCAGCGCCTCCGACAGACGCGTGCCCAGGCTCAGGAGCGCCACACGCGCCTCCGCGTCCCGGCGCACCACCCGGCCCTTGCCGATCGCCAGCACCTCGCCCCGCTCCGGAAGCTCGACACCGACACCCTCGCCGCGCGGGTAGCGCAAGGCGATCGGGCCCGAGTCATGGGCGTGGGCGGTGGCCACCATGTGCACCAGCTCGGCCTCGTCGGCCGCCGCCATCACGGTCATGTTCGGCAGGCAGCACAGATACGCCAGGTCGAACGCGCCGGCATGCGTCGCCCCATCCGCGCCGACCAGGCCCGCCCGGTCCAGGCAGAACCGCACCGGCAGGTTCTGCAGCGCCACGTCGTGCACCACCTGGTCGTAGGCCCGCTGCAGGAAGGTCGAGTAGATCGCCACGAACGGCCGGTAGCCCTCGGTGGCCAGACCGCCCGCGAACGTCACCGCGTGCTGCTCGGCGATGCCGACGTCGAAGGTCTTGTCCGGATGCGCCTTGCCGAACAGGTCGATGCCGGTGCCGCCCGGCATCGCGGCGGTGATCGCCACCACCTTGTCGTCGGCGTCCGCCGCCTTGATCAGGCTCTCGCCGAACACCCGCGTGTAGGCCGGCGCGTTCGGCTTGGCCTTGGCCTGCACGCCCGAGACCACGTCGAACTTGACCACGCCGTGGTAGCGGTCGGCGGACGCTTCCGCCGGCGCGTAGCCCTTGCCCTTGCGGGTGACCACGTGGAGCAGGATCGGGCCGTGCTCGGCGTCGCGGACGTTCTTGAGCACCGGCAGCAGGTGGTCGAGGTTGTGCCCGTCGACGGGGCCGACATAGTGGAAGCCCATCTCCTCGAACATGGTGCCGCCGCCCACCACCAGCGAGCGGGCGTATTCCTCGGCCGCGGCGGCGCGCTGGTAGAGGGCCTTCGGCAGGAGCTTGCCGAGCTGCTTGGCGGTCTCGCGCAGGGACTGGTAGGCGCCGCCGGACGCCAGGCGGGCGAGGTAGGCCGACATGGCGCCCACGGGCGGCGCGATCGACATGTCGTTGTCGTTGAGGATGACGATCAGGCGCGAGTGCAGGGCGCCGGCGTTGTTGAGGGCCTCGTAGGCCATGCCGGCCGACATGGATCCGTCGCCGATCACCGCGATGGCGTTGCGGCGCTTCTGCGCGCCGCCCGTCTGCTTGGCGGTGGCGTTGTCGAGGTCGCGGGCGACCGCCATGCCCAGCGCGGCCGAGATGGAGGTCGAGGAGTGGGCGGCGCCGAAGGGGTCGTAGACGCTCTCGCTCCGCTTGGTGAAGCCCGACAGGCCGCCGCCCTGGCGCAGCGTGCGGATGCGGTCGCGGCGCTCGGTGAGGATCTTGTGCGGGTAGCACTGGTGGCCGACGTCCCAGACGATGCGGTCGTCGGGGGTGTCGAACACGTGGTGCAGGGCGACGGTGAGTTCGGCGACGCCCAGCCCCGAGCCGAGATGGCCGCCGGTGATCGACACCGCGTCGATCATCTCGGCGCGCACCGCGTCCGCCACAGCCTGCAGCTCCGATTCCGGAAGCCCGCGCAACGCCGCAGGATTCGGGACACGATCCAGCAACGCCGATTGCTCAGGTGATATCGCCAATGGTCGCATCCGCTCGTTCGAGTGTGGCGACGGCCCCGTCGCGAGCCCGAGGCCACCGCGACGCCAGCACGCGGGGGTACGCGTTCATGCTAGAACCCGCCCGTCCGTCGCTGTCATGATAGTGCCAGTTACGGATGATCGGCGGCGCGATCAATGTCGGGCCGGCGTTTTTTTCCGCTCACGTGCCCTAACCGCCACAAGAGGTCCGCTTTTGAGCCCGGCTCGTCTGTGCACAATCCTGCTCACGCTCGCGATTACCGGGAGCGGCCAAGCTTACGCCGAGCCGCGGCCCCCGGACGGCAATCTCGACTTCCTCTGCAACTTCCTGGGCGATTGTCCGACGCGGGCGGCCCCCGGAGGACCGGACCGCGATGCGCGACCCTTCGTCGGCAATCTGGGTCGCCCCTGCGCGTGGCGGGATCGCCCGACCCCTGAAGGCCCGCGCCGGGTGCGGGTATGCTGGTGAAGGGGCGCCAGAAGTTTTGTGCCGCAATCCTGGCTTTGGCCGTCCTTGCCGCGCCGGCCCGCGCCGATGAGGCCTGTCCGGCGCTGTTCGCCGACGGCCGCGCGCCCGTCCTCGCCAATCCCAAGCTCGCCGCGCGGACCGTGCCGCTGTGCTTCGAGGCCTTCGCGGTGCTCCATTCCGGAACGGCGCGCACGCCGCTCTACGCGGCCGAGCATCTGACCCGCGCGAGCGTCGCCGACGCGCGGACGGTGGCACGCGACGATTCCTTCCACGAGGAGGCGCGGCTGCCAGAGGACCAGCGCGCGTCGCTGGAGGATTACGTCCGCAGCGGCTTCGACCGGGGCCATCTGGCGCCGGCGGGCGACATGCCGACGCTGCAAGCCCAGGCCGAATCGTTCAGCCTCGCCAACATCGTGCCCCAGAACCGGGTGCTGAACCGCGGCCTCTGGGCCGACATCGAGGAAAGCGTCCGGCGCCTGGCGAGCCGGCGCGGGTCGATCTTCGTGGTCACCGGCGTGATCTTCTCCGGCGACGCGGTGCAGCAGATCCGGGGTGGGGTGCTGGTTCCGACCCAGCTGTTCAAGGCGCTCTACGATCCGGCAACCGGACAGGCCGGCGCCTACCTCGCGCGCAACGACGATTCGAGGGATTGGCGCGCGGTCTCGATCGACAAGCTGACCCGGGACTCGGGGATCGACGTGTTCCCGGGCCTTCCGGCCGCGGCCCGGAATGCCGCGATGAGCCTGCCCGATCCGCACGCCAGTGCGCGCTCGGACGAGCACCGCCCGCGCCGGGAGGAGACGTGGCAGGACTGGCTCCGGCGCGAGGGGTATCGCGTGCTGCGCAGGGTCGTGCACGATCTCCTGCGTTCGATCTTCTGAGGGGAGCGACCATGGCCCAGGACAGGCACGGCAGCCGGCCCGAACACGGCGACGACGTCCAGGACAGGTTCGAGCCCTTCGCCGACGACGCCACCGTGCGCAGCGTCGGTGCCCTGTCGTTCGAGAACGGCACCGACCGAATCGCCGTGCACGGCTCCCTCGACCTGACGCGGGACAAGGCGGGCCTCGCGCAGGCCGTGCGCCTTAGGGAGACCCTGGCGGCGATCGTGAAGGCCCTGGAGGCCGGCGACCTGCCGGAGGCGGTTGCGGACATGCCCGACGCGGCGCCGACAGCGGTCCGCAATCCGTTCGCCTGACCAACCCTGAAGCGGCAACCTTGCCGCTTCCCGGCGGGGCTGATACTCGGACAGCGTCATTCTATATCTTGGAGAACGCGCGTACAGGACGGGTGCAGACGCCCCGCACCTGGCCCGTGCCGCTGGCACGCACTGCGCATTCCCGCACACCACGCCGAGGACTGTCCGCGATGGCTCGCGAATTCATCTACCACATGCGGGGCCTGACCAAGGCCTATACCGGCGGCAAGAAGGTCCTGGATAACGTCAACCTGTCGTTCTACCCGGACGCCAAGATCGGCGTCCTCGGCATCAACGGCGCCGGCAAGTCGACCCTGCTCAAGATCATGGCGGGCATCGACAAGGACTTCACCGGCGATGGCTGGGTCGCCCAGGGCGCGCGGGTCGGCTACCTGCCGCAGGAGCCGCAGCTCGATCCGACCAAGAGCGTCCGCGAGAACGTGATGGAGGGCGTGGCCGAGAAGCAGGCGATGCTCGACCGCTACAACGAGCTCGCCATGAACTACTCGGAGGAGACCGCCGACGAGATGACCGAGCTCCAGGACCGGATCGAGTCCCTGGGCCTCTGGGAGCTCGATTCGAAGGTCGATCAAGCCATGGAGGCCCTGGGCTGCCCGAGCGACGAGCAGCCGGTCGCCACGCTCTCGGGCGGCGAGCGCCGCCGCATTGCCCTGTGCCGCCTGCTCCTGTGGGAGCCGGAGCTGCTGCTCCTCGACGAGCCGACCAACCACCTCGACGCCGAGACGGTGAACTGGCTCGAAGGCCATCTCCGCCAGTACCCGGGCGCGATCCTGATCGTGACCCACGACCGCTACTTCCTCGACAACGTCACGAGCTGGATCCTGGAGCTCGATCGCGGCAAGGGCATCCCGTACGAGGGCAACTACTCGGCGTGGCTGGTGCAGAAGCAGAAGCGCCTGGAGCAGGAGGGCCGCGAGGACATGGCCCGGCAGCGCTCCATCGCCCGCGAGCAGGAGTGGATTGCCGCCTCGCCGAAGGCGCGCCAGTCCAAGTCGAAGGCGCGCATCACCCGCTACGAGGAGCTGGTCGCCCGTCAGGCGCAGAAGATCGATGCCGCCGCCCAGATCGTCATCCCGATCGACGAGCGGCTCGGCAACAACGTCATCGAGTTCGAGCATCTCAACAAGGCGTTCGGCGACCGGCTGCTGATCGAGGATCTGTCGTTCAAGCTGCCGCCGGGCGGCATCGTCGGGGTGATCGGCCCCAACGGCGCCGGCAAGACCACCCTGTTCAAGATGATCACCGGCCAGGAGAAGCCGGACGGCGGCAAGATCGAGATCGGCGAGACCGTCAAGCTCGGCTACGTCGACCAGTCGCGCGACGCCCTCGATCCGAACGCCACGGTCTGGCAGGAGGTCTCAGGCGGCAACGACATCATCTATTTCAACAAGCGCGAGATCAATTCACGCGCCTATTGCGCGGCCTTCGCCTTCAAGGGGCCCGACCAGCAGAAGAAGGTCGGCACCCTCTCGGGCGGTGAGCGCAACCGGGTGCACCTCGCCCGGACCCTGAAGGGCGGCGCCAACGTGCTGCTCCTCGACGAGCCGACCAACGACCTCGACATGGAGACCCTGCGCGCCCTCGAGGACGCGCTGGAGGATTACGCCGGCTGCGCGGTGATCATCAGCCACGATCGCTGGTTCCTGAACCGCATCGCCACCCACATCCTCGCCTTCGAGGGCGACAGCCACGTCGAGTGGTTCGAGGGCAACTTCTCCGACTACGAGGCCGACAAGGTCCGTCGCCTCGGGGCGGATTCGATCATGCCGAAGAAGATCAAGTACAAGCGCTTCTCGCGCTGAGCGCCGCCGGAACCCGCTCCCGCCCGCAGGGCCGTCTGGGAGCGGGTCGCCCTCTCCTTCAGCCGGGCGTGATCAGTCGAGGCGTGCTCGTGCTTCGTCCAGGATCACCGCAAGGCTGCGTGTGAGCGGAACGGCAGGCTGCCATCCGGTCGCCGCCGCGAACGCCGCCGGATCGCAGCCCTCGCTGCGCACACCCTGCGGCCGGACCCGGTCGGGCGTGGCCCGGACCGTGAAGGTCGCCTCGGTCATCGTCCGGAGCGCGTCGAGGATCTCCGCGACCGACGTGATCACCCCGGATCCGACGTTGAAGATCGCGCCGTCGGGCAGAGCGTCGACCCGCGCGATGACGCGCAGGCACGCCGCGGTGAAGTCGGAGACGTCGAAGAAGTCGCGCGCCGCCGAGAGGTCGCCCACGTCCAGGCTCGCCGCCGCCAGCCCCCGCTCGATGCGGGCGATCTGGGCCGCGAAGGAGGCCACCACGAAGGTCTCGCTCTGACCGGGGCCGATGTAGTTCGACGGCCGCAGCACGAGGTGCTTCACGCCGGCATGGGCCAGCACGTCGCGCAGGATGTACTCGCACGCGTTCTTGGTCCGCCCGGAGATGGTGTCGGGCCGCGGCGTCACGCCCTCGTCGGGACGCGGACGATCCCGGAACGCCTCCCCGTAGACCACGGTCGAGCTCAGGAACACGAGGACCGCGTGCGTCTTCGCGACCGCCTCGGCGAGGGTCAAGGTCCCGAGCAGATCCGCCCGCCAAGCATAGGACGGCGTCTCGCTCGATTGCGCCACCGAGGCCAGGGCCGCGAGATGGAAGACGATGTCCGGATCGAAGGCCGCGACCGCCCGGGCAAGCGTGCCGGCCTCGAACGGATCGACCTCGAGGAAGGTCACGCCGTCGAGGGGCGGCTGTGCCGTCCGGTCAATGCCGAGGATGTGGGTGCCGGCCGGCAGCCCCAGCCGCAGCGCTTCGAGCAGGCGGCGGCCGAGGTAATCTCCGGCTCCGGTGACGAGGACGCGCATGGATCCGGCCTCTCGGCAGCATGGACGACCCGAGCCGGATCGGTCCGCCGCCTCTATAGCGGGTGCGGGCGCGATGCGAGAGCGGATGCGTTCGGCGGTTGATCACGCGGCTCAGCTTCACGGGATGTCCCGCTGCATCGACCGCCTAGGCCATACCCTCGACCAGCTGGGCTGTTGTCCATACCGGAACAAAGACGCGTGATCGGCGCGGTCTCGTGCAGCGGCTGCGCGCCACCGCACTATGTTGCAGTGCGGCCGGCATCGCTGGATCCGGCCGGCGAACGGCGCGATGACGGGCTGCGTGGCAACCACCGAGGATCTTGCGCGGCCAGCGGCCGCCGACCGGCCCAGGGCCGGGCCGAAACCTGCCAAGCCGATCCGCGACGCGCGGGTCGACGTGGTGCGGGGCCTCGCGCTGCTGACGATCTTCGTGGACCACATCCCGCGCAACGCGCCGGCCCTGTTCACGCTGCACAATTTCGGCTTCTCGGATGCCGCCGAGATCTTCGTGCTCCTGGCCGGCTACTCCTCGATGATCGCCTATGGCGGGCTGTTCCGCCGCGCCGGCATCCGGACGGCGGTCGCGCGCATCCTGCGGCGCTGCCTGCGCATCTACCTGTTCCAGGCGGGTCTCCTGCTCGCGACGCTCGTGATCGTCCGGATCTGGATGGACCTCACCGGCCTGACGCCGCGCTTCGGCGTCGCGCCGCTGCTTCAGATGGGGCTCCTGCCGGGCCTGCTGCGCGGCCTCATGCTGAACGCGCTGCCGAACTACCTCGACATCCTGCCGCTCTACATCCTGCTGCTGGCGCTGTTCCCGCTGATCTATCTCGGGATGCGGCGCGGCGTCTGGGGTGTCCTGGCCCTGTCGGGCACCCTGTGGCTCGCCGCCAACCTCGATCACCAGCTGAACCTGCCGAATGCCACGGCGGATGACGGGTGGTATTTCAACCCGTTCGCGTGGCAGTTCCTGTTCGTGATCGGGGCTGCCCTGGCCCTCGTCGTCCGCGCCCATGACGGCCTGCTGCCCTGGCGGGGCTGGGCCGTGGCCGCAGCCGCGGCCTATTTGGTCTTCGCGCTGTTTCAGGGGGGATCGTGGACCGATTGGGGCCTGCCGGACCTGCGGCCGCTGGCGATCGACCCGCCGGACAAGAGCCATGTCGGCCCCTTGCGCCTGCTCAACATCCTGGCGCTGAGCTACCTGCTGTTCAGCGCTCCCACCGTGCTGCGCGTCAGCCGGTGGCGCCAATTCCGGCTGATCGATGCCTGCGGCCGGCATTCGCTGGAGGTCTTCGCGGCCGGCTGCACGGCGGCGCTCATCGGCCGCATCCTCTACCGCACCTTCGACGCCACATGGCCGCTGCAGATCGCCGTCAATCTCGGCGGGCTGGCACTCATGCTGGGCCTGGCGCGCCTCCTGGATGCCCGCCTCCGCAGATCGGTGGACCCGAAGCCGGCCGGCCGGTGAGTGCCGGCGGGACCGAGGCCCGAAGGAGGAACGATGCCGCCGATGCGCCGCAAGGGCGACCTGCCGGAAAAGGTCTGCGCGCAGTGCGGTCGGCCATTCGCGTGGCGCAAGAAGTGGGAGCGCGTCTGGGACGAGGTCCGCTACTGCTCCGACCGATGCCGGGCCGAGGCCAGGACGGCGCGCAGGCGCGACACGGCCGAGGGCTGACCGGTCAGGCCGGACCACCCTGCAGGACGGCGAGCCCCGCGGGCGTGTCGATGTCGAGGGCGGTGCCCGGATCGCCCGGGATCTCCAGCACGTCCGCCCGCCCCTTCAGGAGCGGCCCGGCCCCATGGTCGCCGGCGAGGCGGGCGATCTCGGGACCGAGGCGGCGGAGGTTGAGGAGCACCGGATTGCCGCGCCGTCCGTCCTGCACCGGGGCCACGGCGGCCGGCTCGACTCGCGCGCCCGCGAAGGCCGCCGCGAGGCGGTCGATATGGGCGGCGGTGACGCGCGGCATGTCGCCCAGCACCACCACGGCGGCCGAGCAGGTCTCCGGCAAAGCCGCGAGCCCGGCCCGCAGCGAGGTGGCGAGACCGGCGCGGTAATCCGGGTTGTCGATGCCGACCAGGTCGAGCCCGTCGAGGGCGGCCCGCACGGCCTCCGCGTGCGCACCCAGCACGGCGACAACCGGGCGCGGCCGGGCGCCCAGGGCGGCCTCGGCCGCGTGGCGAACCAGCGGCTTGCCGTCGAGGGGCGCGAGCAGCTTCGGCGCCGGGCCGAAGCGGCTGCCGAGACCCGCGGCGAGCAGGACCGTACCGATTTCAGCCATGCGCGGCCGGATCCGGTTCCATCTCGTCACCCGCGGTCTCGCCGCCGGCGCGCGGCTGCGGGCGCGAGACGATCTCCATCAGCAGCCCGCCAACCCCCAGCGCGACGATGTCGGCGCGGGTGACGGGCAGATCGGCCAGCAGGCGGTGCAGGATCCAGTCGAAGCCGTTCTCCTTGGGCGAGCGCGCGCAGCCCGGCGCGCCGATCACCGGCACGTCGCTCCGGCTGCCGATCAACAGCAGGTTGCCCGGATCGACCGGCATCCCGAGATGCTCGACCCGGCCACCAGCCGCCTTGATCCCGGCCGGGATGACGTCGCGCCGGTCGGCGATGGCCGAGGCGCCGAACACCACCACGAGGTCGGCCCCGGCCCGGTCGGTCGCGTCGACGAGGGCCGCGGCGACCGCTTCGGCCGCGTGCGGCACCCGGGTCTCGGCGACGATCTCGGCGCCTGTAGGGACGAGGCGCTCGGCCAGCACCCGGAGGGTCTTGTCGATGGTCGTCTCCTTGAGGCTGGGCAGGCGGGTCGAGACCACGCCCACACGCCGCCGGCGATAGGGCGCCACCGCCAGCACGCCGCCCGCGGCCGCCGCGCCGGCGCGATCCAGTACCGTACCCGGCACCGCGTAGGGGATAATCTTCACGGTCGCGACCATCTCGCCGGCGACGACCGGCTTGAAGCGCGGCAGCGTCGCCACCGTCACGGCCTCGTCCACCGCGTTCACGGCATCGATCTGCGCAGGATCCAGGGTCAGGACCCCGGCCGTCTCGGCGAAGAGGTTGCAGCGGCCGGTGAAGGGCGGCTCGACACGCAGATTCGGACCCGCGAGATGGGTGGCCAGGCGGGCGGCGGCCGCGTCTTCCCCGACATCACCCGGCTCCAGGGTCGCCGCGACGATCTCCGACAGGCCGGCGCGCGCCAGGGACGCCGCCGTGTCGGAGGCGATCACCGCCCCCTTGCGCAGGGTGATGCCGTCGCGCCGGACGGAATGGGCGCTGATCAGCCCGGCCGCCTCGGCGACCGGGACGGGACCGAACCTCACGCGACCTCCGGACGGGGGGCGCGGCGCAGGGCCGCCACAATCTCGGCCAGCACGGCGAGCGCGATCTCGGCGGGGCTCACAGCCCCGAGGGGGAGGCCGATCGGCGCCCGGATCCGGCCGATCTGCTCGGGCGAGAACCCGGCCTCGGTGAGCCGCGCGACGCGGGCCGCATGGGTCTTCCGCGAGCCGAGGGCGCCCACGTAGAAGCACCCGGCCGTCAGCGCCGCCTTCAGGGCCGGATCGTCGATCTTGGGGTCGTGAGTCAGGGCCGCGAGCGCGCTGTACCGGTCGAGCGGGGGCACGCTCTGCCCGAGCGCAGCGTCCGGCCACTCGGCCACGAGCTCGATCCCCGGGAAGCGCTCGGGCGTCGCGAAGGCCGTGCGCGGGTCGATCACCGTGAGTGCGAGGTCGAGCCCCACCGCCATCGGCGCCATCGCCTGCGAGATGTGGACGGCGCCGACCACCACGAGCCGCACCGGCGGCACCTGCACGGTGAGGAACAGCGTTCGGCCGTCGGCCTCGGCGAGGCCGCTCTTCCCGGACGCGAGATGCTTGGCCAGCACCGTGCCGAGCGGGTCGGCGGCGATCTCCGCCTCGCGAACGAGGCGCTGCGCCCCGTCGGCGATGTCGGTGACCAAGATCGCGGCCCGGCGCGCCGCCCGCTCCGCGTTGAGCTCGGCCAGAAGGTCGGTACGCATCAGTCGACCCGCTCGACGAATACCCGGATCCGGCCGCCGCAGGACAAACCGGCCCGCCACGCGGTCTCGTCGGCGACGCCGAATTCGAGGACGCGTGGGGCACCGGCCTCGATCACCTCGATCGCCTCGGTGATCACCGCGCCCTCGACGCAGCCGCCCGAGACGGAGCCGAGGAAATTGCCCTCGCCGTCGACCACGAGGTGACTGCCCACGGGCCGCGGGGCCGAGCCCCAGGTCTCGATGACGGTGGCCAGCGCCACGGCGCGGCCGTCGCGCCGCCAGGACTCGGCGGCGGTGAGGATGTCGGTATCGGTGCTGAGCATGGCCTCGAAGACCTTCGGCCGGCGGGCGCCCCCGCACCCCTCAGGTATGGCCCGGGCGCCGCCGTGCAAGAAGCCTTCGCGGCCGAAGCGCGTGTCAGAGAACGATGGCGGAACGCGGCGCGCGGCCATACTCTGTCCGGACAACCTTTCGCGCAGGCGGTATCCCGAGACGTGTTCGGCCCATCCAACCCACGCCCTCATCCTGAGGTGCCGGAGCGAAGCGGAGGCCTCGAAGGAGCCCGCCAGGGATCGCGCGGCTGGCTGGAGCCCTCCTTCGAGACGGCTGCGCCGCATCTCAGGATGCGGGCGCGGGGTGGAATTTTCGCTGAAACCGATGCCCCTTTCTCCCGATGGGCCCGGCCCCGGCGCCCAGCCCCATGAACGCCCCCGATCCCGCCCTCGCGCGCGCTCTGCGAAAGGATCCGCCGCGCTCTGGCCCGCACCGGCTCTGGAAGCGCCTCAGCCGGGCGATCGGCGACGTGCTACCGAAGGGCCTCTACGCCCGCTCGCTGATCATCATCATCGCGCCCGTCGTCCTGCTCCAATCGGTGATCGCCTACACCTTCATGGAGCGGCACTGGCAGCTGGTGACCAAGCGCCTGTCCGCGGCCGTGACCGCGGACGTCGCGGCGCTGATCGACATCTACGAGAGCTACCCGCAGGACAAGGATGCCGACACCCTCTCGCGGATCGCGGGCGAGCGGCTGAATCTCGACCTCGACATCCTCAAGGGCGCCAAGCTGCCGCCGCCGGGCCCGCGGCCGTTCTTCTCGATCCTGGACGAGGCGCTGTCCGACGAGATCAAGCGCCAGATCCGGCGCCCGTTCTGGATCGACACGGTCGGCCGCTCGAACCTGATCGAGATCCGGGTGGCGATCCCCGACGGGGTGATGCGCATCACGGCCCGGCGCAGCCGGCCTATGCGTCGAACTCGCACATCTTTCTGGTCTGGATGATCGGCTCCTCGCTGGTCCTGCTCGGCGTGGCGATCCTGTTCCTGCGCAACCAGATCAAGCCGATCCTGCGGCTCGCCGCCGTGGCGGAGGGGTTCGGCAAGGGCCGGGAGATCGAGTTCCGGCCGCGCGGCGCCCGCGAGGTGCGTCAGGCAGGCCACGCCTTCATCGAGATGAAGCGGCGCATCGAGCGGGCGATGGAGCAGCGCACCACGATGCTCAACGGCGTCAGCCACGACCTGCGCACCATCCTGACGCGGTTCCGCCTCTCCCTGGCGCTGGTCGAGCAGACCAGCGAGATCGAGGATCTGAGCCGTGACGTCGACGAGATGAGCCGGATGCTGGAGGGCTACCTCGCGTTCGCGCGCGGCGATTCGGCCGAACCCGCGACGCCCACGGACATGCGCGCCCTGCTGGAGGATCTGCGGAGCGACGTGGAGCGGCTCGGCGCGCACGTCTCGGCGGTGGACCTCGTCGGCGCGCCGGAGATCACCGTGCGGCCGGGCGCCTTCCGGCGCTGCCTGTTCAACCTCGCGGCCAACGCGGCCCGCTATGCCGAGACGGTGGCGATCTCCGGACGCCTGGAGGCCCGCGCCTTCTTCGTCTCGATCGGCGATGACGGGCCGGGCATCCCGCCCGAGAGCCGCGAGGCGGTGTTCAAGCCGTTCGTGCGGCTCGACGATGCCCGCCAGGATGCCGGTGGGTCCGGCCTCGGCTTGGCCATCGCCCGGGACATCGCCCGGGCCCATGGCGGCGACATCACCCTGCAGGACAGCCCGCTGGGCGGCCTGCGCGCCACCGTCCGGGTCCCGGCGTGAGCGGGCTCAGCGCTCGGTTGGCTGACGCAGGCGCTGACACTCGGCCTGCACGTTCCGGAGGAGGTGGTCGAGGCTCGCCTGATCGAGGGCGGCGTGGCGAAGACGCTCGCGCAGGGCCGCCTCGCCGTTCCAGTCGTAGCCGGACCCGTGCGGCAGATGGCGCAGCAGCAGCGGACTGACGATGCTCGCGCGCCGGTAGGCAGGATGACGCAGGAGCTTGCCGATATGGAGGGCGAGAAGGTCAACCGGGGACGCTTCGCGCCCCATCCCATTTGAAGTAACCGACGTCCGAGCCATACGGTTTTGTCCTCTCGCAGAGGCAATATCGGGCTAAATGCTTGCGTATCTGTTTGCGTCCGGCCGGTCTGGAGAAAAACTGCAGCCTGTGGGGTCCCAAGCTGCGCGGCGGGGTGATATGCAGGCGCGCTGCCTATGAGCCGCGGATGACCGCGTGCCGGATCTGAGTGTCGAACATGAACCCGCTCGTCCCCCTCTTCATCCTGCTGTCCCTGCCGCTCGCCGCGATCGGCCTCGTGCTCTACACGGATGAGGGCATCAATCCGGACCTGTTCTACGCGTCGGTGAAGACCTTCGTGATCCTGGGCGCGATCGCGGTGGCGATGTCGTTCGGCGCGATGAAGCTGTCCGAGCGCGCCAAGCACTGATCCGACTCGGCCCGGAGGGCGCGATGCTGCACGTGGTCCCGGCCTTCTCGCGCATCGGCGAGGAGAATGCCTTCGCGGTGCTCGCCCGCGCCCAGGCCCTGGCGTCCCAGGGCCGCGACGTGATCAATCTCGGCATCGGCCAGCCGGACATGCCGACCCCCGCCCACGTGGTCGAGGCCGGCATCAAGGCCCTGCGCGACGGCCATCACGGCTACACGCCGGCGGTGGGCATTCCGGGCTTGCGCGAGGCCGTGGCCCGCGACATCCACCGCCGCCACAGCGTCGAGGTCTCGCCGGATTCCGTGATGATCGTGCCGGGCGGCAAGGTCACCATGTTCATGGCGATCCTGATGTTCGGCGCGCCCGGGACCGAGATCCTCTATCCGGACCCCGGATTCCCGATCTACCGCTCGATGATCGAGTTCACCGGCGCGACGCCGGTCCCGGTGCCGATCCGCGAGGAGAACGGCTTCGCATTCTCGGCGGCCGAGACCCTGGCGCTGATCACGCCGAAGACCCGCCTGCTGATCGTCAACTCGCCTGCCAACCCCACCGGCGGCGTGACCCCGAAGGCCGAGATCGACGCCCTGGTGAAGGGTCTGACCGAGCACCCCGACGTGGCGGTGCTGTCGGACGAGATCTACGGCACGATGACGTATGACGGCGAGCAGCATCACTCGCTTCTGAAATATCCCGAGATCCGCGACCGGCTGGTCTATCTCGACGGGGCGTCGAAGACCTACGCGATGACCGGCTGGCGGCTCGGCTGGTCGGTCTGGCCGAAGCCGCTCTACGACGCCGCGCGCAAGCTTGCGGTCAACGCGCATTCCTGCGTGAACGCGGCGACGCAGTGGGCCGGGATCGCCGCGCTCGATGGCCCGCAGGATTGTGTGGCCGAGATGGTCGCCGCGTTCGACCGGCGCCGGGCGATCGTGGTGGACGGCCTGAACAGCCTGCCGGACGTGTCCTGCATCGCCCCGAAGGGCGCGTTCTACGCCTTCCCGAACATCTCCCGGACCGGCTGGAAGGCGAAGGCCCTGGCCTCGACCCTGCTGGAGGAGGCGGGCGTCGCGGTGATCGGCGGCCCGGATTTCGGAATCCACGGCGAGGGCTATATCCGCCTGTCCTACGCCAACTCGGCGGAGAACATCCGCCGCGCGCTGGAGCGGATGGGCACGTTCCTCAGCGAGCGCAAGCCGGGCTGAGAGGACACCGCGTCACGACCTCGGCAGAGGGGCGTGAAGACTCCTCCAGGCTCACGATGTCGACGCGGCCGTCCTTGCGAGCGCAGCGAAGCAATCCAGGCGGCGCCACGCCTCGCGACGTCGCGCTACCCTGGGTCACCTCGCTTCGCTCGTGATGACGGCGCGGAATGCGTCGACCGAAGCTTTCAGATGGACACCGGTGCGATCAGCGCGGCCCGTCGCGCCCGGTTTGCGCGCCTCACGACTTGCCCGGCGCGCGCTTGTCGATCCAGCCGGACAGCCAGTCTGCGATGTCCAGGCTGTTCTTGTCCTGCATCAGCATGTGCGAATTGCCGTGGATGCCGATCTCCGGCAGCAGGATCAGCTCGGCCCGGCCACCGGCCGCGTTCGCCGCAGCCACGAAGCCGCGGCACTGCTTGAGCCGGGGCGCCCAGCGGGGCGAGGCATCGACGTAGTCGCCGAACAGCACGAGGATCGGCAGATCCTTGTAGGGGGACAGGTCGTCCTTGGCCGGGTCCGGGCACGCCGCAGGCTCGATGGCCACGATGGCGCGGATCCCGGAGCGGTCGAGGGCGGCGGTCTGGAACGGGTAGATCCCCGACTGCGAGTGCGAGATCAGCACCGCGCCCTTGAGGCGCTTGGCGAGGTCCGACAGGGCCGGCACGGTCGGGTTCGGCACCGGCAGCGACGCCGACCAGTCGGGCACCATCTGCTTCCAGAACTCGCCCTGGGCCTCCAGGGGGAATTGCATGTCCGGGAACACCTTCGGGTATTCCGGACCGAACCGGAAGATCGCCCAGGCCGGTTCGCGCCCGGCCGAGAAGACGGCGGGCAGGGAATTCGGATCGGCCCGGCCCGCCTTGACGGCATTGATCTGCGCCGGGCTCGCCGCCGAGCGCCCACGCCACGCCTGATCGATCACGTAGGTGGGAAAGCCGTGGCGGACGAAGAACTCGTCCCAGCCCATGCGCCCGTCCGGCGTCGTCTCCCAGGTCTTGCCGGTGAGGCAGCACCCGTGGATCAGGACCAGCGGCGGCCGGCCGGCGCTCACCGGGATCTGATAGCGGACATAGATCTGATCGACGCTGATCGTGCCCGAGGGCGCGTAGGCCGGCAGCGTCGAGAGCGTGTCCGACTGGACGTCGCGGCCGCCGACGAAGAAGCTGCCCTGCTCGGCGATCGTGAGCGGCCCCGGAGCGGGATCAGCCGCGGAGGCGGGTCCACCGGCAATCAGCATGGCGGCGACCAGCGCGCCGGCGATCCGGCGGGCGCGCCCCAGCGCGGGCACTGACAGACCTGGCATGGAATATTCCGTCTCCCCGCGGACAGTCCGGCCGGACCACATCACGACTTGTATGCCTAGCACAAAGCCCGGCCGCCGTGGGAGGGCGGCCGGCTGAACGGCTCGCCGTCAGGCCGCGATGTCGCGTTCGACCCGGGCGGCGGCCTCTGCGGGAAGGTCCAGGGCCTCGGCGAGCATCTTCAGGAACTGTCGCTCCTGGATCGTGTCGGGATCGATCGCGAGCCGGGCCGCCGCGTAGATCCGCGCCGCGGCATCCGGTCCCGCGACGCGGTCGGCGATCTCGTCGAGGTCGGCCGGGCTCGCGAGCTCGCGCTCCAGCCAAGACCGACCGTCGGCATCGAGGCCCGCCTCGGCCACGGCGGCGTCGAGACGCTTGCGCTCCGCGGCGTCGACCATGCCGTCCGCCGTGGTCGCCGCCACCATGGCCCGCAGCATCAGCCGGGCCTCGTCCTCATCGACACTCGTGAAATCGGGCCCGCCGGTCTCGGGCGGCGCCGTCCCGCGCAGGGCCCGGAAGGCGAGGCCGCCGATCAGCGCGAGGCCGCCGAGGGCCGCGCCCGTAGCCAGCCCGCCGCGCCGCGCGCGCACCAGCGCGTCGACGATCCGCCTGCTGTCAGCCATGCCGTCCTCCCGGTCGTGATGTCCAAATCCGATCGGAAACCACCCGGGAGGCTCTTGGGTTCAGCCGCGCTCAGGCGTCGGCTTCGTCCTCGTCTTCGTCCTCATCGATATCCACCAGGAAGACGATGTCGGCCTCGTCCTCGTCGTCCGAATCGGCGTCGGCGTGGCGGGCGTCGTCGGTGAACTCTCCCTCCCCGTCATCTTCCGCCAGGGCGTCCTCGAAGATCTCGATCTCGTCCTCGGTGGCCGCCCGGACCTTGAGCGCGGAGGTGCCGTTCCAGAGCGGCTTGCCCTCGCTCGTCATGGTCCGGATGTCCTCCTTGAAACCTTCACAGGTGAACAGGTCCTTGGCGGACGCCTCGTCGCTGTTGATCACCGCAACGGCGGTGCCGTCGATCTCGAGCGTGAACATGGCCGGCATCCCTCTCGTAACCGTCCTCAGGCGCGCCCGGTCGACGGGATCGCGCGGGTGCGACGCCGAGCCCCGGGCGAAAACCCGTGGGTTTCGACCGGCGGTCATGGGCGCCGCGCCGGGATGCTGTAGGGGTGAAGCGGCCGGGCGCCAAGCCCGCCACTGCGGTGGCGGCACGATTCGGCGCCGCACGTCCGGCCAGGACGGCCAGCATCGGACAATGGAAGGAATTCCCGCGCATGCGGATCAGGCTCGGCTGCGAGATGCGCTACGCCTTTCCCTATCCCGTGCCCATGGTGGTGATGCTCAACGTGCATCCCTCCCGGGCCGATGCCCTCGAGGAACCCGACGCGCTCCGCACCGAGCCGCCCGTGCCCGTGGAGATCTATCGGGACGGCTTCGGCAATCTGTGCGGCCGCCTGACCGCGCCGGCTGGCAGCTTCACCATCGGCACCGATGCGGTGATCCGCGATGACGGGAAGCCCGATCCGGCGCATCCGGACGCCGAGCAGCACGCCGTCGAGGCCCTGCCGCCGGAGACCATCGTGTTCCTGCTGCCGAGCCGCTACTGCGAGTCAGATCTTCTGGCCGACACGGCGTGGCAGCTGTTCGGCGGGATCACGCCGGGCTGGGAACGGGTGCAGGCGGTCTGCGACTTCGTCCATGGCCATATCGCGTTCGGCTACGAGTTCGCGCATCGGGACCGGACGGCCGTCGACGCCTACGCGGGCGGGCGCGGCGTCTGCCGGGACTTCACGCATCTCGCGGTGGCGTTCTGCCGCGCCCTCAATATCCCGACGCGCTACTGCACCGGCTATGTCAGCTTCCTCGGCGAGCCCGAGCCGCATCCGGCCGGCGACTTCGCCGCCTGGATGGAGGTCTATCTCGGCGGCCGATGGCACGTATTCGACCCGCGCAACAACAGCCCGCGGGTCGGGCGGGTGATGGTGGCCTACGGCCGCGACGCCGCGGACGTCCCGCTGACACACACGTTCGGGCCCAATCCGCTCGTCGGTTTCCGGGTCTGGGCCGACCAAGTCGACCAGACCGAAAGGCCCGCGGTCGCAACCCTCCCGCCGGAGGAGCCGCTTCCGCCACAGATCATGACGACCCGGATGGGCTGAGACCCCGCCGGGGCCTCAGACGCCGGCACCCCGCGCGATGGCGCGCTTGACCACGCCCTGAACCTCCGGATTCGAGAGGAATAGGTCGTGGTTGATCAGGCCGCCGCCGTAATCGGAGGCGTCCGCGACGCGCACGCCGAGCGCCTCCAGCTTGGCGCGGTCGACGGCGCCGGCCCGGACGCCGCCCGCGATCGCGGCCGAGAGCTCGAGGGCGCGATCGTTGGTGGCGGAGATCACGGTGATCTTCGAGACGTCGGGTCCCAGCCGGGCGACGCCGTTGGAGAACAGGTCGAAATCGATGTCGGGCGCGGCGAGCACGACCGCGCCGATGCGCGCCATCGCCGCCTCGCCGGCCTCGGCGCGCAGCATGCGCAGGGTCTCCAGGGTCAGGAGCGTGCCCATCGAGTGCGCGACGATGTTGATCCGGCCGCCGCTCGGCGAGGCGGCCAGGGCCTTGAGCAGGTCCTCGAAGGCGTCGCGCGACCACAGGGCGCTCTCGCGATCGTAATTGTAATCCAGGGTCGCGGCCGCCGACGGCCACGTGAACAGGCCCGAGACGCCGCGGAAGCGGATCCCGTCCGAGAGCCGGGCGGCGCTGACGGCGGCCGACTCGAACGATTCGCGATAGCCGTGGACGTAGATCAGCACGTCGCGGCCCAGGGCGGCCTGCGCGAAGGCTTCGGCGGCGGCCGGGCCCGTCTCGGTCTTCGGCACCGCCCCGATGGTCCAGTCGCCGGTGATGACGGCCGAGACCTTCCCCAGCAAGGAGCGGTCGGGGGGCGACAGGCGCACTTCGGCGAAGCTCAGGCCGCGTCCGCGATCACTGCTGAAATACGGTGGGCGCGGCGGGTTGCCCACGGGCTTGCGGGTGGTCGCCACCAGCAGCACCGGCATGACATCGAGCGCCGACTGCTTCTCGGGCAGCCCGGCTCCGGTTCCGAGGTCGTCCGTGACGCAGGCGCCGAGCAACGGCGCGAGACCCGCGGCGCCCGCGAGGGCACCGAACCGGAGAAGAATGCGGCGTGAGACGATATGGCTCGGCATGATCCGGGTGCGCTCGGGCGGGGCGTTCTCCGTCGCCCAGGATCGTGACCATGGCGGGGCATGATCGCCGCACACCGGTGTGAACAGCGGGTAAGGCCGCGCTTGTGGCGTGCGGACCACAGCCGATCCGTCCCCCGCCCCGACGGCACGCCCTCTCGACGGCGGCCGTTGGCGCCGCCATGAAGAGACCATGACGCCATCCATCGACATCGAGAGCCTGCGCGAGCGCCTGCTGCGCGGTGACCGCGCCGCCCTGGCCCGGGCCATCACGCTGGCCGAGTCGAAGCGCGCCGATCACCGGGCGCTCGCGTCGGATCTCATCGACTCCGTTCTGCCGGAGACCGGGCGGGCGATCCGGGTCGGGATCACCGGCGTGCCCGGCGTCGGCAAATCGACCACCATCGATGCCCTCGGCTCGAACCTCACCGAGGCCGGCCACAAGGTGGCGGTGCTGGCGGTCGACCCGTCCTCCTCGCGCACCGGCGGCTCGATCCTGGGCGACAAGACCCGGATGGCGCGGCTCGCCCACGACCCGCGCGCGTTCATCCGCCCCTCCCCGTCATCCGGCACCCTGGGCGGCGTCGCGGCGAAGACCCGCGAGACGATGCTGCTGTGCGAGGCTGCGGGATTCGACGTGATCTTGGTCGAGACGGTGGGGGTCGGCCAGTCGGAGACGGCGGTTGCCGACCTGACGGACTTCTTCCTCGTGCTGATGCTGCCCGGGGCCGGCGACGAGCTGCAGGGCATCAAGAAGGGAATCCTGGAACTCGCCGACATGATCGCGGTCAACAAGGCCGACAGCGGCGAGGCCGAGCAGCGGGCCAACGCCGCCGCCTCGGAATACCGGGCGGCCCTGCACATCCTGACGCCGGCCTCCGCGACCTGGTCGCCGCCGGTGGTGACGATCTCGGGCTTCCACAACCTGCGGCTCGACGCCCTGTGGGCGAAAATCGCCGATCACCGGGAGAAGCTCACCGCCACCGGCGAGATCCAGGCGAAGCGCCGGACGCAGGACGTGAAGTGGATGTGGGCGCTGGTAGACGAGCGCCTGCACCAGCGCCTCGTCGGCTCGCCCGAGATCCGACGCCGCACCGCCGAGGCGGAGGCGGGCGTCGCCCGGGGCGAGACCTCCCCGGCCGCGGGCGCGGCCGCCATTGCCGAGCTGATCGGCCTCTGACGGGTTTCGCGGCACGTCCCCTCCGTGGCGCCGGGTCGAGGCGCACAAATTCGCATCGGCCGGGGGCACAAACGCCATCTCGCGCGTTCGGTGGACGACGGCGTAACGAGCGGCGCCCCTGTCGCGGCGCCGTGCTCACGTCCAGGAGAGTACCATGGTTGATACGGATCGGATCGTCGGCGGCGCCAAGGAGGCTGCCGGCAAGGTTCAGGGGGCGGCCGGCGATTTCGTGGGCTCGAACCGCGACTCGGTCGAGGGACGCTTCCGCGAGGCTCAGGGTCAAGCCCAGAATGTCTACGGGCAGGTGAAGGACAAGGCGCGCGACCTCGCCGACCGGGCGAGCGACTACGCGAGCGATGCCTATGATCGCGCCGGCGACGTGGCGGGCGACGCCTACGGCCGAAGCGGCTCCTACCTGCGTGACGGGCGCGCCGCCGTCGGCGCCCGGGTGGAGGAGAATCCTCTGGTCGCGCTGCTGATCGCGGGCGCCGTCGGCTACGGCCTGGCCCTGCTGGTCCACGGCCGCCGCTGAAGATGGATGGCCCCGCCCGTCACCGGGCGGGGCTGCTCCAGGACGTCTCGCGACCGCGCCGCGATCAATCGGATCGAACCCAGATAACCAGCTACTGCGCCGTCCAGCCGCCATCCATGCTGATATTGGCGCCGGTGATCTGGCTCGCCGCGTCGGAGCACAGAAACACCGCGAGCGCGGCGACCTGATCGACCGTGACGAATTCCTTGGTCGGCTGCGCCTTCAGTAGCACGTCCTCGATCACCTGCTCCTTGGTCAGGCCGCGGGCCTTCATGGTGTCGGGGATCTGCGCCTCCACGAGCGGCGTCCACACATAGCCCGGCGAGATGCAGTTCACCGTGATCCTGTGGGGTGCGAGCTCCAGTGCCGCCGCCTTGCTGAGGCCCGCGATCCCGTGCTTGGCCGCCACATAGGCCGACTTGAACGGCGAGGCGACCAGCGAGTGCGCCGAGGCCGTGTTGATGATCCGGCCCCAGCCGCGCGCCTTCATCCCGGGAATGGCCGCGTGCATCGCGTGGAACGCCGAGGACAGGTTGATCGCGATGATCTGCTCCCACTTCTCCGCCGGAAACTCCTCGATCGGTGAGACGAACTGGATGCCGGCATTGTTGACCAGCACGTCGACGGATCCGAACGCCTCTTCCGCCTCCCGCACCATGGCGGTGATCGCCTCCGGCTTGGTCATGTCGGCAGCCGAGTAGTGGGCCTTGACTCCGTAGGCGCTCTCGATCCCCGCGCGCGCGTCCTCGATGGCGTTCGCGTCTCCGAAGCCGTTCAGCACGACGTTGGCGCCCTCCGCCGCGAGCGCGCGGGCGATGGCGAGGCCGATCCCGCTGGTGGAGCCGGTGACGAGGGCGGTCTTGGTCTTGAGGGTCATGGAGCCTCCTGGGACGCACGGCCGATCCGGTGCGGCGGCCGCGGAAAGCCGGGTCGAAGACCTACCTAGCGCGTGAGGGCGCCACCGGCACAGGGCCGTCCGATGGCGGTGCGTACCCGATGTCACCGGTCTCGCCCCCCGCGCCCGTCTCGGCCGGGAAGCTGATCTCCACCCGCAGACCCGGCGCGTTGTCGGAGAGGCGCAGCGTCCCCTGGTGCAGGCGGACGACGGCGTTGACGAGGCTGAGGCCGAGCCCGAATCCGGGCCGCGTGCGGGCGTCCTCCAGCCGCACGAAGCGATCGAGCACGCGGGCGCGCTCCGCCTCCGGGATACCCGGCCCGGGGTCGGAGACAGCGAGGCGGACGGTCTCGCCCGCACGCCATGCTTCGAGGGTGACGCGCGCCGCCGTGCCGTCCGAGGCGGCTCCGTATTTCAGGGCGTTGTCGACGAGATTGGCCAGAGCCTGCCCGATCAGCTCGCGGTTGCCGGCGATCGTCAGGCCCTCCTCCGTGCGCACGTCAAGGACGAGCCCCTGATCCTCAGCGAGCGCCTCGTACAAGTCGCCGACGCCCCGCACCGCCTGTCCGAGATCCAGCGGCACCAGAATTTCCCGGGCGCTGCCGGCCTCCAGCCGGGCGATCATCAGGAGGGCGTTGAACACTCGGATCAGGCCGTCGCCCTCCTCGATGACGGCCTCGAGCGCCGCGCGCAGCTCCTCCGGCGATGAGGCGCGGCGCAGGGCCTCGTCGGCCCGGTTGCGCAGGCGGGTCAGCGGCGTCTTCAGATCGTGGGCGATGTTGTCGGACACCTCGCGCATACCGCGCATCAGCTCGCCGATGCGCTCCAGCATCTGGTTGAGGCTTGAGGCGAGGCGGTCGAGCTCGTCGCCGTTGCCGGCCACGTGCAGCCGGCCGTCGAGATCGCCCGCCATGATCGCCCGGGTGGTCTGGGTCATGGCATCGACCCGGCGCAGGACCCGGCTGGCCGCGAGCCAGCCGCCGATCACCCCGAGGAGCACGACGGCGGCGAGCGAGGTGACGAAGGCGCGCCCGATCACCGCGCGCAGCCGGTCGCGCTCTTCGGTGTCGCGCCCGACGAGGAGCCGGAATCCGCCCGGCAGGGTGAAGACCCGCACGATCGCCCGGTGCGCCTCGGCATCCGAATCGTTGCGGCCGTAGCGCGTCTCGCTCTGGCCGGGCGTCGCCAGTACCGCGGCCGGGACGTAGCCGACATTGCCGACGACGTGGTCACCGCCGGCCGTGGTCACGAGGTAGAGGGAGGCACCCGGCTCGCGCGAGCGCCGCTCCACCACGGAGATCAGCCGGCGCAGGCCGCCGGCATTGTACTGTTCCGACAGGCCGTTGATCTCGGCATCGATGGTCGAGACGATCTGGTCGCCGAGCACTGCCCGGGCATTCCACGCGACGTAGCCGAGCGCCAGGAAGGCGCAGAGCGCGAAGATCGCGAGGTAGGCGAGCGACAGCTTGAACGCGGTCGTGCGGAACAGCTTCTGGAAGCGCGCGCCGCTGGTCTCGGGCGCGAGGGGCTCGCCGGCCGGGTACCCGGTCACCCGGGGCCGCCCTCGTCGACGCGCAGCACGTAGCCGGCTCCCCGCACCGTGTGGATGATCGGCGACGGGAAGCCCTTGTCGAGCTTGCCGCGCAGGCGCGAAACGTGGACGTCAATCACGTTGGTCTGCGGGTCGAAGTGGTAGTCCCAGACGTGTTCGAGCAGCATGGTGCGCGTCACCACCTGGCCGGCATGCCGCATTAGATATTCGAGAAGCCGGAATTCCCGCGGCTGCAACGGGATCTCCCGGCCGGCGCGAGTCACGCGATGCGACAGCCGGTCGAGTTCCAGATCGCCGATCCGGTAGCGCGTCTCTTCAGCGGCGCCCGAGCCGACCTGCCGCCGGGCCAGGGCCTCGGTCCGGGCGAGCAGCTCGGAGAACGCATAGGGTTTCGGCAGGTAATCGTCGCCGCCGGCGCGCAGGCCCTTCACCCGGTCGCCGACCTGCCCCAGCGCCGACAGGATCAGGGCGGGCGTCGCCACCTTCTGCTCGCGAAGCGAGCGGATCAGCGAGAGACCGTCGAGTTTCGGCAACATCCGGTCGACGATGAGCACGTCATAGTCGCCTTCGCGCGCCAGTGCGTATCCGTCGAGGCCGTCATGCGCGCTGTCGGCGACGTGCCCGGTCTCGCGGAACGCCTTCACCAGATAGGCGGCCGCCTCCCGGTCGTCCTCGATGATGAGCAGTCGCATGGAACCGGTCCATAGCGCGGCGCGCGAGTCGGGGGAACGTGTCTCGGTCAACATGGTCAAGCCACTCCCCTCCCCTGTCGCCTCCTGAACGGGCCGGGGCCGCGGGAGGGGGCTCCCGGCCCGTTCCGAAGCGGCGCCTCAGGATCCTCGGAGGGCACGAGGTCCGCCGGCGGCTTCGTCCACGCGATCCGGCGCTCAGATCGTTGGCATAGGGACGATCACCCACTGCCGATTACAGGACGCTCGCGGCCGGATGACTTCGCGGTAAGGCGCGCGCGGCGCGCAGCCGAACGCGC